>NZ_JBVJPM010000003.1:0-664200 GCF_055582645.1 Streptomyces sp. NPDC107517 | reverse complement strand
CAGGTTTCCGCTCCGGCCTTTCGGCTTTTCGCGTTTCCCTTTCCGGCGGTTCCGACTCTATCAGATCCTTTCGGGCCTGACTCCCAGTCAGCGGGGTTTGTCTTTGCGGCTGTTGGGCCGTTCCGACGTCCCAAACTTTAGCGGATTCCCCCGGCGGTTCCTAATCGGGCCGCCGTACCGGAATCGAATTGAATTCGGGCACGCCGAATTCGATCCCGGAGGGAGATCGTGCTCGTGGTTGGTTGCCGCTTCAGCGGCGGAGGTGCTGTCGCAGAACCGTTACGGCTCCGTGGCAACTCGAAGAACCTTACGTATCGAGGAGGGGCATGTCAACACCCTCCTGGCAACTTCTTTTCAGTCGAGGTCCGTGAGGCGGCCGCCGGCGTCCGGCTGGGCGTCCTCCACGCGGCGCAGCAGGCGGGTCAGGACCTCACCGAGGACTCCCCGCTCGTCGGAGGAGAGGTCCTGGAGCAGGTCCTCCTCGAAGCCGGAGGCGAGGCGCATCGCCTCGAGCCACTTGGCGCGGCCCTCGGTGGTGAGCTCGACGATGACGCGTACCCGGTTGGACTCGTCGCGGTCGCGGGTGACCAGGCCTTCGCCGACCATGCGGTCGATGCGGTGGGTCATGGCGGCCGGAGTGAGGCCGAGTCGCTTCGCCAGGTCGCCGGGGCCCATGCGGTACGGGGCGCCGGAGAGGACGAGGGCCTTGAGGACCTCCCACTCGGCGTTCGTGATGCCGAGGTTCGCGGTCTGGCGGCCGTAGGCGACGTTCATGCGCCTGTTGAGGCGGCCGAGCGCGGAGACGATCTGCTCGACCTGGGGGTCGAGGTCCTGGAACTCGCGCTGGTACGCGGCGATCTGCTCGTCGAGGGTCGGCTCACTGTCGCCGGGGTTGTCGCCCATGGCCCGCAGTATGGCACGACCGGCTTGGCGTTGAAGTCCTTCGATGTGTATTGTTTAGATCCTAACTTTAGCTTCGAAGTCTTCAGTTCTAACTCCTAAGGCAGGTGAAAGTGACCAGGGCGATGGGCGCAGCGATGCGTCGGATCCAGGTGGGCAGCGCGCTGAGTTCGTTCGGCGTCGGGTTCACGGTCCCGTTCCTCTATGTGTACGTCGCTGAGGTGCGAGGTCTCGGGGCCGGAGCTGCGGGCATCGTGCTCGCCGCCTTCGCCATGGCCGCTCTGGTCGTCCTGCCGTTCACGGGACGGGCCATCGACCGGCGCGGTCCCGTGCCCGTCCTGGTCGTCGCCACGCTGGTGGCGGCGGTCGGTGCCGTCGGGCTCGGGCTCGCGGGCGGTCGGACGACCGCGGTCCTGTCGGCGGCGGTGCTCGGCGCGGGCACGGCCGTGATCCAGCCGGCGCTCGCCACGATGATCGTGTGGACGTCCACGCCGGACACCCGTACGCGCGCCTTCGCCCTGCAGTTCTTTCTGCAGAACCTCGGTCTTGGCATCGGCGGGCTCATCGGCGGCCAGATCGTCGACGAGAGCCGTCCGTCGAGCTTCACCCTGCTTTTCGGCATCGAGGGCGTGATGTTCCTGGTGCTCGCCGCTGTCGTCGGTTTCGTGCGGATGCCGTACGCGCCGACGATCGGCGGGGCCGTGCCGAAGGACGGCTCCGGTGCGGGCAGCGGGCTGCGGGCGCTGCTGCGGCACCGGGCGATGGTGCAGCTGTGCGTCCTCGGGTTCGTGCTGTTCTTCGCCTGCTACGGACAGTTCGAGTCGGGCCTGAGCGCGTACGGCGTGGAGGCGGCGGGGATCTCCCCGTCGACGCTGGGCATCGCGCTCGCCGCCAACACCGCGATGATCGTGGTCGCGCAGTTCGCGGTCCTGAAGTTCGTCGAGCGGCGCAGGCGGTCCCGGGTGATCGCCGCGGTCGGGCTCGTGTGGGCGGTCGCGTGGCTCGCGGCCGGGTACGCGGGTGTGGGGCACGGCAGCCAGGCCATGGCGACGGCCGCGTTCATCTCGACGTACGCGCTGTTCGGTCTCGGTGAGGCGATGCTGTCGCCGACCGTGGCCCCGCTGGTCGCCGATCTGGCGCCGGCCGGGACGGTCGGGCAGTACAACTCGGCGTTCGCGCTGGTCAAGCAGCTCGCTCTGGCCGTCGGTCCGGCGGTCGGCGGGCCCATGGGGGCCGCGCTGCACGGTCCGTACATCGTGACGTTCGTGCTGTTCTCGTTGGGGATCACGTTCCTCGCGGTGCGGCTCGGGCGGCATCTGTCGCCCGTGCAGGACCAGCCGTCACTGGCGAAGAGCCGGATCGTGGCGGAGGGCGGGGCTCCGGTCGAGCCGGTGCCCGCGGCCGCGTCCGCCTGAGGCCCGGCCGGATCACGGCGTACGCGGCAGGGCGAATTCGCACCAGACCGCCTTGCCGCCGCCCGGGGTGCGCCGGGAGCCCCAGTTCGAGGCGATCGTGGCGACGATGGCGATGCCCCGGCCCGCCTCGTCGGCGGGTTCGGCGCGGCGGCGGCGCGGGAGGTGGTCGTCGCCGTCGGTGACCTCGATGATCAGTCGGCGGTCGGTGCGGCGGAGCCTGAGGCGCATGGGCGGGGTGCCGTGCTGGAGCGAGTTGGCGACGAGTTCGCTGGCGGCCAGGACGCCCAGGTCGTGCAGCTCGGTCGAGAAGCGCCAGCTGGCGAGTACCCCGGAGGCGAAGGCACGCGCGCGGGGGGTCGCTTCGACGCCGCCGAGGAGTTCCAGGGCTGCGTTGCGGAACAGCTCTCCGTCGGGGCCCGTGCGCGCCGGGTGCTGGAGGACGAGGACGGCCACGTCGTCGTCGTGGTCCGCGGTGACGCCTGCCGCGCGGATGAGGCGGTCGCACACGACCTGGGGCGTGCCGGTGGCGCCGGCGAGCGCGCGCTCCAGGGCCGCGACGCCCTCGTCGATGTCCTCGTCCCTGCGCTCGACCAGGCCGTCGGTGTACATGACGGCGGTCGATCCGGGGCCGAGCGGAACCGATCCGGAGGCGTGCAGCCACCCGCCGGTGCCGAGCGGGGGCCCCGTGGGCTCTTCCGCGCGGTGGATCGTGCCGCTCTCGTCGCGTACGAGGATGGGGAGGTGGCCGGCCGACGCGTAGACGAGGCGGCCCTCGTTCGGGTCGTGGACCGCGTAGACGCAGGTGGCGATCTGGTTGGCGTCGATCTCGATGGCGAGGCCGTCGAGGAGCTGGAGCACCTCGTGCGGCGGCAGGTCGAGGCGGGCGTAGGCGCGGACGGCGGTGCGCAGCTGGCCCATGACGGCGGCGGCGCGCACCCCGCGGCCCATGACGTCGCCGATGACGAGGGCGGTGCGGCCGCCGCCGAGGGTGATCACGTCGTACCAGTCGCCGCCGACCGCGGCCTCGGTGCCGCCCGGCTGGTACGTGGCCGCGATGCGCAGGTCGTCGGGCTGCTCCAGCTCCTGGGGCAGGAGGGAGCGCTGGAGGGTGACGGCGGTCTCGCGCTGGCGGCGCTCGCTGGCGCGCAGCCGCTCGGCGGCCTCGGCGTGGTCGGTGACGTCGGTCGCGAAGACGAGCACTCCGGGGCCGCCTGCCCGCTGCTGTCCCGCCCCCTCGTTGTCACCGTCCGCTTCGCCGGCCGGCACCGTCACGGGTGTGCAGGTGAACGTGTACGAGCGGCCGCCGGCCACCTTGCGGGACTTGACCGTGCGCGGCTTGGCGCTGCGCAGGACCTGGTCGAGCAGCGGCAGCAGGCCGAGTTCCTCCAGCTCGGGCAGCGCCTCGCGCGCGGGGGCGCCGGTGGGGCGGTCGCCGAAGGCCGAGACGTACGCGTCGTTCACGTACGCGATGCGGTGGTCGGGGCCGTGGACGAGGGCGACGAGGGCCGGGACGCGGTCGAGGACCTCGCGTGCGGGCAGTTCGTCGATGCCGGCGGCGGGCGTGAGCGCGTCGTCGTCGGACGGGGGTTCGTGGCGGGCGGCGGGCACGGCGCCTTCCCCTCGCTGGCTTTGGGAGACGCCATGGTCGGACCGCGCTGCCGCGCGGCGCTGCGTTCCGGGGAGCCGGGCGCTCCAGCGCGTGAAGTTCACTGTGGGGAAAGCCTCGTGAGGTCGGGTGGGGTCTCCCCTGTCCGGCCGGGTGACCGGGAGCGCGGGGAAGGGCAACGTGGCGGTCGGTCCGCCCACGGTCAGGGGCCGGCCAGGGTCATGGACCAGTCTGACCGACCGGACCGGCATCCGTCAGACGCCTGTCCTTGAGGGGGAGTTCCTGAGTCCGGTCAGGTCGACCCCTTCGGGTCCTGGGGCGGGTTCGCCGGGGGGCTGCCCGGCGGGTTTCCCCCGGCCGCGAGTTCGAATTCCGCACGCGGGCGTTCGAGCGAGCCGAGGGAGACGATCTCGCGCTTGAAGAGCCCGGAGAGTATCCATTCGCTCAGGACACGGGCCTTCCGGTTCACGGTCGGCACCCGGCTCAGGTGGTAGACGCGGTGCATGAACCAGGCAGGGTAGCCCTTCAGCCTGCGTCCGTAGACGTGTGCGACACCTTTGTGCAGGCCGAGCGAGGCGACGGAGCCGGCGTACGCGTGCTCGTAGTCCGTCAGGGGCTCGCCGCGCAGGGAGGCCGCGATGTTGTCTCCGAGGACTCTGGCCTGGCGCACCGCGTGCTGGGCGTTGGGCGCGCACTCCTTGCCCTCCTCGCCGGCCGTGATGTCGGGGACGGCGGCCGCGTCGCCCGCGCCCCAGGCGTGCGGAGCGCCGTCGACGGCGAGCTGGGCGGTGCAGGTGAGGCGGCCGCGTTCGTTGCGCGGCAGGTCGGTCGCGGCGAGCAGGGGGTTCGGTTTGACGCCCGCGGTCCACACGACGGTGCGGGTCGGGAAGCGGGAGCCGTCGTCGAGGACGGCGATCCGGTCCTCGCAGGATTCGAGCCGGGTCCGCAGGCGTACGTCGATGTTTCGGCGGCGCAGTTCGCTGACGGTGTAGCGGCCCAGCTCCTCGCCGACCTCCGGGAGGATGCGGTCGCTGGCCTCCACGAGGATCCATTTCAGGTCGTCCGCGGTGACGTTGTGGTAGTGACCTGCGGCGTAGCGCGCCATGTCCTCGAGTTCGCCGAGTGCCTCCACACCCGCGTAGCCGCCCCCTACGAAGACGAAGGTGAGGGCCGCGTCGCGGATGGCGGGGTCGCGGGTCGAGGAGGCGATGTCCAGCTGCTCGATGACGTGGTTGCGCAGGCCGACGGCCTCTTCGACGGTCTTGAAGCCGATGCCGTGGTCGGCGAGCCCGGGCACGGGCAGGGTGCGCGAGACGGAGCCGGGGGCCAGGACGAGTTCGTCGTACGTGATCTCGACGGCGCCCGTGCCCTCCTCCTCGGTGGCCAGCGTGGTGAACGTGGCGGTCCGCTTGCCGTGGTCGACCGCCGTGACCTCGCCGACGATGACGCGGCACCTGCCGAGGACGCGGCGCAGCGGCACGACGACGTGGCGCGGCGAGATGGATCCGGCGGCGGCCTCGGGCAGGAACGGCTGGTAGGTCATGTACGGGTCGGGGGTGACGACGACGATCTCGGTCCGGCCGCTTCTCAGTTCCGGTTTGAGTCTCTGCTGGAGGCGCAGCGCGGTGTACATCCCGACATATCCGCCCCCTACGACGAGGACGCGCGTACGCGGGACTTCCGGGGCCGTCCCCCGGGAAGAAGCAGTCTTCGGCATCGGCACCACCCCATGACGCATCGGCCACTTGAGTTTGTCCACAGCCCCGGCAAATTGTGTGACCGGCGGCCGCACCGGCAGCCGGTCGGGCGAATTGCCGGAGTACGGGACATGTCCGCAGGTCAGCGTGTGTGTAGCGGGTGAGGCACAGGGGTGCAATCGGGGTGGAATCGCCGCGTACTCCGTTCGGGGGGCGCTCTGTGCGGAACCTGCCCCTTCTGAATTGACTCCGGCTCAACTATGTTCGTGTGCTGTCGGGGTGTCGGGGGATGCGCTGACGGACCCGTCGGACGGGTCCGTGGAACTGGCCTGTTCCTCACGCTCCGGTTGCCAATGGCGGGGAGAGTCTCCGGGGGGAGACGTCATTACCGGGGGAACACATATGCACATTCAGGACTCTCAATGGACTTCCACGGCTTCCGCTTCGGCCGTGGCCGGCGGACCGGCCACTACGGCGGGCGGTAACGGGCGCGGCGCGGGCGACAGTTCGCGTGCCGCGCCGCTGCGCGTGGATGCCCAGCGCAATCTGGAACACGTCCTGCGCGCGGCGCGCGAGGTCTTCGGCGAGCTGGGGTACGGCGCGCCGATGGAGGACGTGGCGCGGCGGGCCCGGGTCGGTGTCGGCACGGTGTACCGGCGCTTCCCGAGCAAGGACGTGCTGGTGCGGCGCATAGCCGAGGAGGAGACCTCCCGGCTGACCGACCAGGCGCGGGCCGCCCTCGGCCAGGAGGACGAGCCGTGGTCGGCGCTGTCGCGCTTCCTGCGCACGTCCGTGGCCTCCGGTGCCGGGCGGCTGCTGCCTCCGCAGGTGCTGCGCGTCGGCGTCCCCGACGAGCGTGCCGACGCGGCGGGTGCGGTCCGGGGCGATACACGGGTTCCGCAGCAGCGGCACGCCGGCGTCCCGCCCGAGCTGCGTCTCGTGGAGCAGCGCACGACCCCGGTCGCCGAGGCGGCGCCGGCGGACGACGCGGGCGCCGCGGAGCTGCTCGAGGTCGTCGGGCAGCTCGTGGACCGGGCGCGCGCGGCGTCGGAGCTCCGCGAGGACGTGACGGTGGCGGACGTACTGCTGGTGATCGCCACGGCAGCGCCCTCCCTGCCGGACGCCGCACAGCAGGCCGCGGCCTCGTCGCGACTTCTGGACATCCTGCTCGAAGGGCTGCGCTCACGGCCCGCGTAAGGGCGGGCAGTGCCGCGTAGGACCGGTGGGGCCGGGCGCACCGGGGGCGGGGCGGGTTCTGGGCGTACGACCGACGCCTGGGGTACCCGGCGGCCTTCGGCGGGCGCGGTGGCAGGTGATGCGCGCGGCGCCGGCTGTGGGGACGGCCGTGGGTGGCGCAGGTGCGTCGCGCACGGCCAACTCCCGTTTCTTGCACGAACGTTGACCACTACCCGTACGGGTGAAAGCTATTGCTTCACTGCAGGAAGTTTCCACGGATGAGTGGTTGACGGGCACCGGCAGGTGGTGGGGACCACCCTTGTGGCACTCTTTCCCGCGTGTTCGGGTCTGAGTGTGCGGTCGGGGGCTTTCCGCGGTGAGCGTTGACGGGCGGGACGAGCCACTCGAGAACAGTAGTGCGGGCGACGCCGGGACCGGCGGGCTGCCCGCGCGGCAGGTGCCGAGCCAGGGAGGTCCACGCCGGGACGACTCGCCAGACTCCGAACCCCCCGGCCTCCCGGCCCCCGCAGGCCCTTCCGACGCCCCGGGTGAGGACCGCTCCGACCCGAGCGTCCCGCAGCAGCGCGAGCACGGCGTGGATCCGGGCACCCTCGTGCTCCCGCCCCCGCCCGAAGCGCCTTCGGCGGACGCCGACCTGATCGCCCGTATGCGGTCCGGCGACGACACCGCGTACGAGGAGCTGTACCGCCGTCACTCGGCCGCCGTCCTCCGTTACGCACGCACCTGCTGCCGGGACGGGCACACCGCCGACGACCTCACCGCCGAGGTGTTCGCGCGCATGCTTCAGGCCGTGCGCGGCGGCAGCGGGCCCGAGCACGCGGTGCGCGCCTATCTGCTGACCACCGTGCGCCGCGTCGCCGCTGGCTGGACGAAGTCGGCGAAGCGCGAGCACCTGGTCGAGGACTTCGCGGTGTTCGCCCAGCAGGCCGCCCGCTCCAGCGAGGTCTCCGACGACGACACCCTGGATCTCGGCGCCGACGTCCTCGCGATGCACGAGGCCGAGCAGTCGATGGCCATGCGGGCCTTCCGGTCCCTGCCGGAGCGCTGGCAGGCCGTCCTGTGGCACACGGAGGTCGAGGACGAGTCGCCCAGCGAGGTCGCCACGCTCTTCGGCCTCGACGCCAACGGCACGCGCGTGCTGGCCAAGCGCGCCCGCGAGGGCCTCAAGGAGGCGTACCTCCAGGCCCATGTGAGCACCACCCTCACCCAGGACGAGGAGTGCGCGCGCTACGCCGACCGGCTCGGCGCGTACGCCCGCGGCAGCCTGCGCACCCGGGCCGAGCGCGGCCTGCGCAAGCATCTGGAGGAGTGCGCCAGGTGCCGGCTCGCCGCCGGTCAGATCAAGGAAGTCGCCGGCGGGATCCCCGGTGTCGTGCCGGTCGCGGTCATCGGCTGGTTCGGTGCCGCCGGGTACGCGAAGGTGGTCGCGCTCATCGGCGGCGGCGCCGCGAGTGCGGCCGGCGCCGGTGCGGCGGCCGCGGCGGGCGGCAGTTCCGGAGGGGCGGCGGGCGGGGGCGCCGCGGCGTCCGAGGGGCTCGGCGCGCCCGTGAAGGCGGGTATCGCGGCCGGTGTGGTCGCGGCGGGCGTGGCCGTGGCGGTGGCGATCGCCCTCGCGGGCGACCCGCAGAAGCCCAAGCCGGAGGCGCGCAAGGAGAAGCCGGCAGTCTCGCAGCCGATCACGCCGCCGCAGCCGACGCCTCCCCCCGAGCCGAAGCCCGAGCCGCCGGCCCCGAAGCCGACGCCTCCCCCCAGGCCCGCGCCGAAGCCGACGCCCACCCCGAAGCCGGTCCCGAAGCCCACGCCCGAGCCGACACCACCTCCGAAGCCGGCCCCGAAGCCGACGCCCAAGCCCACTCCGAAGCCCACGCCTCCCCCGCCCGCCCCGGCCGTCTACCAGCTGAACCAGCTGTCGTACGGCGGACTCGGCGACGGCACCGAGCCGGAGATCCGGCCCGGCGAGAGCAGCTGGGTGTGGCAGCGCCACGGCCTGCGCGTGGCGGACAAGCAGTACGCGAACGGCGTCACCGTCCACGCGAACTCCTCCGTGACCGTCGACCTCAACCGCAGCTGCACCGCGTACGACGCCTTCGCCGGTGTCGACGACATGACGCTCGGCACGGGCGCGGTGCGGTTCTCCGTGTACGCGGACGGGGTGCGCCTGTGGGGGTCGCAGGTCCTCAGGGGCGGGGACCCTGCCGTTCCGGTTCACCTGAATCTCGCGGGGCACAAGACGATCCGCCTGGTCACCGAGCCGCGGACGAACTTCGGCTCCCTCGCGGTCGGGGACTGGGCGGAGTCCCGTTTCACCTGCCGGTGAGCGTCCCCGGTCGAAGCGCGCGGCCCTGGTCGAAGTGGCGGACGCGTGCCGTCAGGAACGTGACCGTCTCGGCCGCCGTGTTGCCCGCCCCCGCGGCGCGCGCAGCGGCGTACCGGGTGGCGCCCAGCGCGGCGGCGGCCTCCGCCTCCAGCGCCTCGATCTCGGCGCGTTCGGGCTGGGGCCGCTCGGAGACACCGCGCCAGCCGTCGGACGCGGCCACCACCCGTACCGCGCCCTCCGTGTCGCCCAGCTGGGCCAAAAAGAGCGCCCCGCGGCCCGCGAGTCCTGCGTTGACGCTCTCCGCACAGCGGTGCTCGACCGCGTACCGCAGGGCGTCGGTGAGGACCGCGAGGCCGCGCGCGGGCCCCGACTCGGCCGCCGTGATCCGTGCGTCGACGCCCCCGACCATGGCCGTGAACTGCGGTGGCGGGGTGCCTCGCGACGACTCCGTGGCCGCGTCGTCGCACAGCGCGCGGGCCCGCGCCACCTCGCCGTCCTCCACCGCCATCAGGGCGTTCAGGAGCAGCACGTACGCGTGGGGATCCGGCACCCCGTACCGGTCGGCCTCCCCGATCGCCTCGGTCAGGAGCTTGCGCGCCGCGTCGCGTTCGCCGGAGCGGTAGGCGATCTCGCCGAGCCGGGCGATGAGGAACGGCGCCTCCGCGTACGCGCCGACCTCGTAGGCGAGGCGCAGTGCCTCCTCGAACTCGCCCTTCGCCTCGTCGAACCGGCTGCGCGCGATGGCCGCCTCACCGGCCGCGCTGCACACCTGGGCGCGCATCCACCGGTCCCCGACACGGCGGCTGATGGTCCGCAGCTCGGCGACGTCGTCGTCGACGCCCGTGAGGTTGCCCGGCCCGTCGACGGCCGTGTGCGTACGGAACATCAGGGTGACGCCGATCTCCCACTCGCCGCCGTACACACGGCAGTTGGCGACGGCCTGGTCGAGGGCGGCCCTGACGTTCTCCGGGTTGTCCAGGAAGTGCACGGTGAACGGCCAGATGATGCCGGGGAAGCGTGCCCCCGCGGGCCCGGGCCGAGCGAAGGCGTCGCGCACCCGCATGAGGTACTCCCGGTCGGCCTCGCCCCGCAGGGCGCTCTCCGCTCTGGACTGGGCCACGAAGAAGATGTGCAGGAGGCGCAGCTCCATGAGCGGCCAGTACAGCGGGTCGTCCTCGTCCGCCAGGTCGTCCGCGGCGGGGAACGTCCGCCCTTCGCGCGGGGGGACCCGGCAGCCGGACGGGGCCGGGCGGTCCGGGCGGTCCGGGCGGTGCGCCGGAAGCAGCTGCTCCAGGATGTGGCCGACCCACTCGGCGCCCTCCCTGCGGTAGTTGCGCAGCCACCAGAACCAGCCGGTGGAGAGGGCGAGTGCGACCGCGGACTCCGTGTCGCCGGTCACCGTGGAGCGGTGGAGCGCGGCGCGGAGGTTGTCGAGCTCCGTCTCCAGGCGTTCGATCCATGGGAGTTGCTCGGCGGAGCGCAGGAGCGGGTCGGCCTTCTCGACGAGGGCGCGGAAGCAGGCGACGTGGCGCCGCTCGGCCTCGGTGCGCAGCAGCGGTGTCTCGGCGGCGCGTTCGGTCGCGTACTCGTGGATCGTCTCCAGCATCCGGTACCGCATGCTGCCGTCGCCCGGAGCGGCCACCAGGAGGGACTTGTCGACGAGCGCGCCGATCAGGTCGGATGCGGGGCCGGTGCAGACGGCCTCCGCGGCCTCCAGGTCCCAGCCGCCGGCGAAGACGGACGCCTCCCGCAGGACCGTGCGCTCCTGCTCGTCGAGGAGGTCCCAGGACCAGTCGACGACCGCGCGCAGGGTCTGCTGGCGGGGCAGTACGGTGCGGCTGCCGCTGGTCAGCAGGCGGAAGCGGTCGTCGAGACGGTCCGCGATCTGGCGGGGGGTGAGCAGTCTGAGGCGGGCCGCGGCCAGCTCGATGGCGAGCGGCAGGCCGTCGAGGCGGCGGCAGATCTCGGCCACGGCCTCGGGGTCGCCCGTGACGTCGAAGTCGGGGCGCACGGCGCGGGCGCGCTCCGCGAACAGGCGGTGCGCGGGGTCGGGCGGCAGGGGTTCGACGGGGCGCACGGACTCGCCGGGCACGCCCAGGGGTTCGCGGCTGGTGGCGAGGACCGTGAGGCCGGGGCAGTGGGTGAGGAGGGTCTCGGCGAGCTCGGCCGCGGCGCCGATGACATGTTCGCAGTTGTCGAGGATCAGGAGCAGGCTGCGCGCGGCGCAGTGTTCGACGAGCAGCGCCACGGGGTCGTCCTGCGGCGCCGTGTGCTCGCTGGTCATCAGGACGGTCTCGCGCAGGCCGAGGGCGCTGACGACGGCGCCGGCCACCGCCTCGGGCTGGTCGAGCGGGGCGAGCTCGGCGAGCCAGGCGCGGGGGTGTTCGGCGGCGGCTTCCTCGGCGAGGCGGGTCTTGCCGGAGCCGCCGGGTCCGGTGAGGGTGACGAGGCGGGCCGCTCGCAGGTCTGAACGGATGGCGTCGAGTTCGGGTTCCCGGCCGACGAACGAGTTGAGGCGCGGCCTCAGATTGCCGTCGCGCTGCGGCTGCCGGGGCGACGCCGGGCGGCCGAAGTCGCGGGCGGGGCCTCGGGCGGAGTCGAGCAAGTCGGCGTACAGAGCGGCCAGTTCGGGTCCGGGGTCCGCGCCGAGGCCGTCGGCGAGGGTGCGGCGGGCCGTCTCGTAGACGGCGAGTGCGTCGGCGCCGCGGCCCGCGTCGCGCAGGGCGCGGATGAGGAGGGCGTACAGCGGCTCGTCGTACGGGTGGGCGTGGGTGAGTTCGGTCAGCTCCGGTACGACGTCCGCGGCGCGGCCGAGCTGCAGATCGGCCTCCACGCGCGCGCGTGCCGCTTCGAGACGCTGGGCCTCGGGGCGGGTCGCGGCGGTGCGGTCGGCGAGGTCGGCGAGTGCGGGTCCGCGCCACAGGGCGAGCGCGTCGCGCAGGGCGCGGGACGCGGTCGCCGGGTCGTGTGCCGTGAGGGCGGCCGTGCCCTCACGGGCGAGGCGCTCGAAGACGTACAGGTCCACGTCGTCGGGGCGGGCGGCGAGGCGATAGCCGCCGCCCGCCACCGAAGTGACGGCGTCCTTGCCGAGGGCGCGGCGCAGTCGGCCGACGAGAGCCTGGAGGGCGGCGGTCGCGTCGGCGGGTGGCTCGTCGGCCCATACGTCGTCGATGAGCGCGTCCGCAGGGGCGGTGCGGCCGGCGTGCAGCGCGAGCGACGTGAGCAGGGCGCGCAGGCGCTGTCCGCCCACGGGCAGGGGTGTGCCTTGATCGTCGTACGCCTCGGTGACGCCCAGGATTCGGTACCGCACGGGTCCATTCTCACGGGTCAGGACGGGCTCAGTCGCGCGGATTCCGGTTCGGGCGCGGGGGACGCCACGGGCGCGATGCTTCAGCGCCCGGCTCCCAGTGCGCCCCGCTGCGGCGCGACGCTCCCTGTGGGCACGGCGCGCTGACGGGCCGGGGTGCCGGTCCAGCAGGTGCCGCGGCGGGCGATGAGGCGGCGCAGCCAGAGTTCGAGGGAGACGAGGTCGGCGAGGCCGTCCAGCGGCAGGGGCTCGCCGTCGGCCGCCGCGCGCAGGGCCTTGCGGACGACGCGGGCCTCGATCAGGCCGGTCTGGGCGAGGAGCGGGGTGTCGAAGAGCTGGATGAGGTGGTCGGCAGAGACGCGCAGGCCGGTGCGGGCCGCCGCGGCGGACGATGCGTGCGAGGGGGCGCCCCAGCCGGCGGGGAGTTCGCTGACGCCGGCGCCTTCGAGGACGGTACGCAGGATGTCGGCGCGGGCGCCGGGCCGGACGCGGAGTGCCTCGGGGAGGGCGCGGGAGGCGCGTACGACCTGGTTGTCGAGGAAGGGGGCGTGCAGGCGCTGGAAGCGGATCTCGGCGGCCTGTTCGAGGACGCGCAGGTCGGCCGCGTGACGGGCGAGGGCGGCGCGGGCCCGGAACGCGCCGGGCCGCTGCCCCGGTCCTGGCCCCGGACGCGTCGCGCCGTCCTGGAGGCGAACCGATACTTCAGCGAGGGCCTCGCCCGTCAGCCAGCGCGCGGCGGGCCCCGGTCTCGCCCAGGCGAGGGCCGCGAGCGATGCGCCGACGGCGCCCGCCGCACCGCCCGGGTCCTCGAAATTCCGCTGCAGCAGCCGCTCCGCGAGGCTTGCGATGCCCTCCTTGTACGGCGTGCGGGCCAGCTTGCGTGCCGCGCCGTACACGCGCGCGGGCACCAGCACGGAGCCGCCGTCCGCCTTGGCGAGCGCGGCGACCGGCTTGACCATGTGGCGTCGGCGCCGGTCCATGAGGAGGTCGGCGAGGCGGGCCGGGTGCGCGTCGAGTACCTGGCGGGCGCCGTAGCCCGTGAAGTGGTCGGCGCTGCCGGAGAGAAGGCGCGTGCGGTGGCGGGCGGCGGTGATCAGGGAGGGGCCGGGCTCGTCGGTGAGAGGGCCGTCCAACTCGGCGTAAGGGAGCGCCTCTTCGCCTGCGGTGACGACGACGTGGTGCAGCCGGGGGTTCGCGGCGATGGCGCCCGCGCGCCGGAGTTCGGCCTCGCGCCCTTCGGCGCCCGCGGACAGGTCGTTGAAGGTGACGGCGAGGAGACGTTCGCCCGCGCCCGTGCCGTGGCCGAGGACCGTGCCGGGCAGCCCGGGCAGGCCCGCCGCGAGCAGCGCGAGAGTTCCGGACGCGGGTCCCCCGGAGAGGTCGGCGCCGATGCCGGGCACGGGCATGCCGCGGGCCGCGCGCCGCTCGGCGGGGCCCATGCCGGGGACGGGTCCCGGGTCGATGTCGGCGCCGGGGACATGCCGGGGCGCGACGAGCCGTGCGCGCACGGCTTCGACGAGCGCGTCGCGCAGGGCGTCCACCGCGCCGGTGGGGTCCGCGGAGGGCGCGGCGACGGCGAGCGACGCGACCGGTTCGTAGCCGGCGATCTCGCGGGCACCGGCGCGCAGGATCAGCGCGTGGCCCGGCGGGATGCGGCGTACGCCCTGGTACGGCGTCGAGTCGTGCAGGGCTTCGGGCACGTCGGGGGCGGCGAGCAGGGCCGCGAGATGGCCGATGTCGAGGTGGGCCTCGATCAGGTCGGCGAGCGGCAGGGCGGCCGTCGCGTACGCGGTGCCGCCGGCCCAGGGCGTGTAGAACACGGGCCGTGCGCCCGCGAGATCGCCGACGACCATGAGGCGCCGGCCGACCTGGACGACCGCGGTGTAGCTGCCGGGCCAGGCGGTGAGGTGGCGCAGGGCCCCGCCGCGCGCGGCGAACAGGCCGATCCGCAGCTGCTCGTCGGTGGCACCGCAGGTGCCGAGTACGGCGATACGGGTCTGCTCGTCGGCGCTGACGATCCTGACCTCGTCCGGACGCCAGTCGCCGACCGCCCACAGCGGGTCGGGGTCACCCCACAGGAGCTGGGAGCCCACGGGGTGGACGGTCTCCCCGTCGGATCCGGTCGAGCCCGCGGCCCCGAACCGCACGGGTCCGGCGGCGGTACTGCTCCACCCCACCAACCACCGCATCGCCGCCTCCACAGGCTGTGGACAGAACCTCGTCAGAAGGAATCAGAGGAAATCACAGGAACAGGGTCCCCATGCTGCCACGAAGGAGACGTACGAGAGCGGCGACCGGGCGGCACGTGCGCCACCGAATGCGCCCCTTTTGAGCGGTAGTTGAACCCCCCGGGGGCCGCCCGGAGGCATCGGCGGCGCCGTAGGGCACCGTCGATATTCGGCCAAATCGGCTGCGGATGGCCAGACCTGTGCACACTGCACCGGCCACGGCGCGCAACGCACAGTCCGGGAGGCGCCCTTCACCTCCCGGACCGGTCCGCCACCCGCGGGGATGAAGGCGGCGGTATCCCCCAGCCCGCTGGATCCAGTACAGCGGGCCGACCCACGCACCATCATGGAAGCGCTCCCCCCGTGGCCGCAGAAGAGCGCACGCGCAGGCGCACGGCCACACGGGCGGAGCACACCGTGACGGCGGCGCCCCGGGCACGTACTCCCGTACGGACAATATTCCCGCCATCCGGAACTATGCCCCTTAACGCTTGGGATCCGGCGAACTACGCTGGGTGCACGAATGCCGCGCGGTTATGCCACCGCGGCAGCCGGCTGTGTCGAGGGGTGGCGCATGTCCAGGGAGCAACGCGGGCCGAACGAGAAACTCGGCACCGTTCTCGCCCTCGCGGGAATCAGCAACGCAGGCCTGGCGCGGCGGGTCAACGACCTCGGCGCGCAACGCGGTCTGACGCTTCGCTACGACAAGACCTCGGTGGCCCGCTGGGTCTCCAAGGGCATGGTGCCGCAGGGCGCTGCGCCGCACCTCATCGCCGCCGCCATCGGCCAGAAGCTGGGCCGGCCCGTGCCGCTGCACGAGATCGGTCTGGCGGACGCGGATCCCGCGCCCGAAGTGGGCCTCGCCTTCCCGCGCGACGTGGGGGCGGCGGTGAAGTCGGCGACGGAGCTGTACCGCCTCGACCTCGCGGGCCGCCGCACGGGCGGCGGCATCTGGCAGTCGCTGGCCGGATCGTTCGCGGTGAGCGCGTACGCGACGCCCGCGTCGAGATGGCTGATAACGCCGGCCGACTCGTCTGTCGCACGCGACGCCCAGCCCCTGGAGAGCGGCGGGGACAACACACCTCAGAAGGTCGGCCACAGCGACGTCCGGAAACTGCGCGAGGCGGCCGAGGACGCGCGGCGCTGGGACTCCAAGTACGGGGGCGGCGACTGGCGTTCGTCGATGGTCCCCGAGTGCCTGCGCGTCGAGGCGGCCCCGCTGCTGCTCGGCGCGTACTCGGACGACGTGGGGCGCGCCCTGTTCGGGGCGAGCGCCGAACTGACGCGCCTGGCCGGGTGGATGGCGTTCGACACGGGCCAGCAGGAGGCGGCGCAGCGCTACTACATCCAGGCGCTGCGGCTCGCGCGCGCGGCGGCGGACGTGCCCCTGGGGGGCTACGTGCTGGCGTCGATGTCGCTCCAGGCGACGTACCGGGGGTTCGGCGACGAGGGGGTGGACCTGGCGCAGGCCGCCCTGGAGCGCAATCGCGGGCTCGCCACCGCCAGGACGATGAGCTTCTTCCGGCTCGTGGAAGCACGCGCACACGCGCGCGCGGGTGACGCGCACGCCGCGGGTGCCGCGCTGCGGGCCGCGGAGGGCTGGCTGGAGCGGGCGCGCGACGGGGACCACGACCCGTCGTGGCTCGGCTTCTACTCGTACGACCGCTTCGCCGCCGACGCCGCCGAGTGCTACCGCGACCTCAAGGCTCCCCGCCAGGTGCGGCGCTTCACGGAGCAGGCCCTGTCGAAGCCCACGGAGGAGTTCGTGCGCTCGCACGGGTTACGGCTCGTGGTGTCGGCGGTCGCCGAGCTGGAGTCGGGGAACCTGGACGCGGCGTGCGAGCAGGGCACGCGCGCGCTGGAGGTGGCGGGGCGGATCTCGTCGGCCCGGACCACCGAGTACGTGAAGGATCTGCTGCACCGACTCGAACCGTACGGGGACGAGCCGCGCGTCGTGGAGCTGCGGGAGAGGGCGAGACCGCTTCTGATGGCTCCGGCGTAGGGCAGAGGTGTGAAGAACCGGTCCGGCCGAACGGCCACCGCCCGGGTTTGAACGCGTTGTCAGTGGCGCAGTGCAGTATCGGGGGCGGGAGGTGAGGCACGGTGATGACGAGCGGGTACGACTGCGATGTGCTGGTGATCGGTGGCGGGATCGTCGGTCTGTCGACGGCGTACGCCCTCACGCGCGCGGAGCCGGGCACCCGGGTGACGGTCCTGGAGAAGGAACACGGCCCTGCCCGACACCAGACGGGGCGCAACAGCGGGGTCATCCACAGCGGCGTGTACTACCGCCCCGGCTCGCTCAAGGCCCGCTTCGCGGTGCGGGGAGCGGCCGAGATGGTCAAGTTCTGCGCGGAGTACGGCGTCGCGCACGCGGTCACCGGCAAGCTGATCGTGGCCACCGAGCGCGACGAGCTGCCCCGCCTGCACGCCCTGGTCCAGCGCGGCCGGGAGAACGGGATTCCGGTGCGGGAGCTCGGCCCCGCCCAGATCGGCGAGTACGAGCCGTACGTGCGCGGCCTCGCCGCGATCCACGTGGGCACGACGGGTGTCGCCGACTACGCCTCCGTGGCCCGGCATCTCGCCGAGGCCTCGGGCGCGGACATCCGGTACGGCGCCGAGGTGGTGCAGATCGACCGCCGCGCGGAGCGTGGTGTCGCGGTGCGCACGGCCGCCGGGGATGTCGTCCGGGGGCGCGCCCTGGTGAACTGCGCGGGGCTGCACTGCGACCGGATCGCCCGTCTCGCGGGGGACGACCCCGGCATGCGGATCGTCCCCTTCCGGGGTGAGTACTTCGAGCTGGCCCGCCCCGAGCTCGTGCGCGGCCTGGTCTACCCGGTGCCGGACCCGGCGTTCCCCTTCCTCGGCGTCCATCTCACGCGCGGCATCGACAAGAGCGTGCACGTCGGTCCGAACGCGGTGCCCGCGCTGGCCCTCGAGGGCTACGACTGGTCGACGATCAGACCGCGCGAGCTCGGCGCCACGCTGGCCTGGCCCGGCTCCTGGCGGATAGCGCGCCGGCACTGGCGGTACGGGGCCGGGGAGCTGCGCCGGTCGGTGTCCCGGGACGCGTTCACGGCGGCGGTGCGCAGGCTGCTGCCCGCGGTGACCGCGGACGACCTGGTGCCCACGCCCGCCGGCGTCCGGGCGCAGGCGGTCCTGCGGGACGGGACCCTGGTCGACGACTTCCTGATCCGCGAGGCCCCGCGCACGGTGCATGTGCTGAACGCGCCGTCCCCCGCGGCGACGGCCTCGCTCCCGATCGGCCGCGAGGTCGCCCGGCGGGCCCTGGCCGCGCTCGGGTCGTGAGCTCGGGGACCTGAGCCCCGAGCTCCGGGACCTGGGCTTGGACCTCACCTCCGAGACTTGAGCCTGGGCCCTGGCCTCCAGGGCCCGAGCTTGGGCCCCCGCCGGATCCGGCGTCTAAAATCGCCTCACTGTGTCTGAGTCACCCCGCACCCCCGAAGCCCACACCCCCGAGGCCGCCAGTCCCGAGGCCGCCAGTCCCGAGGCCGCCGGTCCCGAGGCCGCCGGTCCCGAAGCACCGGCTCCCGCACGCGCCAAGGGCGAGCCGCGCTTTCCCGACGGGCCCGCGCCGGACCCCGCCGGTTCGCACTTCGAGCGGCGCATCCGCAGCTTCCAGCCCCGCCGCAGCCGCGTCACGACGGGCCAGGCCGACGCCCTCCAGCGGCTGTGGCCCTTGTGGGGACTCGACATCGACGGGCAGCGCGTCCTCGACCTCGACGAGCTGTTCGACGGCAGGAAGCGCGTCGTCCTGGAGATCGGCTTCGGCATGGGCGAGGCGACGGCGCAGATGGCCGCCGACGACCCCGACACCGGCATCCTCGCGGTCGACGTGCACACCCCGGGCCAGGGCAACCTCCTGGGCCTCGCCGAGCGGAACGGCCTGACGAACATCCGGGTGGCCAACGGCGACGCGATCATCCTGCTCCGCGAGATGCTCCCCGCCGCCTCCCTCGACGGGCTGCGCGTCTACTTCCCCGACCCCTGGCCGAAGAAGCGCCACCACAAGCGGCGCCTGATCCAGCCGGAGTTCCTCAGCCTCGCCAAGGTCCCCCTCAGGCCGGGCGCCCTGGTGCACTGCGCGACCGACTGGGAGCCGTACGCCGAGCAGATGCTCGAAGTCCTGACCGAACACCCGGACTACGAGAACACGCAGCCCGACGGCGGGTACGCGCCCCGGCCCTCCTTCCGGCCCCTCACGCGCTTCGAGGGCCAGGGCCTGGACAAGGGACATGTGGTCCACGACCTGCTCTTCCTGCGCGCCCAGCACGCACCGGCCACCGCCGCGGACTGACACACCCCGTCGCGGCCGGGCCCGTCCCTCGTTAGGGTCAACGCTGTGGCGACCTATCCCTCGTATCCGAATGCGTTTCCGCACGCCCAGCCCGGAGCGGACGCTGCCGGACCCGGCACACTGCGGCATCCGCGCTGGTGGGAGCGGAGGACCGTGCACGCCTGGGCGCTCGTCTCGCTCCTGACACTCTCCGGCCTGGTGATCCTCGCCCTCGTGCGGGAACAGACCGGCACCAAGGGGTTCCTGGTCGGACTCTGCCTCGCGGTCCTGCCCGTCCCGCTGCTGATAGCCGCGTTCCGCTGGCTGGACCGGGTCGCGCCCGCGCCCTGGCGGAACCTGCTGTTCTCCTTCGCCTGGGGCGCCTGCGCCGCCGCGCTCATCGCGATCGTCGCCAACAGCTTCGCGACCCACTGGATCGCCACGAACTCGGCCGACCCCGCGAACGCCGACACCCTCGGCGCGACGGTCATAGCGCCCATCGTCGAGGAGTCCGCGAAGGCCTGCGCCGTCCTGCTCATCTTCCTGTTCCGCAGACGGGACTTCACCGGGATCGTCGACGGCGTGGTGATCGCCGGGGTCACCGCCACCGGCTTCGCGTTCACCGAGAACATCCTCTATCTGGGCAACGCCTTCGGCACCGACCAGCTCAACAGCGGCACCGGCATCGCCTCGGTGACCGCCGCCACCTTCTTCGTACGCATCGTCATGTCGCCGTTCGCGCACCCCCTGTTCACGGTGCTCACCGGCATCGGCTTCGGCGTCGCGGCCTGGACCGCGCCCGACCGCGGGCCGGTGCGGCGCGTGTTCCTGCCCCTCACCGGGCTGCTGCTCGCGATGGGCATGCACGCCACGTGGAACGGCTCGTCGGCGTTCGGCCGGTTCGGGTTCTTCGGGGTCTACGCGCTGTTCATGATGCCCGCGTTCGGGCTGCTGACCTGGCTCGCGATCGGGACCCGCCAGCGCGAACTGCGCACGGTGCGCTCCGAGCTGCCCGCGTACGCGGCGGCCGGCTGGGTCGGCCCGGCCGAGCCGTTCGCCCTCGGCTCGATGCGCGCCCGCCGCCTGGCCCGCGAGTTCGCGCAGCACCACGGCGGCAAGGAGACGGCCAAGGCCGTGGCCCAGTACCAGCAGTACGCGACCTCACTCGCGCTCCTGCGCCACCGCGGGCGGCGCGGCCGGGCCGGGGCGGACTATGTCGTACGGGAGCGGGAGCTCCTCGACGAGCTGTGGGCGCGGCGCCACGCGGCCCGCCCCGCCCTCGTCTACGCGTCCCACGCCACCGCGCCGCCCGTGTGGGTGCCGCCGATGTACGCGGGGCCGGTCGCCCGGTTCCCCGCGCACGGTGCCCACAACGCGTACAACCCGTACCGCTACTGAGAACGCCTCAGGCGGACGCCTCCGTGAGCTTCGAGAGCTCCGCGTCCGTCAGCTCCAGGCCGGCCACGGCCACCAGCGCCGGCAGCTGCTCCACGGTGCGGGCGGACGCGATGGGCGCGGCCACCGTCGGGCGGGACGCGAGCCAGGCGAGGGCGACGGTCGCGACCTCGGCGTCGTGCGCCTGCGCCACCTCGTCGAGGGCCTTCAGGACGCGCAGGCCACGCTCGGTCTGCAGGTGCTTGCCGGCGCCCGCGGCCCGCGCGCTGTCGACCTCGGTGCCCGGCCGGTACTTGCCCGTCAGAAACCCGGACGCCAGGGCGTAGTACGGGACGGCGGCGAGACCGCTGCGCGAGGCGACCTCCTGGAGCCGGCCCTCGTAGGTGTCGCGCGAGACGAGGTTGTAGTGCGGCTGGAGCGCCGCGTAGCGGGCGAGGCCCTCGCGGTCGGAGAAGTCCAGGGACTCCTGGAGACGTTCCGGGGTCAGGTTCGACGCTGCGATGGCGCGCACCTTCCCGGACTTCACCAGCTCGTCGAGGGCGGTGATGATCTCCTCGACCGGCACGGACGGGTCGTCGAAGTGCGTGTAGTAGAGGTCGATGTAGTCCGTGCCGAGGCGGCGCAGCGACTCGTCCGCGGCGGACTTGATGGTGTTCGCCGACAGGCCCTTGAAGTCGGGGTGCGCGCCGACCTTGGTGGCGACGACGACATCGGAGCGGTTGCCGCGCGCGGCCAGCCACTTGCCGATGACGGTCTCGGACTCGCCGCCCTTGTTGCCCGGAACCCACGCCGAGTACGCGTCGGCCGTGTCGACGAAGTTGCCGCCGGCGGCGACGTACGCGTCGAGCACGGCGAAGGACTGCGTCTCGTCGGCGGTCCAGCCGAACACATTGCCGCCGAGGGAGAGCGGGAACACCTCGAGGTCCGACGAGCCAAGCTTGCGAAGAGAAGTCATGGCCTGTCAGAACACCGATGCGGAGCAAGATATTCCAGGCATGGCCGACCGGCAGCCCTGACGTCGGGGGGTTGCCGTCAGGGCCGCCGGGGTTCGCAGGGTTACGCGCCTTCGGAGGGTCTACGAGCCTCAGATGGTCAGGCCGTTGGAGCGCAGCCACGGCGCGGGGTCGACTCCGGTCGCCTGGCCGCCGGGGTGGACCTCCAGGTGGAGGTGCGGCCCGGTCACGTTGCCGGTGGCGCCGACGCGGCCGATGACGTCGCCGCTGGTCACCTTCTGGCCGGCGCTGACGTTGAGGGACGACTGGTGGCAGTACCAGAGCTCGGTGCCGTCCGGCAGTTCGAGGACGGTGCGGTAGCCGTACGCGCCCGCCCAGCCGGCTTCCTTGACGGTGCCGGAGTGGATCGCCTTCAGCGGCGTACCCGTGGGAGCGGCGAAGTCGAGACCCGTGTGGTAGCCGGAGGACCACATCGAGCCGGGCTGACCGAACGTGCCGGTGATCGTGTAGGAGGCGACCGGCAGCGTGAAGCTCTTGGCGAGCTTGGCGAGGCGCTCGGCCTCGGCCTTCTTCTTCGCGGCCTCCTCCGCCGCCTTCTTGTCGGCGGCGGCCTTGGCCTTGGCTGCGTCCTGCTCCTTGGCGGCGTCCTCGGCGGCCTTCTTCGCGGCGGCCTCCTCGGCGGCCGCGGCCTCGGCGTCGGCGGCCTGGTCCTGTTGCTGCTCGGCCTGCTGCATGATGCGGGCGCGCAGGGCCTCGCCGGCGGTCGTGCCCTGCTCGGCGTCCGCGGTGGTGACGCCGGCGTCGGTCAGCGGGGTCGCGCCGGCGCCGGACTCGTCGTCGTCTCCGGAGACATCGGATATCAGCGCGCCCACGCCGGGCAGGGACTTGGCGTCGGGCAGCGAGTCCTTGACGGCCGAGAGGTCGGGCATCGAGATGTGCACGGGGGGCTTGCCGCCCTGCGCGGTGGCGATGCCGCCCGCGCCGACGGCCGCGATCACGCCGACCCCGAGAACAGTGGAGCTGCGCGCGAGACCGCCGCGCTGCTTGGCTACGCGGTGCCTGCCGCGTACGGGGCGGACTGACTCCTCGGTGGGATTCCACTCGTCCCAGGTCCGCTCGTCCGCTTCGCCGAACTCTTCGTCGATCGGCGCGTAGGAGAACTCTGGGGCAGGCCGGTTGGACGCCACGGGGGCGCGCTCCTTTCCTTCCTTCTCGCCTACCGGGTTAGCTGACGGGTTCGGAGCAGGAAGGTCTCCTACCGACGCCTTCCGCAAGGAAAGACGTCCGATTCACCCCAAGTTGGTGGTTCCCCGGCTCCCTTGCGGGATTAGGCGCGTGCGCACGGAGCCGTCTCTTGTGACGGCTGGGACGACCGCGCTGCGTTATCGAACGTTAATAGACACCGGGGCCTGATTCCAAGCCGTTCCGACTGATCGTTAACGCCTTTGGCCTGGACTTATCGGGGCACGAGCGGGCGGAATCGGGCGAGTTGACCGGCCACCGGAGCGGGTCGCTCATCTGACGGTTTGTCAAATGTTATGCGCAGCGACGCGATTCGACTACGGAAGGTGAAGACCGTGGTCACGGCTGCTTCACTGCCGCTTCACGGCCGCCTCACCGCGAGCAGCGCCATGTCGTCCGTCGTACCGCCCCCGGTGTGCCGGCGGACCTCTGCGGTGAGCGCGGCCAGCAGCGGATCGGGCCCCGAGAACATCCGCCCCGCGAGCCGGGCCGCCGGGTCGTAGAAGGTGCCCTCCTCGTCGCGTGCCTCCGAGAGGCCGTCGGTGTAGAGCAGCAGCGTCGCCCCGGACGGGAACTCCGTCTCGGACGCCCGGTCGGGCCAGCTGCCGAGGCCACCCATCCCGAGCGGCAGCGCGGGCTCCGGCGGCGACAGGACCTTGAGCGCGCCGTCGCCGCCCAGGATCAGGGGTTCCGGATGGCCGCGGTTGATGACCCGTACGAGGCCGTTGCCGTGCGGGATCTCGGCGAGCACGGCCGTGGTGAAACCCTCGAACTCGTCGAGGCCGTTGCGCCGCAGCCCCTCGCGCGCGAGCGCCCGCTCCAGGCGCTGCGCGACCGCCTCCAGGGTCGCCTCCTGCTCGGCCGCCTCCCGGAAGGCGCCGATGACGACGGCCACGGCGGACACCGCGCCCATGCCCTTCCCGCGTACGTCGCCCACGACGAGCCGCACCCCGTGCGGGGTGTCCTGCACCGCGTACAGGTCGCCCCCGATGAAGGCCCCCGCCTGGGCCGCCTCGTAGCGGGCCGCGATCTCCAGGCCGCCGATGCGCTCCGCGGGCTCGGGCAGGACGGCGCGCTGGGCCGCCTCGGCGATCTGGCGCACGGAGGTGAGCTGCTCACTGCCCCGCCGCACGACACGGTTCATGACACAGGCGAGGACGGCGACGGTGACGACCGTGACGAGTTCGGTGACGGCGTCGGTGTCGTAACTGCGGGTGTATCTGAGATGCACCCCGAGTACGACGGCCACGGTCGCGAGGCCGGTCAGGAGAGTGCCGCGGGGCGAGAAGAAGGGGGCGCCGACCAGCGGGGCGGCCGTGAAGAGGGGCACGCCGGTGAACGTCGACGGCGTCACGTAGTCGTAGACCGCCCCGACGACGATGAGCAGCACGGGCAGCAGACGCACGAAGAACCGGGCCCGGGACAGGCCCTGCTCCGTCTCTCGCCCGTGTCCTCCTCGCTGCCCCACCGCTCGTCTCCCGCCACCGTCCGCGTCGGTCCCGCGCCTGCGCACGCCGTCGGGCCCCACTCCAGAGTTCCCCCGGAAAAGACGGCGGGCGACCTGGCGGGACCGACCGGGTGAAAGGGGGCCGGAGGCGGCGGATCGCCGAACGCCGGGCAACCGATTCGCGTTCTGTCGCCGCAATGGCGTAGAGTCGTGTTTACCGACGCGGGGTGGAGCAGCTCGGTAGCTCGCTGGGCTCATAACCCAGAGGTCGCAGGTTCAAATCCTGTCCCCGCTACTGAAGGCCGAAGGCCCGGAACCAATGGTTCCGGGCCTTCGGTGTATCCGCCTACAGGTCGAACTCGTGCGGGGGCAGGTCGAGCATCAGGCAGGCCTCGCGGACGACGGCCTGCTCGGTCTTGTCGAAGTCGCCGTCCGCGCCGCCGATGACGATGCCGATCTGGATGACCGCGCGCGCCTCGGCGGGCTTCTTCTTCGCCTTGGCGATCTCCTGGAGGACGCTGACCTTGCCGAAGTCGAAGTCGGCGGTCAGCTTGTTCAGATTCGCGTCGAAGCGGCTCTGGAGCTGATCCGCCGGGAAGTTCTGCAGCACCTCGTTCGTGGAGATGAGCTGGGCCACGCGACTGCGCTCGGCCGGGTCGATGTTCCGGTCGGCCGCGGCGACCAGCGCGCACATCGCCATGCTCGCGTCACGGAAGGCGCCGCTCTTCAGGTCGTTCTTCTTCGCCATGAGCTGCGTCTGCATCGTCGACGCGGACTCCTTGAAGCGATCCCACAGGGCCATGACTCTCCTCGATCGGCAGGTACTGATCTTCTACAGCTCTGTAGAAACTAGCGGAGGGCGGCAAAAGTTCCGCCCCTAAACTGAAGGCTCGAACCCATGGCCGGTGGAAGCCTTTCGCGGTCCGATGAACGGGAGAAGACGACGGTGCCGACACCCGAGAATCCCTGACGGCGCCCGAGAGTGACCGACACAGCCCCGAAGACGGACCCGGGCCGCACGACCCTCCAGCTCCTGCGCTCCCTCGACAGCGGCCCGCGCGGCCTCACCGAGGCGGAGGCCGAGCGGCGCCTCGCCCGCCACGGCGAGAACGTCCTGCCGGGTACACGCCCCCTGTCCTGGCCCCGTCTGGCCGCCCGCAGCCTGCGCGACCCGTTCACCGGCGTCCTGCTCTGCCTCGGCCTCGTCTCGGCGACCGTCGCGGCCTGGGGCACCGCCTGCGTGATCCTCGTCCTGGTCGCCGTCAGCTGCGGCCTGCGCTCCGCCGGCGAGCACCGCGCGGACAGGGCGATGGCGGGCCTGCGCGACCTGGTCGCGACGACGGCGACCGTGCTGCGCCGCACCGGCGACGACGAGAGCGCCCCGCCGACCGAACACGAGGTCCCGGTAAGCCAGTTGGTGCCCGGCGACATCGTGCGGCTCGGCCCCGGCGACCTGGTCCCCGCCGACGTACGCCTCCTGCGGGCGCAGGGCCTGACCGTGCAGCAAGCCGCGTTCACCGGGGAGTCGGTGCCCGTCGACAAGCGGCCCGTGGACCTGCCCGCGGACGGCGAGTCGGCGCATCTGTGCCTCCAGGGCGGCAGCGTGGCCTCCGGGAGCGCGAGCGCCGTGGTGCTCGCGACGGGTGCAGACACCCGCTTCGCCGCCGCCCACCGCACGGTCGGCACACCGCGCGGGGCGAGCGCGTTCGAACGCTCGGTGCACGGCATCTCCTGGACCCTGATCCGCTTCATGCTGCTGACTCCGCCGCTGGTCCTGATGGCGGGCGCCGCGCTGCGCGGCCGGGGCCTGGAGACCCTGCCGTTCGCCGTCGCGGTGGCCGTCGGGCTCACCCCGGAGATGCTGCCGGTCATCGTCACGACGGCGCTCGCCCGCGGCTCCGCGCTGCTCGCCCGCACCCACGGCGTCATCGTCAAACGGCTCCCCGCCCTGCACGACACAGGCGCCGTCGACGTCCTCTGCGTCGACAAGACCGGCACCCTCACCCAGGACCGCCCGGCCGTCGACCTCGCCCACACCGACCCCGACGCCCTGCACTGGGCGGCCGTCTCCGCCTGGTGGACGCTCCAGCTCGCCGACCTGCCGGCCCCGGACGCGCTCGACGAGGCGGTCATCACGCAGGGCCTCTCGGCAGACCCGGCCGTCACGGACGCGTACGACGGGATCACGGCCCTGCCCTTCGACCCCGTACGCCGCCTCGCCACCGCCGTCGTCCGGCGGCCCGGCGGCCTCGGCGCGGTCACGCTCGCCGTCAAAGGCTCCGTGGAGAACGTCCTCGACCGGTGCGCGCTCGACGGCACCGAGCGCGCGAGCCTGCTCGCCCGGGCCGCGGCGCTGTCCGGCGACGGGCTCCGGCTCCTCGCCGTGGCGACGGCCGAACGCCCCGCCCGGCACCGCCCGTACCGCACCGCCGACGAACACGGCCTCACCTTCACCGGCTTCGTCGCCTTCACCGACACCCTCGTGCCGACCGCCACGCAGGCCCTGCACGATCTCGCAGAGCGCGGCGTCACGGTCAAGGTGCTCACCGGCGACCACCCCGGCACCGCCGCTCGCGCCCTGCGCGATCTGGGGCTCGCCCCCGGCGACGTACAGACCGCGGACGTCCTCGACGCGCTCACGGACGAGGAACTGGCCCGCCTCGCCCACCGCACCACCGTCTTCGCCCGCTGTACCCCCGCCCACAAAGCGCGCATCGTCACCGCCCTGCGTGCCGGCGGGGAGACGACCGTCGGCTTCCTGGGCGACGGCGTGAACGACCTGCCCGCGCTGCGCGCCGCCGACGTCGGGATCTGCCCGCGCGACGCGGTCCCGGTGGCGCGCGACGCGGCGGACATCGTGCTCGCGCAGCCCGCGGACCGGCCGGGCAAGGACCTCACCGCGATCGGCCACGCGATCACCGCGGGCCGGCACAGCAGCGGCAACATCGCCACGTATCTGCGCGTCACGCTCTCCTCGAACCTCGGCAACGTGATCGCGATGCTGTCAGCGGGCCTTCTGCTGCCGTTCCTGCCGATGCTCCCGGCCCAGGTGCTCGCGCAGAACCTGTGCTTCGACGCGGCCCAGCTCTCGTTCGCCTTCGACCGGCCGGCGCCCGACGCCCTGCGCCGGCCCACGACGCTGCGGCCGCACGACTTCCTGCGCTTCATCACCGGGTTCGGCGTCCTCAACGCCGCCGCCGACCTCGCGACCTTCGGCGTCCTCGCGCTCGCCCTGCACTCCACGGCGGGAGCGGGCGACGAAGCGGCGTTCCACTCGGGCTGGTTCACCGAGAACCTCCTGACCCAGGCTCTGGTGATGCTGCTCCTGCGCACCGGCCGCGCCCCGCGCACCCCTGGCCCGGTCCGCTGGGCGGTCGCGTCCCTGACCGCCGCCGGCATCCTGCTGCCCCTGACCCCCGCCGCCCGCCCGCTCGGCATGACTCCCCTGCCGCCCGTGTACTACGCGCTCCTCGCGGCGGTCCTCGCCCTGTACGCGGTCGCGCTGACGGCGGTGAAGAGGCGGTACCTGCGGGAGGCTTGAGGGGCAGCGGAGTTCGGCGGGAACAGCACAGCGGCCCGGCCGGCCGAAGCCGTCCGGGCCGCTGTTCACGCGGTAGACCCTGTGGGACTCGAACCCACAACCAATGGATTAAAAGTCCACTGCTCTGCCAATTGAGCTAAGGGTCCACACGCCGACCCTCGCCGACGCATCCCCGAGCATAGCCCGCCGGCGCCGGGAGGCCGATCGGGTATCGGCCTCCACGGCCTGTCGGATGTCACACGGGCGGCCGGGCGGCGCGCCCGCCGCTCACGGATCGACCGGTTCCGGCGCTCCCACGCGCCCCGCCTCACGCGCGACGGTCCGCGCGTGCTCCGGGTTGAGGAACCAGTGCCGGGCCGACACCAGCCACCACACGCCCGCGAACCCGAGGACCACGAGCACCGCGATCGGGGCGTAGTTGAACGTCTCCCATGTGACCGGCGAGACCTGCGGCAGCATGAAGAGGACCGTGATGACGGCGACCCACACCACGGCCACGATCCCTATCGGCCGCGACCACCTGCCCAGGTGCCAGGGCCCGCGCTCGAAGTCGTCGCCCTTGCGCAGCCGCAGCAGGGTCGGGACGACGTACGCGATGTAGAGACCGATGACGGCGATCGAGGTCACGGCCGCGTACGCCGTGACGTTGATGAGGTACGGCAGCCCGAGCACGAGCGCGCCGAGCGCCGCCAGCCACACCGCGGCGACGGGGGTACGGGTGCGCGGGCTGACGGTGTGCCAGACGTGCGAGAACGGAAGCGCGCCGTCACGCGAAAAGGCGTAGATCATACGGCTGTTGGCGGTGACGGAGGCCATGCCGCAGAAGAGCTGCGCGCCGATGACGACGAGCAGCAGCAGCTTCCCGGCGGTCGCCCCGAGCGCGTCGAGCAGGATCTGCGCGGGCGGCGCGCCCGTGGCCGAGCCGAGGGCGCCCTGGTACGACTGGATGGCGAAGGTGAATCCCAGGAGCAGCACGAACCCGGCGATCCAGGACGTCCAGATGGACCGCACGATGCCCTTCGGCCCCGCGGTGGACGCGTCGTGGGTCTCCTCGGTCATGTGCGCGGAGGCGTCGTAGCCGGTGAAGGTGTACTGGGCCATCAGCAGGCCGATCAGGACGACGTAGAACCCGCTGCCCCAGCCGGTGTTGTTGACGAACTTCGTGAAGACGAAGGACGCGGACCGGTGGCTGTCCGGCACGAAGGCGAGAGCGCCGACGATGACGGCGACGCCGACGACGTGCCACCAGACGCTGACGCTGTTGAGCAGCCCGACGATGCGCACGCCGAAGGTGTTGAGGAGCCCGTGCAGCACGAGGATCGCCGCGAACAGCAGGATCGTCCGCCCCGGCGTCACCTCGAAGTCGAACTGGAGGTTCAGATACGCGCCGAGGAAGGACGCGGCGCCGAAGTCGATCCCGGCGGTCACCGCGACCTGGCCGAGGACGTTGAACCAGCCCGTGAACCACGCCCAGGCGGCGGCCGTCCGCGCGGGTGCGAGCCGGTGCGCCCAGAAGTAGAGGCCGGCGGAGGTCGGGTACGCCGAACAGATCTCCGCCATCGCGAGCCCGACGAACAGGGTCATGAGGCCGACCCCGACCCACCCCCAGGTGATCAGGGCGGGGCCGCCGGTGTTCATCCCGAAGAGATACATCGTCAGGCACCCGGAGAGCACCGAGATGATCGTGAAGGAGACGGCGTAGTTGGAGAACGCCGACATCCTGCGGGCGAGGACCTGCGTGTAGCCGAGCTGGGCGAGACGTTCCTCGTCGGTCTTCGGCGGCGGTTGCTGCGCCACGGGATCACTTGTCATGCCCCCAGCGATTCCCGTACCGGGGACGGGGCATGCGCGGGCGTCGGCCAAAAATGCCCGCGGGTGAACGGCGGTACAGGAGCGCGAAAAGAAAGAAGGGCCCGGGAGACGTGATCGTCTCCCGGGCCCTTCTCAGGTCAGGCCGTCAGGCCCTGCGGCCTTCAGCCGTCTCAGCCGTTGCGCTTCCAGCGCGGCTTCTCGTCGCGGCGGAACGAGGAACCGCCGGTCGAGCCGGAGCCCGCACCGCGGTGGTCGTCGCGGCGGCCGTAGGGACGGTCGTGGCCACCGGAGCGGAAGCCGCCGCCGGCGGGACGGTCGTCACGACGGTCACGGTTGAACGGACGGTCGCTGCCGCGGTGGCCGCCGGAGGGGCGGTCGTCACGGCGGAAGCCGCCGCCCGAGGGGCGCTCGTCACGACGGTCGCGGTTGAAGCCGCCGCCCGAGGGACGGTCGTCGCGACGGTCGCGGTTGAAGCCGCCGCCGGAGGGACGGTCGTCGCGGCGGAAGCCACCACGGTCGTTGTCACGACGCTCGAAGGAACGGCCACCGCGGTCGTCACGACGGTCACGGTCGAAGCCGCCACGGTTGTCGTCACGGCGGTCACGGTTGAAGCCGCCCGACGGACGGTCGTCACGACGGAAGCCACCACGGTCGTTGTCACGACGGTCACGGTTGAAGCCGCCCGACGGACGGTCGTCACGACGGAAGCCACCACGGTCGTTGTCACGGCGGTCACGGTTGAAGCCGCCCGACGGACGGTCGTCACGACGGTCGCGCTTCTCGTAGTTGCCCCGCTCGTCACGGCGCTGCGGGCGCTGCTCGTACGAGGACGAACGCTCCTGGCGCTCGGCCGGCGCGGCAGCCTGCTCCGGGACGGACGCCTCGGCGGCCTTCTCGGCAGCGGCGGCGACGGCGGCGGCGACGCCCTCGGCGTCCTCGCCGCGCTCACGGGCGGCACGCGCGGTGAGGCGGTCGGCCTCCTCGCGCAGCTCGCCGGCGCGACGCGTGGCCCGCTCCAGCTCCTTGGTGAGGGAGGCGACCTCACGCTCGGCCTGCTGCGCGGCGTTGCCCGCGGACTCGGCCTGGACCTCGGTCATGGACCGGGCGCCGGTGATCTCGGCGACCTCCGCGTCGAAGGCATCACCGCCCTGGATGATGTGGCGCGAGGCGTCGACGCCCGCGTCCTCCATGAGGCGGAAGATCTGGCGGCGCTGGTGCGGCAGCGACAGGGAGACGACGACACCGGACTTGCCGGCACGCGCGGTACGGCCCGAGCGGTGCAGGTAGTCCTTGTGGTCACCGGCCGGGTCCACGTTCAGCACCAGGTCGATGCCGTCGACGTGGATACCGCGGGCGGCGACGTCGGTCGCGACGAGCGCGTTGACGTAGCCGTCCTTGAAGTCGGCGAGGACGCGGGTACGGGCACCCTGCGTCATGCCGCCGTGCAGCGCGTCGGCCTTCACGCCGGCGTCCTGGAGCTGCTCGGCGATGCGGTCGGCGCCCAGCTGGGTGCGGACGAAGATGATCGTGCGGCCCTTGCGGGAGGCGATCGCGGCGGTGACCGGCGCCTTGTCCTTGGGCTTCACGATCAGGATGTGGTGGGTCATGGTCGTGACGGCGCCCTGGGCGGCGTCGACCTCGTGCGTGACCGGGTTGTTCAGGTAGCGCTTGACCAGCGTGGAGATCTCGTTCTCCATCGTGGCCGAGAACAGCATGCGCTGGCCGTCGGACGGGACCTGGTCGAGCAGCTCGGTGACCTCGGGCAGGAAGCCCAGGTCGGACATCTGGTCGGCCTCGTCGAGCACAGCGATCTCGACGTTCGCGAGCGAGCAGGCGCCGCGGTTGATGATGTCGCGCAGACGGCCCGGGGTGGCGACGAGGACGTCGACGCCGCGCTCGAGGGCGTAGATCTGGTTGCCCATGGACGTACCGCCGCAGACGACCTTCATCTTCAGGCCGAGGACGTCGCCGTAGGGCTGGAGGGCGTCGGCGACCTGCATCGCCAGCTCGCGGGTCGGGGTCAGGATGACCGCGCGGGGCTTCTTCTTCTCGGTGTGACCGCCGGCGAGACGCGCCAGGGTGGGCAGACCGAAGGAGAGGGTCTTGCCGGAGCCGGTGCGGCCACGGCCGAGGATGTCCTTGCCGGCCAGGGCGTCCGGGATGGTCGCGGCCTGGATCGGGAACGGCGCGGTCACGCCGTTCTGCGCGAGCTTGCGGACGATGCCCTCGGGCAGACCGAGGTCGCCGAAGGACAGGGTGGGCTCGGCGGGGGCGCCGGCCTCGGCGGAGGCGCTGTCGGCGGCCTCTCCGACGGCAACGGCAGTCACGTCCTCGTCGACGGCGAGAACCTGTACGGCCTCGTCGTTCTCGGGCATGACGGTGTGGTCAGAACTGGAAATGGACATGCGAAATGCGAAACCTTCCGGAGTCTCGGCACGCGCCCGTCAACTCCGTGAATTTCGCAATCGACCGCCTCAATGCGGTCCAGCCACGGCTGGGGAGAGAACGCGCCACGCGGCGCTCTCTTAACGGCGCCGGGCAAATGGGATCAAACGATCTACCACCATAGTCACCCACCGCCCTCCTGCGCAAACCAATCCCCTGAGACCCCGCTCACACCTTCCCCCGAGGTCAGGCCAACGCAGGCGTCCCCGCCCGCGGCGCCGGCTCCCGGTCGACCCGCACCCGGGCCGACGCCTGCTCGTGCGCCGACGACGAGGGCTCCGCGGTGGTCGGGTCGGGCGTCGGCGTGGGGGTGTCCGGGGTCGGCGTGGGCGTGTCCGGCGCGGTGCGCGTCGGGGTCGGCCGGGACGGTGGCGTGGTCCGCCCGCTCGCCGAGGGTTTCACCGGACCCGTTGCTCCCTTGGAGGGACTCTCGGAGGGCGAGGCGGCACGCGAGGCCGCGTCGGACGCGGTGCCGCTCGGCGACGGCGACCCCTTCACGCCTTCCCGGCCCCCGGCCTGCTCCCCGCCACCCCCGGGGACCACCGCGCCGCCGTCCGGCGCCGCCCGCCCGCCGTGCCGCCCCGCCGAGTGCGACGGGGCGGGCCCGCCCCCCTCCTGGGCGACGCTCATGCAGCCGGTGGTCGCCGCCGTGACGGCCACCACCGCCGCGGCCAGTCGGACCAGACGAGGGGGTACGGACAGCTGGCGCACGGGCAAGCACCTCCGGGGCGCTGAAAAGCTGGAGCTGAGCTGAAGCTGAAGCGATACGGGAACCGCCGAAACCGGCGTCACCGTTCCCAACTCCCGTCCCCCGCAAGAGGACACGCCCGCTCACGGCCCGGCCGTCACCCGTACCCGAGGGCGTGCAGCCGCGCGTCGTCGATCCCGAAGTGGTGGGCGATCTCGTGGACCACGGTGACCTCCGTCTCCGCGACGACGTCCTCGCGGGACTCGCACATCCGCAGCGTGGGTCCCCGGTAGATGGTGATGCGGTCGGGCAGCACGCCCGCGTACCACTCACCCCGCTCGGTCAGCGGCGTCCCTTCGTAGAGGCCCAGCAGCTCAGGTCCCCCGTCGGCGGGCTCGTCCTCGACGAACACCGCCACGTTGTCCATGAGCCGCGTCAGCTCCGGCGGAATCCGGTCCAGGGCTTCGGCGACCAGTTCCTCGAACTCCTCGCGCGTCATCTCCAGCACACGGCCATTGTCGGCCACTCGCCCTCAGATCGACCTGTCCGTCCGGGCATACGGGACCATCCGCATGGGCATACGGGACCAATGGCCCGCGTCCCCGCTGTCGCCGCCCTGTCCGCCCTGCGGAACATCCCCTCCGCGGTCGGCCGCCACCATCGCGCCCGCCGCCCCCGCCCCACCGGCGATCTCACCCTCCAGCCCCGCCCGTACCTCCGCGCCCTGGGCCTCGCGGCCGTCGTCCTCATGGGGGCGTGGCTCGGCCTGCTCGTCGTGGGGAACGTCCGCGTCCCGGTGGGCCCGATGGACACCCGGATGACGCTGCGCCCGTCCCTGACCGGCGGCACGAAGATCAACGTCTCACCGCTCGGCTCGCTGGAACTCAAGTCGCACACCGCCCCCATCCGCCTCGACGTGGACGTCGACCGCCTCGACCCGGTCCGCTCCCAGGCCCTGGTCGACCACCCCGAACGCATCTCCGGCCTCCAGGACGAGATCACCCGCGACGTCGAGCACGGCACCCTCGACCTCGCCCTGCGCTCCTGCGTCGCCGTCGTCTCCGGCGCCACCGCGCTCGGCCTCGCCGTCTACCGCCGCCCCCGCCGCGCACTCGGCGCCGGCGGCCTCGCGCTCGCCCTCCTGGCGGCCTCGGGAGGGGCGGCCTACGCGACCTGGAACCCCAAGTCGGTCCTGGAGCCGAAGTTCTCGGGCCTGCTTTCCTCGGCCCCCTCGGTCGTCGGCAGCGCGCGCTCGATCGTCACCGAATTCGACGTCTATCAAAAGGAGTTGGCGCGCCTGGTGACCAATGTGACCAAGCTCTACGACGTGACGTCGACGCTCCCCGTGTACCAGCCGGACCCGTCCACGATCCGCGTCCTGCACGTCTCGGACATCCATCTGAACCCGGCCAGCTGGAAGATCATCTCCTCGCTCGTCGAGCAGTACGACATCTCGGTGATCGTCGACTCCGGCGACACGATGGACCACGGCTCGGCGGCCGAGAACCCGTTCCTCGACCCGATCAAGGACCTCGGCGCCCCGTACATCTGGGTCCGCGGCAACCACGACTCGGCCACCACCCAGCGCTACCTCGCCCACATGAAGAACGTCCGCGTCCTCGACAACGGCAAGGCGGTCACCGTCGCCGGGCTGCGCTTCGCCGGCACCGGAGACCCCCAGTACACGCCGGACCGCGCGGTCAAGGCGCAGGGCGACCCGGCCGAGCGCATGGCGGGCATCCGGCTCGCCTCCGCGCTGCGCGACCAGCGGGAGGCGGGCACGCCGGTGGACATCGCGATCGCCCACAACCCGGTGGCCGCCCGCGAGACGGACGGCACGGTCCCGCTGGTCCTCGCGGGCCACATCCACCACGAAGCGACCGAGGTGATGAAGCTGGGCACGCGGCTGCGCGTCGAGGGCTCGACCGGCGGCAGCGGCCTGCGCGCCGTCGACGACGGCTCCCCCGACCCGGTGCAGGCGTCGGTCCTCTACCTGGACCGCGACACGCGCCGTCTGCAGGCCTGGGACGAGATCGAACTGGGCGGCCTGGGCCTGACGACGGCGCAGGTCAGCCGCCATCTGCCGAAGGAGAACCAGCCTTGAGAGCGGCCACCTCTATTCGGTTTGGCCCAGGTCCCAGCGTCGTAGTACAGTCTGGTCGTGCCCAAGGGCAGCGGTCAGGGCTTGACCGTCCTGACCTCCGTGAGGAGCGAAGGAGAAGCTGAACCTTTCGGGGGGAAGCGGAGTCACATGCTTCTCACGTCCCTGGACGCGCAGACGAAGCAGAGCAGTATTGCTAGTTCGCCCTCATCGTCTAGTGGCCCAGGACGCCGCCCTTTCAAGGCGGTAGCACGGGTTCGAATCCCGTTGGGGGCACGCAACACCCTGTGCGACACTTGTGTCGCACAACAGCTTGGTCCTGTGGAGCAGTTTGGAGTGCTCGCCACCCTGTCAAGGTGGAGGCCGCGGGTTCAAATCCCGTCAGGACCGCTGCGATTCGTTCGCGAACCGCGTGGCTGGGTAGCTCAGTTGGTACGAGCGATCGCCTGAAAAGCGATAGGTCGCCGGTTCGATCCCGGCCCCAGCCACAAGATTCAGGCCCCGTCCCCGGACGGGGCCTGTTGCGTTTCCCCCGCCGGACCCTGCGGCCCAGCGCCCGAAGTCCGCGCCCGCGGCGAAGCGGCCGTGCGGACCACAGATCCTGAAGGCCCCGTCCCGGGCGGAACTTTCGTCGTTTCCGGGCGCAGCCACCCGCGGTGCCGCCGGAGGGTCACGCCCCCGGCGCCCCCGCCCGGTCCGGCTCCGTCGTTCGGCCGCCCGGGTGGCGGTGGCGCCAGACCCAGAAGATCGTGCTCGACAGCAGGGCCCATGCCGTGAGGACCAGGAACGGGAACACGTGCTGGTGTCCGCCGAAGTACACGGCCGTGTGCTGCGCGTTCACCGAGGCACCCGGCGGCAGCCACTGGCCGATGCGGCCGAGCACCGACGGCAGCAGCGGCCACGACACCGCGCCGCCCGACGACGGGTTGCCGAGGAGCACCATCAGCCCCCAGGTCGGGAGCATCGCCCAGCGGCCGACCAGCGTGTTGAACATCGTGAAGACCATCCCCGACGTGAACATCGTCAGCGCGAGGATCGCCCAGGACTCGGCGAACGGCAGATCGAGCGCGCCCAGCCACCAGTCCACGACCACGGCGATCACGAAGGCCCCGAGCAGCGCGTACGCCACCGTGTAGGCGATGCGCTCCAGCGGGTTCAGGGCGCGCGCGTGCACGCTCAGCTGGATGGCGCCGACGAAGCCGATGATGACCGCGGCCAGCGAGATGTAGAAGATCGCGAGTCCGCGCGGGTCGCCCCTCTGGAGCGGCTTGATGTCGGTCACGGTGACCGGGACCCCGAGTGCGGCGCCGACCTGCGGGGCGGTCTCGGCGAGGACCTGTGCCACCGAGGCTCCGGAGGCTCCCGAGACCTGGAGCGCGACGCGGTCCCCCTGCCGCACGTCGAGGATCGCGAAGACTTTCTGCTGGTCCACGTCCTCGACGGCCGCCGCGACGTTGTCGTACGGATGCACTTCGAGGGACGCGTTGAGCGCCTTCTCCATGCCGTCCAGGAACGCCGCCCCGCCGTGCTTCGCGTTCGCCGCGCCCACCACGGCCGTGGGGATCCGGTGCGGCGTCGGGTTCGCCATCGTGTACGTGTACGAGCCCGCGAAGAGCCCCGCGGCGGCGGCCAGGATGAACACGAGGACGGTCGCCGGCAGGAACGGCGACTTCTTGAAGTTCTCCCAGCGCTCCCCGCGTGTCGGCACGCGCCCGTGTGCGCCGTGGTCGTGTGCGCCGTGGTCGTGATCGTCGCCGCTCGGCTCAGACATATGGACACGTTAAAACAGTCATATCGGACCTTCAGCTCTAACTGCCCTGTTCTCCGCCGATACCGGCCCACGTCAAAACCATTCGCCACCCGTTTCCCGGAGGTGAGATCCTGGAGGACGTATGTCTACGCAGCCTGCCCCCGTCCTCGGCACCCTCGCCCAGCGCCTGTCCGAGCTGTCCCTGCGCGATGCGCACCGGCTCGGCCGCAGGCTCGAAGGCGCGCGCCGCATCCGCAAGCCCGAAGCCCGGGCCGCCGTGCTCGCCGAGATCGAGGCGGAGGCCGAGAAGGCCGAGGCCCGGACGGCGCAGCGCCGCGGCCGGTACGAGGCGCTCGAGATCACGTATCCCGAGCAGCTCCCCGTCAGCCAGAAGAAGGACGAGATCGCCGACGCGATCCGCGACCACCAGGTCGTGATCGTCGCGGGCGAGACCGGCTCCGGCAAGACGACCCAGATCCCCAAGATCTGTCTCGAGCTCGGCCGCGGCGTGCGCGGCATGATCGGGCACACCCAGCCCCGCCGGCTCGCGGCCCGCACGGTCGCCGAGCGGATCGCGGACGAGATGGACACCCCGCTGGGCGAGGCCGTCGGCTGGAAGGTCCGCTTCACGGACCAGGTCAACCCGGACGCCACGTTCGTGAAGCTGATGACGGACGGCATCCTGCTCGCCGAGATCCAGACGGACCGCGAGCTGCGCGCGTACGACACGATCATCATCGACGAGGCCCACGAGCGGTCCCTGAACATCGACTTCCTGCTCGGCTATCTGGCGCAGCTGCTGCCCAAGCGCCCGGACCTGAAGGTCGTCATCACGTCGGCGACGATCGACCCCGAGCGCTTCTCCCGCCACTTCGGTGACGCCCCGATCGTCGAGGTCAGCGGCCGTACGTATCCGGTCGAGGTGCGCTACAGACCCCTGCTCGAAGAGGATTCGGACGAGGCCGACCGGGATCAGATCACCGCGATCACGGACGCCGTCGAGGAGCTCCAGGGCGAGGGCAAGGGCGACATCCTCGTATTCCTCTCCGGTGAGCGCGAGATCCGCGACACGGCGGACGCGCTGGAGAAGAAGAAGCTCCGGTTCACCGAGGTCCTGCCGCTCTACGCGCGCCTGTCGCACGCGGAGCAGCACCGCGTCTTCCAGCGCCCCTCGGGCTCGCTCCGCCGCATCGTCCTCGCGACGAACGTCGCGGAGACCTCGCTGACCGTCCCCGGCATCAAGTACGTGATCGACCCGGGCACCGCCCGCATCTCGCGGTACTCGCACCGCACGAAGGTGCAGCGCCTGCCCATCGAGGCGATCAGCCAGGCCAGCGCCAACCAGCGCAAGGGCCGCTGCGGCCGTACGTCGGACGGCATCTGCATCCGTCTGTACTCGGAGGACGACTTCCTCGCCCGCCCCGAGTTCACGGACGCGGAGATCCTCCGTACGAATCTCGCCTCCGTCATCCTCCAGATGACTGCGGCCGGGCTCGGCGACATCGAGAAGTTCCCCTTCATCGACCCGCCGGACCACCGCAACATCCGCGACGGCGTGCAGCTCCTCCAGGAGCTGGGCGCGCTGAACCCGGCGGAGAAGGACGTCCGTAAACGCCTCACCGAGCAGGGCCGCAAGCTCGCCCAGCTGCCGGTGGACCCGCGCCTGGCCCGGATGGTCCTGGAGGCCGACAAGAACGGCTGTGTGCGCGAGGTCATGGTGATCGCGGCCGCGCTGTCCATCCAGGACCCGCGCGAGCGCCCCAGCGAGAAGCAGGCGCAGGCGGACCAGCAGCACGCCCGCTTCAAGGACGAGACGTCCGACTTCCTGGCGTTCCTCAACCTCTGGCGCTATGTGCGCGAGCAGCAGAAGACGCTCGGCTCGTCCGCGTTCCGCCGCATGTGCAAGTCGGAGTACCTGAACTTCCTGCGCATCCGCGAGTGGCAGGACATCTACACGCAGCTGCGCACGGTCGCCAAGCAGATGGGCATCCATCTCAACGAGGACGATGCCCCCGAGCAGCAGGTGCACATCTCCCTCCTCGCCGGCCTGCTCTCCCACATCGGGATGAAGGACGTGAAGGAGTCCACGGACAAGGACCCCAAGCAGCGCGGCGGGCGGAACGAGTACCTGGGCGCGCGGAACGCCAAGTTCGCCGTCTTCCCCGGCTCCGCCCTCTTCAAGAAGCCCCCGCGCTTCATCATGTCCGCCGAGCTCGTCGAGACGTCGCGGCTGTGGGCCCGCGTCAACGCGAGGATCGAGCCGGAGTGGGTCGAGCCCCTCGCCGAGCACCTCCTCAAGCGCACGTACAGCGAGCCGCACTGGGAGAAGGACCAGGCGGCCGTGATGGCGTACGAGAAGGTGACGCTGTACGGCGTCCCGCTCGTCGCCCAGCGCAAGGTGAACTACGGGCGCATCGACCCCGAGGTGAGCCGCGAGCTGTTCATCAGGAACGCGCTCGTCGAGGGGGACTGGCGCACGCACCACAAGTTCTTCTCGGACAACCGCAGGCTGCTCACCGAGGTCGAGGAGCTGGAGCACCGCGCCCGCCGCCGCGACATCGTCGTCGACGACGAGACGCTCTTCGACTTCTACGACCAGCGGGTCCCGGACCACGTCGTCTCGGGCGCCCACTTCGACAGCTGGTGGAAGCACAAGAAGCGGGACGAGCCCGAACTCCTCGACTTCGAACGCTCGATGCTCATCCGCGAGTCGGCGGAGGCCATCACCAAGGACGACTATCCGGACTCGTGGCGCCAGGGTCCGCTGAAGTTCCGGGTGACGTACCAGTTCGAGCCGGGTGCGGACGCGGACGGCGTGACCGTCCACGTACCGCTCCAGGTGCTCAACCAGGTCACGTCCGAGGGCTTCGACTGGCAGATCCCGGGCCTGCGCGAGGACGTGGTCACGGAGCTGATCCGCTCCCTGCCCAAGCCGGTCCGCCGGCACTACGTCCCGGCGCCGAACTACGCGAAGGCGTTCCTGGAGCGGGCAGTGCCCCTGCAGGAGCCCCTGCCCACCACGCTCGCCCGCGAGCTCCAGCGCATGGTCGGCGTCCCCGTCACCCCGGACGACTTCGACCTGTCCCGCGTACCCGACCACTTGAAGATCACCTTCAGGATCGTCGACGAGCGGCGCAGGACCCTCGCCGAGGACAAGGACCTGGAGGCGCTCAAGCTCCGCCTCAAGCCGAAGGCCCGCAAGGCGATCTCGCAGGCGGCAGCGGCCACGGCCGAGCGCTCGGGCGGCGAGGCCGTGGAGCGCTCGGGACTCACGGACTGGACGATCGGCACGCTCAGCCGTGTCTTCGAGACCCGGCGCGCCGGCCAGCCCGTCAAGGCCTACCCGGCGTTGGTCGACGACGGGGACACGGTCTCCGTCCGCCTCTTCGACACGGAGGCCGAGCAGCAGCAGGCGATGTGGAAGGGCACGCGCCGGCTGATCCTGCGCAACATCCCGGTCAATCCGGGCAAGTTCGCCTCGGACAAGCTGACCAACCCCCAGAAGCTCGCCCTGTCCGCGAACCCGCACGGCACGGTCCAGGCGCTCTTCGACGACTGCGCCATGGCCTCCTGCGACAAGCTCGTCGCGGACTTCGGCGGCCCGGCCTGGGACGAGGAGTCGTACCGGAAGCTGTACGACAAGGTGCGCGCCGAGATCGTCGACACGACCGTACGGACGGTGGGCCAGGTACAGCAGGTGCTCGCCGCCTGGCAGGCCTGCGAGCGCCGCCTGAAGTCCACGAAGAGCCCGACGCTGCTCGCCAACCTCACGGACGTGCGGACCCAGTTGACGGCCCTGATCCGCCCCGGCTTCGTCACGGACACCGGCCTGCGGCGCCTGCCCGACCTGGTGCGCTACCTGGTCGCGGCCGACCGGCGCCTGACGCAGATGCCGACGAACGTCCAGCGGGACACGTCGCGCATGGAGAAGGTCCACGAGATGCAGGACGAGTACGCGTGGCTGCTCGAACAGATGCCGCAGGGGCGGCCCGTGCCGCAGGAAGTCCTGGACATCCGCTGGATGCTGGAGGAGCTGCGGGTCAGCTACTTCGCCCACGCGCTCGGCACCGCGTACCCCGTCTCGGACAAGCGGATCGTGAAGGCGATCGACGCGGCAGCGCCGTAACGGCCCGGGCACGTTAAGTGAGTTCGACCGCCGGGCCTGCACTGCTGTACAGTCTCATCTCGCAGCACAGAGCAACACCAAGTGCCGCGAGCAAGGTCCTGTGGAGCAGTTTGGAGTGCTCGCCACCCTGTCAAGGTGGAGGCCGCGGGTTCAAATCCCGTCAGGACCGCATATAAGACTGAGGCCCGTATCCCGCAAGGGATGCGGGCCTCAGTCGTGTGCGCGCCCGCCCGTGAGGCCCGGTCCCGCCCGTCCGCGCCCCTGCGCCCCGCGCCCGGGCGTCTTGACTGTGCGCCACTCCCCCGGTACTCAGACAACAGGGATTACCGACCCGGAGGTGGCGCATGGCGGCATCCGCCCGGCACGAGACGCGCGCGCTGCTGCGCGCCCACCTCTCCGCCGCCTCCGGCTACCGCCATCTGACCCGGCACTGCCCCGTCTGCCACCAACTCCTGCGCCTCGCCCTGGAGCCCGGCAGAGAGCCCGCAGGAGGCCGCGAGGCGGCCCGGGGGGCCGCGGAGGACGAAAGTCCCACCACGGCGTGACCAAAGGTGCCGGTCGGCGGTCCCGACTGGTGGGAGCCTGGGGGAGAACGGCGGACACCGCCACGCGAATCCCCTCTAACCCAAAGGCCTTGCCAGCAACAAGCGTTCGAGCGTGTGACGGGCATCACGGGACCAGTTTTGGAAACAGCGTTTCTTACACCCGCCCTACAACACCTCAATTTAATATGTGCAATTGCACCACCCCCAGGGCCCGCCGGGGCACCCCCGAAGGCCCGCCCCGCGACCCCTCCGAGGGACCTCCGCGGCGACCCTCCGAGCACCCGCCGGCGCTCTCCGGCAGGCCGTCACAGGCACTCCACCAGGGACCCACAGGGCCGCCCACAAAGCCACGCACAGGCACCCCACAGGCCACCCCGGCCGCACGGATCCGCGCATAAAAAAATCGCGCTGGACCCGGCGGAGTCCAGCGCGATCAACGACGCACCCTTGAAGCATGAGCAGGCGTGGGCCTGTTGGGGCAGACCCGCGTCGTGTGGAGCTATAGGTTGGGCGCGAAAAGGGCTGGGGGGCCCGGAACGCCCGTTTTATTCAGTTGTTCAGGCCTCGCTGCGCTGCTGCGGAATGCCCGCGAGCAGTGCACGGACCTCCGCCTCGCGGTAACGGCGGTGCCCGCCGAGCGTGCGAATCGACGTGAGCTTGCCAGCCTTTGCCCAGCGCGTCACCGTCTTCGGGTCGACGCGGAACATCGTGGCGACCTCAGCCGGGGTCAGCAGCGGCTCGGCATCAGGGGTGCGAGCGGTCATGAGCGGCCTCCTCGGGAGAACCGAACCTTCTCGGTTCATTCCTCTAAATTCTGCACCTTGACCCGCGTTGCCCGAAATGGCGGACGCGAGTCGAGTCGGTTATAGGACGAACGGCTTGTCCTCGGCACTACAACTACACCATCCGTCCAGCCGCGTCGGCCAAACCGATGGAATTGCCCTCCCAGGTGTTCATCAGCGACGGAAGCCGATGGACCATGCCATAGCGGACAGTCACGCCACTGTGACGATCAGTCACAGTGGCGCCAGGAGTCACGGGACCCCCCATAGCGTGCAATGCTGAGATTCCGGCTGAACGCGGACGAAAGTAGCCGGACGGAGTCCTCCCCGGACTCCTTGTCCTATTTTGGCACGAGGAGGGGCGATGGACGCAAGGGCGTATTAAGTGCGGTCCATCACGCTTGAGACAAAAGCCCGGATCAGGACCTACGTCCCCGCACGTCTGTCCGGTCAGTTCGCGAACTGCCGGTTCCGCACCGCACGCCAACGCTCCATCAGCCGCGCGTACGCCGCTTCGGCACCGTCACCGTCGCCGCGTCGCAGCGCCTCGATCCCCTCCGCCACGTCCGCAGCGGAATGATCATCATCCAGATCCTCCGCGGGCAAGGCGTGCACCAGGCCGCCGTAGTCGAGTTCGACGAATGAACGCGGGTGGAACTCTTCGAGCCAGCGCCCCACATCCACCAGGCCGTCGATCAGCGGCCCCTCGTCCATCGTGTCCCGCAGCGTGCGCAGCCCCCGCGCGACCCGGCGGCGCGCCTGCACCATCGGCGTGCGGTAGCGCAGCACCGGCGCCTCGCCGTCCGCGGCCCCCTTGCCGTACTCGCGCTCCTCGTCCGCGACCAGCACGAACCAGTTCAGCGGGATCTGCCAGGTGGACGTGCGGATCCAGGGGCGGGCGTCGGGGTTGCGGGCCAGCCAGCGCTCGTAGTCCGCGGCGGACTGCCGGCGGACCACCGGCGGGAGCACCGCGTCCAGCACGGGTGTCGGCAGACGGCCCGGCAGCTCGTCCAGCGCCTGCCAGCCGCGCAGCCGCGTGCGCCACGGGCACACGCAGACCACGCCGTCCGCCTCGATGACGAACGCGTCGTCGCTCTCGTGAACCGGCACGGGCACCGGCGGCGTGGGCAGCAAGTCGGCCAGCGAGCGGCGCAGTTCGTCCTGGTAGGAGGGCCGCTCGCGGCGCTGCGCGTAGCGCTCCCAGTGGCTCCGCTCGGGCTCGGGGAACGCCGCGAGGGGTTCGTACACGCGTAGATACGACGCGTAGGGCACGGTCACCGAAGACACCTTGGGCACGGCTGCTCCCTCCCCCGGCCTGCGCCTGGAAAACACTGCAAATCGTCCCATGGCCGAAGCTGAACGCACCTGGCCGGACACGCGCGTACTCCGCGAGAGGGTGATCCACAGCACTGCGCGTCCGGCGGCTCGGCGCAGGCTCTAGTCTCTTGCCCAACGGGGCCCGCCACCCGTACGGGCACCGCCACCAACCGCCGCTACTTGACCGGGAGTCACCACAGTGACCGACGTAACCGGCGCCCCTGCCGATGTTCTGCACACCCTGTTCCGGTCGGATCAGGGCGGCCATGAGCAAGTCGTGCTCTGCCAGGACCGCGCCAGTGGCCTCAAGGCCGTCATCGCCATCCACAGCACCGCCCTGGGCCCCGCCCTCGGCGGCACCCGCTTCTACCCCTACGCGAGCGAGGCGGAGGCCGTCGCCGACGCCCTCAACCTCTCGCGCGGGATGTCGTACAAGAACGCCATGGCCGGGCTCGACCACGGCGGCGGCAAGGCCGTGATCATCGGTGACCCCGAGACGATCAAGAGCGAGGAACTGCTGCTCGCCTACGGCCGCTTCGTCGCCTCCCTCGGCGGGCGCTACGTGACGGCGTGCGACGTCGGCACCTACGTCGCCGACATGGACGTCGTCGCGCGCGAGTGCCGCTGGACGACCGGGCGTTCGCCCGAGAACGGCGGCGCCGGCGACTCGTCCGTGCTCACCGCCTTCGGCGTCTTCCAGGGCATGCGGGCCTCCGCCCAGCACCTGTGGGGCGACCCGACGCTGCGCGACCGCAGGGTCGGCGTCGCGGGCGTCGGCAAGGTCGGCCACCACCTCGTGGAGCACCTCCTGTCGGACGGCGCCGAAGTCGTGATCACGGACGTGCGCGAGGAGTCCGTACGGCGGATTCAGGACAAGCACCCGTCCGTCCGGGCCGTGGCGGACACCGAGGCGCTCATCCGTACGGAGGGTCTCGACATCTACGCTCCGTGCGCCCTGGGCGGCGCGCTCGACGACCACTCCGTCCCGGTCCTCACCGCGAAGATCGTCTGCGGCGCGGCCAACAACCAGCTCGCCCACCCGGGCGTGGAGAAGGACCTCGCCGACCGCGGGATCCTCTACGCGCCCGACTACGTCGTGAACGCCGGCGGAGTGATCCAGGTCGCCGACGAGCTGCACGGCTTCGACTTCGACCGGTGCAAGGCCAAGGCGGCGAAGATCTTCGACACGACGCTGGCCATATTCGCTCGTGCGAAGGCGGACGGGATTCCGCCGGCCGCCGCGGCCGACCGCATCGCCGAGCAGCGCATGGCGGAGGCCCGCCGCCGCTGACGTTCGGGGCGCCCCTGAGCGACCCGGCGGCGGCTGTGGGAGACAAGACTCACGCCCGTCGGCGGGTCGCTCGCCAAGAAGAGGTTAAAATCGCAGTTGACCAGCGAGGACAGGGCACCTTGCTGGTCCTGCGCCCAGGCGCGTCCTGCGGGCGACGTACCGTATGGCCGCGGGAGCAGGTACCGTGGAAGCCCTAAGGACGGGTCTCTCTGCGGAGAGCCCGTTCGAGATCATGAACGCGTGTCAAGACTCTGGGGCCGTCGAGCCCCGTCACCGAGGGGGTCGAGCCATGGGGCGCGGCCGGGCAAAGGCCAAGCAGACGAAGGTCGCCCGCCAGCTGAAGTACAGCAGCGGCGGGACTGACCTCTCGCGTCTGGCCAATGAGCTGGGCGCTTCGACCTCGAATCAGCCGCCGAATGGCGAGCCGTTCGAGGACGACGACGAGGAAGACGACCCGTACGCCCAGTACGCGGATCTGTATAACGACGACGAGGATGACGAGGACTCAGACGAGTCCGGTCCCTCGTCGCAGCGCCGCGGCGCTTGACCTCGCAGTCCTGCAGTCTGCAGTCCAGCAGTAGTTCTTCGCAGTTCTCGTTTTCGTAGCAACTGCACTTCACCCGGTCCGGGGTGGTCACACCGCCGGACCGGGTTTTGTGCTGCCCTGCGGTCCCTACTTGCTGTAGTCACCCGTGAGCGCCGCGCCCGTGGCGTGCTCGCCGCGCTCGGTGATCTCACCGGCGACCCACGAGTCCACGCCGCGGTCGGCGAGCGTCGCGAGCGCCGAGTCCACCGCGTCCTGCGGGACGATCGCCATCATGCCGACGCCCATGTTCAGCGTCTTCTCGAGCTCCAGGCGCTCCACCGCGCCGGCCTTGCCGACGAGGTCGAAGATCGCGCCGGGCGCCCACGTGGAGCGGTCCACGGTGGCGTGCAGGCCGTCCGGGATGACCCGGGCCAGGTTGGCCGCGAGGCCGCCGCCCGTGATGTGGCTGTACGCGTGGACGTCCGTGGTGCGGGTCAGCGCCAGGCAGTCCAGCGAGTAGATCTTGGTGGGCTCCAGGAGCTCCTCGCCGAGCGTGCGGCCGAGCTCCTCGATGTGCTGGTCGAGCTTCAGGTTCGCGCGGTCGAAGAGGACGTGGCGGACCAGCGAGTACCCGTTCGAGTGAAGGCCTGAGGACGCCATGGCGATCACCGCGTCACCCGTACGGATACGATCCGGGCCGAGCAGCCGGTCGGCCTCCACGACGCCGGTGCCGGCGCCCGCGACATCGAAGTCGTCCGCGCCGAGCAGGCCCGGGTGCTCCGCGGTCTCGCCGCCGACGAGGGAGCAGCCGGCGAGGACACAGCCCTCGGCGATGCCCTTGACGATCGCGGCGACACGCTCGGGGTGCACCTTGCCGACGCAGATGTAGTCGGTCATGAACAGCGGCTCGGCGCCGCACACCACGATGTCGTCCACGACCATCGCGACGAGGTCGTGACCGATGGTGTCGTACACGCCGAGGCGGCGGGCGATGTCGACCTTCGTGCCGACTCCGTCCGTGGCGGAGGCGAGCAGCGGACGCTCGTAACGCTTGAAGGCGGAGGCGTCGAAGAGGCCGGCGAATCCGCCGAGACCGCCGAGGCCGGCGACCTCGGGGCGCTGCGTCTTCTTCACCCACTCCTTCATCAGCTCGACGGCGCGGTCGCCCGCTTCGATGTCGACGCCCGCGGACGCATAGCTGGCACCAGGTGTCTCAGACATGGCTTGAGAACTTTCGTGTCGTACGACGGGGGTCTTACGGGCGACGGAGGGCGTCGGTGGCGGCGGTGTTCGCCGGTCCTGCCGCGAGCTCGGTCTCCAGAAGCTGCTTGCCGAGCAGCTCGGGGTCGGGAAGGTCCATCGGGTACTCGCCGTCGAAGCAGGCGCGGCAGAGGTTCGGCTTGTCGATGGTCGTGGCCTCGATCATGCCGTCGATGGAGATGTAGGAGAGGGAGTCGGCGCCCAGGGACTTGCCGATCTCGTCGATCGACATGCCGTTGGCGATCAGCTCGGCGCGCGTCGCGAAGTCGATGCCGAAGAAGCACGGCCACTTCACGGGGGGAGAGGAGATCCGGATGTGGATCTCGGCCGCGCCCGCCTCGCGGAGCATGCGGACCAGGGCGCGCTGGGTGTTGCCGCGCACGATCGAGTCGTCGACGACGACCAGGCGCTTGCCCTTGATGACTTCCTTGAGCGGGTTGAGCTTCAGCCGGATACCGAGCTGCCGGATGGTCTGCGAGGGCTGGATGAAGGTCCGGCCGACGTACGCGTTCTTGACCAGACCCGCGCCGAACGGGATGCCGGAGGCCTCCGCGTAACCGATCGCGGCGGGGGTGCCCGATTCCGGCGTCGCTATGACCAGGTCGGCCTCGACCGGTGCTTCCTTGGCGAGTTTGCGGCCCATCTCCACGCGGGAGAGGTACACGTTCCGCCCGGCGATGTCGGTGTCGGGGCGGGCCAGGTACACGTACTCGAAGACACAGCCCTTGGGCTTCGCTTCTGCGAATCGTGAGGTGCGCAGGCCGTTCTCGTCGATGGCGACGAACTCGCCCGGCTCGATCTCGCGCACATAGCTGGCGCCGCAGATGTCGAGGGCGGCGGACTCGGAGGCGACGACCCAGCCGCGCTCCAGCCGGCCGAGGACCAGCGGGCGGATGCCCTGCGGGTCGCGGGCCGCGTAGAGGGTGTGCTCGTCCATGAAGACGAGGGAGAAGGCGCCCCGAACATCCGGAAGGATCCTGGCGGCGGCGTCTTCGATGGTCAGCGGCTTGCCGTCGTCGTCGACCTGGCCCGCGAGGAGCGCGGTGACGAGGTCGGTGTCGTTGGTCGCCGCGAGCTGCGTGTTGCGGCCGTTCTCCTTGGGGAGGGCCGCGACCATCTCGGCGAGCTGGGCCGTGTTGACCAGGTTGCCGTTGTGGCCGAGCGCGATCGAGCCGTGCGCGGTGGCACGGAACGTCGGCTGGGCGTTCTCCCAGACGGAGGCGCCGGTGGTCGAGTAGCGGGCGTGACCGACCGCGATATGACCTTGGAGGGAGCTGAGGGAGGTCTCGTCGAAGACCTGGGACACGAGGCCCATGTCCTTGAAGACGAGAATCTGGGAGCCGTTGCTCACCGCGATTCCCGCGGATTCCTGACCTCGATGCTGGAGGGCGTAGAGCCCGAAGTAAGTCAGCTTGGCGACCTCTTCACCGGGAGCCCAGACACCGAAGACGCCGCAAGCGTCCTGGGGGCCCTTCTCGCCGGGGAGCAGATCATGATTGAGTCGACCGTCACCACGTGGCACGCCTCCGAGTGTAGGCGAGATCGACCACTGGTCCGAATTGGCGAACGTGATCCCGTGCCTGGTCGAGCCGGTCGCACCCGCCCGTGAAGCCCCTGTCCGGGCGTGCGCCGGCCTCCGCTCACCCCCTTCCGCCCGCCCCGGCCCTTTGCCGCGATCATGATGCTGACCTGGCTCTTCGCGTGCTGTCGGCGCTGCTGGGCGGTCTCGGGTGCGGCGCCGGCGGCGGGTGCGGGGCGGTGGGCTCCGGTGGGGGCGGCGCCAGGCGCACGGGCGGTCGCGAGTGTGACGGAATTCGCTGCGGAGGCGGAGGCGGGGTACGGGGTGCGGGCGCCGTCCGGTCAGTCCCGGCCCGCTCGCGCCGCGGCGCCGGTTCCGTCGGGGGCCGTCAGCGTGAGGGTGCGGCCCTGGATCTCGTACGACAGCTTGTGGGCGAAGAGCTTCAGGAGGGCGCGTTCGGTGTCCATGCGCGGGCCCTGGCAGAGCATGCGGGTGGTGACGGGCCTGCCGAGCGTGAGGTGGCCGTCGCGGAACCCTGCCTTGGCGCGGAAGCGGTTGCAGCCGAGGTTTCCGGTGGCGGCGCCCTCCTGGCCGTCCTTCTCGAAGGTCATCCTGGCGCGGCCCGCGACCTCCTTGGGCAGCGAGGTCGCGACGTCGTCCGAGATCAGGCTCGTGACGGTCCACTCGGTGCCGGTCAGCGGGGCCGGACGGTCCTTGACCAGGGCGATCGTGTCGCCGTCGTCGGTGGTGAGGGTGAGGCGGTCACCGTCGGTCCTGGCCCTGTTGCTGCCGCCGATGGCGCGGCTGAACGTCTTCTCGAAGTCCCGCTGCTTCTTGTCGGTGCACATCGTCATCGTCACGGCGGTCCTGCCGATACGGATCGTGTCGCCGTCGATCTCGGCCTCCGCGTCGAAGCTGTTGCAGCCGTTGTTGCCGCGCGCCCGGTCCGCCGAGGGGAACTCCACGTAGGCGCTCCCGGGGGCCTGTGTCGTGGCGCCGTCGACGGTGACGCTCTCGACGTTCCAGCGGACCCCGGTGACGGGCGTACCCGCCACGGACACGGTCTGTGATCCGCACGCTGCGACGGCCGCGAGGGGCAGGAGCGCGGCCAGGACGGTGAGGTTCCGGGATTGCGTGTGCATGGCGGTTGGACGGGCGGGGCGGCCGGATCGGTTCCCCCGTTCCGCCATCGGGGTCAGCTCATGAGGGGCAGCAGCCTGCTGAGATCGGCCCGCTCGCCGCTCGCGCTGACCTTCGCGTCGTCCAGGGCGGCGCGCCACCCGACGCGTCCGGTGGCGAGGCGGATCCAGGTGAGCGGGTCCGTCTCGACGACGTTCGGCGGGGTGCCGCGGGTGTGGCGGGGGCCCTCGACGCACTGGACGACGGCGAACGGCGGGATCCGCACCTCGGTCGACGCACCGGGCGCCTTCACGGCGAGAGCGTCGGCGAGCAGCCTCGTACAGGCGGCGAGCGCCTGACGGTCGTGAGGGACATCGAGCCCGGGCAGCGCGTCGTTCAGGTCGTCGGTGTGGACGACGAGTTCGACGGTACGGGTGACGAGGAAGTCGGCGAGGGTCATGGCGCCGGTTGGGGCATCCCCTGTTCGAGCGGAGCCGAGAGCTTGGGGAAGGGTGGGGATCAGTCGGGTGTCGGGGGCCTCGGCGAGGGCCTCCTCGATACGGGCCGTGGTGCGCGCGAAGAGCTCCGACGGCTGCGCGCTCGCGGCGAGTTCCCGGGCGCCTTCGGCGATGGCACCGGACTCGGCAGCGGTCCCCGACGGCCAGTCCAGGAGCGGGAGTTCATGCTTGGCCGGCTCCGGCAGCTCCAGCCCCCTGGCCACCGCGCCGACCGTCATCGTGAAGTGCGCCGCCAGCTCCCGTACGGTCCAGTCGCCGAGCCGGGTCGGCGCGCCGAGCTGCTCGGGCGTGAGCGTGAGCACCGCATCCCGCACCTGCCCGAACTGCGCGAGGACGGCCGCCCGGATCTTGGCGGAATCATAGGAGCGCGCACGCTTCTTGGCCGGAGACATGGGGCGAGCCTATTCCGCGACCGGCATCCGTTCTTGGCGAACGTGGGGGCTGGGGTCTTCCGTTTGGATCAGGCCGGACCAGGAGCGGGGCCGGTGCCATGCCCCGCGAGCCCGGCGTGATCCGGAGGGGAGGCCCTGGGCCGCGCCGGTTCCGTGTGGCACGTCGAGGCGGGGGGAGCTTGATCCGCGAGCGGCCGCGGCGCTCGGTGACATCGGTGACGCAGGCGCGGAAGGCCTTCTCGGGCGCGGGAGTCATCGGCCTGTCGTAGCCGAGCGCGGCGGTCATGGTGTGGATCTGCGGTTGCCCGCCGCAGACGGAAGAGGCCCGCCGGACCGCGTCATTGCTGCTGCGGCTCGCCTTTCCCGGTTCTGCTTCGTCCGGCGGCTCGTGGCACAACGCGAAGGCCCCACCCGGCAGTTCGCGGCCGGGTGGGGCCTTCGCGTTCGTACGGGGACGATCGTCAGGCCAGCAGCGCCGGGATCGTCGCCTCGTGGGCCTCGCGGAGTTCCGTGAGGGAGAGGGCGAACTCGCCCTGGAGTTCCACCGCGTCGCCGTCGACCACGCCGATGCGGGTGGCCGGGAGGCCGCGCGCGCCGCACATGTCGGTGAAGCGCAGCTCCTCGCTCCGCGGGACGGCGACGACCGCGCGGCCCGCCGACTCGGAGAACAGGAACGTGAACGCGTCCAGGCCGTCGGGCACGATGAGCCGCGCGCCCTTGTCACCGAGCATCGCCGACTCGACCACGGCCTGGATGAGACCGCCGTCGGACAGGTCGTGCGCGGCGTCGACCATGCCGTCGCGGGACGCCGAGATCAGGATGTCGGCGAGCAGCCGCTCCCGCTCCAGGTCGACCTGCGGCGGCAGACCGCCGAGGTGGTCGTGGACGACCTGCGACCAGGCCGAGCCGCCGAACTCCTCGCGGGTGTCGCCGAGCAGGTAGAGGAGCTGGCCCTCTTCCCTGAAGGCGACCGGCGTGCGGCGGGCGACATCGTCGATGACGCCGAGCACGGCGACGACCGGCGTCGGGTGGATCGCCGCCTCGCCCGTCTGGTTGTACAGCGAGACGTTTCCGCCGGTCACCGGGGTGCCGAGGATCTGGCAGGCGTCGGCGAGACCGCGGATGGCCTCGACGAACTGCCACATGACGTCCGGGTCCTCGGGCGAACCGAAGTTCAGGCAGTCGGAGATCGCGAGCGGCTTGGCGCCGGTCGTCGCGACGTTCCGGTACGCCTCGGCGAGGGCGAGCTGCGCGCCGTGGTACGGGTCGAGCTTCGCGTAACGGCCGTTGCCGTCGGTCGCGATGGCGACGCCGAGCCCCGACTCCTCGTCGATGCGGATCATGCCCGAGTCCTCGGGCTGCGCGAGGACGGTGTTGCCCTGCACGAAGTGGTCGTACTGCGAGGTGATCCACTTCTTCGACGCCTGGTTGGGCGACGCGACCAGCTTCAGGACCTGGCCCTTCAGCTCCTGGGCGGAGGCGGGCCGCGGCAGCTTGTTCGCGTCGTCGGCCTGGAGCGCGTCCTGCCACGCGGGGCGGGCGTACGGGCGCTCGTAGGTCGGGCCCTCGTGGGCGACCGTGCGCGGGTCGACGTCGACGATCTTCTCGCCGTGCCAGAAGATCTCCAGGCGGTCGCCGTCGGTGACCTCACCGATGACGGTCGCGATGACGTCCCACTTCTCGCAGATCTCGAGGAAGCGGGCGACCTTCTCGGGCTCGACGACCGCGCACATGCGCTCCTGCGACTCGCTCATGAGGATTTCCTCGGGCGAGAGCGTGGAGTCGCGCAGCGGTACGTCGTCCAGCTCGACGCGCATGCCGCCGGAGCCGTTGGACGCCAGCTCGCTGGTGGCGCAGGAGATTCCGGCGGCGCCGAGGTCCTGGATGCCGACGACGAGCTTCTCGGCGAACGCCTCCAGGGTGCACTCGATGAGGAGCTTCTCCTGGAAGGGGTCACCGACCTGCACGGCGGGGCGCTTCGAGGGCTTCGCGTCGTCGAAGGTCTCGGAGGCCAGGATCGAGGCGCCGCCGATGCCGTCGCCGCCCGTCCGGGCCCCGTACATGATGACCTTGTTGCCCGGGCCCGACGCCTTCGCGAGGTGGATGTCCTCGTGCCGCATGACGCCGATGGCGCCGGCGTTGACCAGCGGGTTGCCCTGGTAGCAGGCGTCGAAGACGACCTCGCCGCCGATGTTCGGCAGGCCCAGGCAGTTGCCGTAGCCGCCGATGCCGGCGACGACTCCGGGCAGGACGCGCTTGGTGTCGGGGTGGTCGGCGGCGCCGAAGCGCAGCGGGTCCACAACGGCGACCGGGCGCGCGCCCATCGCGATGATGTCGCGCACGATGCCGCCGACGCCGGTGGCCGCGCCCTGGTAGGGCTCGACGTACGACGGGTGGTTGTGCGACTCGACCTTGAAGGTGACGGCGTAGCCCTGGCCGACGTCCACGACACCGGCGTTCTCACCGATGCCGACGAGCAGCGCGTCGGACTGCGGCGCCTTCTCGCCGAACTGGCGCAGGTGGATCTTGGACGACTTGTACGAGCAGTGCTCGGACCACATCACGGAGTACATGGCGAGCTCGGCGCCGGTCGGGCGGCGGCCGAGGATCTCCACGACGCGCTCGTACTCGTCCTTCTTCAGGCCGAGTTCGGCCCAGGGGAGCTCGACGTCGGGGGTCTGTGCGGCGTTCTCAACGGTGTCGAGGCTCATGAGGCGGCGACCAGCTTCTTGAGGATCGAGGTGAAGAAGGGGAGGCCGTCGGTGCGACCGGAGCCGATGAGCGGCTCGACGGCGTGCTCCGGGTGCGGCATCAGACCGACGACGTTGCCCGCCTCGTTCGTGATGCCGGCGATGTCGCGGAGCGAACCGTTCGGGTTGAAGTCGACGTAACGGAAGGCGACGCGGCCCTCCGCCTCCAGCATGTCCAGCGTGCGCTCGTCGGCGACGTAGCGGCCGTCCATGTTCTTCAGCGGGATGTGGATCTCCTGGCCGGCCGTGTAGTCGGCGGTCCAGGCGGTGTCCGTGTTCTCCACGCGCAGCTTCTGGTCACGGCAGATGAAGTGCAGATGGTCGTTGCCGAGCATCGCGCCGGGGAGCAGATGCGCCTCGGTCAGGACCTGGAAGCCATTACAGATACCGAGAACGGGAAGACCCGCCTTGGCCTGGTCGACGACGCTCTCCATCACCGGCGAGAACCGGGAGATGGCACCCGCCCGCAGATAGTCGCCGTAGGAGAATCCACCGGGCAGGACGACAGCGTCGACCTGCTTCAGATCCTTGTCCTTGTGCCAGAGGGCTACGGGTTCCGCGCCGGCGAGTCGGATCGCGCGCTGCGTGTCCCGGTCGTCGAGGGATCCGGGAAAGGTGACGACTCCAATACGAGCGGTCACTTTTCTGCCCCCACCGCGGGTTCTTCCACCTTCACGGTGAAGTTCTCGATCACGGTGTTGGCGAGGAACGTGTCGGCCAACTCGTGGATACGGGCGAGGACGGCATCGTCGACCGGCCCGTCAACCTCGAGTTCGAATCGCTTTCCCTGACGTACGTCGGAGATGCCCTCGAAACCGAGGCGCGGCAGTGCACGCTGCACCGCCTGGCCCTGGGGGTCGAGGATCTCCGGCTTGAGCATGACGTCGACTACGACGCGTGCCACTGGCACTCCCGGTGTGTGGTGCTGAGCAGGTCCCTTCAGACTACCCGGACAAAATTTCTACTCGCGTAGACCGTAGGAAGCTACGAGAGCCGGATCACGTTACTGCAACAGCCCCGGTGACCCCGTGGAAAATCCGGGGAAAGATTTCGGAGACCCATTGCCTCCGGACACGCGGGCGGATTTAGTCGGTCTTCACAATGCAATGCCATGCAGGGTAAAAAGGAAATGGCGAAAGCGGGCAGTTCGCCTCTGCTTTGCCCCATAACAGCCGGACAGTCGACATCGGCGCACGTCAAGGTGCGGATGTCGCACGAAGGGACCGATATTCGTGGCGCAGCGTGTCGTGGTCACTCTCTCCGACGACATCGACGGCGGAGAAGCCGCAGAAACGGTCATGTTCGGTCTCGACGGCAAGTCGTACGAGATCGACCTGAATCCAGCCAATGCCGAGAAACTGCGCAAGGCCCTGGCCCCCTTCCTCCAGGCCGGCCGCAAGCAGACCGGCTCGGGCCGTGCGGCGTCGGGGAAGACCGTCAGGAGCTTCAAGCACACCGCCGTGTCCGCCGATCCGGCGGCCGTCCGCGCCTGGGCACGCTCGCACAAGATGGACGTCCCGCCGCGCGGCCGCATCCCCAAGCGGGTCTACGAGGCGTTCGAGGCGGCCAACTGACTCCCTCCGGCAGCCCGCAGAGCAGCGGACTTGCGCTGCACCCCTGTTGATCAGCTAAAGTCTGGAGCACGCCGAGGGGCGAGGCCGAAAGGCCGGACCTCACGGAGTCTTGCGGGTGTAGTTCAGTAGTAGAACATCCCCCTTCCAGGGGGAAGGCGCAGTGTGCAATTCCTGTCACCCGCTCTGCATCGCGTACCAACCACTCTTCGGAGTGCGGTAGGCTGGTGCTCGCACCGATCGATGAGAGTCGATCGGAGGCAGTGCGAACGTAGCTCAGTTGGTAGAGCGCAACCTTGCCAAGGTTGAGGTCGCGAGTTCGAACCTCGTCGTTCGCTCCAGTTGAAGGCCCCGGTCCATCGGACCGGGGCCTTCTGCATGTCCGCCCCTCTCCACTTCTGCATCTCCGCCCCTCTCCCACCTCCCGCGGCGCAGGTCCGCGACCCGCTCTGACATTTGTCATGCGGTCCGGTGACAGCGCGCACTGCTCCTCGCCCCGGCGCCGGGACAGGCTCGGAGCATGGAAACGAACGAGCGCGTGATCGACGTCACCGATCTGCGACGCGTGTACGGGGGCTCGTACGAGGCGGTGCGCGGAGTGACCTTCTCCGTCGCCCGCGGAGAACTCTTCGCCCTCCTCGGCACCAACGGCGCGGGCAAGACCTCCACCGTCGAACTCCTCGAAGGACTCGCCGTCCCCGCCGGCGGCCGTGTACGGGTCCTCGGGCACGACCCGTACACGGAACGCGACCTGGTCAGGCCGCGCGTCGGGGTCATGCTCCAGGAAGGCGGCTTTCCGTCCGAGCTGACCGTCGCCGAGGCCGTCCGGATGTGGGGCGGATGCACGAGCGGTGCCCGGCCCGCCGGTGAGGCCCTTGAGCTCGTCGGGCTCGAACGGCGGTCCCGGATCCGCGTGAAGCAGCTGTCCGGCGGCGAGAAGCGGCGCCTGGACCTGGCGCTCGCGCTGCTGGGCCGGCCCGAGGTCCTCTTCCTCGACGAGCCGACCACCGGCCTCGACGCCGAGGGGCGGCGCGCCACCTGGAACCTGGTGCGCGAGCTGCGCGCCGAGGGCACCACCGTGCTGCTGACCACCCACTACCTCGAAGAGGCCGAGGAACTCGCCGACCGGCTCGCCATCCTGCACGAGGGGCGGATCGCCGCCGAGGGCCGCGTCGACGAGGTCGTCGCCGCCCAGCCCTCGCACATCTCCTTCGAACTTCCCGACGGCTACTTCCCCGGCGACCTCCCGCCGCTCGCCGAGCTCGGCGTCAGCGGCCACGAGACGGACGGCCGCACCGTGCGGCTGCGGACCGGCGAGCTCCAACGGGCCGCCACCGGGCTTTTGTTGTGGGCCAGGGACGCCCGGGTCGAGCTGCGGGGGCTCGACGTGCGCAGCGCGTCCCTCGAAGAGGCGTTCCTGCGGATCGCGCAGGACGCCCGTACGGAAACCATGGCCGGCACGGAGAACAGGGACGAGGTGGCGGCGCGATGAGCACGGTCGTGACGGACAGGACGAGGCCCGCGGTCACGGGCGGCACGACGGCCGCAGGGCGGATGCGGGCGCTCGCCCGCGCGGAGCTGACGCTGATCGGGCGCAGCAAGGGCACGCTCGTCACCGCGGTGTTCGTGCCGCTGGTGCTGCCGTTCAGCGTGCGCTCGTCGATCGACAGCATGGACCTGAAGGGTGCGGGACTCACCGTCGGCTCGGTGCTGCTGCCGTCCGCGATCGGCTTCTCCCTCCTCTTCGCGGTCTACAGCGCGCTGGTCGGCGTGTACGCGGCGCGGCGCGAGGAGCTCGTCCTCAAGCGGCTGCGCACCGGCGAACTGCGGGACGCGGAGATCCTCGCCGGTGCCGCCGTGCCCTCCGTCGCCATCGGCCTCGCGCAGAGCCTCGTGCTCGTCGCCGCCTGCACGGCGTTCCTCGACGTGGGGGCTCCCCAGGCGCCCTATTACGCCGTACTCGGGCTGCTGCTGGGCCTGGTGATGTGGCCCGCGCTCGCCGCCGTCACCGCGAGTTTCAGCAAGAGCGTCGAGAGCGCGCAGGTCGCGGCCATGCCGCTGCTGCTCCTCTCGCTGCTCGGCTCCGGCACCGTCGTACCGCTCGAAGTCATGCCGGACCGTCTCGCGTCGGTGTGCGAACTGCTGCCCCTCACGCCGGTGATCACCCTCGTACGGGGCGGCTGGACCGGGGACCTCTCCGCGTACGGCGCCCTGGGCGCCGTCGCCACCGCTGTGGCCTGGACCGTCCTCGCCGTGTTTGCTGTACGACGGTGGTTCCGCTGGGAACCGCGGCGGTGATCCGACGGAGCGGGGACATGAGGCGGCCTGACGTGTGGTGGCGGGGGAAGAGCACCCCGGCGAAGGTGGAGACGTACACGCGATGGTCTCTGCACTCCTTCGGGCTCGTCGAGATCTGCTGGCTCGGGCCGCTCGCCTTCGGTGAGGTGCCGGCCGCGCTCGCGTGGACCCTGCTCCTTGCGCTCTGCGCGCATGCCGTGTTCGGCGCGGTGACCACGTCCCGGGCGCTCGACTGGACGCGCGGCCGGCGCGAGCAGCCGATCCGCCTCGTCATCGCGTACGGCGTCGCCACCGCCGTGATCGCCGTCGGGACGCTCGGCGTGATGCTGCGGGTGCCCGCGGACGCGGACTCCGGGGATCGCACGGCGCTCGTCCTCTTCGTCGGCATCCTCATGGTCGGCGCGGGCTGTGTCACGCCCGGGCTGCGCACCCGCAGGCGGGTGATCGGCGCGGCGCTCGGCGCGTCCCTCGGTGCCGGGGCGGCGTCCGTGCCGTCCGGGCTGCCCGCGCCCGCCGCCCTCGTCACGGCGGCCACCGTGCTGTTCACCACCGCGATCTTCGCGCTGACCGCCGGATTCTCCGTCTGGCTGCTGAACGCCGTCCACGAACTCGACGAGGCCCGCGAGACCAGGGCGCGGCTCGCCGTCGCCGAGGAGCGGCTGCGGTTCGGGCGCGATCTCCATGACGTGATGGGCCGCAATCTCGCCGTGATCGCGCTCAAGAGCGAGCTCGCGGTCCAGCTCGCCCTGCGCGGACGGCCCGAGGCCGTGGACCAGATGACCGAGGTGCAGCGCATCGCCCAGGAGTCACAGAAGGAAGTACGGGAGGTCGTACGCGGCTATCGCGAGGCCGACCTGTCGGCCGAACTGGCGGGCGCGCAGGGCGTGTTGACCGCCGCGGGGATCTCCTGCGAGGTGACAGGTCCGGCCGCCGGGCTGCCCGGCCCCGTGCAGTCCGCCCTCGGCTGGGTCGTCCGCGAGGCCACGACGAACGTCCTGCGGCACGGGGACGCCCGGCGCTGCGACATCGGCCTCCGGGTGGGGCCGCACGCGGTCGTCCTGAGCGTGGAGAACGACGGGGCCAAAACGCCTGGGGCCCTGAGCGGCGGGTCGGGGCTCGCGGGGCTGCGGGAGCGCCTTGCCGAGGTCGGCGGGACGCTTGAGGCGGGTGTGGTGCCAGATACGGACGGGATGTTCCGGGTGGTGGCCGAAATACCGCTCGCCGGGCCCACCGCGCAGCAGCGGCGCGACGCCGCGTACGAAAGGAGCGCCGGGTGACCGTGCGCGTACTGCTCGCCGATGACGAGCACCTCATCCGCGGGGCGCTCGCCGCGCTGCTCGGGCTCGAGGACGATCTGGCCGTCGTCGCCGAGGCCGCCACCGGGCCCGAGGCGCTCGCCATGGCCCGGGCGCACCGGCCCGATGTGGCGGTGCTCGATCTGGAGATGCCGGGCGCCGACGGTGTGAAGGTCGCCACAGCGCTGCGCGGTGAACTGCCCGCGTGCCGGGTCATGATCGTGACCGGTCACGGGCGCCCCGGGCATCTGAAACGGGCCCTGTCCGCCGGGGTGCGCGCCTTCGTGCCGAAGACCATGAGCGCCCAGCGGCTCGCCGAGATCATCAGGACCGTGCACGCGGGAAACCGTTATGTGGACCCGGAGTTGGCGGCCGACGCGATCGCCGCGGGCGACTCCCCGCTGACCGCACGCGAGGCCGAGGTGCTCGAATTCGCCGCCGACGGGGCGCCCGTGGCGGAGATCGCGGAGCGCGCCGCGCTCTCGCAGGGGACCGTGCGGAACTATCTGTCGTCCGCCGTCTCGAAGCTCGGCGCCGAGAACCGGCACGCGGCGGTGCGGCTCGCGCGGGAGCGGGGTTGGGTATAGTTGCTCTCGCGCCACGGCGCAGTGCGAACGTAGCTCAGTTGGTAGAGCGCAACCTTGCCAAGGTTGAGGTCGCGAGTTCGAACCTCGTCGTTCGCTCCACAGAAAGCCCCCGGCACCTCAGGTGCCGGGGGCTTTCGCGTATCTGCGGCGCCGTGGTTACCAGCTGACGCCGGTCAGGCGCTCGTACGCCTCGATGTACTTGGCGCGCGTCGCGTCCACGACCTGCTGCGGAAGCGCCGGCGGCGGCTGCTCGCTCTTGCGGTCCCAGCCCGACTCGGGGCCCGTCAGCCAGTTCCGCACGTACTGCTTGTCGAACGACGGCTGGGCGTGGCCCGGCTCCCACTCGGCGGCGGGCCAGAAGCGGGAGGAGTCCGGGGTGAGGACCTCGTCGCCGAGGATCAGCGTCTCGCCGTCGAATCCGAACTCGAACTTGGTGTCCGCGAGGATCACGCCGCGCTCCCGCGCGATGTCCCGGGCCCGGCCGTAGACGGCGAGCGTCATCTGGCGCAGCTGGGCGGCGGTCTCCGCGCCGACCTGGCGGGCCACCTCCTCGTACGACACGTTCTCGTCGTGCTCGCCGACCTCGGCCTTCGTGGCGGGCGTGAAGATCGGGGCGGGCAGCTCGGAGCCGTCGGTCAGGCCCTCGGGCAGCGCGAGGCCGCAGACCGTGCGCGAGGCGTCGTACTCGACGAGGCCGGAGCCCGTCAGATAGCCGCGGGCCACGCACTCGACGGGGACCATGCGCAGCGACTTGCAGATGAGGGTGCGGCCCTGCCAGTCGGCGGGGGCGCCGGCCGGCAACTCGGTCGACAGGACGTGGTTGGGGACCAGGTCGGCGAGCTGGTCGAACCACCACAGCGACAGCTGCGTGAGCACGCGGCCCTTGTCGGGGATGGGGGTGGGCAGCACCCAGTCATAGGCGGACATGCGGTCTGAGGCGACCATCACGAGGTCGCCCGCCTCGTTCCGGTACAGGTCCCGCACCTTGCCGGTGTGGAGGTGTACCAGGCCCGGCACCTGCTGGGGTTCGGGCTTTTCGACGAATCCGGACACGGTTCCTCCCCGTGGATATGTACGAGTGCATCTGATTCTCGCTCATACAGGGATGAGTTTTGGCCACGGGTCCGGCGGGCGGCAGCGGCGGGGACGGGCCGGGGCGCGACCGGTCGGTCGCGTGGTCAGTCGCGCTTGCAGATCCGGTCGAGGAGGTTGGCCGTCGCACGCTGGATCCGCGGGTCGACATGGCCGGGCCGGTCCAGGGCCGGGGACCAGGCGAACGTGCCGGACGCGAAGACCAGCGATCCGGACGGCGCCCGGTACAGGGACGTCTCCTGGTGGCGCGGCGCCCGCTCGCTGTCGCGGTAGGGCGAGTGGGCGAGCAGGATGCGGTCCTCGTGCTCGGGCAGCGCGGTGCGCGGGAAGTAGCGGTCGGCCTCGCCCGCGACCAGGCCGTCGATCTCGTCGCCCTCGTGCGCCCCGGTGGCCTCCCACAGCCAGTGGCCCGCGTTCCGCACGACGAGGGGGTGCGGCTCCGGGACCCGGCCCGCGTACTGGATGCCCATGAGCTGCTGCTCGGGGCGGTCGATCTCGCGCCACAGGGCGGACTTCCCGGGCGCCCTGCGCTTGTGGCAGGTGAGCAGCCGGTCCGGCACACCGGACGGGGACGGGCCCAACTCCACCTGCCAGTACATGGTGTTGGCGGAGAGGAAGACGAGTGAGGTGCCGTGCTCGCGGGCCACTTCGGCGGTGCGGCGCATCGGCGTCGACCAGTACTCGTCGTGGCCGGGGAAGACGAGGCCCCGGTAGCGGGTCGGGTCGATGCGGCCCGCGTGCAGGTCGCGGGCGTCGGCGTACGCGAGGTCGTAGCCGTACCGCTCGGCCCAGCGGATGAAGTCGTAGGCGTGGCCGACGTGCAGGGGAAGGCCCGCGCCGGCGTACGGGCGGTCGAAGGAGACCGTCGTCGCGGCGTCGCCCTCGCCGAGCAGCCGCCCCTCCTCGTCCCACGCGTGGTAGAGACTCGCGCCCGTGTGCCCGTCCTCCGGATAGAGGTTGTACGCCTGCCAGGTCACGTCCGGCAGCAGCAGGAGGAGATCGGCGGGCCGGCTGTCGCGGACCGTGAAGGGGACGTGCGAGCGGTAGCCGTCGACGGTGGTGAGGACGGCCACGTACGCCCCCACGTTCCAGAACGACGGGATCTGCAGGCGCCAGGACAGCCACCAGTGGTGGCAGGAGACCGTGCGGTCCGCGGTGAGCGGGGCCGGCTGGACGATGCCGGAGAGCCGCGGGCTGGTGATGATCTTGCTGGCGCCGTCGCCGCCGTAGTGACCGATGCGGTAGATGTCGACGCTGAACTGCTGGGGCGGGTCCACCGTGATGTGGAAGTCGATCGCCTCGCCGGGCGCGGCCGCTCCGGTCGATGTGAAGCCCTTGATCTGGCGGTGCACGTCGTCTGCCATGCGGGGGCCGCTGGTGCGAGGGCTGGGGATGCTGGTCGCGATGGTGCTCGCACCGGGCTGGGGGGCGTGGTCGACGTACCAGGGGACCACCTGGCCCGTGTCGTCGAAGTAGTGTTCGCTGCCGCGCAGCCACGGCAGGGGGCCCTGGCCGAACGGGTCGCTCACGGCGTGGGCGAGCGCGCCCGACTCCCAGCGGCGGATGGTGCGGGGTGACCGCGCGTGTTCCGGCCGTGCGGCCTTCTGCCCCTCCCGTTCCGGCCCCATGCGCGCTTCCCTCCCTCGCTCCCCCGAGCCCTTGTGCGCTCCGTCTGTCAGCGACCGGCCCCAGCACATCACATTACGCACGCACTCCGTCACCGTTCGTCGCGAATTGACGTGAACGGAACGTGGGCCTCCAGGTGGTGGGGGGTGAGCTGTGCGGATGCGAGGGGCGCGGGGTGCGGGTGTGCCGCGCATTCCGTCGCGGCCTACACCAGGCGGACCGGCTTCTCGGGGCGGATGCCGAGGCGGGTGAGCCAGGCGCGCAGGGGTTCCGGGTCGCCCTCCTCCACGAGGCTCAGGACGCGCGGGGTCAGGTCCTTGGCGCGCTCGCCGTCGACCAGGAGCGAGGGGCCGTCCAGCCAGTCGAGGCCGGGGGCGGCTCCGGCCGTGTCCACGGCGGCACAGCACACCATCGCCGTGACGTGGTCGGCCACCAACTCCCGTCCTGTACGGGGTGGTTGGAGAGGGAAGAGCGGGAGCATGCCCTCGTCCCACAACGCTTCGTCGGGCCCCTGTCCGGCGGCGGGCACGGGCGGGGCGGGACGCTCGCTCTCCTCCCGGGCCGACTCGGCACTGAGGCCGGCGGCGAGAAGAGCGGTGGGGGTGCCCTCGCGGTCCTCGGCGACGTCCTCGGCGCCCTCGGAGGCGTCCTCGGGGTCGTGGGGGGTGGTGGGGTCTTCCGGGGCCACGGACCGTGCGGGGTCTGCGGGGGCCGCGGTGTCTGCCGGGGATACGGGCTCTGCCGGGTCCCCGGCGCACGTCGCCGTCGCGAGGTGGTCCATCACCCGGGCGAGTGTCGGGCCCTCCCGGTCGGGGGACGCGGGGTCCGCGGAGCCGTGCACGCCGAGGGCGTCGAGAACGCGGTGCAGGCGCGCCGCGTCCATGCGCCACTTACGGTCCACGACCTCGTCCGGATACTCCTGCCAGTCGACCGGCGCCCAGTCGGGGCTCTGCTCGGCGGGGCCTCCGTGGAACAGCCGGGCGGCGAGCAGCGACGCCGCCTCGTCCACCGTGCCCGGCTCCTCCAGCAGATCGCAGGCGGGCCGCTCGCCGAGCCGGGAGGCGAACCCCTCGGCGAGGCGGTCGCGCCGGGACAGTTCGGTGAGGGCGGCCACGACGCCCGCGTCCAGGCGGGAGGGCCAGCGCCCCATGCGCCAGGCGGGCAGCGCGACCCGGGTGAGCAGCCGGTCCCAGCCCGCGTAGGCCAGGCCGACCTGCTCCTGGGCGACGATCCGCACGCCGTAGTCCACTGTCTGTGCGCGCTCGGCGGCGGCCGCGGCGACCCCGCGCTCCATCTCGCCCGCGTGGCCCCGGCAGCTGCGCAGCAACAGGCGCGCGACCCAGCCGACGCCGCCGAGAACCAGCCGCCCCAGCGGCCCACGGCCGGGCGCCGCGGCGACGGCGACCGCAGCGTCCAGGCCGCGCACGAAGCGGCGCGCGGCCGCTATGTCCGGGTGCGCCGACGGCCCCGTACCGGCGACGACCGGGGCGAGGACGGCGCGCAGCTCGCCCACGCGCATCCACCACAGGAAGGGGGAGCCGATGACCAGGACGGGTGCGGCCGGCACCCGGCCTCGGCCGGCGCCGCCGCCCCGGATGCCCGCGTCGTCGGCGTCCCGCGGGATCCGGCCCTCGTCGGCCTTGGGTCTGGGCGGTCCGTGCGCGGGATGCGTACGGTCCTCCAGCCAGCTGTCGCAGTCAGGGGTGAGCGCTATGGCGGAGGGGGCCGGGACGTCGAGCCGGTCGGCGAGATCGCGCACCAGCCGGTAGAGATCGGGGGCCCGCTCCTCGGCGATCGGCACCGTCGGGCTGACGGCCGGGCGGGCGCGGGCCACCACGAGGGCGATGCCCGCCGCGCACGCCAGGACGACCAGGGCGAGGACCGTCACGATCCACCGCGCCGCCTGCCAGCCGTCGCCGACCATGTGCCCGGTGGCGGCGCCCGCGGCCAGCACGACCGCGAAGGCCGCGGGCAGCAGGGCGACGGCCAGCGCTCTGCCGCGGATGCGCAGCACCGCGAGAGCCCGGGAGCGCGCGGCCTGCGCGCCCATCTCCGCACCCATACCGGACACGACCGATGTCACCCCCTGCTGCCTATGTTTCCCGCACCCATGACGTTGTCCACTCCCCCACTGTGGCATCCGTCACTGACATCGCAATGCCGGTGGGCCAAGTGCCGGAACGCTTTCGCCGCACCCTAGTTGGGGCTCAGGGCATCGTCAGCCGGATGGGCGAGCGGTCACTCGATGGAATGGCTTTGGGTAGAGGTGGATGACATTCAGGCCCCTGATCCGCTTCGGATCAAGGGCCTGAGGTCCACGCAGGTGAGGCTTGCGGTCAGGCCTCCGCGGCCGCCTTCGCCGCGATGTCGGTGCGGTGCTGCGAGCCGTCGAGGCCGATCCGCGAGACCGCCGCGTACGCGCGCTCGCGGGCCTGCGTGAGGTCCGAGCCCGTCGCGGTCACGGAGAGCACACGGCCACCGGCGCTGACGACGGCGTCCCCGTCCCGCTTCGTCCCGGCGTGCAGGACGTACGCGTGGGGCGCGTCCTGCGCGGCCACGTCGGCGAGCCCGGTGATGGGGTCGCCGGTGCGCGGTGTCTCCGGGTAGTTGTGGGAGGCCACGACGACGGTCACGGCCGCCTCGTCGCTCCAGCGCAGGGGCGGCAGGTCCTCGAGCGTGCCGTCGGCCGAGGCGAGGAGGACGCCGGCGAGCGGGGTCTTCAGGCGGGCCAGGACGACCTGGGTCTCCGGGTCGCCGAACCGGGCGTTGAACTCGATGACCCGTACACCGCGCGAGGTGATCGCGAGTCCCGCGTACAGCAGGCCGGAGAAGGCCGTGCCGCGGCGGCGCAGTTCGTCGACGGTCGGTTGGAGGACCGTCTCCATGACCTCGTCGACGAGCTTCGGGTCGGCCCACGGGAGCGGCGAATAGGCACCCATGCCGCCGGTGTTGGGGCCCGCGTCGCCGTCGAGCGCGCGCTTGAAGTCCTGCGCGGGCTGGAGCGGGACGACGGTCACGCCGTCGGTGATCGCGAAGAGCGAGACCTCGGGGCCGTCGAGGAACTCCTCGATGACGACGCGGTCGCAGGCGTTGGCATGCGCGCGGGCGGCCTCGAGGTCGTCCGTCACGACGACGCCCTTGCCGGCCGCGAGCCCGTCGTCCTTGACGACGTACGGGGCCCCGAAGGCGTCGAGCGCCTCGTCGACCTCGGCCGGGGTGGTGCACACGTACGAGCGGGCGGTCGGCACGCCGGCCCCCGCCATCACGTCCTTGGCGAACGCCTTGGAGCCTTCCAGCTGCGCGGCTTCCCCGGAGGGGCCGAAGCAGGGGATGCCCGCGGCGCGTACGGCGTCGGCGACCCCTGCGACAAGGGGTGCCTCCGGGCCGACCACGACGAGGTCCGCGGCCAGCTCACCGGCCAGCCGGGCCACGGCAGCGCCGTCGAGGGCGTCGACCGGGAGCAGCTCGGCGACCTCGGCGATTCCTGCGTTGCCGGGCGCGCAGTACAGCGCGGTGACGTCGGGGTCGAGGGACAGTGAGCGGCACAGGGCGTGTTCGCGGGCGCCGCTGCCGATGACGAGGACCTTCACGCCAGCCAGCATAGGCGGCGGGCCGGTGTGCTCTTGTACGGGCCGCCGAGAGCGGGGGCGGCGGGGGTTCGTGCGTTTCTCCATGGAACGGGGTGACGGGGGCCGGTCCGAGGGCTTTGCCGGGGCCAGAGCCGCAGGGCAGTGGCTGCGCTGCGTGGCCCGTGCTGTCCGGTCCCCGCTACGAGGCCGCCTACTCGTTCGTGAATTCCTCGACGACCGTCGCCCCGAGCTCGCGGACGATCAGGTCGTGGCCGGAGAGGACCCCCGACTCGTCGAGGTCGGCGTCGTCGTCTGCCGGGATGTCGTCCTCGATGGAGACCGGGGGCGGCTCCGGGGCCGCCGGTCTCGGCGCGGGGGCCGGGGCGGATGCCTGAGGCCCGGACCGGTCCGGGGGGCGCGGCGCGGCAGGGGCCTGCGCCTGAGGGGCCGGCGGGCGCGGCGGAGCGGGGGCCGCGGGGGCACCACCGCCGCTCTGGCCCGCGTAGCCACCGCCCTGGCCCGGATAACCGCCGCCCGGAGCGGGGGGCGGAGCCTGGCCACCACCGCCGCCGCCCGAGGGGTCGACGACCGCCTCGACCTTCCAGTGGACGCCGAACTGCTCGGCCAGTGCCGTCCGCAGGACCTCTTCGCTGCCGCTGCTCGCGAAGTTGTCCCGCGCTCCGGCGTTCAGGAAGCCGAGCTGGAGGGTCGTGCCGTCGAAGCCGGTCACCTGCGCGTTCTGGCTGAGCAGGATCCAGGTGAAGCGGCGCTTGTTCTTGACCACTTCGAGGATGTTCGGCCACAGGCTGCGCGGGTCGAGCCCACCGGCTGCGGGCGGTGCCGCGGCGGGGGGCTGAGCGGGGGCCTGCGGCTGGGGCTGGGCAGGGGGCGGCGTGGGAGCCGCGGCGGAGGGCTGGCCCCCACCGGTGCCTCCGCCGGTGGGCGCGGCCGTGGGCCAGCCGCCGGGGCGCCTGCCGCCACCGGCGGGGGCGGCCGTGGGCCACGCGCCGGGTGCGGCCCCGGCGGGCGGCGCCGAGGGCGCGGGTTCTGCCGGAGCAACGGGGGCGGCCGGCGGCGCGGACACCTGAGGAGCAGGAGCAGGAGCCGATGCAGCGGCCGGGGCAGGAGCGGGCGCTGGAGCAACCGGCGCAGGCGCCGCTTCCCCGCCCGGTCCCGGCCCCCGCACCGCGGCCCGGGCAGCGGCAGGGCCGCCCCCCGCGGGGACCTGCGCGGCCGCACCGGGGTGGGCGTCGGGCGACGGCACGTATCCCATGGCCGGGCCGGAGCCCTGTCCCGCGGGTACGAAGTGGCCGCCGCGCTCCAGGCGCTCGAGCCGGGCCATCACGGAGCGGGCGTCGTCGTACGCGGCGGGCAGCAGCACGCGCGCGCAGATCAGCTCGAGCTGGAGGCGGGGCGAGGTGGCGCCCCGCATCTCCGTGAGCCCCTCGTTGACCAGGTCGGCGGCGCGGCTGAGCTCGGCGCCGCCGAAGACTGTGGCCTGGGCCTGCATCCGCTCGACGACGTCGACAGGAGCGTCGATGAGGCCCTTCTCGGCCGCGTCCGGGACGGCGGCGAGGATCACCAGGTCCCGAAGCCGCTCCAGGAGGTCGGCGACGAACCGGCGCGGGTCGTTGCCCCCCTCGATGACGCGGTCGACGACCTCGAAGGCGGCGGCGCCGTCACCCGAGGCGAAGGCCTCGACGACGGAGTCGAGCAGCGAACCGTCCGTGTACCCGAGGAGGGACGTCGCCATGGCATACGTCACACCGTCCTCGGCCGCGGCGGCGAGCAGCTGGTCCATGACGGACATGGAGTCACGCACGGAACCGGCGCCGGCCCGCACGACCAGCGGCAGGACACCCTCCGCGACGGGGATGTCCTCCTTGCCGCAGACCTCTCCGAGATAGTCCCGGAGCGTCCCGGGCGGCACGAGGCGGAAGGGGTAGTGGTGCGTACGCGACCGGATGGTCCCGATGACCTTCTCGGGCTCCGTGGTGGCGAAGATGAACTTGAGGTGCTCCGGGGGCTCCTCGACGACCTTCAGAAGGGCGTTGAACCCCGCCGACGTGACCATGTGGGCCTCGTCGATGATGTAGATCTTGTAGCGGCTGCTCGCGGGACCGAAGAAGGCCTTTTCTCGCAGGTCACGGGCGTCGTCGACACCACCGTGCGAAGCGGCGTCGATCTCGATGACGTCGATCGAACCCGGCCCGTTCCTCGCCAGGTCGCGGCAGGACTGACACTCGCCGCACGGCGTCGGTGTGGGCCCCTGCTCGCAGTTCAGGCACCGCGCGAGAATGCGCGCGCTCGTCGTCTTGCCGCAGCCGCGCGGGCCACTGAACAGGTACGCGTGATTGACCCGGTTGTTCCGCAGCGCCTGCTGCAGCGGGTCGGTCACATGTTCCTGCCCGATGACCTCGGCGAACGACTCCGGGCGATAGCGGCGGTAGAGCGCGAGAGACGACACGTATACGAGGTTATAGGCGCCCACTGACAACCATGGCCGCCGCTGACGACCCCGGCTGTCGTGACAACCGCCACTGGCGCCGACCCCATGGCCCCGGGGGCGAGCCGCCCCCGGAACGCAAGACGCCCCTCACGCACCCGCCAGAGCCGACCTACCCTTGCTGCCTTCCGGCCCTGGGGGAGTTCAGTCAGATAGCGCCACGTGAGGGGCTGAGCTCCACAGTAGCGGATGCCCGGCCGGAATCACGAGCCCGGTCCCCTGACCGATCCCCACCCCCGGATCATGTTCGCGAGCACCCCCCAACGTCTTGTATTGTTTGCGGCGGAGGATTCGCCTAGTGGCCTAGGGCGCACGCTTGGAAAGCGTGTTGGGGGCAACCCCTCACGAGTTCGAATCTCGTATCCTCCGCCATTGCTCTCACCGGGCAATACGTCGAAGGGCCCCACCGCTTGCGGTGGGGCCCTTCGACGTTCTGTGGTTGCGTAGCCGGCTACGCGACTGGGAGGTCCTCACATGACCAGTAAGTTCACCGAGCTTGCGATCGACTGTGCCGATCCCGACGCTCTCGCCCGGTTCTGGTGTTCCGTCCTCGGCTACGAGGTGCACGAGAGGGAGGACGGGCTTGTCATCATCGGCTCCCCCGAGGTGCCCGAGGGCAAGGACCGCCTCGGCCCGGTGCCCCCGGCGCTCACCTTCGCGCGCGTACCCGAGGGCAAGGCCGTCAAGAACAGGCTCCACATCGACGTCAACCCGACCGACAGGGAGCAGGACGAAGAGGTCCGTCGCCTGCTCGACCTGGGTGCCCGGCACGTCGACGTCGGGCAGGGCGATGTGAGCTGGGTCCCACTTACCGACCCGGAGGGGAACGAGTTCTGCGTCCTTGCGGGCCGCCGCCCCTGACCGGAGCGCGTGCGTCGTTTCCCGGCTCAGGGTTCGTCGGGGTTGGCGACGGTGAGTTGTGCGGCCTCGGTGATGCTTTCGGGGCGCACGGCGCGGGCCATCGCGGCGCGGGCCGCTTCGGGCTCCGATTCGGGAGGCACGACCAGGAGGACGAAGAGGTCCTCGTCGTCGCGGGTGAGGAGGGCTGTGCCGTCGCCGACCTCGTGGGCGTCGAGATGCACGACCCGGTCGTCGATGATCAGGCGGGTGGGGAGCTCTTCCCAGGCGTCGGAGTCGAGGCCGACGCGCGTGATGGGGCCCAGATGCGAGGTCAGCTCCGCGACCAGGGCGGGCAGTTCGGCCGTGACGTCATGGGACCGGGGCCACCACGCGCCGTCGAGGAGCCCTTCGCGGGACTGGGTGGTCTCCAGCCTCAGCGGGGCCGTTCCGGGTTCCGCCTCCTGATGGGGGGCGTTCGTCAGAAGCACTGGGGGCTGGTGGGGGGTGTCGGATTCAGCCATGGTGGTTCGCCCGCCTCGGTCGTACGGCCGACGCCCACCGAGTGGCCGTGCCGATGTCGGGGCGTGCGTCGACCGGCGCGATGCCGTCGTAGCTTTACGGTAACCCCGGGGGCCGCGCCCACGCTCGCCGCGGCGGGCCGCGGGCTGCCGCGGCCCGCGTTACGGTTAAAGCAGTGGAAAGCGGGAGGTGACGGCCATGGAGGCGATCATCCTCATCGGCGCCATCGTCCTCGTGACCCTCATGGGAATGCGCCTCATCCACCGGATCAACGCCCGGCACGACGCACGCATCGCCTCGCACACCTTCAGCGATCCCCTGCCGGGTGTCGGCAGACGGAGCCGCAAGAACCACCGGCGGATCCCCGAAGACACGTCCGGCCCGGTCGACCGCGGCTGACGGGGACCACGCACGTCCTCATTCGTCCCGCCGTGGTGCCAGGTGTCCCACCACTTCCGTCAGGTCGCTGACCGCCTGTTCGATCTTCCGGCGGACGCTCTTCTGCTCGGTGACGATCGCCGCGAGCAGGAGGGCGGTGAGCGCGGCGGAGCCGTTGAGAGCCTGGAGGTTGACCATGACCTCGAAGAGGGTGTGATCGGCGAACGGGCCGACGTGGTCGGTGGCCGCGGAGATCCCCAGCACGGACACGAACAGCACGCACGGCGCCGCCCCGGCGAGCTGGAAGCGCAGCGCCGCCCACGTGAGCAGCGGGAAGACGAGGAAGAGCAGGGCGAGCGGGCTTCTCGTGGCCAGGGGGGTGATGACGGCCGCGGTGACCAGCAGGGCCGTCGCCTCCGGCCAGCGGCGGGTGTTCCAGGGGGGCCGGGCCCTGCTCAGCGCGATCAGCAGCGGGGTGCCGACGAGTACGCCCATGGCGTCACCGGCCCACCACGCCGCCCACACCGGCCAGAACGCGCTCCAGTCCAGACTGCCGCTGAGCGCCAGCACGCACGTGCCCACGGTGGCGCTCAGCAGTATCGGCAGCAGTCCGCCGAGGAAGACCAGTGCGACCCCGTCCCGCAGCCGGTCCAGCGCGAGGCGGAAGCCCGCCTTGCGCAGCAGCACGTAGGCGCACATCGGTGCGAGGGTGTTCGCGGCGACGATCGCGAGGTCGGAGAGGCGGAACGGGTTGATCGAGTCGATGAGCAGGAAGGCACCGAGCGCGATGCCCGGCCAGATCCGCGGGCCCATCCAGAGCAGGCAGGTGACGGCGACGCCCGTCGGGAGCCAGAGCGGGGTGACGACCGCGCCTTCGAGGGCGATCCGCTGCCACAGACCGAGCCGTCCGGTCGCGTAGTAGCCGGCGGCGACGGCGAGGATCCTCAGCAAGGCCTCGGAGAGGCGTCGGAGTTCCTCGGTGGGCACCACTGGATCACACAATCACTCCCGTCCCGTGGCGGAGCGTGACACGCGCTGCCACGGGCCCGCTGTCACCCGGGCAGGACGGGTGGCGGGTCGTGGCACAGGACGAGTACCGCGGAGTCGTCCTGGTGGCCGGTGCAGTCGGCGACCTCCATCACCGCGGCGGCGAGTTCCGCGGGGTCGGCGCCTGCGTCGGCCGCAACGACCCGGGCCACGCGCTCCAGGCCCGCCTCGATCGGGAACGAGGGCCCTTCGACCACGCCGTCGGTGACCAGGACGTACGCCCCCGCCGTCGAGAGGCGGTGCCGGGTGACCGGGTACTCGGACCCGGGCAGCATGCCGAGCGGCAGCCCGCCCTCGTCCGCCGAGATGCCGTACCGGCCGTCGACCGTGGCCCAGATGGCGGGGACGTGGCCCGCGCGGGCGGACTCGAGGACCCAGGTCGTCGGGTCGAAGCGGATGAAGCTGCAGGTGGCGAAGAGTTCGTGGCGCATCGACAGCAGCAGGTCGTTGGCCTGGGCGAGCGCCTCGCCCGGGTCCGGGGCGAAGGCGGCCACGGCGCGCAGCGCAATGCGGATCTGCCCCATGAAGGCGGCGGCCTCGACGTCGTGGCCCTGGACGTCCCCGATGGAGAACCCGAGGGTGCCGTCAGGGGTGGCGAACCCGTCGTACCAGTCGCCGCCGATGTCCAGGCCGTGGCGGGCCGGCGAGTAGCAGGCGGCGGTCCGCAGTCCCGGCAGGGCGGGCAGCGAGACGGGGAGCATTTCGTGCTGGAGGGCTTCCGCCAGTTCGACCCGGGCGTGCTGGAGTTCGGCCCCTGCGCGCGCCTGTGCGGCAAGGCGGCCGAGCCTGGTCAGCAGGTCGTCGGCGCTCTCGGGCTGGCTGGGACGACGCTGCGTCATGGACCGCTCCGAATACGGAAAACCCCGGCTTCATCATATTTGCGTGGCGTCCCCACCGCCGCTCAGCTTCTGGACCTCGCCGTACGTAGGTGCCGCGGGGGCCACGTCGCGGCCCGCCCGTACGTCGAGCGCAGCAGTGACCGCGGCGCCCAGGGCCGCGCGGAACAGGAGCGAGCCGAGGCTGACCCGGCGCACGCCCAGGGCGGCGAGCTCGGGGACGGTGGGGCCCGTGGGGGAGTAGAGGATGTTGAGGGGGATGCCGGACGGGCTCAGGTGCGCCACCAGTGCGGTGATCGCGGCCGGGTCGGTCAGGCCCGGTACGAAGACTCCGTCGGCGCCCGCCTGCCGGTAGGCGTCGAGCCGGCGGCGGGTCTCCGGTTCCGGCGCGGTCCGCGGGTCCGGGAGCCAGTACGTGTCCGTGCGGGCGTTGACGAACAGGTCCGGTACGGCGGCCTTGACCGCGGCGATCTTCGCCGCGTGGACGGGGGCCGGGGTGAGGGTGCCGTCGGCCCTGCCGTCCTCCAGATTGATCCCCACCGCGCCCGCCCGCGCCAGCTCACGGGCGAGGCCGGCGACCTCGGCCGGGTCGTCGCCGAACCCGCCCTCCGCGTCCACGGACAGCAGGAACGTGCCCCCGCCCAGGCGGCGGGCCAGGCGCAGGGTCTCCTCGCGGGTGGCCGCGGCGCCGTCGGGCAGCCCGGCCGCGGCGGCCACGCCGAGGCTCGTCGTACCGATCGCGGTGAACCCCTGCCCGGCGAGCGCGGCGGCGGAGGCGTGGTCCCAGGCGTTGGGGAGAAGGAGGGGGCCGCCGGGGTCGTGGTGCAGGGCTCTGAAGGCTTCGCAGGCGGGCTGGTTCATCGGGAGGTCGTCCCTTCGAGGGGGCCGGCCGCGAGGGCCACGCCTGCGGCGGGCGCCGCGGGCGAGACGGCCGGGACCGGGAGCGGAACGAGGCAGGGGTCCGCCGGCGCCCGGCGCACGTCCTCGTACCGGTTGAACCGGTGTCGCTGTGTCATGCGGCGCACGCTAGGCGCGGAACCGTTCGGCGCCGGCCGAAGCGTCCGGGAGCGGCGGGCGTCCCTCAGTCGTTGACCGCCGTAAGGAGTACCGCCGCGTCCGTGACCGCGCGCAGCCCGTGCCGTTCCTGCGGGAGCGCGTGGAGCCGGCCCTCCGTGAGCGTCACGTCGCCCGAGGCCGCCGTCAGTACGACCTCGCCCCTCAGCACCTGGAGCGTCGCGGCGGGCGGCGCGTTGTGCTCCTCCAGAAGTTCGCCCGCCGTCAGGGCGATCACGCTCTGCCGGAGGGTCTCCTCGCGGAGCAGGAGGTGCGCGCTGCGGCCGTGGGGGGAGGTCCGCGCGGCGGCGACGTGCTTGTCGGCGAGAGCGTTCAGGTCGTACGTCGTGGTCATGCTTCCAGCGTCCCCCGGGGACCCGGCCCCCGCCACAGGCACGAGCCGCCGCCACACGTGAAGCCCCTACTTCCCGCAGTGCTCCGCCACCATGTCCGCGAAGGCCCTCGCCAGTGGGGTCAGCGTGGACCAGCGCCGGACCGCCCAGCCGACCGCGAGCGGCGGCAGGTCCGGTACGGGGACGAGGACCGGGCCGCCCGCGCGGGCGGGGTCCCGCCAGCCGGGCAGTTCGGGGACGAGCGCGTGGCCGAGGCCCAGTTCGGCGAGGTGCACGGCGGTGGCCCAGTCGGCGACGCCCGCGTCCGACCCGGCCGGCCTGACGATCCCGAGCCCGGTGAAGTGCCGGTCGAGGTGGGAGCGCGACGTGGACTGTTCGGGCGGTCTGATGAGGTGGGCGGCGGCCAGGTCACCGGGGCCGATCCGCGTCCGGCCGGCCAGCGGGTCGTCGGGGCGCACCGCGAGGACCCAGGGGAGTTCGACGACGGGGCGCTGCTCGACGCCGCGTTCCGGCGCGCCGATGGTGACCCACGCGAGGTCGAGGTCGTGCGCGGCGAGCGCCTCGTAGGCACGGTGGCTGGAGCTGACCGTCTGGAATTCCAGGCTCGCCCGGGGGTGGCGGCGCCGGAAGCCGACGATGGCCCCGGACATGAAGTGGCGCACGGTCGTCGCGCCCGTGGTGACGCGCACCGCGCCGCTCTCGCCGCGGGCCAGGTCGCGCAGGCGGCGCAGCGCGACATCGATGCCGCCGATGCCCTCGGCGGCCGCGGTCTGCAGGATGCGCCCGGCGGGGGTCGGCAGGACACCGCGCGCGTGCCGTTCGAGGAGGCTGACGCCCACCTCCCGTTCGAGGCGCCGGATGTGCTGGCTCACCGCCGACTGCGTGCAGGAGAGGTCGCGGGCGACGGCGCTGAGGCTGCCCGCCGCGCACACGGCGACGTAGACACGGAGATCGTCGAGGGTCACGGCGCCAACGTAGCCATTCGGGCACACCCAAGCCACACCTTGGACCTTGCCAAGAAATTGCGAGGATTGACTTGGGTGTCGGCCTCCGAAACGATCTCGGACGTGGATGCACTTGAAGCAGTGGCCGTCGGAGCGGCCGGTGTCGCCGCCGGCGCGATCAACGCGGTGGTCGGCTCCGGAACGCTCATCACCTTCCCTACGCTCCTCGCGTTCGGCTATCCGCCGGTGCTCGCCAACGTGTCGAACAACATCGGCCTCGTGCCGGGTGTGCTCAGCGCCGCGTACGGCTACCGGCGCGAACTGAGGGGGCAGAAGAAGCGGCTGCTCCGGTTCGGTACGGCCTCGCTGATCGGCGGGATCACGGGCGCGCTCCTGCTGCTGAAGCTGCCGGCCGACGCGTTCACCTCGGTGGTGCCCGTCCTCATCCTGACCGCCTGCGTCCTGGTCGTGCTCCAGCCCCGGCTCAGCCGCTGGTCGAAGAAGCGCCAGGCCGCGGCGGCGCGCGCCGACGGCGGCGTCCCGATGTGGTTCGGGGTGCTCGGGACGGGCGTCTACGGCGGCTACTTCGGCGCCGCGCAGGGCGTGCTGCTCATGGGCATGTTCGGCAGCTTCATCCACGACGACCTCCAGCGCCTCAACGCGGCGAAGAACGTCCTGGCCTCGATCGTGAACGGGGTGGCGGCGGTGATCTTCATCGCCGTCGCCGACGTCGACTGGGTCGCGGCCGCGGTGATCGCCGTCGGCTCCACGCTGGGCGGCCTGGCCGGCGCGAAGTTCGGCCGCAGGCTGCCCCCGGCGGCCCTTCGCGCGGTGATCGTCGTGGTCGGCGTCACCGCCTCGGTGATCATGCTCGTACGGGGCTGAGCCCGCGGGCCGTCAGCGCTTGAGGAACGCGATCCGGGCGCGCTTCTCCGGGAGGAACACCTCCGGCAGGTCGATCTCCGGGAGCACGATCTCGGGGCCGAGTTCGAAGCCCGCGCGCTCCAGGAGCGCGACCGCCTTCGCGTTGCGCGCGTCGGGCTCGACCACGATCCGCCGCTTGCCGTGCCCTTCGAGCGCGTACGCGACGAGGACGGTCATGAGCGCTGCGGTGAAGCCGCTGACGGCGCCGTCCGTGGCCGGGGCGATCAGGAAGTGCACGCCGATGTCGCCGTCCTCGACCTCGTAGCACTCGCTGACCCGGTCGGCCTCGGGCTCGTACGTCTGGAACAGCGCGACGGGTTCGCCGTCGAGGCGGACGAGGTGGGCGTGGTGCGTGGTGAGCGAGTCGAGGTGCTCGTACGTCTCGCGCACCTGCTCGCGGCTCGCGCCCTCCATGCCCCAGAACCGGGCGCGTTCCTCGCGTACCCAGCCGTGGAGCACGTCGAGGTCGGCGGCGGGGTCGACCGGGCTGACGCGGACGGTCCCGAATCCTTCGACGGTCTGCTCGTACACGCGGTGCTCCTTCTGACGAGAGTGGTCTTCTCTGGTGAGGCGGGTCCAGTCCGTGACCACGGGGACCAGTTCGCCCCGCAGCCACAGGGGGAGCTGGTCGCGGCGGTGCGCGGAGCCGGGGATTCCGCAGGCGCCGAGCGGAACGACCCACAGGCTGTTCGCGCGGTCGGCGACGTCCCACACATAGCGGGCGGCCGGGCCGCGGGCGCTGAGGTCGGTGACGCCGGGGACGCTCGACGTGGACAGGACGCAGTCGTGGTCGCCGGGCAGGCCCGGGCCGGCCTCGTCGCCGTCAGAAAGCGCCCGCCAGGCGGCGAGCCGGTGCCGGTCGCCCCAGGTCTCCCCGGCCGCCGTGGCCCCGGCGGCTTCCTCGACCGCCTCGCGGACGACCGTCTCCCGGTCCACCTCAGGGAATCGGCCGGTCGTCAGCAGCGTCTCCAGCGCGTACGCGATGCGCGGCGCGAGGGCCAGCCACGGCCGGAAGACCTCCGGGTACGCCTCCTCCATCCCCGTGAGGGGCGCGAACGCGGGGTGCGCGGCCAGCTTCCGTACGACCGCGGCCCGCACCCGCGCGTACGCGGCGGCGTCCGCGCTGTCCGCGTCCATGTGCCGGTCCCAGGCGAGCAGCCGTTTCCTCAGTGCCGCCGCTTCGGGGGTGAGTCCGGCGAGGCGGGCCACCAGGTCGAGCAGCGGGCGGGCGGAGGCGAGGCGGGTGTCGGTGTGGACGGTGGCCATGCCGGGCGCCGTCCACACCTCCCGTGCGTCGAGCAACTCCCGTATGCGGTCGGCCCGGTGCGACGGCGCGAACTCGATGCCGAGGGGCGCGGCCAGGCCCCGCTGGTTCGCCATGACCGCGACGGTGCCGACCGGCTCGCGGGGCAGTGCGCGCAGGCCGCGCCAGGCGTGCCGGGGCTCGTGGGCGGGGACGACGCGGAGCAGGTTCTCGGGGTCGCGCTCGGGCACGGCGCCCGCGACGCGGTGCAGGAGACCGCCCTCGGTGTCGGCGGCCTGGACGACGTTGACGGGCTCGGCCCAGCGGTCGAAGGCCCGGTCCACGTCGGCGACGGTGCGGGCGCGGAGCAGGGCGGGCAGCGCGGCGAAGCCCAGGTCCTCGCGTACGCGCGGTGGCTGGCGCAGCGCGATGCCCTCGCCCTCGTCGGGTCCGCCGACGACGACCGTCCCGCGTTCGGTCTCGACCACCTCGACCTCCTGCGGCCGCCCGCCCGCCACCTCGAAGGTCTCCACGCTGCGCGACGCGGGCCGCCACCCGTCGGGCCCGAACGCCTCCACGCCGCCGTCCGGGAGCCGCCGCAGCCGCTCGCGGTACAGGTCCTGGTAGTCCGCCATCGCGTTGGTGATCGCCCAGGCGACGGTGCCGGTGTGGCCGAAGTGGCCGATGCCGGGCACGCCGGGGACGGCGAGGCCCACGACGTCGTACTCCGGGCAGGCGAGCCGTATCTGCTGGTAGACGCCCGGGTCCTCGATGTAGCGGTGCGGGTCGCCGGCGATCAGGGGGCCGCCGCCGACGGTGCGGTCGCCGGTGACGAGCCAGCCGTTGCTGCCGGAGGTGCCGGGGCCGTCCGTGGCGAAGAGGCCGACGGCTGCGGGCCCGACGCGGCGTACGACCTCGTCGCGCCAGAGCTTGCCGGGCAAGCCGGTGAACAGGATGTGCGTGGACAGCCAGATGCCGAGGGGGGTCCAGGGCTTCCAGGGGCCCGGTTCGAGACCGGCGCGGGCGAACTCCGGTGCGGCGCCGCCGAGTTCTCGCAGTCCGGCGTCGACGCCGGCGACGTACGCGTCGAGCCAGCCGCGCGTCTCCTCGTCGAGCGCGCGGTAGCAGCGCCGGGCCGTGTCGTCGATACGGGCCTGCCGGGCGAACCGGTCCCAGCCGGCGGCCTCCTGGCCGAGGAAAGCGGCGGAGGTACCCTGCGAGCGGTGCCGCTCGACCTCGATCTGCCAGGCCCGGTCGGCGGCGGCGTTGCGCCCCTGGGCGTGGGCCAGTTCCCGCGCGCTGTCGGCACGGAGGTGAGGTATGCCCCAATCGTCCCGGTAGACCTCGACGCTCACGCTTTCCTCGCCCCGCCTTCACCCGCCTTACAGATTAGGGCAGCCTAACCTAAGTCGGAAAGGGGTGCGCCCCGGCCCACGCCGCGCGATCATCGACACATGGACGTCACTCTTCACCTCGCCCAGGAGCCGGACGCCGACGCGCTCCTCGGCCGCAGCCCCCTGGCCGCGCTCGTCGGCATGCTGCTCGACCAGCAGGTACCGATGGAGTGGGCGTTCGCGGGCCCGCACACGATCGCCCAGCGCCTGGGCACCGACGATCTCGACGCGCACGAGATCGCCTCCTACAACCCCGAGGCCTTCGCCGAGCTGCTGTCCACCAAGCCGGCCGTGCACCGCTACCCCGGCTCGATGGCCAAGCGGATCCAGCAGCTGTGCCAGTACCTCGTCGAGCACTACGACGGGGACGCGAGCGCCCTCTGGGAGGGCGTCAAGGACGGCGGGGAGCTGCTCAAGCACCTCAACGACCTGCCCGGCTTCGGCACGCAGAAGGCCCAGATCTTCCTGGCCCTGCTCGGCAAGCAGCTCGGGGTGCGCCCCAAGGGCTGGCGCGAGGCCGCGGGCGCGTACGGCGAGGCGAAGTCCTTCCGGTCGGTCGCCGACATCACGGGACCCGAGTCGCTCACGAAGGTGCGCGCGCACAAGCAGGAGATGAAGGCGGCGGCGAAGGCGGCCAAGGCCGCGGGGAAGTAGGACCCGAAGCAGGTCGCGCCGCGCGTCAGCACACGCCGCGTCCCGTAGCCCATGAGGGCGGATCTCGTCCGCGTTGATCGTTTTCGGGGTGCCACCGGGGGACATTTACATCCATGAGCACGCGCGCCTCCCCAGCGGGCGCGGGCCGCCGCACCGCGCGACGGCCCGCGTGGGCCCGGACGTTGCTCGTCCTCCTCACCCTGCTCGGCACGGCGTTCGCGTCCACGGTCCCGTGCGCCGGGGCCGCGCCCGCGCACACCGCGTCCTCCTCCACCGAACCCGGCGAGCTCCACCAGGACGCCCCCGACACCGCACTGCGCCTGCCGACGGGGCACGCCACTCGCCTCCCCGCCGAACGCGCCACCCACGTGCTCCCCGCGCGCCCTTCCGCGCCACCCGCGCGCCCCCGTGCGCCCCGCGCCACCCTCAACTCCCTGAACGCCCTGCGCTGCGTCGTCCTGCGCTGCTGACAGTCCGGCTCCGCCCTCCCGGCGGACCGAGCCTGCACACCCCCCACGCACGACAAGGACGACACCCTCATGCCCATCGACCCTTACGCGGTCCTGCGCGCCCTCCTGTGCGCCGAAGCGGTACGCGACGGTCGCGCCGTACGCCCCGCACGCGAGACCCCGAAGCCCACGCCCCCGACCGACGACAAGGCACAGGACACGAACCCGCAGGACCGCACCTGAGCCGCCCGCACAACAAAGGTCCCGGCCCCGCACCCGCGGGACCGGGACCACTGAGTCCGCTACCTCCGCCGCGTCCCGAACAGCGACCGCGAGATCTCCCGCCCCAACTGCGTACCGACCGACCGGGCAAGCGACTTGAAGATCCCGCTGCCCACCACCTGCTCCACGACCGACGCGTCCTCCTCGGGCTTCCCACGCCCCCCAGAACCCCGCGCCGCCGCCTTCTCCGCCTTCGCCGCCTTCTCTGCCTTCTCTGCCTTCTCTGCCTGCGCCTCGGCGTCCTTGCGCGCCTGCGTCTCGGCCTCCTGGGCCGTCAGCTTCTCGTACGCGGACTCACGGTCGACGGCGTTCGCGTAGCGCGCGTACAGGACCGACTCCTTCACGGCCTTGTCGAGGGCGGCCGCGTCCATGGGCCCCATCAGCGACTCGGGCGCCCGCAGCCGGGTCGCGGCGACCGGCGTCGGCGCACCCTTCTCGCTCAGCACGGTGACCACGGCCTCACCCGTACCGAGCGAGGTCAGCAGCTCCTCGAGGTCGTACGCGGAGCGGGGGAACGTCTTGACGGTCGCGTTCAGCGCCTTCTGGTCGTCGGGCGTGAAGGCGCGCAGCGCGTGCTGGACCCGGTTGCCGAGCTGGGAGAGGACGTCGGACGGCACGTCTTTCGGCGTCTGTGTCACAAAGAACACGCCCACGCCCTTGGACCGGATCAGCCGCACGGTCTGCGTGATCGCCTCCAGGAACGCCTTCGACGCACCGCTGAAGAGCAGATGCGCCTCGTCGAAGAAGAAGACCAGCTTCGGCTTCTCCACATCGCCGACCTCGGGAAGGTCCTGGAAGAGATCGGCGAGCAGCCACATCAGGAACGTCGAGAAGAGATGCGGTTTGTCCTGCACGGCGGGCAGTTCCAGTACGGAGACCACGCCGCGGCCGTCCGGGGCCGTACGCAGCAGCTCACTGCTGTCGAACTCGGGCTCACCGAAGAAGTCGCCCATGCCCTGCTGCTCGAACGCGGTCAGGGAGCGCAGGATCACGCCCGCCGTCGCCGTGGAGAGCCCGCCGATGGTCTTCAGCTCCTGCTTGCCCTCGTCGGAGGTGAGGAACGTGACGACCGCGCGCAGGTCCTTGAGGTCGACGAGTTCGAGGCCCTTCCGGTCCGCGTAATGGAAGATCAGGCCGAGCGACTGCTCCTGCGTCTGGTTGAGCTGGAGGCACTTGGAGAGCAGGATCGGGCCGAAGCCGGTGATGGTGGCCCGCAGGGGGATGCCGGGGCCGATGCCGCCGAGCGCGTAGAACTCGCTCGGAAAGCCGGTCGCCCGCCACTCCTGACCGACCTCGGCCGACCGCTGCACCACCCTGTGGGCCGGCTCGCCCGCGGCCGAGATGCCGGAGACGTCGCCCTTGATGTCGGCGAGGAAGACGGGGACGCCCTGCGCGGCCAGCTGCTCGGCGATGAGCTGGAGCGTCTTGGTCTTGCCGGTGCCGGTGGCGCCCGCGACGAGGCCGTGCCGGTTGAGCATCCCCAGCGGAATCCGGATCTGCGCGTCCGGCAGGCACTGGCCGTCCCACACGAGCGCGCCGAGGTCGAGGGCGGGCCCGGCGAAGGCGTACCCGGCGGCGATCTCCAGGGCGGGGGCGGGGAGAGCGGGGGCCGTGGTGACGGGCTCGGGGGCGGTGGTCCCGGCCGGGGAGGCCTCGCCCGTCCCGCCCGGGGATGCGGAAGCGGCAGTTCCGGGCGTCAACCCGGCGACCGCGTCTACCCCCGATGAAGGCTTCGCATTCGCCCGCCCGGCCGGGATCGGCTCACTGTCACTCATTTCTCGCCCCTGTCCCCGGATTGAGTGTTCCCGGTTTGCCCATGTTTAGGACGTCATTTCCCAGAGTCGCACTCCGTCTCCATGGCTGCGCCCGGAGAGCCGGGCCCGGTAGGCTTTCCGTGTGATCTTCAAGCGCATCGGAAACGGCCGGCCGTACCCCGACCACGGCCGGGAAAGCACCCGGCAGTGGGCGGACGTCGCGCCGCGCCCGGTCCGCCTCGATCAGCTCGTGACGACCAAGGGCCAGCTCGACCTCGAGACGCTCCTCGCCGAGGACTCGACGTTCTACGGCGACCTCTTCGCGCACGTCGTGAAGTGGCAGGGCGACCTGTACCTCGAGGACGGTCTGCACCGCGCCGTGCGCGCCGCGCTCCAGCAGCGCCAGGTGCTGCACGCCCGCGTCCTCGAACTGGGCTGACCCGCGGGCCGCGCGCCCGCGTTGACCCTTTCGGGTAGTCCCCGGCGTGGGCCAATGATCATTTAGTAGGAATCACCGCCGGGGCGCACTACGCTGCGCCCATGAGCATGCTCACTCCCCCCGGCATGGGCGGCAAGTACCGCATCACGGGAGACAAGTATCCGCGTATGCGCCGGAACCGCGGGCGCAGCAGGATCGTGCTCGCCGTCGTCGCCTCCGTCGTGGCGGTCGGCCTGATCGGCTGGGGCACTCTGCAGCTGATCGACGTCTTCACCGGCGGCGGTGACAAGGCCTCGGCCGCGGGAGCCACCGGCGACTGCCGGACGAAGACCTCGGCGTCGCCCTCGGCGAGCCCGAAGACCCTGCCGAAGCCCGGCCAGGTCACGGTCAACGTCTTCAACGCCACGCCCCGCAGCGGCCTCGCCAAACAGACGGCGGACGAGCTGAAGAAACGTGGCTTCGCCATCGGCGACGTGGGCAACGCGACGAAGGCGTACGACAAGAAGGTCAAGGGCCCCGGGCTGCTGCTCGGCGCCAGGGCCGCCACCGACGCGGCGCTGCCGGTCCTCGGCACGCAGCTCGCCGGCGCCGAGCTGAAGACCGACACCCGCGCCAAGCCGGCCGAGGTCGACCTGATCATCGGCACCGCGTTCAAGCAGCTCACGACGAAGGCGGACGCCGACAAGGCCCTGGCCGCGCTGGCCAAGCCCTCACCGACGTCCGCCACGTCGAAGAAGCACTGCTGAACCGAACCGAAGTGACGCCGATCCCTTACGGGGTGGCTACTCGGCCGCCCCGTACATCCGGTCGCCCGCGTCGCCGAGGCCCGGGACGATGTACCCGTTCTCGTTGAGCCGCTCGTCGACCGAGGCCGTCACGACCGTCACCGGCGTACCGGCGAGCTCGCGCTCCATGATCTCCACGCCCTCGGGGGCGGCGAGCAGCACCACGGCCGTCACGTCGTCCGCGCCGCGCTTGATCAGCTCCTGGATCGCCGCGACGAGCGTGCCGCCGGTGGCCAGCATCGGGTCGAGGACGTAGACCTGCCGCCCGGAGAGGTCGTCGGGCATGCGCGTCGCGTACGTGGACGCCTGGAGCGTCTCCTCGTCGCGCACCATGCCGAGGAAGCCCACCTCGGCGGTCGGCAGCAGCCGCACCATGCCGTCCAGCATGCCGAGACCGGCCCGCAGGATCGGCACGACCAGGGGCCGCGGGTAGGAGAGCTTCACGCCGGTCGTGCCCGAGACGGGGGTCTCGATGTCGACCAGTTCGGTGCGCACATCCCTGGTGGCCTCGTACGCGAGCAGGGTGACCAGCTCGTCGGCGAGGCGCCGGAAGGTCGGGGAGTCGGTGCGCTTGTCGCGCAGCGTGGTGAGTTTGTGCGCCACCAGCGGGTGGTCGACGACGTGGATCCGCATGTCCTCAACAGTAACCGGGTCCGGGGCGCCCTCGCGCTGGCATCAAACCCGCCATCGGAGGGAAAGCCGGAAGGACCGACCTGGGTGGTGCGCCCGTGCCGGATCGGGGCCGGCACGACCGGGGACAGGACCCGGAGCCACAGGACGCCGAGGACGGGCGCAGACGGCGCCGAGCCCAGTTCCTGCGGGAACTCGCGGCGGCGCGCGGGCCGCGCGACCGGGTCCGGCCACGCCGTGCCGGGGCGGCACGAATGCGGCGGCAGATGCGCATGCGCACGTTCCGCTCGTGACGCCGCGCGAACACAGCGGGCCGAAGACCTCTCCTGAAGCGATGGTTTCTGCCACGATTCCGATTGGGCGGGGCTCGGAACTGCACACCCCGCCTCCCGAGTCCGCCGGGGGGAACTCCAACCGGCACACCTGAGACCAGTGGGAGAGTCACGGTGTACTTCGCCGCACTGCTCGCGCGCACCGAAGACGGGTGGGAAGCGAGCGATACAGAGCTCGACGACGTGGAGGCCCTGTCGGATCTGACCGACCTGGCCCGTGAAGCCTCGGCCGGTGCCGAGGACGACACAGTGCTCGTCTTCATCGAACAGGAGGACGCCTGGTTCGGCGTCGTCCGTGTGGACGGCGAGGAGGACCCTCGCATCTACGTCTCCGACGCGGCCGCGGCCGCCCGGAGTTCGTACGGCGAGATCCTGCTCACCGACGAACTGCTCGGAAAGGATCCCGACCAGGACGAGCTGGACGCCCTGGATCTCGACGGGACCGAGGACGGCGAGCCCGACCCGGCCGACGAGGACGAGGCCGGGGACGACGACGCGGCGGATCCCGCCGCCGAGGCCGTGCCCCCGGGCCCGATCGGGGACCGGCTGATCCTCGCCGACCTCGGAGTCTCCGAGAAGGAGCTCCTCGCCCTCGACCCCAACGACGCCCTCAGCGAGATCGCCGAGGTCCTGGGAGCGGCGGAGGTCCTCGAAACGGTCCGATAGCTCCCACCCGTCCACCATGTGCCCATTTCTCCACGACGATGCCGGTGCCGGCCGCGGTCGGCTACATTCCGCCCGTGAGCACCGCAGACCAGGCACCGGACCCCGTACGCGATCCCTGGCGGCAGGCCATGCGCCTCGCCGTCCGGGAGGCGCGGCTCGCCGCCGAGGGCGGTGACGTGCCCGTCGGGGCCCTCGTGCTCGCCCCGGACGGCACGACCGTGCTCGCCTCGGGGCACAACGAGCGCGAGGCGACCGGCGACCCGACCGCGCACGCGGAGGTGCTCGCGATCCGGCGGGCGGCCGCGGCGCTCGGGGAGTGGCGGCTCACGGGGTGCACGCTCGTCGTGACCCTGGAGCCGTGCACGATGTGCGCGGGCGCCCTCGTACAGTCCCGGGTCGACCGGGTCGTCTACGGGGCGCGCGACGAGAAGGCCGGGGCGGCCGGGTCCCTGTGGGACGTCGTCCGCGACCGGCGCCTCAACCATCGCCCCGAGGTGATCGAGGGCGTACTCGCCGACGAGTGCGCGCAGCAGCTCACCTCCTTCTTCCGAGACCGCTAGCCGGAGCCCCCGGAAGGCGCTCCGGACGGGCCTCCCGGATACGGATTTCAGACCACGGCCCAACTTGGGCTAGGATCTCTCTCGGTAGCGTGTCCGAGCGGCCGAAGGAGCTCGCCTCGAAAGCGAGTGTGGCGCAAGTCACCGTGGGTTCAAATCCCACCGCTACCGCTGACAACGCCCCTCTTGCCCGGGTCACCGGGAAAGAGGGGCGTTCTGCATGTCCCGCCATGTCCAGCCGCACGCAGACCGATCGGGCAAAACGCCCCGCCCACCGGGCCGTTGGCGCCGAAAACCGGATAACCGGCTGAACAGACGTCCGGGATACACTCACGCCCGGCACAGGGGTCACATGGGATACGGGCAATGGGGAGGCCAGAGCGTGGTGCAGACGAAAAAGATAGGTCTCTTCGTCGTCGTCGTGTTCGTCCTCTACGTGATCATCACCGACCCGGCCAAGGCCGCGGACTACGTCCAGATAGGCTTCGAGGGCGTCTCGTCCGCTGCTCAGAGCATCGGCGACTTCATGACCTGGGTCGTCAACGGCGGCGGGAACTGAGCGACCTCGTCAGCGTCTGCAAGGAGTGCCCGTGATCCGCCATCTGGTCCTCTTCAAGCTCAATGAGGGCGTCCAGCGCGACGAGCCTCGCGTCGTCGAGGGCGTCAAGGCCTTCCGCGCACTCGGTGAGCAGATCCCGGAACTGGCGTTCTGGGAGTGCGACTGGAACATCACCGACCGCCCCATCGCCTACGACTTCGCCATCAACTCGGCGGTCGAGGACACCGATGCGCTCAAGCGGTACATCGAGCACCCGGCCCACCAGGCGGGTGTCGCGCAGTGGCGCGAGTTCGCCACGTGGGTGATCGCGGACTACGAGTTCTGAGCGAATCGCACGCCGAAGCGGCCCTTCACCGGAACGGTGAAGGGCCTTTCTATGCCTTATGCCCCAACTTGCCCTTCAACACGTACTTATGCGGTGCTTGCACACAGTGCACCTGTCTTGTGATGCTATGACCGCTTTTGACGGATGAGTTGACGGACGAGCTGACGGAGACAGAGGTGGCGTTGACCGTGCCGGCCAGTACAGCGCCTCAAGCACCGCCCGCGAAGAGCCGGGGCGCCGACACCCGTGCGCTGACGCAGGTCCTCTTCGCCCAGCTCAAGGACCTGCTGCCGGGGACCCCCGAGCACACCAGGGTGCGCGCCGCCCTCATCGAGGCCAACATCCCGCTCGTGCGGTACGCCGCGGCCCGCTTCCGCAGCCGGAACGAACCGATGGAGGACGTCGTCCAGGTCGGCACGATCGGGCTCATCAACGCGATCGACCGCTTCGACCCCGAGCGCGGCGTCCAGTTCCCGACGTTCGCGATGCCGACCGTCGTCGGCGAGATCAAGCGCTACTTCCGCGACAACGTCCGCACGGTCCACGTGCCGCGCCGGCTCCACGAGTTGTGGGTGCAGGTGACCGGCGCGACCGAGGACCTCACCACGGCGTTCGGGCGCACCCCCACCACCGCCGAGATCGCCGAGCGCCTGCGCATCGGCGAGGACGAGGTGCTCGCCTGCATCGAGGCGGGGCGCTCGTACCACGCGACCTCGCTGGAGGCGGCCCAGGAGGGCGACGGTATGCCCGGCCTGCTCGACCGGCTCGGCTACGAGGACCCGGAGCTCGACGGCGTCGAACACCGCGATCTCGTACGGCATCTGCTCGTTCAGCTGCCCGAGCGCGAGCAGCGGATCCTGCTGCTGCGCTATTACAGCAATCTGACGCAGTCGCAGATCAGCGCGGAATTGGGCGTTTCCCAGATGCATGTGTCAAGACTGCTGGCCAGAAGCTTCGCGCGGCTCAGATCCGCAAACAGGATCGAAGCGTAACCGGAACGAGTGGAGTGCCCTTCTCGGCACTTCCCGGCCGGAATACGTCAGCTCCCCGCCACACCCCCCTTTTCCTGCACCGATTCACCCCTTCCATGTCGACATGTCACTACAGCGTGTTGCCGACATGTGACATTCTGCGGGAACCGCGTTTGCCGCAGCCCCGCCTCCGGTATTCAGGTGGAGGCTGCGTTCCTTCCAGACGGGAGCGCCCGCCGCGACCGTCCGCGACCTCAAGGGGGTGGCATGTCCGCAGTCCAGGGCAGCTCGAAGGTGCTCACGCTCAGCAAGAGCGCGTCAGCGCCCGACGTGCTTCACAGCCCGCCGGTATCCGGGGCTTCCGAAGCCATCGACACCCGCACCCTGTCCCGCTCCCTCTTCCTGCGGCTCGCCGCACTCGACGAGAACAGCCCCGAGCGTGGGTACGTACGGGACACCCTCATCGAGCTGAACCTCCCACTGGTCCGGTACGCCGCGGCCCGCTTCCGCAGCCGGAACGAGCCGATGGAGGACATCGTCCAGGTCGGCACGATCGGCCTGATCAAGGCGATCGACCGCTTCGACTGCGAACGCGGCGTGGAATTCCCGACGTTCGCGATGCCGACCGTCGTCGGCGAGATCAAGCGCTTCTTCCGTGACACGTCCTGGTCGGTGCGCGTGCCGCGCCGGCTCCAGGAGCTGCGGCTCGCCCTGACCAAGGCGAGCGACGAGCTGGCCCAGAAGCTGGACCGCTCGCCGACCGTGCCCGAGCTGGCCGCGGTGCTCGGCGTCTCCGAGGACGACGTGGTCGACGGGCTCGCGGTGGGCAACGCCTACACCGCCTCCTCCCTCGACTCCCCGGCGCCCGAGGACGACGGCGGCGAGGGCTCGCTCGCGGACCGTCTCGGCTACGAGGACACGGCTCTGGAGGGCGTGGAGTACCGCGAGTCGCTCAAGCCGCTGCTCGCCAGGCTCCAGCCGCGCGAGCGCCGCATCATCATGCTGCGCTTCTTCGCGAACATGACACAGTCGCAGATCGGCGAGGAGGTCGGCATCTCGCAGATGCACGTGTCGCGCCTGCTCACGCGGACGCTGTCGCAGCTCAGGGAAGGACTGATCGCCGACTGACGCACCGCGCGCGCCGCCGGTGCCGTTGGCAGGGTTCCGAATTGACGGACCGTCAGACACACTGGCGCGATGCGACGAGCATCGATACGCGGCCGCCGAGGCGCCCTGACGGGTGCGACGGCGGCCGTGGTCTGCCTGGGTGGTCTCCTTGCGGCGTGCGGGGGTTCCGGCGGCGGTGACGGCTATGTGGCGGTCGGCGCGGCCGGCGCCACGCCCGAGCGGACGCCGGGGCGCACGGTGGCACCGACCGGCGATGTGGAGCTGGTGCCGCTGGACGGGGCCGACTCGGATCCGCCAGGTCCGTCGGAGGGCGGGACGGACAGCGCCGAAGGTGGTACTGGCGGCGCCAAGTCTCCTGACAGCAGCGGCAGTTCGGCGGATACGGGCGCCGGGGCCGGAGCGGAAGCGGGTACCGACGGTGGCTCCGGGACGCCCGAGGCGTCGGGGCCCGACGGGTCCGGGTCGCCGTCCACCGGCGGCTCCGGCGCGGGCAGCTCCGGCGGCGGTTCCGACGGCAGCGGTTCCGACGGCAGCGGTTCCGGCGGTGGGGCGACGACCACGCCGTCCGCCCCGGGCACCGGCACCCCGAGCGGGCCCGCCGCCCTGAAGGTCGGGGACCCGGAGCGCAAGGCCGCGGACAAGCGGTGGTGCGAGGACGTGACCCTGAACTTGGTCAACACCGGTGGTACCGCGGTGCGTTCGGGCACGGTGACGTTCGGGACGCACATCATCGGCGCCCTCGGCATCGACTGGGCCACCGTCGAGTCCACCGAGGACCTCCCCGTGCCGATCGACGCGGGGAAGCGCAAGAAGAAGACCTGGACCGTGTGTGTCGATGCCTGGCGGGTGCCGCTCGGCATGCATGTGGAGACGCGGGACGTCTCCGTCAAATGGAAGTGAACGGCTCTCGCGCACATGAAAGCGAACGGCTCTCGCGCGAGAGCCGCGATGACCTACTTGAGAGCGAGCCAGGCCACGCCGGCCACGATGACGACGGCGAGCACGATGCCGAGGATCAGACCGGCGCCGGGTCCCGACTTCGCCGGAGCGGCCTGCTGGCGGGGCTGCGAGGCCGGTTCGTCGACGAAGGCGCGGAACATCTGGGTGCTCCCCGCGGGGTCGTAGTTGCCTTCGGGGGCCGGGCCCTGGGGGTTGTGTGCCATGGGGAAGGACCCTAGCGAATACGTGCGGGCAATGCCATACCCATGCTGAGCTGCAGCTTTACATGTGCAACCCCTCCCCTTTACCGGGTTTTTAGGCTCGTACACCCTTTTTCGTTTGCCTGCGGCAACCAACTGTCTCTATGGTTGCCCTAAGCAACGAATGTAGGAGGTGCCGTGGCGGAGCAGAGTCAGTACGAAGAGCTCGCCCGACAGTTCAGTGCCTTCGGTGCCGTCAAACGAGACCTCCAGCGGTCCCTGCCGCACGACTGTCCGGCCGGTTCGGCCGCGGTTCTCATGCTCCTCGGCCAGTACGGCGAGATGCGGATGAGCCGCCTGGCGGAACTGCTCGCCGTCGACATGTCCGTCACCAGCCGCCACGTGGCGCACGTCGCCGACCGGGGCTGGATCGACCGGTCCCCCGACCCTGCCGACAAGCGCTCCCGCATCCTCAGCCTCACCGAACAGGGCCTGAAGCAGATCGAGCTGCTCTCCGAGCGGTCGACCGAACTGCTCGCCTACCGGTTGAGCGACTGGTCCGACGACGAGGTCGGACAGCTGATCGCGATGATGAGCCGGCTCCGCGACAGCTTCGGAGACTGCCGGTACACACCGGGGCTCGCGCAGGCGCTTCCGGACGCCACCGAAGAGACCACCCGTACACCCGCGTAAGTAAAGGAACCCCATGGCAACAACCACACCAGCAGGTGTGCGGGGCAGCCACGCCAAGCATGGAGGCGCAGCCGCCCCCGGCAGCGGCGCTCCGATGACGCACAAGCAGATCATGGAAGCGCTGTCCGGGCTGCTGCTCGGCATGTTCGTCGCGATCCTGTCGTCGACGATCGTCACCAACGCGCTTCCCGAGATCGTCGGCGACCTGGGCGGCGGCCAGTCCGCCTACACCTGGGTCGTGACCGCCTCGCTGCTCGCGATGACCGCGACGACGCCCCTGTGGGGCAAGCTCGCCGACATCTTCAGCAAGAAGGCGCTCGTACAGATAGCGCTGATCGTCTACGTGGGCGGCTCGGTCGTGGCCGGCCTCTCGCAGAGCCCGAGCATGCTGATCGCCTGCCGCGTGGTGCAGGGCATCGGCGTCGGCGGTCTGTCCGCCCTCGCGCAGATCGTCATGGCCGCGATGATCTCCCCGCGTGAGCGGGGCCGTTACTCCGGCTACCTCGGTGCGACCTTCGCCGTCGCCACCGTCGGCGGCCCGCTGCTCGGCGGTGTCATCACCGACACCTCGTGGCTGGGCTGGCGCTGGTGCTTCTATGTCGGCGTGCCGTTCGCGATCATCGCGCTCATCGTCCTGCAGAAGACGCTGAAGCTCCCGACGGTCAAGCGCGACAACGTGAAGGTCGACTGGGCCGGTGCCTTCTTCATCACCGCCGCGGTCTGCACCCTGCTCCTGTGGGTGACCTTCGCCGACGACAAGTACGACTGGCTCTCCTGGCAGACCGGCGCGATGGTGGGCGGCGCCGCCGTCCTCGCGCTGATCTTCATCTTCGTGGAGACCAAGGCCGCGGAGCCGATCATCCCGCTGCGGCTCTTCCGCAACCGCACCATCACGCTCGCCTCGATCGCCTCGCTCTTCGTGGGTGTCGCGATGTTCACGGGCACCGTGTTCTTCTCGCAGTACTTCCAGCTGGCGCGCGGCAAGTCGCCGACGATGTCCGGTGTCATGACGATCCCGATGATCGGCGGCCTGTTCATCTCGTCGACCGTCGCGGGCCAGATCATCACCAAGACCGGCAAGTGGAAGGCGTGGCTGGTCTCCGGCGGCGTGCTCATCACGGCGGGCCTCGGACTGCTCGGCACGATCCGCTACGACACCCCGTACTGGCACGTCGCGATCTTCATGGCCCTCATGGGTCTCGGCATCGGCATGATGATGCAGAACCTCGTGCTCTGCACCCAGAACCAGGTCGCTCCGCAGGACATCGGTTCGGCCAGCTCCACGGTCACCTTCTTCCGCTCCCTCGGTGGTGCGATGGGTGTCTCGGCGCTCGGTTCGATCATGTCCACGCGCATCACGCACTACGTCAAGGACGGCCTGGCCGACCTCGGCCCCAAGGGCGCTGCCCTGGGCCACGGCGGCACCGGCGGCGGCGCCATCCCGGACCTCGACAAGCTCCCCGCGCCGCTGCGCACGATCATGGAGAGCTCGTACGGGCACGGCATCGCGGACGTGTTCCTGATCGCCGCCCCGATCGCGCTGCTCGCGCTCATCGCCACGCTGTTCATCAAGGAGATTCCGCTGCGTACCTCGAACTCCCAGGCTGTTCCGGCCGCCGAGTCCGAGTCCGAGGCGGCTGCGGTTGCGGCTGCCGGTGCTCCCGAGACGGAGGAGCTCGTTCCGGCCATGGCGGCCGCGGTCTCCGCGCCCTCCTCGGACGGCTCGGCCCAGCGTCTCCAGGCGGTCGCCACGACGGCGGGCAGCGTCCCGGTGACGGCGTCCGCCGGTGGCGGCACCCCGGTCCGCGGCTTCGTCCGCGGCTCCGAGAGCGCCCCGGTCGCACGGGCCGCGGTCACGCTGATCTCGCTCGGCGGACGCCAGCTCGGCCGCGCGGTCTCCCAGGGCGACGGCGCCTACGGCATCGACGCCCCCGGCGCGGGTTCGTACGTCCTGATCGCCTCGGCCGACGGTTACCAGCCGCAGGCCTCCACGGTCGTCGTCGGCGAGGAGCCGGTCGCGTACGACATCCTGCTCAGCGGCACCAGCGGTCTGAGCGGCGTCGTGAAGTCCCTGGACAGCAAGCTGCCGGTGCCCGGCGCCATGGTCATCGTGACCGACGTCCGCGGTGACGTCCTGGCCACCGGACTCTCCGGCGAGCAGGGCGAGTTCACCTTCGCCGAGCTGGTCCCGGGCGCGGTGACCGTGGCGGTCAACGCGGCGGGCCACCGTCCGCTCGCGCTGCCCGTCGAGGTCGGCGGCACCGGGGTCACCCGGGTCGAGATCGAGCTGCGCTCCGGTGCGCAGGTCTCCGGTGTGGTCCGGGCCGCGGGCGGTGCGCTGAACGACGCGCGGGTCACGCTCGTCGACGCGGCGGGCAACGTGGTCGCCACGGCGACGACCGGCCACGACGGCGCGTACGCCTTCACCGACCTGGACAGCGGCGAGTACACGGTCATCGCGACCGGCTACCCGCCGGTGGCCACCGGTCTGACGGTCAACGGCGGCGGCGCCGAGGGCCACGACATCGAGCTCGCCCACCCCGGCGAGTGACGACCCCGGGCGGGGGCGCGCTTCGAGCGGAGACGCGCCCCGGCCCGGTAGTGGGAAAAGGACCCCGGAACCGGCGGCGGCACTACGGCAGGGGACGGCCGGCCGCCACCGGACCGGGGTCCGGCCCGTTTACGGGCCATCGACCAAAGGGGCCTCAGCCATCGATTCGAGGGCCCCAGCGGCGGGCGAACACGCCCGCGAGAGCGGCGCCGGTTTTCCGGCGCAAGGGAGAAACATGGGACTGAGCGCGCGGATCCGTACGAGGGACGGATGGGCTCTGCCGCACGCCGTCGTGACGGTGACCGACATGACAGGTGCGCAGGTGCTGCGGGCCGAGGCCGACGACGAGGGGGCCGTGCACGACGCGGTGACCCTGACCCCGGGCCCGTACGTGGTGATCGTGACGGCGGTCGGTTACGCGCCGACGGCGTCCACGGCGATGGTGACGGCGAGCGGCCGTGCCGACGTCGGCACGGTGGTCCTCGCCCGGCAGGGCGGCGCCGAACTGCCGCCGCCCGGGCCGTGGACGATCGACCCTGTGCACTCCTCGGTGGGCGCGGTCGCGCAGCACCTCGGCATTTCGAGCGTGCACGGCCGGTTCACGGAGTTCGGCGGGCGCATCGAGATCGCCCAGGACGTGGAGAAGTCGCGGGTGGAGGCGGTCATCAAGGCGTCCTCCATCGACACGGGCAACGGCATGCGGGACGGACACCTGAAGACGTCCGACTTCCTGGACGTCGAGACGTTTCCGGAGATCACGTTCCGCTCGACCGGCCTGGAGCCGGCCGGGTCCGACCGCTGGACGGTGCACGGCGAGCTGACGCTGCACGGCGTCGTACGGCCGGTGGACCTGGACCTCAGCTACCTCGGCACGGGCGCGGACCCGTGGGGCGGCACCCGGGCGGCGTTCCGGGCGACGACCGCGCTGAAGCGCGAGGACTTCGCGATGAACTACAACCAGGTCGTCCAGGCGGGCATCTCCGCGATCGGCACGACGCTGAAGGTGGAGCTGGACATCCAGGCCGTGCAGGGGGACTCGCTGCCGCAGGTGTGAGCGGGGGTTCGAGCACGGGCGCCCGGACCGTCGTAGGGTGCTGGGCATGGCACCCAGCATCGCGACCAACACCCGTGTCTCCCTGGACGAGTTGCTCGACTTCGTCCGCCCGCGCCACCGCGCGCTCCTGCTGACCGCCCGCGCCGACGGAACCCCGCAGGCCTCCCCCCTGACCTGCGGGGTCGACGACTCCGGGCGGATCGTCGTCTCCACCTATCCCGAACGCGCCAAGACCCGTAACGCCAAGCGGAATCCGCGGGTGAGCGTGGTCGTCCTGAGCGACGACTGGAACGGCCCATGGGTGCAGATCGACGGCACCGCGGAGGTCCTCGACTCGCCCGAGTCGGTGGAACCGCTGGTCGAGTACTTCCGCAACATCTCGGGCGACCACCCGGACTGGGACGAATACCGCGCCGCGATGGTCAAGCAGGGCAAGTCCATCATCCGGATCACACCCGAGCGATGGGGGCCCGTGGCGACCGGCGGGTTCCCCGCGCGTCTCGCGTGAAGTTCTAGGCCGAGGCGTTCCGCTGGGCCGCGACCATCGTCTCGATGCCTGCCACCAGCAGGTCGAGCGCGATCTGGAAGTCGGCCTCGCGGATGTCCTCCACCTTGTGCCCCTCGGTGCCCGCCATCAGCGCCCGTGCGTTCTCGTAGTCCTCGGCCATTTCCGGGGCCAGTTCGCCGAAGGCGCCCATCGCGTGGTGGTAGTACTCGTCCTGGGTCATCCCGGCGTCCACGCAGCGCTGCACGAAGTGGCCCTCGATGGTCCCGTACCCGTACACGAACTGGAAGACGGCGGCGATCGCGCCCCGCTGGCCCTGCAGGGTGAGGCTGGTGTCCTCGATGATGCGCTGCACCTGGCGCGAGAACGCCAGCGAGTGCGGGCCGATGTTGAGGAAGTGACCCGTCAGCGGGGAGGTCCAGGGGTGGCGCACCAGGCTCGCGCGGTACACCCCGGCGAGCTGCCTCAGCGGGGTGCGCCAGTCGCCGCCCGGGGCCGCGGGCTCGGGCAGTTCCATCTCGCCGAAGACGTGGTCGAGGGCCAGCTCCAGGAGGTCGTCCTTGGTGTCGACGTACCAGTAGACGGACATCGCGGTCACGCCGAGCTCGGCCGCGAGGCGCCGCATCGAGAACTTGGCGAGGCCCTCCGCGTCGAGGAGTCGCACCGTGGCCGCGGTGATCCGCTCCCGGTCGAGCGTGCTGGGCGCCTCGCTTCTGCGGGTACGCGGCGTCTTGCCCTCCAGCCAGACGCTCGTCCGCGCCGGACGCCCCGCGCGGTCGGCTGCCTTCGCCATGGCGCACTCCCAAAGTCCTCGTACCGGCCCGGTTCCGGCAGCGGACCGGAACGGCCCGGTCCGCCACCACCGATGCTAAGTGCAGCTACGCCGCGGCCTTCACCGCTGAGTCTGCCCGCTCCGCCCTCCTGAGCAACGCCGCGGCCAGCAGGCCGCCCACGAGCACGGCGACCGCGCCGACCAGCTGGCTGGTCTCCAGACCCGAGGAGAACGCGTCGGCGATCCGCTCCCGCTCAGCCCCCGACTCGGCCGCGGCGAGCGCGGCCGGGAGCGAGGCCGCGGAGACGGATACGAGCGCGGCGAACCGGGAGTTCAGCACGGCGCCGAGAACGGCCACGCCGAGACCGTTGCCGAACTCGGCGAGCGTGCCGTTGACTCCGGCGCCGACGCCCGCCTTCTCCGGCGGGATCGCGCTCATGATGGCGTTCGCCATGGCGGGCATGGCGATGGAGATGCCCGCGCCCATCACGACGAGGCCGAGCAGCATGCCCCCGTAGGAGTCCCCGCCGAGCAGAGCGATCGCGGCGAGACCGGCCGCGAGGCACGACATGCCGGTGGCGATGGTCGCGGGGGTGCCGAGCTTCGGCAGGATGCGGGCTCCGACGCCGGTGAGGTTGAGGACGACGACCGTCAGGGCCATCGGCGCGGTGCGCAGACCGGCCTCCAGGGCCCCGTAACCGAGCACGAACTGGAGGTGCTGGGTGAGCAGGAAGAGCGAGCCGCCCATGCCGAAAGCGACCAGGATCGCACCGGCGACGGCGCCGGTGAACTGCTGGTTGCGGAAGAAGTGCATGTCCAGCATCGGATACGGGATGCGCAGCTCCCACACGACGAACGCGGCCAGGACCACGAGGCCGACCAGCCCGGAGATGCCGACGTGCGCGGACGTCCAGCCGTGCTGCGGGCCCGAGATGATCGCGTAGACCACGCCGGTCATACCGATCGTGGACAGGAGCGCGCCGACCAGGTCGGGGCGGTCGCCGAGCGGATTCTTGGACTCGGGGACGAGCGCGATGACCGCGATCAGGCCGACCACCGCGACCGGGATGTTGATCAGGAAGATCGCGCCCCACCAGAAGTGGTCGAGCATGACGCCGCCGATGAGCGGGCCCGCGGCGAAGCCGAGGGAGTTCACGGTGGCCCACAGGCCGATCGCCCTGACCCGCTCCTTGTCGTCGAAGATCTGCACGACGACGGCGAGCGTGGTGGTCATCAGGAGCGCGCCGCCGACGCCCATGCCGGCGCGCGCGGCGATCAACTGCCCGGTGGACTGGGCGAGTCCGGCGACCAGCGATCCGGCGCCGAACAGGACGAGCCCGGCCGCGAGCATCTTCTTGCGCCCGTAGCGGTCGGAGGAGCTGCCCGCGGTGAGCAGCAGTCCCGACTGGACCAGCGAGTACGCGTTGATCATCCACTGGATGTCGGAGGTCGAGGCGTCCAGCTCCCGGGTGAGGGAGGGGATCGCCACGTTCAGGACGGTGTTGTCGAGCAGCACGGTGAGCTGGGCGAGGCAGATGACGCCGAGGATCAGCCAGCGCTGCGGGTGGCCGCCGCCGGTGGCGGCCGTTGAGTTCTCGGCGGTCGTCGCCGTCATGTCCAGATTCCCCTATACGGTGTATGTCGAGTGACGTCGTACACCGTATAGCCGTCCCCGCGCGGCGGCCAAGTCACTTTTCGACGCCTGACACCCGCTAGCGTTCTCCCGCTGAAACCTGATGAGTGAGGGGTCGGATGTCCAAGCACCGCCGCACACCGCACGTTCTGCTCGCCGCCGGGCTGTTGGGGGGACTCGCCGCCGCGCCGCCCGCGCAGGCAGCCGGGGGACCGTCACCTGTCCCGCTGCGCATCGCCACGTACAACATCCACGCCGGTTCCGGCATGGACAACGTCTTCGATCTCGACCGGCAGGAGACGGCGCTGCGCGCCCTTCACGCCGATGTGATCGGGCTCCAGGAGGTCGACGTCCACTGGGACGCCCGCAGCCAGAACCGGGATCTGGCCGAGGAGTTGGCGGACCGGCTCGGGATGCATGTGTCGTTCGCGCCGATCTACAGCCTCGACCCGGTCGAGGAGGGAGGGCCGCGCCGCGAGTACGGGGTCGCGATCCTGTCCCGGTATCCGGTCCACGGCGCCGTCAACCACGAGATCACCCGCCTGTCGACGCAGGACCCGAACCCGGTCCCCGCGCCCGCGCCCGGCTTCGGGGAGGTCGAGCTGAAGGTGCGCGGGGTGCCGGTCCAGGTGTTCGTGACGCACCTCGACTACCGGTCCGACCCCTCGGTACGGGCCGCACAGGTCGCCGACACGCGCAGGATCATGGCCGCGGAACGTACGTCGCCCAGTGACCGCCAGATCCTGCTCGGCGACTTCAACGCTGAGCCGGACGCGCCCGAACTCGCACCGCTGTGGAAGGAACTGACGCCCGCCGACCCGGGGGCGAACACCTTCCCGGCGGCGGATCCGGTCAAGCGGATCGACTACGTCGCCGTGGGCGAGGGGGTCCGGGTACGCGACGCGGCGGTGGCCGAGACTCTCGCCTCGGACCACCGCCCGGTTGTCGCCGATCTGGCGCTGACGCGTAAGAGCCGTCAGCTCTTGGGCTTCGTCAGGTCGTAGAAGGTCGCGCTGCCCACGGTGACCTTCGTGTAGTTCTTCTCGACCCAGGACTGGATCTTCGAGGCGGAGCCACTGCCGCCGCCCATCCCGCCCATGCCGCCACCGATGAAGTAGTGGATCTTCCCGTCCTCGACGTAGCTCTTGAACTGGGCGAGCGTCGGGGACGGGTCACTGCCGTTGAAGCCGCCGATCGCCATGACGGGCTTCCCGGTGGAGAGCTGGTAGCTCGCCGCGTTCTGCGAGCCGATGGCCGCGGCGGCCCAGGTGTAGTCGTCCGCGTTCTTCCCGACGAGGGCCTTGGCCTTGGCGCTGACCTGGGCGCCGTTGAGGAGACCGCCCATGCCGCCGCCGCCCGCGCCACCGCGTTCCCCCATGCCGGCGCCGCCGGGCAGGGTGCCGGTGCCGCCGGGCATGGCGCCCGGGCCGCCCTGCTGCGTGCCGTTGCCTGTGCCCTGGTTCTGGCCCTGACCGCCCTGGCCCTGGCCGGGCATGCCGCCGGTCGGGGGCTGGCCCATGCCACCACCCTGCTGGCCCTGCTGACCCTGGCCGGCCTGCCGGCCCTGGCCGTTCCGCTGACCCTGCTGGCCCTGGCCGGGCGGCTGCATCCCGCCGCCCATGCCGCCTTCGCCGCCACCGGGGCCGCCGCCCCGGCCGCCGCCGCCCATCATGCTCGCCCCCGCGGGACCGGCCGTCACGATCGACCCGCTGTGTCCGGTGTCGAGCGTGCTGACGGTGTACGCGGTCGGCCCGGCCAGCGCGGCCACGAGGCCCACCCCGGCCGCACCGAGTGCCAGTTGACGGTTCAGCCGGCCCGCGACGGCGAGGCCGAGGCCCGCTGCGACACCGCCGACGAGGATCACCCAGCGCAGCCACGGCACATAGTCGGGCGTCCGGTTCAGCAGGACGTACGACCACACGGCCGTCACCGCCACCGTGCCGCCGAGCGCGGCGGACGCCGTGAACCTGGCCCGTTCCTCCCACAGCACGCTCGCGCCCATGCCGACGAGCGCGGCCGCGTAGGGGGCGAGGGCCACCGTGTAGTACTGGTGGAAGATCCCGGCCATGAAGCTGAAGACGACCATGGTCATCACCAGCGAGCCGCCCCACGCGAGGAACGCGGCGCGTGCCGTGTCGGTCCGCCGCGCCTTCCACGTGACGACGACACCGGCGACGAGCAGCAGCAGTGCGGCCGGCAGGAGCCAGGAGATCTGGCTGCCGATCTCGGAGTTGAACATCCGGTCGATGCCGGTCTCGCCCCACTGGCTGCCGCCGCCCATTCCGCCACCGCCGCCGCCGACGCTGCCGGTCTCCTCGCCGTTGATCCGGCCGAGCCCGTTGTAGCCGAAGGTCAGTTCAAGGAACGAGTTGTTCTGGGAGCCGCCGATGTACGGGCGCGAGGACGCGGGCCACAGCTCCACGACCGCGACCCACCAGCCGCCCGCGACGACCGTCGCGAGTCCGGAGAGCAGCAGTTGTCCGATCCGCTTGAGCGGCCTGCCCGGCGCGAACACCGCGTACAGGACGGCCAGCGGCGGCAGGATCAGGAACGCCTGGAGGGTCTTGGCGAGGAACGCGAGGCCGACGGCGACACCCGCCCACACCAGCCACTTCGTCCGGCCGTTCTCCATGCCGCGCAGGACGCAGTAGACCGTGACGGTCATCAGGAGCGCGAGCAGGGCGTCCGGGTTGTTGAAGCGGAACATCAGGGCCGCGACGGGCGTGAGCGCGAACGCCGCCACCGTGAGCAGCCCGGCCGCCGCGCTGAACCGGCGCCGCACGGCTGCGTACAGGACGCCCGCCGTCGCCACGCCCATCAGGACCTGCGGGACGAGGATCGCCCAGGAGCCGAGGCCGAAGATCCGCACCGAGAGCGCCATCGGCCACAGCGACGCCGGGGGCTTGTCGACAGTGATGGCGTTGGCCGAGTCGAGCGAGCCGAAGAACATCGCCTTCCAGCTCTGGCTCCCGGCCTGCACGGCCGCGGAGTAGAAGGAGTTGGCGTAGCCGGAGGCGCTCAGGTTCCACAGGTAGGCGAGCGCCACGACGAGCAGCAGGCCGAGGAACGCGGGGCGCGCCCAGCGCGGGTCGTCGGCCCGGCCGCGCCAGATCCGGGTGAGCGGGGGCTGCTTGGGGCGGCCGTGCCCCTGGCCCTGCACGGCCGGTGCGGCCGGGGGCGGTGGCAGCGCGGGTGCGTCGGCGGGGAGGTGGGGCAGGGTCATCGTCCGGTCCTCAGTTCGTGGTCGTACGTGGCTCGGGAGGCGTCCGGCGCACCGGGTACGGGGGGCGCGGGCGGGGCCGGCGGCTCGGGGAAGACCCAGGCCCGGAAGAGCAGGAAGCGCAGCACCGTCGCCGCGAGGTTGGCGGCGACGAGCACCGCGAGTTCCATGGAGTGCGCCGGGTCCGCGGAGGCGGCGCCGAGCGCGGCGAGCGAACCGCTGGTCAGGACGAGCCCGATCGCGAACACGACGAGGCCCTGCGCCTGGTGGCGGACGGCCCGGTCGCGGCCGCGGACGCCGAAGGTGAGGCGCCGGTTGGCGGCCGTGTTGGCGACGGCCGAGACGAGCAGGGCCAGTGCGTTGGCGACCTGCGACCCCGTGAACGTACGGAATCCGGAGTAGAGGAGCAGATAGACGAGGGTCGACAGGGCGCCCACGACGCAGAAGCCGACCAGTTGGCGGGCCAGTCCCCGGGGCACGCCCGGGACCTGGCGATCGCGCGGGTCGTCGCCGAAGGGGCGGGCGAGCCGGTCCAGGGGGAGCGCGCCGACCGCGAGCGCCCGGCCCACGCGCCACACACCCTTGAGGTCGTCGGTGGCCGTCTTCACGATGTGCACCGTCGAGTCCGGGTCGTCGACCCAGTCGACCGGCACCTCGTGGATACGCAGCCCGGCCCGCTCGGCGAGGACGAGCATCTCGGTGTCGAAGAACCAGCCGCTGTCCTCGACGAGCGGCAGCAGGACCCGCGCCACATCGCGCCGGATCGCCTTGAAGCCGCACTGGGCGTCGGAGAAGCGGGCCTGGAGGGAGCCGCGCAGGATCAGGTTGTAGGCGCGGGAGATGAACTCGCGCTTCGGCCCGCGCACCACGCGTGAACTGCGCGCGAGGCGTGAGCCGATCGCCAGGTCCGAGTGGCCCGAGATCAGGGGCGCGACCAGCGGGAGCAGCGCGTTGAGGTCGGTGGACAGGTCGACGTCCATATAGGCGAGGACGGGCGCGTCGGACGCGGACCAGACGGTGCGCAGAGCGCGCCCGCGGCCCTTCTGCTCCAGGCGGGCGTTCCGCACCTCGGGAAGCGCGGCCTCCAGGGAGGCGGCGACGTCCGGGGTCGCGTCCGTGGACGCGTTGTCCGCGATCGTGATGCGGAAGCGGTAGGGGAAGGTCCCGACGAGGTGCCGGTGCAGCCTGCGCACGCAGGGACCGAGGTCCCGCTCCTCGTTGTAGACCGGGATCACTACGTCCAGAACCGGTGCATCGCCCACGCCGGCCGGGAGGTGCTCCCGTGCAGGCAGCACCCCCAGGGAGGGGTCGGTGCCCGGAGAAGAGTCGGTTCGCATGACACCGACATTCGCCAACTGCCCTGTCAGGCCAGTGTGGTGAGACTGTGGCCCGCCTGTGAGTACGCGACGGGTTCGGCACAGGCCGGCAGATGGACGGTGAACACGGTCCGGCCGGGCACGCTGTCGACGGTCACGGCGCCGCCGTGCGCGGCCGCGACCGCCTGCACGATGGCGAGGCCGAGACCGGTCGAGCCGTGGGCCCGGGAACGGGAGGTGTCGCCGCGCGCGAACCGCTCGAAGACGTGCGGGAGCAGCTCGGGCGGGATGCCCGGCCCGTTGTCCTGCACGTCCAGGCAGACCCACGGCCCGTGCCGGTGCACGCGCGCGGTCACGGTGGTGCCCGGCGGCGTGTGCGTACGGGCGTTGGCCAGGAGGTTCACGAGCACCTGATGGATACGCGGCCCGTCGGCGAGCACGAGGGCCGGGTCGTCCGGCAGTTCGAGCCGCCACGCGTGGTCCTGGCCGGCCGCGCGGGCATCGCTCAGCGCGTCCACGACCAGCGGCGACAGGTCGGTCGCCTCGTACGACAGGGGGCGCCCGGAGTCGAGCCGCGCGAGCAGCAGCAGGTCCTCGACGAGTCCGGTCATGCGGTGGGCCTCGGACTCGATACGGCCGAGCGCGTGCCGTGTGTCGGGCCCGGTCTCCTCACGGCCGCGCCGGGTGAGCTCGGCGTACCCGCGGATCGAGGCGAGGGGGGTACGCAGCTCATGACTGGCGTCCGCGACGAACTGACGCACACGCGTCTCGCTCTGCTGGCGCGCCTCCAGCGCTCCGTTCACATGGTCGAGCATGCGGTTGAGGGCGGCGCCGACCTGGCCGACCTCGGTGCGCGGATCGGCCTCGGTGTCGGGGACCCGTTCATGGAGGGCCACTTCGCCGCTGTGCAGGGGGAGTTCGGAGACGCGGGTCGCGGTGGACGCGACCCGGCGCAGGGGCCGCAGGGCCACGCCGACCATGGCGGCGCCGGCGAGTGACGCGGCGACGAGACCGGCCGCGGTGACGCTGACCTCGACGACGATGAGGGTGCTGAGGGTGTCCTGCACCTCGGCCTCGGGCAGGCCGACCATGGTGTTGCCGCCCGGCTTCGAGGAGATCCGGTAGTCGCCGAGTCCGGGCACGCTGACGCTGTGCGTCCCCCCGTCCTGCGGCACGCTCTCCAGCGCGGTGATCTGCGCGTCCGTGAGCGGGACGACCGGGTTGTCCCGGTCGGCGACGCTCTTCGCGGCCTCGGTGACGCTTCCGTCGGACCCGACGAGGGCGCCGATGGTGCCCGGCCTGCTCGGACCGCCGAGGAAGCTCAGGCTCTGCGCCTGCCGCTCCGGGCCGGGTCCGGTGGACTGGACGACCGCGCCGTGCACCTGCTTGTCGAGCTGGTCGTACAGATAGGTGTGCAGCGCGATGGTGGTCACCGTTCCGATGACGGCGCACACCAGGGCGATGAGCGCGACAGCCGTGATGACGAGTCGCTGGCGCAGACTGCGTGGCTGCCGCCGTCCGCTCATGACGCGACAGGCACTGCGGGCTTGATGAGATATCCGGCGCCGCGCCGCGTGTGGATCATCGGCTCGCGCCCGGCGTCGATCTTCCGGCGCAGGTACGAGATGTACAGCTCCACGACGTTGGCCTGGCCGCCGAAGTCGTAGCTCCAGACGCGGTCCAGTATCTGCGCCTTGCTGAGGACCCGGCGCGGGTTGCGCATCAGATAGCGCAGGAGCTCGAACTCGGTGGCGGTCAGATGGATGCCGTCGCCGCCACGGGACACCTCGTGGCTGTCCTCGTCGAGGGTCAGGTCACCCACCACCAGCACGGACTCGCTGCGCCGGTCGGTGGCGCCCGAGCGGCGGATGAGGCCGCGCAGCCGGGCGACGACCTCCTCCAGGCTGAACGGCTTGGTCACATAGTCGTCGCCGCCGGCCGTGAGCCCGGCGATCCGGTCCTCGACGGCGTCCTTCGCGGTCAGGAACAGCACCGGCACGTCCTGGTGCTCGCGCCGCAGCCGGCCGAGCACGGACAGGCCGTCCATGTCGGGCAGCATCATGTCGAGCACGATGGCGTCGGGCCGGAACTCGCGCGCGGTCTGCACCGCGCCCATCCCGTCCCCGGCACTGCGGATCTGCCAGCCCTCGTAACGCAGGGCCATGGAGAGCAGCTCGCTGATCGCCTGTTCGTCGTCCACGACGAGGACCCGGACGGGGGTCCCGTCCGGCCTCAGCAGTTCGGTACGCCCCTGGGGCGAGGTCGCGGTCATGTTGCACACCCTGCGCGCCCGCTCTGAGAACCGGCTTTCGGCCACCTGTGAATTCCCTGAGAAACGCACAGCGGCCTCTCAGGAACGCCGGTCCAAGGGGTTACGCCATGGAGTCAAGGCCGAACAGCCGTGCCCCGTTCCCGTGGCACACGGCCCGCAGCCACTCCTCCCCGAGGCCGAGCCGCTCCAGGGCCTCCAGCTGGTGGACATAGGGGTACGGAATGTTGGGGAAGTCGGTGCCCAGCAGGATCCGGTCCCCGAGACCGGCGAGCCGGGCGAGCTCTGCGCACGGGAACGGGGAAAAACGCTCACTGAAATCGGTGAACGCCATCGTCGTGTCGAGGCGCACCTCCCCGTACCGCTCGGCCAGGTCGAGGAAGTCCGTGTACTCGGGCATCCCCATGTGGGCGACGATCACCGGCAGCCGCGGATGCCGGGCGAGCAGCCGGGCGACGGGCTCGGGCCCGGTGTGCTTGCCGGGGGCGGGCCCGGAGCCGCAGTGCATGACCACGGGGACACGGGCCTCGGCGAGCATCCCCCACACGGGGTCGAGCAGTGCGTCATTCGGGTCGTACGCCCCGACCTGCACATGTGCCTTGAAGACGCGCGTGCCCGCCTCGATCGCCTCGCGCACGTACCGGTCGACGCCCGGCTCGGGGAAGAACGTCGACGTGTGCAGACAGCCGGGCGTCCGGCGCGCGAAGTCGGCCGCCCATCCGTTGAGCCACTCGGCCATGCCCGCTTTGTGCGGATAGAGCATGGAGGTGAAGGCCTCGACCCCGAACTCCCGCAGCCGCGCGAGCCGCTGCGCCTCTTCCTCCCGGTACGCGATGGGCCAGGCCATCCCGGTCAGCGGCCCCGCCGCGTCGAAGTACTCCCACACCTTCTTCAGGACCCGCTCGGGCATGAAGTGCGTGTGCACGTCGACGAGTCCGGCCAGGCCGTGCCGCTCCCGGAACCGGGCGACCCGATCAGTCTCACCGACGCCCGCCGTGCCGGTGTCCGCACCGCCCGGCGCGCTGTTCGCCACGCCGCCCTCCGTACCACTCTCCGCGTTACTCTCCGCGCTCAAATCCCTGGCTCCGCTCGACCTTGGCGACATGGAGGGAGTACCTCTCGTACCACTCGGCGCGCCCGCGCCGCTGGGCCTCCCGGTGCTCCCCGTTCCCGGCCCACTCCCTGAGGCCTTCCTCGTGCCGGAAGTAGGAGACGGTGATCCGCAGCCCGCCGTCCGAGACCGCGGAATCCTCCCCCAGAAACCCCGGTATCTCCCTGACCAACTCGGACATCCGCTCGTCGGCCGCCGCGTACCCGTTGTCTCCGGGCGTGCGCACCGAGGTGAACACGGCGACGTAGTAGGGAGGTTCGAAGACGGGCACGGGCCGGACGGTACGGGCGGGACCGGAACCGCCCTCCGGCCCGACAGGCGCTACTCCGTGATCACTCATGTCCTCACGATGCGGTGTGGCGCCGGACGGTGTCCACCCCCATTGCCCTACGGGAAGCGAGACTTGACCATCCGGTCGGCAAAGCCCGGCGCACCCTCGCGCCTCCTCCTGGAACAGCCCGGGACAGCCCTAGAACAACCCGTCCTGCGGCGCGGGCACCTCTTTCACCGGTCTCACCGGCACGGAGGACACCAGGTCCGCCGCCTCCCCCTCCGACGTCCCCAACGCCTCCAGCTGCCACCCGCCGAGCAGCCGGGTGTCGACCACGAGCCACCGCTCTTCCCCAAGCTCTCGGCTTCGCGCGAGCAGGGGAGACCCCATGCGCTCCACGAGATGCAGATCCGGCCCCGCGGCGGCGACCAGCGTCCCCACGACCACCCCGCCCTCGGTCAACTCGCTCACGACGCCCCCCACGCCCCGGAGCCGCCCACCGCCGGCCACGCCGTCCACTGCGCCCTCGATCCCGAAGACCTCCGCGTGATCGACCACCTCGCACGGCAGCCGCTCCAGCGTCTCGGGCCACCCCGCGAGCGCGACGGCCGTGGCATGCGCCCTGGCCAGCTCCCCCGCCCGCTCACCGGCCGGGGGCAACGCCGCCCGTACGGCCCGCTTCTGCGCGTACGGAATCCGGTCCGGAACGCCGAGCGCGCTGCGTAGCAGTTCCTCCGCCCGCCGCGCCGCCATCAGCGGCCCGCGCCCCAACCACGTGAACGCGACGGCCCCTTGTTCGAGCAGTCGGGCGGACCCCCGCCCGACGCCGGTGATCCCCACCTTCACCATCCCGCTCCCGAACCAGGCGAGATACACGTGGTACGGCCTCGGGTCGTCCGCCATGGTGTCCGCGGCGACGGAGTGCGCCCGGTCGATCCCCGCGCACTCGGCACACTGCGCGCGCGTCCCCCGCCCGGGCAGCACCGCCGCCGCCGGGCACGGCGTACGCCGGCCGCCCCGCCACACCCCGAGACATCTGCGCCCGCCCACGGCCCGGAAAGCCAGCACGTCCCCGAAGGCGAGGGGGCTCTCGCGCTCCCCCTTGCCCTCCCCGTACCACCCCAGCGCCGGCCCGCCCCCGACCCGCCACCGCACCCCGGTGCACCACCACGTCATGCTCAGGACGCTACTCCCGGGCACTGACATCGCGCTCCGTTCCTGCTGTTCGGGGACGTGATCAGGGGTGGGGACCGTGGCAGCGCCGGGCTTCTTCCTCATCACTTCGCCGTGTCCCGCGATCGTCGCCTTCACGGGCTTCGCCGCCTGCCGGGCCCAGCGCCAAAGGGTGTTCAAGGCACTGGCCGCCGTACTCCTGGCCGCCGGCCTGACCTGCGCACTCATACCGATGGGGATGATCGTCCGGCTCCTGACGCTCTAGCCGGGGCGGGAGCGCATCGGAAACCATGAGGCATGCGACCGTACGACTGGCACCTCACCGAAGACATCGACGACTTTCTCGCCCGGGCCGGAGACTTCCTGCGCTCACGCCCCGCCCTGCACACCACGCCGCTGACCTCGACCGAGAAGCTGCGCGCACTCGGCACAGAGGCATACCGTGCGCATGCCCCCGTCTTCGGCACCTTGGAGCGGGCGGGCGAGGTCCGTGCCGTCTTCTACCGCTTCACTCAGCACGGCCCCCTGAGCCTCACCCCCGTCGCCCCCGAGGACGCCGAAGCCCTCGCCGAGCGCCTGGCCGGTCTCGGCCATGTACTCCCCGTCGTGAGCGCGGCCCACGACACCTCCACCGCTTTCGCCGAGGCCTGGCAGCGGCACACAGGCGCGACGCCGACACTCAGCACGCGGATCCGTCTGTACCGCCTCGGCACGCTCACCCCACCGGAGCCGGTCCCGGCGGGCCGGGGCCGACGCGTGGGCGGGCAGGACCGCGAGCAACTCTTCCGCTGGCACCGTGAGTTCGCCGCCGACGTCGGGGAAGACGTCACCATCGACGCCGACACCTGGGCCGGCACCCGCTTCGGCGACAAGCACTACACGTTCTGGGAGACCCCCGACGGCACCCCGGTCTCCATGGCGGGCATGACCTCGCCGGTCGGCGGCATGGTCCGGGTGGACCCCGTCTACACCCCGGCTCACCTGCGCGGTCGCGGCTACGCGGGCGCCGTGACGGTCGAGGTGACCCGAGCCGCCCTGGCCGCGGGCGCCAAGGAGGTCGCCCTGTACGCAAACCCGGCCAACGCCACCAGCAACGCCCTCTACCAGCGAATCGGATACGTCCCACTGACCGAGTGGGCCGTGTACGACTTCGCCGCCGCACAGGCATAACGCAAGAGGCCCCCGGATCTCTCCGGGGGCCTCTCATCTGTGTGCACTCGGCAGGATTCGAACCTGCAACCTTCTGATCCGTAGTCAGATGCTCTATCCGTTAAGCTACGAGTGCTTGTTCTGTTTTTGTCTCGGTCCCGGCCCCTTCGGCCCGTTCCCGGCGACAGGAAGAACATTACATGACTGCCGCCGTCATGTGAAATCCGTTTGCCGCACCCCTTGTGAGCTGGGCAAACACCGTCCTGCGGGTCCGAAACACCGAAGCCCCGGTCCATCAGGACCGGGGCTTCGGATCTTGGAGCGGAGGCGGAGGGATTTGAACCCTCGATGGGCTTTAAGGCCCAAACCGCATTAGCAGTGCGGCGCCATAGACCGGACTAGGCGACGCCTCCAGCACGACCCCCGCGCGAGCGCGAGTGGTGCGTCCAGATGATGACACAGCATCGCGCGGTGTCACCAATTGGCCCCCACGGTACTAGGCGTCCAGGCCGGAGAGCAAAGCCTTTCTGTTCGTCCTCGTGTCCCCGAGCCACCGCAACATCGCGGGCCGCCCGGCGTTAGACGCGGTGGAGCCGCTCGGGACGGTGCGGTTCCTCGGTCTTGTTCTCTCACTCATTCGTGGAGCCCTCATGTTGCTGCGCCGCATCGCCCTCGCCGCCACCGCCTCCGCCGCCGCGCTCACCGCGGTCCCCGCCGCCGCCCACGCCGACACAGGTCCGCTCCGCCTCCCTCAGTTGTTCGCCGGGCCCGCCGTCCAGGACCAGCTACGGGTCGCCGTCACCGGCACGGGTGACGGAAGGGACGGGACGTACGAGCTGGAGTGCGGGCCCTCGGGCGGTACCCATCCGGAACCCGCGAACGCGTGCGCGCGGCTCGACGAGCTGTCCGCGAACGGCCGCGACCCGTTCGCGCCGAGCTCGTCGGGCTCCCGGTGCACGATGCAGTACGGAGGCCCCGCGACCGCCCACATCACCGGAACGTGGCACGGCCGGCCCGTCGACGCCACGTACAAGAGGACCGACGGCTGCGAGATCTCGCGGTGGCAGGGGCTCGTTCCCGTACTGCCCGCGACCGGTCCGTGAACGAGCGCGGGCCATTGTGTGGGGAGCGTGCCAAGGTGCGGCGCGGCGCCGGACACCCTGTGACCAGGCATATGCCCACGCATACGCCGCCGTCGCACGGCCGGGGAGGGCCTCGTCCTCACGCATCTTCATTCCAAGGGCACATCTTCCGCGTGCGACCTCCCTCTCATCCGGCGCCGCGAGCACAACCTCTGCCCGTAGACTCCCTCCCGTGACATGCCGCGAGCCACGTAGGAAGATGGCTCGCGCGGTCGGCAAGGTGCGGTAATCAGGGAGGAAGCGTCGTCGTGAGCAGCAGGCCATCCCGAGGCGCTGCTCGCCTCGCAGCCATACTCGACGCGCTCCCGGACGCGCTGGTGCTGGTCAACGCCAACGGGACTGTCGTCAACGCGAACACCATCGCCCTGGAGGCCTTCGAGGCCCCGGGCACCGCCCTCGTGGGGCGCGGACTGCTCGATCTGCTGCCCGAGTTCGACTCGCGACTCATCCCCGGATCGATGCGCAGGCCCGACACCACGGACGAGCGCGGGCGCACCAAGCCGACCCGGATGATGGCCCGCCGCACCGACGGCAGCGAGTTCCCCGTCGAGGTCACGAGCGCCAATCTCGCCGACGGCAGCGACGCCGTCGACGGCTACGGCAACAGCTCGTACGGGTCCTACGGCGGCGCGGCCGAGCTGCTGATGCTCGTCGTGCGCGACTTGTCGGGGACCGTCGACACCGAGGCCGAACTCGCGCGTTCGCAGCGCCAGACCGAGATGATCCTGCGCGCCGCCGCCGAGGGCGTCGTCGGCACCGACACCGACGGCCGGATCGTGCTCGTCAACCCGGCCGCCGCGCAGATCCTCGGGTTCCGCGCCAGCGACCTGGGCGGGCAGGAGCTGCACGCACTCGTCCTCCACTCCCGCGCCGACGGCGAGCCGTTCCCGTACGAGGAGTCCCCGCTCGCCGACACCCTGCGCTCCGGGCGCAAGCACCGGGTGCGCGGGCAGGTCCTGTGGTCGAAGAGCGGCGCGCAGGTGCCCGTCGACATGACGACGGCGCCCGTCCGCGACGGTGACCAACTGGTCGGCGCCGTGATGACGTTCACCGACCGGCGGCCCTACGACGAGCTCGTCGTGGCGCACAAGGAGGAGATCGACCGGCGCGACGAGGAGACGGAGCGCGCCGCCACGGAGCACGCGGAGACGCTCGCGCGCACCGTCGAGGAGCACGAGGCGCAGACCGCGCGTGCCGAAGAGGAGCACGCCACCGAGCTCGCCACGCTCACCGAGCAGCACGCCGAGGAACTCTCCGCCGAGAAGGACCGGATCGCCGCTCTCGCCGAGCGCGAGAAGGACCGTTACGAGGCACTCGCGGCCCGGCACGAGCAGCTCCTCGCCGTCCTCGGCCGGTCGCTGCGCGGCCCTCTCGACGAACTGCGCGGCCAGCTCACCACTCTGGCCGCGGACGACGCGGGGCAGCTGTGGCCCGAGGCCAACCAGATCCTGCACCACCTCGCGGCCGGCTACAGCCGCATGACCACGCTCGTCGACAACGTGCTCGGCTACCAGCTCCTCGACTCCGGCGACGCACAGCTGACCCGTACGAACGTGATGCTCGACGCGGTCGTCGCCGCGGGCGTCGACGGGGCGGTCGAGCTGATCGGCCCCGGGCGCGCGCAGTTCGCCGTGCACGCCCCGCCCATCGAGGCCGAGGTCGACGCGGCGCGCCTGGCCACCGCGCTCGCCCACCTCGTCGCGGACGTCGCAGGCATCGACGCCACCGGCAACGCGCGCGTGGGCGTCGTACCGACCAGCGGCGTCGGCGGATACGTGGACTCGACGATCGTCGTGGCGGCGGCGCTGCGCGGCGAGAGCGTCCGTATCGAGGTGCGCGGGCCCTACACGGGCGGCGACCCGGTGCACGAGCCCATCGTGCGCGGCATCGTGCGGGCGCACGGCGGCGTGCTCCAGACGCACGAGGTGCCCGGGATGAGCGGCAGCGCGTATGTGCTCGAGGTGCCGATCGGGGGCGGGGCCGGGGCGGTTCCGGCGACCAATCCTTCGGGTGTTGTCGGGGCGGCTGTTCCCGGTACGGCTGTCGAGGTCGCGTCGCAGGCCGGTCCCGCCGGTGCGGAGGCCGGGGCCGTGGCCGGAGCGGGGCTGCCCGAGCAAGCTTCGGGTACGCGCGGCGGGCGGCGGCGGGCCCGGAGGGCTTCGGGCGCGTCGGTGGACTCATTCCTGGAGAGCGGTGCCACGGGTGGCGTGCCGGACGCCGACGAGGCCGCGCAGGTCGGCGGTGGCTCGGAGGCCGCCGCTCCGACCGGGCGACGCAGGCGGCGAGCCGAGGCGGGCGCTCCGGCGGGAACGCCCGGGAGCGCTCAGGGGCAGCTGCCGGCGCAGGCCACGCAGACTCCGGCCGGCGGGACGCCCGCGGGGGCCGGGACCGGCACGGGGCGTCGGCGTGGGCGGCCCAATCCGGCCGAGGTCGCCGTTCCTGAGGGAGCCGCTGGTCCCGGTGCCGCTGAGGGGTCCGTGATGACCGCTGCCGAACACGCAGCCGGAGCCCCCGCCCTGGGCGATACCGTGCCGCCGCAAGGTGTGCCGGTCGGAGCGTCCTCGGGCCGGCGGGCCCGGAGCGCCACGGAGCCGGCCGCGCTGCCTGCCGGTGGTTCGGGTCAGGCCGGGGCTTCCGATGCGTCTCAGGCCGGACAGAACGTCCCCGCCGGGCGTCGCGCACGCCGCGCTCTCGGCAGCGCCCCGGAGCGGGAAGCCGAGCAGAGCAGCGCCGCGCGCACCGTATTCGCGCTCCCGCCCGCCGAGGCCGACCGGACGACGCCCGAGCCGGACGCCGCTGCGGACGCCGACACCGAGGCGACCACGGCCACGGGCAGGGGTGCTGCCGGCGAGCGGCACGATGCCGCTCAGGGTCACCCCTCCGACAACCACACTCCGCCGCAGCCGCACCCTGTCCAGACGGTTCCGGCGGCGCGCGCCGCGCTGCCTCAGGAGAACGGTGCCAGGCCCCGCGCCGCTCAGCCGCTGCCCGCCGAGGCCCCCTCGGCAGACCCCAACTCGAGTCAGGGCCGCGCCATAAGCGTACGAACGCTCGGGCAGGGCGTTCCCTTCGGACGTCAGATCGCCGAGCAGCAGCGGTCGCCGCGGCCCCAGCAGGCGGCGGCCCCCGGCACGGCCCAGCCGCTGCCGAGCCCACAGCCCAGTTCGCCGGCGGCCGCACAGCCGAACCGCGCGAACCAGCCCAGCCAGGCGAACCCGGCCAATCCGGCCAACCCTGCCACGGGCAAGCAGCCCGGTCCGCAGGCGAAGCAGGCGTCCGGCACGCACGGCGGTCCGTCCGGCCCGAAGTCCGGGCCGCAGCCCGTTCAGTCGGCCGGCGGCGACCCGTCGCTCCAGGTCCCGCTGCCGCCCCAGGTCCCGCAGCCCGCGGCGGCCCCGCAGGAGCAGACGCAGCACACGCTCGGCGGCTCCGGTCGCCGGCGCAGGCTGTCCACCCGGCCCGATCCCGCCGGAACCCAGCCGGAGACCGCGGCCCGCCCGCACCCGCAGGCCCCGTCACCGTCGTCGCCGGCGCAGCCGAAGGCTCAGCCCCAGACGCCGTCCGGCCAGTCCCAGCCCGGTCAGCCGCAGTCACTGCTGTCGTCGTCATCGGAGGGCCGCGGACGTTCGTACGCGATCGGGGCCCCCGACCAGGACGCCGATGAGGGACCCGAGCCGCTGGACGGGCCCGGTGGCGCCGTCGAGCTGGCGATCCGGCCCCAGCCGCAGCCGATGGACGACGAGCTGCCCCCGGAGCCGCTCGACAACCCGCGCCGGCTCCTGGTGTGGCCCGCGCCCGACGCCACCACGCAGCAGGCCCTGAGCGACCGCGGGTACCGCCCGGTGACCGTGCACTCCCGCGAGGAGGTCGACGCGCAGATCGCGGCCTTCCCCGCCGCGCTCTTCGTCGACCCGCTGACCGGACCGATCACGCGCACCGCGCTCCAGTCGCTGCGCCAGGCCGCCGTCGCCGCCGAGGTTCCCGTCCTGGTGACGGCCGGGCTCGGACAGGCGACGCGCGAGGCCGCGTACGGGGCGGATCCCGCCGTTCTGCTGAAGGCCCTCGCGCCTCGGGACAGTGAGCAGCACCCCTCGCGTGTGCTGCTCATCGAGGAGCGCGAGGAGATCGCGCTCGCACTCACCGCGACGCTTGAGCGGCGCGGGATGCAGGTCGCGCGGGCGGGTTCCGACGCGGACGCGGTGACGCTGGCCGCACAGATGCGGCCGAACCTGGTGGTGATGGACCTGCTCCAGGTGCGTCGCAGGCGCGCCGGGATCGTCGACTGGCTGCGCGCGAACGGCCAGTTGAACCGCACGCCCCTCGTCGTTTACACCGCCGCCGTCGAGGAGGCCGAGCTGCCGCGCCTGGCCGCGGGCGAGACCGTCCTGTTCCTGGCGGAGCGCTCGACGAGCGACGAGGTACAGGGCAGGATCGTGGACCTGCTCGCGAAGATCGGCACCAACTGAGCACCCGCGACCGTCACACCCACAACTGACAGACAGGGGCGGCCCGTTCGGGCCGCCCCTGTTTCACGTGAAACCGTCGCTGAGCTGTGGACTCAGAGCCGCGTGACGTCCAGCTCCCCTTCGGCGTACTGCTTGCGCAGCACCTTCTTGTCGAACTTGCCGACGCTCGTCTTCGGCACCGCCGTGATCATCGTCCAGCGCTCCGGGAGCTGCCACTTGGCGATCTTCTCGCCGAGGAACGCGCGCAGGGTCTCGAAGTCGGCACTCGCGCCGTCCTTGAGGACCACGGTGGCGAGCGGGCGCTCGCCCCACTTCTCGTCGGGTACGGCCACAACGGCCGCCTCGGCGATGTCCGGGTGGGACATCAGCGCGTTCTCGAGGTCGACACTGCTGATCCACTCACCGCCGGACTTGATGACGTCCTTGGCGCGGTCGGTGAGGGTGAGGAAGCCGTCGGGGCTGATCGTGCCGACGTCACCCGTCTTGAGCCAGCCGTCGTCGCTGAACTTGTCGGCGGGACGCAGCGGTTCGCTGTCGGGGCCCGAGTAGTAAGCACCCGCTATCCACGGACCGCGGACCTCCAGCTCACCGGCCGACTCGCCGTCCCAGGCCAGCAGTTCGCCGTCGGGTCCCGAGAGCCGCGCCTCGACGCCGGCCGGGAACCGGCCCTGGGTGAGGCGGTACGCGAACTCCTCGTCGGTGCCGACCGCCGCGGCCGGCGGCCGGGCGACCGTGCCGAGGGGAGACGTCTCCGTCATGCCCCAGGCGTGGCAGACCCGCATGCCGAGCTCGTCGAAGGCCTTCATGAGCGAGGGCGGACAGGCCGAGCCGCCGATGGTGACCTGCCCGAGCGAACTCACGTCGCGAGGCTTCGCGGTGAGCTCCGCGAGCAGGCCCTGCCAGATGGTGGGGACGGCCGCCGCATGCGTGGGGCGCTCACTCTCGATCATCTCGGCGAGCGGCGCGGGCTGGAGGAAGCGGTCCGGCATCAGCATGTGCACGCCGGTCATGAACGTCGCGTGCGGCAGGCCCCACGCGTTCACATGGAACTGCGGCACCACGACGAGCGAGGTGTCCTCGTCGGTCAGGCCCATGGACTGCGTCATGTTGACCTGCATGGAGTGCAGGTAGATCGAGCGGTGCGAGTAGACAACGCCCTTGGGGTCGCCGGTGGTGCCGGAGGTGTAGCAGAGCGCGGCGGCCTGGCGCTCGTCGAGCTGCGGCCAGTCGTACGTGACCGGCTTTCCGGCGATGAGCTCCTCGTACTCGTGGACCTGGGGGCGCGCTCCGTCGAGGAGCGAACGGTCACCGGGACCGGAGACGACGATGTGCTCCACGCCTGTCAAGGACGGCAGGAGCGGCGCGAGCAGCGGCAGCAGGGAGCCGTTGACGATGATCACGCGGTCGGCGGCGTGGTTGACGATCCACACCAACTGCTCGGCGGGAAGCCTCAGGTTCAGGGTGTGCAGTACGGCGCCCATGGAGGGGATCGCGAAGTAGGCCTCGACGTGCTCCGCGTTGTTCCACATCAGGGTCGCCACGCGGTCGTCGTCCACGATGCCGAGGTCGTCGTGCAGAGCGTGCGCCAGCTGGGCGCTGCGGTCGCCGATCTCGGCGAAGCTCCGGCGCTGCGGCCCGCTCTCACCGGTCCAGGTGGTCACCTGGGACGTGCCGTGGATCGTCGACCCATGGGTCAGGATCCTCGAGATCAGCAGTGGTACGTCCTGCATCGTGCTCAGCACGGCGTCCTCCCGGTGGGCGCTACGGCGCAGTAATGTTCCGCCGATTCTCACCGCATACCAGTCGGTATGTCACTAGCCCCGGGAATGATCGATCAGAGCGTCGTCCTTGTCAGCTCTGGGCCGGGCGCAGCTCCGGGTCCTCGCGGAGCTTGCCGAGGGCCCGCGACACCGCGCTCTTGACCGTGCCGACGGACACCCCGAGCACCTCGGCCGTCTGCACCTCGCTCAGGTCCTCGTAGTACCGCAGGACCACCATCGCGCGCTGACGGGCCGGCAGTTTCATGATTGCGCGCCACATCGCGTCGTGCAGGGCCTGGTGCTCGGCGGGGTCGGCCGCCGCCACGGTCTCCGGCTCGGGCAGCTCGTCGCAGGCGAACTCGTCGACCTTCCGCTTACGCCACTGCGACGTACGCGTGTTCAGCAGGGCCCGGCGCACATAACCGTCGAGCGCGCGGTGGTCCTCGATGCGGTCCCACGCCACATACGTCTTGGTGAGCGCGGTCTGGAGCAGGTCCTCGGCATCGCACGGGTTCGCCGTCAGCGACCGGGCGGTCCGCAGCAGCACGGGCTGCCGCGCCCGCACGTACGAAGCGAACGACGGGTACGACTTGTGCGGCCCGCACGACGTCGAGTGGGCGGCCGGCGTGTACGGCGCCGGGTGGGAAGAGTGAGGCGTCAGCGCGGCTCGCGGCGCGCTGCGCGTCGCGGCATCCGATGCACTGGAGCAGACAGGCGCCATGGTTGCGGTCATGACTCCACGCTAGGAGCGCCCCCTACCCTCGCGGATCGGCCGCAGGTCCCGAAGCGGTGTCCGCCTCAGGTTGTAGGAGTGGTGGTATCCCCACCTCCTGAAGGTGGAGGACGCGGTACGCACCCCTGAGGGTTCATCCCTGAGAGCCATTCCATGGGCTTCGTTCCACTCTGCCACTCCCGCGGACCGGGACGGCTCATCGGATACGGGCCCACCGGCGCAATGCCGGATTCCGGTCGGTGACGCGGGTCCGCCCGCCGCGCCGCTCCTGCACGTTCCCCGCGTACGGATGGATCCTGCGCTGCCGGCCCAGGCGGACCGCCGCGGCACGGGCTCCCGGGACAGCCGGGGCCGCGTGTACCGACGCGCGAACCAGATCACCGACGGCAGCTCCCGCACCCCCACCCGCGCCGCGGCCCTTATCTGCGCCACCCCGGAGTCGGCACTGCTGCAGAACCGCGGCACGTGACCCTTCCCCCGCACCGCCCCGTGCTTCGACGCCCGCCACCGCCGCATGGTGTGGAGCGACGGCGCCATGCCGTTGTCGAACGCCGGCCGCGGAGCGTGCGCGGATCGGAGAGCGAGGGCAGGAGAGGTTCAGACCGACCCCCGGGCACACCCCGCGTTCAGCCGTCCGCTCCCAGAATCAGACCCGATGTGGGGACGCCGGTCCCCGCGGTCACCAGCGCTGTGGCGGCGCCGGCTATCTGGTTCACCGCCGTGCCCCGCACCTGCCTGACGGCCTCCGCTATGCCGTTCATCCCGTGCAGATACGCCTCGCCGAGCTGCCCGCCGTGCGTGTTGAGCGGGAGCCGTCGCTCCGCCACGAAGTCCGCCGCCTCACCCGGCCCGCAGAAGCCGAACTCCTCCAGCTGCATCAGCACGAACGGCGTGAAGTGGTCGTAGAGGATCCCCACGTCTATCTCACCCGGCGCCAGATCCGCAGACCGCCACAACTGCCGTGCCACGACGCCCATTTCGGGCAGGCCCGTCATGTCGTCCCGATAGAAACTCGTCATCTGCTCCTGGTTGCGCCCGGCCCCCTGGGCCGCCGCCGTGATCACCGCGGGCCGGTGCGAGAGGTCGCGGGCCCGCTCGACGCTGGTGACGACGATCGCCTGCCCACCGTCGGTCTCCTGACAGCAGTCGAGCAGCCGCAACGGCTCCACGATCCACCGCGACGCCGCATGGTCGTCCAGCGTGATCGGCTTCCCGTGGAAGTACGCCGCCGGATTGGTGGCCGCGTACGCGCGGTCCAAGACAGCGACATGGCCGAACGCCTCCGGGCCCAGGCCGTACGCGTGGAGATAGCGCTGCGCCGCCATCGCCACCCACGACGCGGGCGTGAGCAGCCCGAACGGCAGTGCCCAGCCGAGCGCCGCCCCCTCCGCCGACGGCTCCCGATGCTGCACCCCGGAGCCGAACCTCCTGCCGGAGCGTTCATTGAACGCCCGGTAACAGACGACCACTTCGGCCGCCCCGGTCGCCACGGCGAGCGCGGCCTGATGCACTGTGGCGCAGGCTGCACCGCCGCCGTAGTGGACCCTGGAGAAGAAGGAGAGATCCCCGATCCCGGCCGCCTGCGCAACGGTGATCTCCGGGCTGGTGTCCATGGTGAACGTGACCATGCCGTCGACATCGGCGGGGGAGAGCCCGGCGTCGTCCAGCGCCGCTCCCACCGCCTCCACCGCCAGCTTCAGCTCACTGCGCCCGGAGTCCTTGGAGAACTCGGTCGCCCCGATCCCGACGATCGCCGCCCGCCCGCCAAGACTGTCCTTCGCCCGCACACTCATGCCGGCCTCCCCGACACCGAGGGCCGGGACAGCGTGCTGGTGGGGTTCAGAGGGCTCGGGAGGGTGACTGTCACCGTCCCGGTGACGTGCTTGCCCAGCCCGTTGGCCCCGACGATCCGCACCACCACCGTGGCGCCCCCGCCCTCGGACTCGCTCCCGTGCCCGCTCCCGCCGGCGGCCCCCTCTTGGACCTCCGCCACCGTCCCGGTCAACACCATGGTGTCTCCTGGATAGTTGGGTGCGCCCAGCCGTATCGCGACCTTGCGCAGAACCGCTGCGGGGCCGAAGTGATCGGTGACGTAACGGCCGACGAGTCCGTTCGTCGTCAGGATGTTCATGAAGATGTCGGGGGAGCCCTTCTCCTTGGCGAGCTCCGCGTCGTGGTGCACGTCCTGGTAGTCACGGGACGCGATGGCCCCGGAGACGATCAGCGTCCGGGTGACCGGAATCTCCAGCGGCGCCAGCTCCGTGCCGACCCCCACAGCTGCCTCCGCCACAGCGACTTCCCCCTCCTCCTGATCCATTCCCTCCGCCTCCGCCTTCAATTCCGCGCCCACGTCGCCCCTGCCCTCTCCGCACCGCTCCCGTCGTCGCCGGCAATCACGTCGCCCAGCTCCGCGAGCAGTTCACCCCCGCATCCGAGATAGGCGTCGAGCTGTCTGCCCCACAGGAAATGCCGGTGCACGGGATGCTCCAGGTCGGCGCCCATGCCGCCGTGCAGATGCTGCCCGGCGTGCACGACCCGTCTGCCCGCCTCCGATGCCCACCAGGCCGCGGTCAGCGCATGGCCCGCGTACGGCAACCCCTCGTCCCGTCGCCATGCCGCCTCGTACGCGGTGACGCGCATGGCCTCCGTGTCCATGTAGGCGTCAGCTGCCCGGAGCTGGACCCCTTGCTTGGCGGCGAGTGGTCTCCCGAACTGCTCCCGCTCGTTCGTGTACTCCACGGCCCGCGCCAGCGACCCCGCGCAGACCCCGGCCTGGAGCCCCGCGAACGCGGTCCGTGCCATCGCCAGCACATCGTCGTACGCGCCTGCCCCGCCGAGCCTCTCCGCCGGCGCCCCGTCGAGAACGAGCCGGCCCGCCGACCACGGCGCGCTGAGCTCGACCGCATCGCAGCCGGCATCGGCCGTACGCACTCTCCACAGGCCCCGGTCGGCCGTCGCCACCAGAACCCAGGACGCGTCCCGAAGCCACGGAACCCAGGGCACCACCCCCGTGAGCCGCCCCACGCCCCCACCGGTCCCTGCTTCCCCCGCTTGTCTTGCCTCTCCGTCCTGCGCACCGTCGACCCACACTCCGGCCTGCGCCGGAAACGCCCCTGCGGCCACCTCCGTCCCGTCCCGCAGACCAGGCAGCAGCCGGTCCCGCTGCTCGGAGGTGCCATGCCCCACCACCGCGAGCAGCCCGTACACACAACTGGCGGCGAACGGCACCTGCGCCGTCGTCCGGCCCTGCTCCTCCAGCATCAGCACGAGTCCGAGCAGCCCGGTCTCCTCCACCGCCCCCGGCAGACCGGCGGAGCCGAGCGCCTTCCACAGCTCGGGGTCCGTTCCGGTGCCGGCCGCCGCGAGACGCTCGGGGGTCGACAGGTCACCGAAGATCCGCGCGGCCAGACCGGCGGCGGCCGCCTGGTCCTGCGTAGGTGTGAAGTCCACGTCAGCCCGCCCCTCCCGCAACGGCACCCGAACCGTCACCGGCCCGGAACACCGGCAGCTCCAACTCCTCGTCCACCCGCAGGAATTCGAGCCGTACCGGCATCCCTATGCGGACCTTGTCGTACGGCACCCCGACCACATTGCTGATGATCCGGACCCCTTCGGCCAGCTCGACCAGGCCCACCGCGTACGGCGGGTCGAAGGCCGGGAAAGGCGGATGGTGCATCACCACGTACGAGAAGACGGTCCCCTCACCGCTCGCCTCGACCGTGCTCCAGTCCTGCGAGGCGCACGCGCCGCACCCCGGCAGCCAGGGAAAGCGCAGCGTCCCGCACCCCTCGCAGCGCTGGATGAGGAGGCGGTGCTCGCGAACCCCTTCCCAGAACCCCGCGTTGTCCCGGTTCACCACCGGACGGGGCCGCAGGGCCCGCTGATCCCGCACTCCCCCCACGACGCGCCCTGCCCGCGCCGCGGGAGCGTACTTGAGGATCCGGAAGCGATGCGTACCGGCGAGCTCGCCGTCCGCCCTGACATCCATGCGCGTCGTGACGAAGTGCCCCGTGCCCAGCTTCGTCGTCTTGCGCTCGGACACCGACTCGATCACCGCGTCGAACGTGATCGCGTCGCCGGGCCGCAGCGGACGTAGATACTCCTGCTCGCAGTCGGTGGCGACGACCGAGGTGCACCCCGCGCCGTCCAGCAGCGCGGACAGCTCGTCATAAGCGCCGCTGCGCCCCTGATGCCCGGAGAGCCCACCCATCGTCCAGGCCTGGAGCATGGTCGGAGGCGCTATGGCGTCGGGCCCCTCGTACGCGGGATTGGTGTCACCCATCGCCTCGCACCAGTGCCTGATCATCGGCACGTTGACCAGGTCCTTGCCGAGCCCCGCGGTGGCCGCGGGCAGCCCTTCGAAGGCCTTCAGCGCCTCGTACGTCATCTCGCCGGTCACCGCCGCCCCCTCCTCATCCCGAGCCGCATCGTCGCGACGATCTCCCGCTGCACCTCGCTCACGCCGCCCCCGAACGTGTTGATCTGCGCCGCCCTGTTCATGCGCTCCAGCTCCCCCTCCGCCGTCCCGCCCCGAGCACCGCCGCCCGACCCACCACCGCCGGACCCAGCACCCGCGTCACCACCGGCCCCGCCCCCGAACGCCCCGGGCGACCCGGCTCGAACCAGCGCCGCTTCGCCCGCGATCTCCTGACACATTCGGTACACCTCGACCGCCGATTCGGTTCCCATGAATTTCACGCCGCTCGCGTCGCCCGGCGCGAGCCGCCCCGCCCCGACGTCCCCCACCAAACGCCAGTTGAGCAGGCGCGTTGCCGCAAGACGGGCATGCACCTCGGCCAGCCGCGACCGCACCCACGGCAGATCGATCCGCCGTTCCCCCGTCACCGGATCGGGTGAACGAACCGCTTCGAGCACCGCCGCGTAGAAGTCCTCCGCCTGCATCCCGATCGCGGCGAGCGCGACCCGTTCGTGGTTGAGCTGATTGGTGATGAGACCCCAGCCGCCGTTCTCGTCCCCGACGAGATTCGAGGCGGGAACGCGGATCCCGTCGTAGTACGTGGCGGTCGTGGTCAGCCCGCCGACGGTCTCGATGGGCGTCCAGCTGAAGCCGGCGGCGTCCGTCGGCACGAGAATGATCGAGATGCCCTGGTGCTTGGCGACTTCGGGGTCCGTGCGGCAGGCCAGCCAGATCCAGTCGGCGTTCTGCGCGTTCGACGTGAAGACCTTCTGCCCGTCGATGATCCAGTCGTCGCCGTCGCGGACCGCCCGCGTCCGCAGCGAGGCCAGATCGGTTCCCGCCGACGGCTCGCTGTACCCGATCGCGAAGACCAGCTCCCCCTTGAGGATCCGCGGCAGGAAGTACGCCTTCTGCTCCTCGGTCCCGTACTTGATCAGGGTCGGTCCGACGGTGTTCAGGGTCACCATGGAGACCGGCGCGCCAGCGCGGTACGCCTCGTCGAAGAAGACGAACTGCTCGTCGGGGCCGCGGCCCTGACCGCCGTACTCGACGGGCCAGCCGAGACCGAGGAGACCGTCGGCACCGATGCGGCGCAGCAGGCGCCGCTGGGCCGTTCGATCGTCGTGGGCGGGCGGCCCGTCCGGCATCAGTTCCCGGAAGTAGGCGCGCAGTTCGGCGCGGAGTTCATGCTGGCGCTCGGTGGGGGCGAGGTGCACGGCGGCGGCCCTCCCGGACCTCGTACGAACAAGGGTCTCTGACCGTCTGCTTCTGACGAAACTTTCTGACTAGCCGTCAGATTCGGTACGACTGTCCGTCAGGTTCGGTACGGGTGTCAAGGGATCAGCACGCGCGCGTGAAGAGCCTCTTGGTGTCCGAAAACGCCTGTGCGGCGATGCCGAAGCACCGCCGCACAGATGTCACGCACCCCTGGAAATGACCCCCGCCGACAGGAGCCGGCGGGCTACCAGAGCTTGGTGAAGTTCACCGCGATGTTCTCGTTCGACTGGTCGATGGCCGTGAAGGCGGAGCCGTTCACCTGAGCCGTGTTGTTCTGGTTCGAGGCGCCGGAGCCCACCGCCTGCTGCTGACTGGTGGACGAGTTGCCGTGGTTGTTGCCGCCGACACCACTGCCGCTCACGGTCGCCACACCCGCGTTCGATCCGTCGTCCGCGAAGGACCCGTTGTCGGCCATCGCCACCCCCGAGAAGAGGGCTGCCGCGAGGGGCAGGGCGGCGACGGCGGCGAGGGCGCGGGCGGTACGGATGTGTGCCATGTCAATTCCTCCACGAAGCGGTAACTGCTGTTTGAACCAAGGAAGTTGGCCGACCACCTCGGTCGTTGCTCACGACGTCGCGAGATCAGAATTGCCCACCGAATCCCCGTCGAACCAGACCGGAAGGCGCTATTCCCCCGCAAGCGTGAGGACATGTCGATAAACATGCTTCAAGCTCTTAAAGGCCCAGATCAGCCCGGATTGCGCACCACCGACTCAGGACAGGTCAGCCGCCGCAGGGGCTGAAGCGTTTCGGCACATTTTTGGTAAATACGCTCCTCCCGGGCGAGCCCCCCTTCCTTTACTCGAACATTCGTACGAACATGGAGGCATGGCCACCACCGACCGGCATGCAGTGCCCCTTGCGACCCTGGCCCTCGCTCACGCCCTCTCCGCCGCCGAGCGCGGACTGGCCGTGATCCCGCTCTCCCGCACGAAGCTCCCCGCCCTGCGCTCCCCGCACCGCGACGAACCGGACCCGGCCCCGTGCCACGGCGAGTGCGGACGCCCCGGCCACGGCGTGTACGACGCCACGACCGACCCGGGCCGCATCCGTGACCTGTTCGCGGCGGCGCCCCGCGCCACCGGCTACGGCATCGCGTGCGGGCTGCCCCCGCACCACCTCATCGGCGTCGACCTCGACACCAAGTCCGGTACGGACTCCTCGGCCGCACTGCGCGAACTGGCGCTGCGCCACCTGTTCACGATCCCGGACACCGTCGTCGTGGCCACGCCCAGCGGCGGCCGTCATGTGTGGCTCTCCGGACCGCCGGACGTCGTGGTCCCCAACTCGGCGGGCCGCCTCGCGCCGGGCATCGACATCCGTGGCGCGGGCGGCTATCTCGTGGGCCCCGGCTCCCGCACGGCCCAGGGCGTCTACAGCGCAGTCCCAGGAACCGCCCACCTGCCCGTCGCGCCCTGCCCGCCCGCGCTCCTGCGGCTGCTCACACCCCCGCCACGCGTGCACCACCCGTCACCGGCACATGCGGGCCAACACGGCCAGGGCCTGGTCCAGTTCGTGCTCGCGGCACATGAGGGCCAGCGCAACACCCGCCTGTTCTGGGCCGCTTGCCGCGCCCACGAGAGCGGCCTCGGCGAGAGCCTCACGAACGCCCTCGTGGAGGCCGCGACCCGCACGGGCCTGACGGAACGCGAGGCCCGCTCCACGATCGCCTCGGCGGCCCGGATGACCCAGCGCAACGACACGGAGGCGTAGGCCGCCACGTCCCCCGGACGAACCCGCCTCCCCAGGACACGCGTAAGGGGCGCCCGCCATAGCGGACGCCCCTTACAAACACCTACTGCCAGCGGTGGGTGTGGGATTTGAACCCACGGTGACTCGCGCCACGACGGTTTTCAAGACCGTTCCCTTAGGCCGCTCGGGCAACCCACCCTCGCCCCGCCGGTGACCGGCGGAGCGAGGACCAGGGTAGCGGGTTCGGCCGGGAGTTCGGTCAGCTGTCGCCCTTGCGCTCACCGAGAACCACGTCGACCGTGTGCTCAGCGCCACCGCGCTTGTACGTGATCTTGACCGTGTCGCCCGGCTTGTGCGTCCAGATCTGGCCGATCAGGGTCGGACCGCTGTCGATCACCATGTCGTCGAGCTTGGTGATGACATCGCCGGGCTTCAGGCCGGCCTTGTCCGCCGGACCGTTCGGCGTGACCGCGGACGAGCCGCCCGCGCCCTGCTCGGTGATCTTCGCGCCGTCACCCTGCTCGTCCAGCGCGACCGAGGCGCCGATCACCGGATAGACGGGCTTGCCGGTCTTGATGAGCTGCTTGGCGACATTGCGCGCCTGATTGATCGGGATGGCGAAGCCGAGGCCGACGGAGCCCGACTGGCCGGAGCCCGCGATGCCGCCGCTGCTCGCCGGCTGGATCGCCGAGTTGATCCCGATGACCGCGCCGCGCGCGTCGAGCAGCGGACCGCCCGAGTTGCCCGGGTTGATCGAGGCATCGGTCTGCAGCGCGTTCATGTACGACGCCTTGCTGCTGCCCGAGCTGTCACTGGACGCCACCGGACGGTCCTTCGCCGACACGATGCCCGTGGTCACCGTGTTCGACAGGCCGAAGGGCGCGCCGATCGCGATGGTCGAGTCACCGACGGCGACCTTGTCCGAATTGGCGAGCGCCAGCGGCTTCAGGTTCGACGGGGCATTCTTCAGCTTGATGACCGCGACGTCGTAGCCCTGCGCGCGGCCGATCACCTCGGCGTCGTACTTCTTGCCGTTCGAGAACGTGGCCGAAAGTTTCCCTCCGTCGGCGGCGGAGGACACCACGTGGTTGTTGGTGAGTATGTGGCCCTGCGTGTCATAGACGAAGCCGCTGCCGGTGCCGCCCTCGCCGTCGCTGCCCTCCGCCTCGATGGTGACCGTGCTCGGCAGCGCCTTCGCCGCGATACCGGCGACCGAGGCCGGGTCACGCTTGAAGTCCGCCGGGTTGTCCGAGGCGGAGACCGTCGTCGAACCCGCGCCACTGTCGTCGTTGCGCTCGGCCGCCCAGTAGCCGATGCCACCACCGACACTGCCCGCGATCAGGGCCGCCGCGACCACCGCGGCCAGCAGACCGCCACGCCGGGGGCCCGGCGTGGGCTGCGGAGCCTGGTAGGAGGCGCCCCAGGTGTGCCCTCCTCCGCCGCCGTCCGAGTACGACGGAACGGCAGGCGGCGGAGGCGGCCAGCCACCGGCGGCCGCGTTCGCCGCCTCGTGCTGCCCACCGGGTGTCGGCGCAGCCCCCGAGGCCGCGCCGACACCCTCGTGCGCCCCCGGCGCCGCGCCCTCGACCGGCGGGATCACCGCAGTGGGCGCGTCGGCGGGCTCCGGAGACGGTGCGGAACCGGTGGGAGCGGGGGCGGGTGCGGGAGTAGCGGGAGATTCCACCGGCACGGGAGGTGCGGACGGGGCCGGGGGTACTGAAGTGCCCTCGTTCTCGGTGCTCACAGCTCTTCTCCTCGATCCACGGCTGTACCAGCTGATTCCATTGGCAATGCTGTTTGTATGCGGTCAGCTTTTCCCACGGGACGTCAGGGCACCATAAGGCGTTCCTGTGTGTCTGGTGCCATCCTTTACGCCGGGCGAAACGGACGCATCCCCTGGGCGGCCCTGCGCCTCGCGATGGCACCATGACGCGGTGACCCTCGCACGACAGCAGCAGATCCAGGTCGTCGCCCACCGCGGAGCCTCCGACGACGCTCCCGAGCACACGCTGGCCGCGTACAGAAGGGCCATCGAGGACGGTGCCGACGCCCTCGAATGCGATGTGAGACTCACCGCGGACGGCCATCTCGTCTGCGTGCACGACCGCCGCGTCAACCGTACGTCGAATGGACGCGGTGCGGTATCGGCCCTGGAACTGGCGGATCTCGCCGCCCTCGACTTCGGCTCCTGGAAGAACAGCGAGGCCGGCCGCACCAGCGCGGAGGGCCCCGACTGGGAGGACACCTCCGTCCTGACCCTGGAGCGGCTGCTCGAACTGGTCGCCGATGCGGGCCGCCGAGTGGAGCTCGCCATCGAGACCAAACACCCCACCCGCTGGGCCGGCCAGGTCGAGGAACGCCTGCTGATGCTCCTCAAGCGGTTCGGCCTGGACACCCCCGCCGGAGCCCCGGACGACCCGTCCCCGGTGCGTGTCATGAGCTTCTCGGCCCGCTCCCTGCACCGCGTCCAGGCCGCGTCCCCCCACCTGCCGACGGTCTACCTGATGCAGTTCGTCTCGCCCCGCCACCGCGACGGCCGCCTCCCCAAGGGGGTGTCGATCGCGGGCCCGGGCATCCGGATCGTGCGCAGCCACCCCGGGTACGTGGAGAAGCTCAAACGGGCGGGCCACCGGGTGCACGTGTGGACGGTCAACGAACCGGAGGATGTCGACCTGTGTGTCGCTCTCGGCGTAGACGCGATCATCACCAACCGCCCCCGCGCGGTTCTGCGCCAGCTCGGAAGGGGCTAAATCCAGCCACTTCCCTCACAGGGAGTGCTCCGGCGCGTTCGCTCCGTATTCGATCGTTACGAGTGCGTCACTGAGCGTGGATTGGCCGGTTTCCGGTCCAGTCCATTGGGGCATTCACACCGTGGCGTGGGGCAAAGGAGGTCTCGGGGGTGGCGTTGGTGGTGGCACAGGAGGTGCCCACGTCGTCGAGCATGGCCGTACCCCATGGCCCTGCGGGCGTGGGCGAAGCAAGGCACCGGATGCGCGATCAGCTGCGCGTCGGCGGGGTCTCGGAAGCGGTCATCGACGATGCCGTACTGATCCTGTCCGAACTGCTGAGCAACGCCTGCCGGCACGGCAGGCCGCTGGGCGACGACATGGCCGGGGACGGCGACGTCCGGGCCGCTTGGAGGGTCGATGGGCGGGGCTGTCTCACCGTCGAGGTGACGGACGGTGGTGGTCCGACCCGCCCGGTTCCGGCCACGCCCTCGGTCACCGCGCACGGCGGCCGCGGGCTCAACATCATCTCGGCACTCGCCGACGACTGGGGCGTACGTGACGACGCCCCCGGTGAGGTCACCGTCTGGGTGGTCGTGCACAAGGACGTGCGCTCCGAAGGCGAAGCGCGGGGACAGGGCACTTTCGCTACGCGCGTGGCGAGCCGCACGCCCGCGAGCATGTCCGGCCTCGATTTCGCGGACGCCTTCGACGACTTGGGCTGAATCCCGCTCCGGCCCGACGCCCCGGCCTGATCCCCGCCCACGGCCGTACGAGGGGCTAGGCTCGCGCCCGTACGTACGAGCGCCGTAACCGGGAGACACCCAAGATGGCCAAGAAGCGCCCCCAGACCAAGGGCAAGTCGCACGTCAGCAGCGGGGAGATCCCGGTCGTCGGCGCCCGTGAGCCCTGCCCCTGCGGGAGCGGCCGCCGCTACAAGGCCTGCCACGGCCGCGCCGCCGCGCACGCGGTGACCGAGCTGGTGCAGCGCCCTTTCGAGGGCCTCGCCGGAGAGGGCGACTGGATCGCGCTGCGCGAGCTGGTGCCCGCCGCGACGGTGCCGCTCACCCTCAAGGAGAGCCTGCCGGACGGCGTTCCGTCCGTGACACTCGCGACGGTGCTTCCGATGGCATGGCCCGCACTGCGCCGCGACGACGGCTCGATCCTGCTCGGCCTGCAGAACGACACCCCGTCGGGCGATCTGAGCCGTGACCTCGCCGACACCCTTCAGCGCGCGCTCACCGCCGAGCCCGGTACGCCGGTGCAGGCACGCCGCGCACCCGCCGACGGACCGCGCCTGCAGGACCTGCTCGACCCCGCGGCCGCCTTCGAGCCGGTCGTGCACACGGGATTCGAGTTCTGGGTGCCGGACTCGGAGAACGCGAACCCGGAGGTCGCCGCCTCCCTGGAGCGGGCCAACGCGGCCGCCATCCCGACCGTGAAGCTGTCCGGTGTCGACGGCGCGTACTGGTGCGAGACCCCCGACAAGAACCACCTTCGCTGGGTCATGCCGCACCCCGAGGAGCAGCTGCTCGACGCGCTGGCCCGGCTGCACGCGGCCGGCACGTCCTCGCTCGGCGAGGGCACGCGCCTGGTCGGCTCGTTCCGCGCGCACGGTCTGACCGTTCCCGTCTGGGACCTGCCCACCGGGATGAGCGCCGAGGATGTCGAGAAGCCGGCCGCCGAGTTCGCCGAGCGGCTCGCCACGGCCCTCGCCTCAAAGGCGCCGCTGACCGTCGAAGAGCGCCGGGCACGCGGCGGCCTCACCAATCGACAGGTGACGCTCAGCTGACCGACCGGTCAGCCACAGGAAGCCCTCGGAACGGGTGACTCCGGTCACAACTCCCCGTAGCGGCAGGTAAATCCGCATACGAATAGCCGAGATCGAATTTGCTAACGGCCGATCTCTTGTTACCGTTCGAGTAGCCCGGTTGCTGGTGCATCCCCCGTCGCCAGCAACCGGGTCCTTGTTTTTCCGGGACTTCCCCGTGGGCCTGCGCCCGGGAAATCGCCCCGTTCGCTCAGCGTCCGGCCGACGTCGGCGCGTTGCTTCCCGACCTGAGCAGCAGCGGCCCGGCGTCCCCGGCTCCCGCGAACTCCGCCACCGCCGAGTAGGCGCTCGCCTCACCCGAAGTGCGTTCCCGAGGCGTGTCACACGTCCCCGGTTCGTCCTGGGCACCCACCGCGCAGTGCATCTGTACGGTGCGTCCCCCCGGAGCCATCAGCGTCAGGACGGAACTCAGCGGCCCCCCTGTCGCGTTCCGGTAGTAGGTCCTCGCCCACGTGTCCCGCCCCTGGGTCAGTACGCAGGTCTGCGCCTCGATGCCGTCAGGAGAGGCGAGTTCGGGTCCGCACCGTGCCGTCGTGGCGATCCCGAGACCGTCGAGGAAGGAAGTGCCCGCCGGCCGCCCGTGGGACCGGCGCGCCTTGCCTGCGGTATCCGTGGCCGCCGTGCCGCTCTCGCTCGTGCCAGGTTTGTCGTCGACCTTGTCGGCGCTGTCGGCGTTAAGCATGGGCAGTTCGCCGGAGTTGAGGCTGTCCTCCACGGCCGTGTCGCCGACGGGACCCGCGGACGCGCCCGCCAGCGGGAGGAGAACGGTCAGGACCACGACCGCGAGAAGACCGGATAGACGAAGGCGCGAATGGGGTCTCCCCTGCTCGAGGCTGATCGAGAGCTTGGGGAAGGGGGAGGGCATGCGCCGAAGATATCGGCGCATGCCCTCTTCACACCCTCGCCGCGCGCCCGATTCCCCTACAACTCGGGCGCGCTCACACCCGTACGAGTGAGGGCATCCACCACCGCGTCCACCACGGCCTCCACATCGGGCACCCAGGGCGCCGCGGAGCCGGGCAGCGGTGCGCGCTCCCAGCGGACCTGACCGAGGCCGGTGTCGGACGGAGGCAGTGCCAGATAGCCGCCCTCGCCGTGGAAACGCAAGGACCCCGGCACCCAGTCCTGGGCGTAGAGCAGCTCACCCAGCTGCTCCATGGAGTAGGGCGCCACGAGGATGAAGAGGCGGTCCCTGGTGGCGACGACCGGGCCGAGCCTGATGTCCGTACGGTCGAGCGCCTTGAGGGCGCGGGCCCCGGCGACCGAGGGGAGGCTCACCGCGCAGGGTGCGCGGCCGCCGCTCGCGCCCGCACCGGCCCCCGTGGCCAGCACGATCGGCGCCGTCGGGCGGTTGGTCCACCACCAGCGGATCATGCGCTCGTCCGTGGTCGCGGCGAGCAGGCCGGGGTCGAAGGGGTGCGCGCCGGGCACCGTGCACTCCGGGTCGGGGCAGGCGCAGCTGACGCCGTCACGGCGCCCCGCCCCCACGAGCCCCACGCCCGGGAGCACGGGCCACTGCCATGCGGTCGCGAAGGTCAGGGCCGCGCTGAACTGATCAGACTTCCCGTTGTTTCGCCTGGACAGGAGCCTGCGTCGCCTTCCGAGGATCTCGCGCATGAGCGCTCGTTCCTTTCCGTAGACCGAAGAGAACGCTGTGGGCCACATCACACTGTGTGTCGAGCACTTCACTGAGCGTACATACTGGGAGTGCCGCACCCCAGCCTTGAGCGGGGGGAACCCCTATAGTCCGAGCGCCGGCCGCGTACTTGAATAGCCTGGCGTGGGGTGGCGGCGCCTGGCGTTTGCCGTCGCGCGTGTTACTCGCCGTCTCCCCCACGGGAGGATGGGGCACGGTCGTCGGTGGTTAGGACGCCCGGGTCCGTCGCCAGGTTCCGGGTCGATCCCAACTGTCCCTGGCCTTCTCCGAGTACGTACCCATCACGACCGCTGTGACGCTCTGTCGAACAAGGCCAGTCGACCGCAATATGCCCTAACCCGAGGCAGTTTTCAGCCAAGTTCGATCAGAGATCACTAATGCCGCACGGGCCTCCTGGACACCAGGAATCCCAGCAGGACAATGCTGGACATCCCCTCATCGGTGCGTGTAGATGTGGAGACACTGCTGGCGGCGCAGAATCACATGGGGGTTTGCGATGCTATTGAGCAATACGCACCGGTCGGAAAGCCGGACGCCATGACAGCCCCGCACTTCCCGAAAGTGGCTGGAATCGATTCAACGGTTCCCCCACCGGCACACACTGTCGCGCCCGCGTCACCCGCGCCCGCGCCCCCTTCCTCCGCTGCAGCACCCGGCGCCCCCGGAGCCCCCGGAGCACTGATCCAGGACCGGCTCGCCGGCTGGGTCTCCGACCTCACCACGCTGCACGAACTCACCGAGCGCCTGGCCAGGACGGCCGTCATGGACGACGCCCTGCACGAGGTGCTCCGCGCCGGTGCCGCCCTCGTCGGCGCGCGCCGCGGACTCGTCGTCCTGGAACCGGCCGACGGCCTGGGCCCCGACACCACCGTCGGCCTCGGCCTCGCCCGCTCCGACCTCGGCCATATCGAGACGGTGCCGCGCGGTGCGACCTCGTACGGGAGGATCCTCGACCGCACGGACGCGAACGACGAGCCCGAGGTGCACGCGGATCTGCTGTCCGAGGACGGGCTCGACCCGCGCCACCGCGAGGTCGCCGCCCGGCTCGGCTACGCGGCGAGCTTCGCGGTGCCCCTCGCGACCGAGGCGGCGGGCCGGCTCGGCGCCGTGGTGTGGCTCTACGACGAGCCCGCCGAGCCCGTCGAACGCCAGCGCCATCTGGTCGGTCTGTACACGCGCTACGCCACCGAACACCTCGCGCGCCTGCTCGAACTGGAGCGGGCGCGCACCAAGTCCCGCACCATCGCGGAGGAGTTGCTGCCGCCGCGGCTCCCGCGGGTCGCGGGCGTGCAGCTCGCCGCCCGGCACCGCACGGGACCGCGCGGCGGAGGCGACTGGTACGACGCGCTGCCGCTGCCCGAGGGCGCGCTCGGCCTGGCCGTCGGCTCCGTCACCGGCTCCGGGGCCAGCGCCGTCGCCGCGATGGGCCGGCTCAGGGCCAGCCTGCGGGCGTACGCGGTGATGGAGGGCGAGGACCCCGTCGCCGTCCTGTCCGATCTGGAGCTGCTGCTCCGGCTGACCGAGCCCGCGCGCAGCGCCACCGCCCTCTTCGTGTACTGCGAGCCCGCCCTGCGCAAGATCGTCCTGGCCGGTGCCGGGCACAGCCCGCCGCTGGTCATCGGCGAGAGACGCACCGAGTTCCTGGAGACGTCGCTGTCCGCGCCGCTCGGGATGCTGGCCTGCTGGGAGGCGCCGAGCGTCGAATTCAGCCCGGAGCCCGGCGAGACCGTGCTGCTGTACACGGACGGACTGCTGCACCGCACCGGTGACCCGATGGACCGCGCCTTCGCCCGTCTGCACGCTGCGGCGGCCGGCGTCCCGCGCACGATCCGCGACGACCCCGGCGCGATCGCCGACCACGTCCTGCACACCGTCCTGCCGGACGGGCTCGACGCCGCCGACAGCGACGAGGACGTCGTGCTGCTCGCCGCGCGCTTCGAGTGATCCGGTGACCGGGGCCGTACAGCCCGTAGCCCCTGATGTAACAGGTCTTCCGGCCCTGGGCCCCCTTCCGTGCGACCGTACGATGGAGGGGGTCCATCGTTGTACCCAGGCCGCACCCAGGCCGATCCCAGGGCCGTATCTAGGAGGAAGACGTGTCGGAGGAGCTCACCCCGGAGAACCCGGAGATCGCTCAGACCGAGGGCGACGAGCCGATCAAGCAGCGCAAGAACGGCCTGTACCCGGGCGTGTCCGATGAGCTCGCCGAGAGCATGAAGTCCGGCTGGGCCGACACCGAGCTGCACGGCCTCGAGCCGATCGCGCAGGCGTCCGAGACGGCCGCCCGCCGCGCCGCCCTCTCCGCGCGCTTCCCCGGTGAGCGCATCGTCGTCCCCGCGGGCAACCTCAAGACCCGTTCGAACGACACCGAGTACGCCTTCCGCGCCTCCGTCGAGTACGCGTACCTGACCGGGAACCAGACGGAGGACGGCGTCCTCGTCCTCGAGCCGACGGTCTCCGGGCACGACGCGACGATCTACCTGCTGCCGCGCTCCGACCGCGAGAACGGCGAGTTCTGGCTGGACGGCCAGGGCGAGCTGTGGGTCGGCCGCCGCCACTCCCTCGCCGAGGCCGAGCAGGTCTACGGCATCCCCGCCTCCGACGTGCGCGAGCTCGCCGGCCACCTGGCCGAGGCGAGCGGCCCGGTCCGCGTGGTGCGCGGACACGACGCCGGCATCGAGACCGCCCTGACCGACAAGGTCACCCGCGAGCACGACGACGAGCTGCGCGTCTTCCTCTCCGAGGCCCGCCTCGTGAAGGACGCGTTCGAGATCGGCGAGCTGCAGAAGGCCGTCGACTCCACCGTCCGCGGCTTCGAGGACGTCGTGAAGATCCTCGACAAGGCCGAGGCCACCAGCGAGCGCTACATCGAGGGCACGTTCTTCCTGCGCGCACGCGTCGAGGGCAACGACATCGGCTACGGCTCGATCTGCGCCTCCGGCCCGCACGCCTGCACCCTCCACTGGGTCCGCAACGACGGCCCGGTCCGCTCCGGCGATCTGCTCCTCCTGGACGCGGGCGTCGAGACGCACAGCCTCTACACCGCCGACGTGACGCGCACGCTGCCGGTCAACGGCCGCTACACCGAGCTCCAGAAGAAGATCTACGACGCCGTGTACGAGGCCCAGGAGGCCGGTATCGCGGCCGTCAAGCCCGGTGCCAAGTACCGCGACTTCCACGACGCCGCGCAGCGTGTGCTCGCCGAGAAGCTCGTCGAGTGGGGCCTCGTCGAGGGACCGGTCGAGCGCGTCCTCGAGCTGGGCCTCCAGCGCCGCTGGACGCTGCACGGCACCGGCCACATGCTCGGCCTCGACGTGCACGACTGCGCCGTCGCGCGCACCGAGACGTACGTGGACGGCACCCTGGAGCCCGGCATGTGCCTGACCGTCGAGCCCGGTCTGTACTTCCAGGCCGACGACCTGACCGTGCCGGCCGAGTACCGCGGCATCGGCGTCCGGATCGAGGACGACATCCTCGTGACCGAGGACGGCAACCGGAACCTCTCCGCCGGGCTGCCGCGCCGCTCGGACGAGGTCGAGGCGTGGATGGCTCAGCTCAAGGGCTGAACCACGCGCGCGTAGAGACGCGTTTGCGAAGTGGCCGGGCACGGCGTGACGGTGCCCGGCCACTGTCGTGCCCGGAGGGGTTCAGGCGGAGACCAGGGGAGCGTCCTGGCGCCACTTGAGCACCTTGTCGAAGCTGACCACCGCGCCGCCCCTGCCCGGTCGGTTGACGAAGTGGACGTGGTCCGCGAGCTCCTGGATGAGACAGAGTCCGCGGCCGTGCTCGGCGTGGTCGGGGGCGGGCTTGAGCAGCGTCGTGCCGCGGCCGCGCAGGGCCGGGAAGCCGGGACCGGAGTCGGCGACCTCGATGCGACAGGTCTCGCCCTCCAGGTAGGCCGTGACCCGGTACGCGCCCGCCGGATCGTCGGGGTCCGGATCGCCGCCGTGCTCGACGGCGTTGGCACAGGCCTCGGTGAGGGCGACGGACAGGTCGTACGAGACGTCGGGGTCCACGCCCGCGGTCTCCATGGTGTCGATCAGCAGGCGTCGGGCGAGCGGAACGCTCGCGGCCTCGCGGCGCAAGTGCAGAGACCACCAGATGCTCATGCTCCAGCCTCCAGGCCGCGGCTCGACATACCGATACGTATTGCCGCAACGGCCCCTGTGCAATCGCACGCTTCGCGTGATACCGCCCATACGGCGGACGCGCGGACCGGTGGCGGCGGTGTACGCAGTCGGCGTCAGCGGTGTCCGGAGTCGGCTTCAAGCGGGCGGGGCGGAAGATTCCGGACCTTGTGGACCTGCCGTATGAGGCGGGTAAGCCCAGTGCGATGATGAGGCCGCCATGTCTGCCCCCCACCAGCGCGAGGCGCGCACCGGAACGGATGTCCGGCTGCTGAGGGCCGCGGTGTTCACCGCGGTCTGCGTCGCGTTGTCCGCGGCCGGACATGTGCTCGCCTCGTGCGCCACCGTCCCGCTGTGGACGTTGGGCGTCGGGTTCCTCGCGGTGTTCGCCGTGGCGGCGCCGCTCGCCGGGCGCGAGCGCTCGCTGCCGGGCATCGCCGCCGCTCTCGCGGTTGGCCAGACCGGTCTGCACGCCCTGTTCGGAGTGGGCCAGCACGGCACCATGACGATGGCGCAGACAGCACAGGAACCCTCGGCCGTGGAGCGCGCGGCCCGGCTCATGTGCGGCTCCGGCATGGCGGCGATCAGCCCCGCGCAGGCGCAGAAGATCCTGTCGGACGCCGGCGTCGAACCCGGTTCCGGAACGGCCGTGCACCACCACATGGCCACCGGAGCGGCCACCTCCATGTCGCTGCTGCCGTCCCTGCCGATGCTGCTCGGGCACCTGCTCGCCGCGGTCGTCGCGGGCTGGCTGCTGCGCCATGGAGACCTCGCGCTCGGCCGCCTCGTCCGCCTCTCGGCGAACTCGGCGCATGGAGTCGCCCAGGGGGCGCTCGTCCGTTCCCTGCGCGCCGCTCTCGCTCTCGTGCGCGCCCTCAGGGCCGGTCTGCCCGGGGCTGCGGAGGCGGCGCCCCATGTGGTGCCCGTCGATCTCCTCGCACCACTGCCCCTGCGTACGACGGCACTTCAGCACTCGGTGATCAGGCGCGGCCCGCCCGCGGACGACGCGTTCCGTCTCGCTGCCTGACACGACACACGTACTCCACGCGGGTCCCTGCACGGGTTCCCGCACAGCGCGGAGGAGTGTCGTGCGGCACGCGCGCGTGCCCCGTTCCCGGTGCGCGCACTCACCGTTCGCCTGATCTCGCTGAACCCGAGTGGAGTGGTTTCTGCCATGAAGAAGATTTCCCGCGTCGCCGCAGTCGGTGCCACCGCCGCGTCCGCCGTCCTGGTGCTCTCCGTCCCCGCCTTCGCGCACGTGAGCGTGCAGCCCGAGGGCGTCGCCGCCAAGGGCGGATACGCCGTCGTGAACTTCAAGGTGCCGAACGAGCGCGACGACGCCGCGACCACCAAGGTCGAGGTCAACTTCCCGACCGACCACCCGCTGGCCTCGGTCATGCCCGAGCCCATCCCCGGCTGGACCGCCAAGGTCACCAAGTCCAAGCTCGACAAGCCGCTGGAGATGCACGGCGAGAAGATCGACCAGGCCGTCTCCCAGGTCACCTGGACCGCCGACGGCTCGGGCAAGGACAAGGGCATCCAGCCCGGCTTCTTCCAGAAGTTCCCGCTCTCCATCGGGCAGCTGCCCGAGGACACGGACGAGCTCGTCTTCAAGGCGATCCAGACCTACGACAACAAGGAAGTCGTGCGCTGGATCGAGCCGCAGGCCAAGGGCCAGGAGGAGCCGGAGAACCCGGCACCCACCCTGGAGCTCTCGGCCGCGACCGAGGACCACCACGGCGGCGCCGCGGCCGACGACAGCGCCAAGTCGGGTGACGACAAGCCGGCTACGGCCTCCTCGTCGGACAGCTCCTCCGACGGCTCCTCCGACAGCGACACCACCGCACGCGCCCTCGGCATCGCCGGCATCGTCGTCGGCGCTGCCGGCGTGGCCTTCGGCGTGCTCGCGGGACGCCGTCGTACCAACAGCTGAACCAGCCGCGGGTGTGCACCGGGGCCGGCGCAGACGTCGGCCCCCCGCGGCCGCCGGCCGACCCCGGTGCACACCGGCCCGCCTCACATCTGGGACATTTTTCTATGCGCTCTCCCCGTAAGACCCCGCACACAGGTCCTCGCCGGGCCCTCCGCAAGAAGACGCTGCTCGCCGCCGGGCTCGTCGCCGCGGCCTCGCTCACGCTCTCCGCCTGCGGCAGTGGCGACGACGGCAACAAGCCCGTGGCCGAGGTCTCCGCCGAGACCGGCTCGAACAAGGCCGCGACCGTCCTCGACTCGCCCTTCAAGAAGCCGGACCTCGTCCTCACGGACACCCACGGCAAGAAGTTCGACCTGCGCGAGCAGACCAAGGGCAAGCCGACACTGATCTACTTCGGCTACACCCACTGCCCCGACGTGTGCCCCCTGACGATGAGCAACATCGCCGTCGCCAAGAAGGCACTGCCGAAGGCCGAACAGGACAAGCTCCGGGTCGTCTTCGTCACCACCGACCCGGACCGCGACACCGCACCCGTCCTCGGCAAGTGGCTCAAGGCGCAGGACCCCGACTTCATCGGCCTGACCGGCGACTTCGCCACCATCCAGGGCAGCGCCCGCACCCTCGGCATCTCCATCGAGCCGACGGAGAAGGACAAGAACGGCAAGCTCGTCTCGATGCACGGCACGCAGGTCATCGCCTTCTCGCCGAAGACCGACGCCGGCTACGTCCTGTACGGCGAGGACGCCACCGTCGACGACTACACCAAGGACCTCCCCAAGATCATCAAGGGGGAGCAGCCGTGAGGCGTACACCGCTCGCTCTCGGTGCCACGGCGCTGGCGGCCGGACTCGCCCTCACGGCCTGCGGCTCCGGAGACTCGTCGGCCTCGGCGTCCTCCGGCAAGCCCGCGGTCAAGGTCGGCGGGGCGTTCATACCGGCGCCCGCGGGCGGCGACATGGCGGCCGGCTTCTTCATCGTGCACAACAGCGGCGGCGCCGACACGCTCACCTCGGTGACCAGCGCCATCGCCCAGCAGGTCACCCTCCACTCCACCAAGGGCGGGGTGATGAAGGAGCAGAAGTCCTTCCCCGTCCCGGCCGACGGCGAGCTCGACTTCGAACGCGGTGGCAACCACCTCATGTTCGAAAACCTCAAGCAGACGCCGAAGGAGGGCGACAAGGTGTCCGTGGAGCTGCACTTCGCCAAGTCCGGCACCGTCACGGTGACCTTCCCGGTGAAGGCCGCCACCTACAACCCGACGGCCAAGTCGGCGCACTCGTCGATGTCGTCGGCGTCGACGATGGCATCGCACAAGTCGAACCTGTCGCACACGTCGCACACGTCGCACTGAGGGGCTGACCGTTCGTGAAGACCATCGCTCCCCGCTTCCGGCACCTGTTGCTGCTGCTTCTCGCCGTCACCGGCGCGCTCCTCGCAGGCGCCGCGCCCGTCTCCGCGCACGCCGCGCTGACCGGGAGCGACCCGAAGCAGGGCGCGGTGGTCGAGCAGGCCCCCACCCGGGTGTCCCTGACCTTCTCCGAGGAGGTCGCGATGTCCGACGGCTCCGTACGGGTCCTCGACCCGGCCGGGAAGCGCGTCGACACGGGCAAGACGACGGACCTCGGCGGCACGACCTACGGGGTCCCCCTCCACTCCGGGCTGCCCGACGGCACGTTCACCGTCGCCTACCAGGTCGTCTCGGCCGACAGCCACCCCGTCTCCGGGGCGTTCACCTTCTCCATCGGCGCCCCCTCCAAGACCACCGCGGCACTGCCCGACCAGACCGCGGGCGGCGGCGTCGTCGGCGGTCTCTACGGCGTCGCGCGGTACCTCTCCTACGGGGGGTTCATCCTCACCGTCGGCGGCGCGGCCTTCGTCCTCGCCTGCTGGCCGCGCGGAGCGGGCGTACGCCCCGTGCAGCGGGTCGTTGTGGGCGGCTGGATCACCCTCACCGGCGCGACCCTCGCCATGCTCCTGATGCGCGGCTCCTACACAGGGTCCGGCGCGGTCGGTGACATCTTCGACCTGACCCTCCTCGGGCAGGTCCTGCAGACCAAGTCGGGCGCGGCACTGGTGTCACGGCTCCTGCTCCTCGCCGCCGCCGCCCTCTTCATCGCCGTGCTCTTCGGCGCGTACGAGAAGCGGACCGACCCCAAGGAGAAGAAGGACCTCACCTTCGGGCTCGCGATCGGCGGCGCGGTCGTCGCCGCCGGTCTCGCCGCCACCTGGGCGATGGCCGAGCACGCCTCCACCGGCATCCAGGCCGGACTCGCCATGCCCGTCGACGTCCTGCACCTGCTCGCGGTGGCGGCCTGGCTCGGCGGCCTCGCCACCCTGCTCGTCGCCCTGTACCGGGCACCGTCGATCGAGGCCGCCGCCGTCCGGCGGTTCTCACGGGTGGCGTTCTGCGCGGTCTCCACGCTGGCCGTGACCGGGCTCTACCAGTCGTGGCGCCAGGTCGGCTCCTGGTCGGCGCTCACCGGCACCCGTTACGGGCAGCTGCTGCTGGTCAAGATCGGGCTCGTCGCCGTCCTGGTCGGCGTCGCCTGGATCTCGCGGAAGTGGACGGGACGCCTGTCGGAGAGCCTCGCCCCGGAGGCTGCCGCAACCACTGTGATCGAGGAGCGCTCGCGGTCGGAGGAGGCAGTGACAGTACCTACTGGCGGCGCTTCGAAGGGATCGTCGTCCGGGGAAGGGGGCAGTGGCGAAGCGGATTCCCGTTCCGGTGGCGATACAGGCTCCGGTGCCGGCAGCAATGCGGGCTCCGGTGCCGGCGGCGACACGGGCTCCGGCCCCGATGTCGACGACAAGCGGTCCGCCCAGCTCGCCCGCCAGCGCGCCGTCCTGGCGACCGCTCGCGAGAAGCGCCTACGGGACGCCGACCCGGGCCGCTCCGGACTGCGCCGCTCCGTACTCACCGAGGCCGGTGTCGCCGTCCTCCTGCTCGTCGTCACCACCGTGCTCACCTCCACCGAGCCGGGCCGCACCGAGGAGGAGGCCAAGGCCGTCACCGCGGCGGCCTCCCAGCGGTCGGGGCCGCTCTCCCTGAAGCTGCCGTTCGACACGGGCGGCCAGGACGGCAAGGGCACACTTCTCCTGGACATGGACCCCGGGCGCACCGGCAGCAACGACATGCACGTCTATGTGGAGCGCCCCAACGGCAAGGCGTTCGACGTCCCCGAGGTGAAGGTCTCCTTCACCCTCGCCGCGAAGAAGCTCGGCCCCCTGCCGGTCGTTCCCGACCACATCGCCACCGGACACTGGAGCGCGAGCGGCGTGCAGATCCCCGTGGCGGGCGACTGGAAGATCGCGATCACCGTGCGCACGTCCGACATCGACCAAGTGACCGTCAACAAGAACGCGAAGATCGGCTGACCCCCACCATGGCTGACTCCGAGAACCGGACCGACTCCGGCATCTCCCGACGGCGGCTGCTCGGCACCGCGGGCGCGACGGGCCTCGCCCTGGGCGCCGTGGGCGGCGCCGCCGGGTACGCGACCGCGTCGTCGAGCTCCCCCGACACCGCCGCGTCGTTGACCTCTCTCGGCGCGGACCGCGTGATGTTTCACGGGAAACATCAGGCCGGCATCACGACCCCGACGCAGTCCCGCGGGCACCTGATCGCCTTCGATCTCGCGCCGGGCGCCAAACGCAAGGAAGCGGCTGCGCTGATGCGGCGCTGGTCGGCCACCGCCCAGCGGCTGATGGCCGGGGAAGCCCTCGACGACTCCGACACGCAGGTTGCCGGCGACGCCGGTCCTTCCTCGCTGACGCTCACCTTCGGCTTCGGCCACAGCTTCTTCTCCCGTACGGGGCTGGAGAAGCAGCGTCCGGCGGCGCTCGACCCGCTCCCCGACTTCTTCTCCGACCACCTCGACAAGACCCGGAGCAACGGCGACCTGTGGGTGCAGATCGGCGCGAACGACGCGCTGGTCGCTTTCCACGCCCTGCGCGCGGTCCAGCGGGACGCAGGGGAAGCGGCCAGGGTGCGCTGGCAGATGAACGGCTTCAACCGCTCGCCCGGCGCCACCTCCCACCCCGTGACCGCCCGCAATCTCATGGGCCAGATCGACGGAACCAACAACCCGAAGCCGGCCGACGCCGACTTCGACAAGCGGATCTTCGTGCCCGCGTCGGGCGACCCCGCCTGGATGGCCGACGGCTCGTACGCCGTCGTACGGCGCATCCGCATGCTCCTCGACGACTGGGAGAAGCTGTCGGGGAAGGCACAGGAGGACGTCATCGGGCGCAAGAAGTCCGACGGCGCGCCCCTGACCGGGGGCACGGAGACCACGAAACCGGACCTGGAGAAGACCGGCGCGGACGGCAAGCTCGTCATACCCATCAACGCCCACGCGCGCATCACCCGGCCCGACCAGAACGGCGGCGCCGCGATGCTGCGCCGCCCGTTCTCGTACCACGACGGCATCGGCCACGACGGGGTGCCGGACGCCGGGCTGCTCTTCATCTGCTGGCAGGCGGACCCCCTGCGCGGCTTCGTGCCGGTGCAGCGCAAGCTCGACCGGGGAGACGCCCTGTCGGACTTCATCCGTCACGAGTCGAGCGGGCTGTTCGCGGTGCCCGGCGGGGCAGCAAAGGGCGAGTACGTGGGGCAGGCGTTGCTGGAGGCCCATTAGGGTGACCAATATGTCAGCCAGCTACGCGTATCTCGGCCCTCAGGGAACCTTCACCGAGGTTGCTCTGCGCACGCTCCCGGAGACCGCCACCCGGGAACTCGTTCCGATGGTGTCCGTGCCCGCCGCACTCGACGCCGTACGCAACGGCGAGGCCGAGGCCGCGTTCGTGCCGATCGAGAACTCCGTCGAGGGCGGCATCACGACCACGCTCGACGAGCTGGTGGCCGGCGAGCCGCTGATGATCTACCGCGAGGTGCTGCTCTCCATCACCTTCGCGCTGCTGGTCAGGCCCGGTACGCAGGTGTCGGACATCAAGACGGTGACGGCCCATCCCGCGGCTCAGCCGCAGGTCCGCAACTGGATGAAGGCGAATCTCGCCGAGGACGTGACGTGGGAGTCTGCGGCGTCGAACGCGGACGGTGCGCGCCTGGTCCAGGAGGGCCGCTACGACGCGGCGTTCGCGGGCGAGTTCGCCGCGGAGCGCTACGGCCTGGTGCCACTGGTCACCGAGATCCATGACGCGGAGAACGCGCAGACGCGCTTCGTCCTCGTCGGCAAGCCGGCCCGCCCCGCCGCGCCCACCGGCGCGGACAAGACCTCCGTGGTCATCTGGCAGCGCGACGACCACCCGGGCGCGCTGCTCGAACTGCTCCAGGAGTTCGCGGTGCGCGGGGTCAACCTGATGCTGCTGCAGTCCCGGCCGACGGGTGAGGGCATCGGGAACTACTGCTTCGCCATCGACGCGGAGGGCCACATCTCGGACCGCCGCGTGGGCGAGGCGCTGATGGGGCTCAAGCGGGTCTGCCCGCAGGTGCGCTTCCTGGGCTCGTATCCGAGGGCCGGTGTCACCGTGGCGGACGTCCGGACGCCGCGGACGGGAACGTCCGACAGCGACTTCATGGCGGCGTCCGACTGGCTCGCGCGCTGCCAGGACGGCCGTTTCTGACGCCTTTGCGTTCCAGCCGGCACCTTCGGACAAACGGGTTCCAGCAGGCATACGGGTTCTGGCACCTCCGGAGACACGGGTTCCGGCAGGCCTACGGGTTCCTGCACCTTCGGACATACGGGTTCTGACGGTTTTCCGGCGTCTTCGGGCGCCGGATTTCGACGTCCTCAGAACCAGTCCTACCTGCAGATTTTCTCCATCCACAGAAGTTATCCACAGGTGTGCTTCTCGACCTGGGGACAAGTCGACACCATCTCACTACATGGTCGACAAATCGCCCTACAGCCCACAACCCCGTCCACAGGCGCGCACGTCACCCCTCGTCCACTCTTTTCCTTTGATCAACTCTATAGAGCGAACCATTTCCACTCGAAAGTGCGTGTGAGATGAGTTTGGATCGGGAATCCTTCGCCGCTCATGCGGCTTTCGGAACGATCTCTTCCGGCATCCACAGATCTTTCGCACAGCCTGTGGATAACCTCGCGGGGGCCCACATTCCTGTGGACAACCCCGCCGCCAAGTTCCGCCCCGCACAAGGCGACTTGGTCAAGTGACTGTGCCGCGTCTGCCCCATTTCGGGGAATGGGATCCTTTTCATTGACCGGCGTCCACAGTGTCCGACCGGCCCCGAGAAGATCCATTTCGGCCACGCGCTTTGCCGCGCGTCGACCATCCCTTGCCGAATTCACATCCGGCAAATCGGGCATAAGGTAACGCACGGGATATCGGTTCGTGTGCTGGAACCGCGCACCGGTAGCCTTGAGGGGTGATTGACCTTCGCCTGCTTCGTGAGGACCCCGACCGTGTTCGCGCCTCCCAGCGCGCCCGTGGAGAGGACGTCGCGCTCGTCGACGCCCTGCTCTCCGCCGACGAGCGGCGCAGGTCGTCCGGGCTCCGCTTCGACGAGCTCCGTTCCGAGCAGAAGTCGCTCGGCAAGCTGATCCCCAAAGCCTCCGCCGACGAGAAGCAGGAGCTCCTGAAGAAGGCCGGCGAGCTCTCCGCCGCCGTCAAGAGCGCCGAGGCCGAGCAGCGCGAGGCCGACGAGGAGACCCAGCGCCTCGCCCTCCTGCTGGGCAACATCGTGCACACGGACGTCCCGGTCGGCGGCGAGGAGGACTTCGTCGTCCTCGAGACGCACGGCACGATCCGTGACTTCGGCGCCGAGGGCTTCGAGCCCAAGGACCACCTGGAGCTCGGCGAGGCGCTCGGCGCCATCGACGTCGAGCGCGGCGCCAAGGTGTCGGGCTCGCGCTTCTACTACCTGACGGGCGTCGGCGCGCTCCTCGAACTCGCCCTGGTGAACGCGGCGATCGCGCAGGCCACCGAGGCCGGCTTCATCCCGATGCTGACGCCGGCGCTGGTGCGCCCGCGCGCCATGGAGGGCACGGGCTTCCTCGGCCAGGCCGCGGAGAACGTGTACCACCTGGAGAAGGACGACTACTACCTGGTCGGCACCTCCGAGGTCGCACTCGCCGGGTACCACATGGACGAGATCCTCGACGCGGACAAGCTGCCGCTGCGCTACGCCGGCTTCTCGCCCTGTTTCCGCCGCGAGGCCGGTACGTACGGCAAGGACACCCGGGGCATTTTCCGGGTGCACCAGTTCGACAAGGTCGAGATGTTCTCGTACGTCGCTCCCGAGGACGCCGAGGCCGAGCACAAGCGGCTTCTGGAGTGGGAGAAGCAGTGGCTGACCGGCCTCGAACTGCCCTTCCAGGTCATCGACGTGGCGACGGGCGACCTCGGGTCCTCGGCCTCGCGCAAGTTCGACTGCGAAGCGTGGATCCCGACGCAGGGCAAGTACCGCGAGCTGACCTCGGCGTCGAACTGTGACGGCTTCCAGGCCCGCCGCCTGTCCATCCGGATGCGCGACGGCAAGAAGGTCCAGCCGCTGGCGACGCTGAACGGGACGCTGTGCGCGGTACCGCGCACCATCGTGGCCATCCTGGAGAATCACCAGCAGGCCGACGGCTCCGTGAGGGTGCCCGAGGTGCTGCGTCCGTACTTGGGGGGCCGAAAGATCCTGGAGCCGATCAACAAGTGAGCCACCCTGCTCCGCTGGATCACCCGTTCCCGTACAAACTCGTCGCGACCGATCTCGACGGGACGCTTCTGCGGCCCGACGACACGGTCTCCGAGCGGACGCGTGAGGCGCTCACCGCGGTCACCGCGGCGGGCGCCGCCCACATCATCGTGACCGGGCGGGCCGTGCCCTGGACCCGGCACATCCTCGACGACCTCGGCTACGAGGGCCTCGCGGTGTGCGGGCAGGGCGCGCAGGTCTATCACGCCGGCGAGCACCGGCTGCTGACATCGGTCACCCTCGACCGGCAGCTGGCCGGTCTCGCACTCTCCAAGATCGAGGCGGAGGCCGGGCCGCTGGCTCTGGCCGCGAGCCGTGACGGCCTCGAGGGCGAGGTCGTCGTGGGGCCCGGCTATCAGGTGCAGGAGGGCCCCCTGCCGGTCATCCCGTTCACGGATGTCACCGAGCTGTGGGCGGCGCCGCTGAACAAGGTGTACGTGCAGCACCCGGGCATGACCGACGACGAACTGGCCGCCCTGGCGCTGGCCGTGGCCGGTGATCTGGTGGGCGTCACGATGGCGGGCGAGGGCATCGTCGAGCTGCTGCCGCTCGGTCTCTCGAAGGCGACCGGTCTCTCGCTGGCCGCGCGCCGGCTGGGCGCGAAGGCGGCCGACACGATCGCTTTCGGCGACATGCCCAACGACATCCCGATGTTCGGCTGGGCGGCGCACGGCGTGGCGATGGCCAATGCCCACGCGGAGCTCAAGGCCGTCGCGGACGAGGTCACGACGTCGAACGCGGACGACGGCATCGCGGTGGTCCTGGAACGCCTGCTGGGCTGACGGCCTGCCGTCGCCGCGGCCGTCCGCGGGTGCCGTTCCCTTGGGGCGCGGCACTGCAAAGTCTGGGTGGGCGGCCCGCGCACCCGAAAGGTGCGCGCTCGAAGCGGCCGCCCCGGGCAGCCTCCCCGTGAGCCGGCTCGTACGGAGTGAGTAACTACTCCGGAGCCTGCCGTGGGCTGCCCTGCTGGGAGCTCGACGGAATCTTGACCGACATCGTCTCGCTCCTCTCCCAGCAGGCGGGCGCCGTGCGCGGCGCGGTTACAGAACTACTGTGCCTCTACTGGGAGTTGGGCGCCACCGAATAAAACGTGGCCAGACACGCGGTTGGGCCTGTCCGGCCCGAACGAGAGGCCCTAGCGCTTGCGCCACTTGCGGCGGCGGGCGCGGCTGAAGAACCAGCCCGCGGGCGGCTCGTCGGAGCGCCACGGCTGGGGCTGCGGGGACTCGTTCCGCCAGCGTGCGGCGAGCATGCGGGCCCGCGCGGACGGCTCCGTGGTCTCGGCGGACCGTATGAACTCCTCGTCGAGGGCCACGCCCTCCCATGTCTCGTCCCGCTCGCGCTCCGGCTCCGCCGTCATCTCCACTCCTCCTGGAACGGGTCACCTTTCTGGGACAGATCGGCTCCCCGGCAAACGGGCTCTCCCGGAAAGCAGGTCACCCTCCCGACCAGTGTCCTGATGGGAGGGTGAAGCCGCTGTCAAGAGCCGTCACTCCTCACCGGCGAGCTTCAGCGTGCGCAGCTTCTGGCCCGCGTACCAGGTGGCGAGCACGGTGACCGCGGCGAGCAGGACGGTGGCGAGAGGGAGGCCGACGTCCGAGGTGATGAGGTCGCCGCCTGCCACCTTGTGGGCCACGGCGAGGGACCACTGCTGCACGCTGAGAGTGCGCGCACCGGCCACGAGGGACCCGAAGAGCGCTTCCCAGACCAGGGCGTAGACGAGGCCGAAGACCACCGCGTGGCGCGTGACCGTGCCGAGGAGCAGGAAGAGCGCGGCGTACGCGATGGAGGCGACAAGGGCCGCGATCGTGTAGGCGACGGCGATCTGCTGCCCGTTCCCGTTCAGGATCAGGCCCGCGATGAGGGTGGGGACCGCGGAGAACACCATGGTCACGGCGATGGCGACGATCAGCTTGGTGAAGATGATCGTCGGGCGCTTGATCGGCTTCGCCAGGAGGTAGACGACGGAGCCGTCGTCGATCTCGGGGCCGATCGCGCCCGTGCCCGCGATGACGCCGATGATCGGCACCATCGTGGCGAGCGCGAACCCGCCGAGCACGTCCGCGGCGATCTGGTCGTCCGCCCCGGTGAGACCGCGCACGAGCGCGGAGATGGCGATGAGCAGGACGGGCAGGGCACACAGGATGAGGGCCCGGCGGCGGCCGAGCAGGGCTCGGTAGGTGAGCCGGGCGACAGTGGGGTCGTACATCAGGGCCTCCTACGCCGCGACCAGATACGAGAACACGGACTCGAGGGACTCGTCGGACGGCGAGACCGTGAGCAGTCTGATGCCGTGGGCCTTGGCGACCTGGGGCAGCAGGGTGGTGAACCGGCCGAAGTCGACGGCCTGGACGCGCAACGCGCCTTCCTTGAGGTCGACTTCGATGCCCGCGGTGGACGGGTCCGCGATCAGCGCGGCCGCGAGGGCGCGGTCGTCGCTGGAGCGGATGAGATAGCGGTGCGGACGGTCGGTCATCAGGCGGCGGATCTTGCGGAAGTCACCGCCGGCCGCGTGGCGCCCGGCGACGATCACCTCGATGTGGGAGGCGAGCTGCTCGACCTCTTCGAGGATGTGCGACGAGAAGAGGACCGTGCGGCCCTCGGCGCCCATGCGGCGCAGGAGGTCCATGAGCTGCATGCGCTGGCGCGGGTCCATGCCGTTGAACGGCTCGTCGAGCAGCAGCACGGACGGCTCGTGAACGAGGGCGGACGCCATCTTCACGCGCTGGCGCATGCCCTTGGAGTACGTCGAGATCTTGCGGTCCTGCGCGTACTCCATCTCGACCGTGGCGAGCGCCTTCTGCGCCTCGTGCGTGCCGAGGCCCTGCAACTCGGCGTTGGCGACGACGAATTCGCGGCCGGTGAGGAAGTCGTACATCGCCTCGCGCTCGGGGACGATGCCGATGTGACGGTAGATCTGTTCGTTGCGCCAGATCGGCTCTCCGTCGAGGGTGACCGTTCCGTTCGACGGGGCGAGGAAGCCGCCCATCATGTTGATGAGGGTGGACTTTCCCGCGCCGTTCGGGCCGAGGAGGCCGGTGACGCCGGGGGCGATCGTCATCGTGATGTCGTTGACCGCCACCACGTTGCCGAACCAGCGCGATACGTGGTCGATGTTGATCGTGGTCACAGTCCGACCTTCCGGTAGCGGCGCATCAGGAGGCCGTAGCAGCCGGCGATGAGCCCGAGCACGACGAGCAGATAGACGACGCCCTGGCCGGTCGAGGGTCCGTGTCCGCCGGGGAAGGCGGAGGTGGCGCCGAGGAAGGCGGTCTGCACGCCGTCGATGAGGGTGACCGGCGAGAAGAGGCCGAGCCATGTGATCGCGCCGCTGTTGTCCTGCGACTGGGCGATGGCCTGGACGGTGGAGACCGCTCCGTAGGAGATGGTCAGGACGGCGATGACGGCGGCGATGCCGAAGCCGCGGCGGGGGGTGACCGCCGAGACGACGAGGCCGATGCCGGCGAAGAGCAGCGAGAGCAGTGCCACGGAGACCAGTCCCTGGGCGAATCCCTTGGTCTGTTCGGCGAAGTCGAGCTTGGCGAGCAGCGCGCCTACGTAGAGGACGATCAGCGGGGCCGCCGTAAGGGCGAAGAGGGCGGAGGTCATGGCCGCGACCTTCGCCAGGACGTAGTCACCGCGCTCGATGGGGCGGGAGAAGTACAGGGGGACCGTCTTGAAGCGCAGGTCTCGCGAGACGGACTGGGGTGCCTGGGAGGCGAGATAGAGCCCGATGACGGCCTGCAGGAGGATCGCGTAGCGCGTGTAGTCGACCGGCAGGTCCTTCATCTTGGTGGTGACGGCCACCGCGACCATGATCAGCGCGGGGGCGCACATCACTACGAAGAGCAGCATCGGCAGCACTTTGGACTTGGCCGAGCGGCCGAGGCCGTAGGCGCCGCGCAGGCTCTGGGAGAAGAGCGAGCGGCGGGCGTAGGCGCGGCCGAGGCGCGGGCCGTCGTAGTGGCGGTAGCCGATGTTGTGGATGCGGGTCTGCTCACCGGCGGGGGTGAGGGACTGCTCAACCGCCATGGACGACCGCCTCCTTCCGCTCGTTGTCCGTCTCTGAGCGGAAGACTTCCGCGATGTGGTGCCTGCGCTGCTCCATCCGGATCAGCCCGAGGCCGAGCTCGGCGACGATGTCGCGCACGAGGTCGTAGGTGTCGTCGCTCTGGGTGGTGATCAGCACCGTGTGTCCGGCTCCGGGGAGCTCCCCGCCGGTCGTGGTCTCGATGCCGCGCCGGGCGAAGGCCTCGCGCAACGCGCGGGTGCCGTCCGGGTGTTCGTCGGAGTCGGTGACCTCGATCGCCAGGGTCGTCGTGGTCTGGGTGAAGTCCGTGGTGGAACTGGAGCGCAGGAGCTTTCCGCCGTCGACCACGACGACGTGGTCGCAGGTGCGCTCCAGCTCGCCCAGGAGGTGCGAGGTGACGAGGACCGAGATGCCGAAGTCGGCGTGGACGCGGCGGATCAGGTCGAGCATGTCGTCACGGCCGACCGGGTCGAGGCCGTTCGTCGGTTCGTCGAGGAAGACGAGCTGCGGGTCGTGGACAAGGGCCTGCGCGAGCTTGACGCGCTGCTTCATGCCCGTGGAGTAGCCGCCGATGGGGCGGTAGCGCTCTTCGTAGAGGCCGACGTGGCGGAGGGTGTCGGCGGTGCGCTCGCGGGCCGCGGTGGGCGGCAGGCCCGACATGCGCGCCATGTGGACGACGAACTCGGTGGCCGAGACGTCGGGCGGCAGGCAGTCGTGTTCCGGCATGTAGCCGACGCGTTCGCGGATGGCGGCGCCTTCGGTGGCCACGTCGAGGCCGAGCACGGCGGCGCGGCCCTCCGTGGCGGGGGACAGACCCAGAAGGATCTTGATCATAGTGGACTTGCCGGCTCCATTGGCTCCGACGAGTCCCGTCACACCGGGCCCGATGTCCATGGAGAGCCGGTCAAGCGCGGTCACCCGGGGGAACCGCTTGCTCAGGCTTTCGGTCGCGATCACAGTCACACCTCGAAGGTAGTGGCGCAGACCACACGGGTCGTCAGACCAGGGGGTTGTCCCTGTCTCAGACTCGAGTACTACGGGTCCCTAGGGGTTCCTCCCTGAGTCGCTCTCCGTGAGCTCCCAGAGCTTTCCACAGGCTCCCGTGCACACCCCTTGACGCAGCCGCCAACCATTGTCACATTCATCAGTGTCAAGTTACGAGCGCGTACGGCAACGGACCGGACACGGACGGACGGTGGCATGACCCCAGCAGTGGTACGTGAACTCTCCGCGGAACTGCGGGGGTTCAGAGAAGTCCAGTCCCTCGCGTACGAGTGCGCGGAGGCCGTCGCGGCACAGCTCGAGCCGGGGGTGACGGAGCGCGAGGCCGCCCGGATGCAGCGGGAGTGGCTGCGGGAGCGCGGCGTGCGCGACTGGTTCCATCTGCCGTTCGCCTGGTTCGGCGACCGCACGGCGTTCGCCGGTTTCCGGATCCCGCTCCAGTTCTTCCCTACGAACCGGAAGCTGGAGGCGGGGATGCCGTTCATCCTCGACATGGCCCCGGTCTACAAGGGCTGTACGGCGGACATCGGCTACTCGGGCTCGCTCGGCCTCAATCCCGTGCAGGACAAGCTGCTCGCCGACCTCGAGGCACACCGGGAGCTGATCGTCCGCGAGGTCCGCGAGCGCCGTTCCCTGCGGGAGATCTACGAGGACGTGGACCGCCTCATGGTCCGCCAGGGCTACGAGAACCGGCATCGCGCGTACCCGTTCGGTGTGATCGCGCACAAGGTGGACCGGGTCAAGGAGCGCCGGATGTCCCCGACGCTGTTCGGCTTCGGCACGCAGTCCCTGAAGGGGCTCGCGAGCGACGCGATCCACGGCCATCGGGACGGCTGGTCCCCGCTGTGGTCGCCGTACAAGTTCTCCGACCATCCGCCGCAGCCGGGCCTGTGGGCGGTGGAGCCGCACCTCGGCTTCAGGGGTACGGGCGCGAAGTTCGAGGAGATCCTGGTCGTCACCGACTCCAAGGACCCCGAACAGAGCGCGTTCTGGCTGGACGACGATCTGCCGCACGTGCGGCGCTGGGCGGAGGGCATCTGATGACGGAACTCAAAGGGCTGGCCGGAGCGCGGGAGCGCTGGGTCAGCACGGGCGGTATCGAGCTGTGCGTGGCCGAGCTGGGGGACCCGACGCGGCCCACGGTGGTGCTCGTGCACGGCTACCCGGACTCCAAGGAGGTGTGGTCGGAGGTCGCCGAGCGGCTCGCCGACCGCTTCCACGTGGTCCTGTACGACGTGCGGGGCCACGGCAGGTCGACGGCGCCGACGCCGCTGCGCGGCGGGTTCACGCTGGAGAAGCTGACGGACGACTTCCTCGCGGTCGCCGACGCGGTCAGCCCGGACGAGCCGGTCCATCTGGTCGGCCACGACTGGGGTTCGGTGCAGTCCTGGGAGTTCGCCACGGTCCAGCGCACCGAGGGCAGGATCGCGTCCTTCACCTCGATGTCGGGCCCGTCGCTCGACCACTTCGGGCATTGGATCAAGAAGCGGATGGCGCGGCCGACGCCCCGCAGGGTGGGCCAGCTGCTCGGCCAGGGCGCCAAGTCCTGGTACGTGTACATGCTGCACACGCCCGTACTGCCCGAGCTCGCCTGGCGCGGTCCGCTCGGCAAGCGCTGGCCGAAGATCCTCGAACGCATGGAGAAGGTGCCGGCGGGCGAGTATCCGACGCCGTCCCTGCCCTCAGACGCCGCCCATGGCGCCTGGCTCTATCGGGACAACGTACGGGCGCGGCTGAGCAGGCCCCGCGAGGACGCTTACGCGCACGTGCCGGTGCAGCTCGTCCTGCCCCTGGGCGACATCTTCCTGTCCGAACGGCTCTATGACGAACTGGAGCTGTGGGCACCGGGCTTGGTCCGTCGCACGCTCCCGGCCAAGCACTGGGTGCCGCGCACCCGCCCGGATCAACTGTCCGCGTGGATCAGCGAGTTCGTCCTGGCGAACGAGGAGCGGGAGGCGGGCCTGCCCGCACGGCGCACGAAGGCGACGGGCAAGCACGCCGAGCGCTTCGGCGGCCAGCTGGTGCTGGTCACCGGCGCGGGCAGCGGCATCGGGCGGGCCACCTCCTTCGCGTTCGCCGAGGCCGGCGCGCGCGTGGTGGCCGTCGACCGGGACGCGGAGAGCGCGGCCCGCACCGCCGAGATGGCCCAGCTCATAGGCGCCCCCCAGGCGTGGGCCGAGACCGTGGACGTCAGCGACGAACAGGCCATGGAGAAGCTCGCCGAGAAGGTCGCCGCCGAGTACGGCATCGTCGACGTGCTGGTGAACAACGCGGGCATCGGCCTGTCCGGATCCTTCTTCGACACCACGCCGGAGGACTGGAAGAAGGTCCTCGACGTCAATCTGTGGGGCGTCATCCACGGCTGCCGCCTGTTCGGCAAGCAGATGGCCGAGCGAGGACAGGGCGGCCACATCGTGAACACGGCCTCCGCCGCGGCATTCCAGCCCTCCAAGGCGTTGCCCGCCTACAGCACGTCCAAGGCCGCCGTCCTCATGCTCAGCGAGTGCCTGCGCGCCGAGCTGGCGGGCCAGGGGATCGGTGTCTCCGCGATCTGTCCCGGCCTCGTGAACACGAACATCACGGCGACAGCCCACTTCGCCGGGGTCGACGCCGAGGAGGAGAAGCGCCGCCAGAAGAAGTCCTCGCGCCTGTACGGCCTGCGGAACTACCCGCCGGAGAAGGTCGCCGGCGCGATCCTGACCGCCGTCGTGCGCAATCAGGCGGTCGTCCCGGTCACACCCGAGGCCCGCGGCGCCCACCTCATGTCCCGCTTCACGCCCAAGGCCCTGCGCGCCGTCGCACGATTGGATCCGCCGTTGTGAGCACCGAGGAGAGCGCCGGGCGCACCGGACGCAGCGAGCTCACCGGGTACACCGGGCACTACGCGATCACCCCGCGCCGGGTCTCCTTCGACTGGGAGACGACGCCGCTGCACTGGATACCGGGCGAGCCCACGGCGACGCACGTCATCAATGTGCTGCACCTGCTGCTCCCGGCGGGGGAGCGGTGGTTCGTGAAGGTGTTCAAGGAGGGCCTGCCGCTCGTCGACGATCCCGAACTGCTCGGGGACGTCAAGGGGTTCATGGGCCAGGAGGCCACGCACAGCGTGCAGCACGCGTACGTCCTCGACCATCTCGCAGCACAGCGGCTCGACACCGCGGACTTCACGAAGTACGTCGACTTCCTCTTCGAGAAGCTTCTCGGCGAGCGGCCGCCGCTGGGCGCTCCGGTCTCCACCCAGGAGTGGCTGCGCTTCCGGCTCTCCGTCGTCGCTGCGATCGAGCAGTTCACCGCGGTCCTGGGTAACTGGGTACTGCACGCCGAAGGGCTCGACGCGGCGGGCACCGACGAGGTCATGCTCGACCTGCTGCGCTGGCACGGCGCGGAGGAGGTCGAGCACCGCGCGGTCGCCTTCGACATGTACCAGCACTGCGGCGGCGAGGGCCTGCCCCGCTACGCCCGCCGGCTCGCGGGCATGGCCGTCACCGCTCCCGTGATGCTGTACCTGTGGGCCTGGGGCGCGGCGTACCTCATACGTCACGACCCGCAGCTCGCCGGACGGATGCGCTACTCGCCGGCCGAACACAACAGGGCGGTGCGCAAAGGGCTGCTGCCCAGCTGGCGGGAGCTGGGTGCGGCGATACCCCGCTATCTGCGGCGGTCGTACCATCCCTCGCAGGAGGGGTCGCTGCGCAAGGCCGTCGAGTATCTGGCGCAGTCGCCCGCGGCCAGGACGGCGGCGGGCGCGATCGGCCGGACCGCTCTGCCCTAGGGCCTTTCGTTCGGTCCGGCAGCACACGGCCGACGTCCCGAACACGGGGCGGCGCCGCCTTCCCACACAGCACGGCAGAGGGATGTGAAGCGTGACGGAGCAGGCTGTGGCCGAGTACCGGATCGAGGACCTGGCGCACCGCAGCGGCGCCACGGTCCGCACCATCCGCGCCTACCAGGACCGCGGGCTGCTCCCCCGCCCCGAGCGGCGCGGCAGGGCCAATGTGTACGGGGACACCCATCTGGCCCGGCTGCGGCAGATCGCCGACCTCCTCGACCGCGGGTACACCCTGGCCTCGATCAAGGAGCTGCTCGAGGCGTGGGACGCGGGGCGCGGGCTCGGGGGTGTGCTCGGCCTGGTCGCGGAGGTCGACGGGCCGTGGACCGACGAGAAGGCCGACCGGATCTCGCGGGCCGATCTCGCGGCACGGTTCGGGGGCAGCGAGGACGAGGCGGCCATCGCCGACGCGGTGGCGCTCGGGATCCTGGAACAGATCCCCGGGCACGACGACGAGTTCCTGGTCCCGAGTCCTCAAGAGCTGGCTGTGGCAGCCGAGTTGCATGCGTCTGGCGTCCCGTTGCCCGCGATCTCCGGCCATCTAAGGGAGTTGAGAGGTCAGATCGAGCACATCGCCACGCGCTTCCTGGAGTTCACGACCGAGCATGTCTTCGCGCGCTACCTCGGCCCGTTGCCCCCGACGGACGCCGAGGCGGCCGAGGCGGCCTCGCTCGTTCGCAGACTCCGACCGCTCGCGCAGCAGTCGGTCGACGCCGAACTGGCCCGTGCCATGAAGCTGTTCGCCACTCGGCACCTCCATCGGCACCTGTCGGAGGGTCCGGTCACGCCGCCTGTGGAAGAAGCCCATTCAGTTGCTCTGCCCGCCGACACGATCCGCGCTGTACAGCGCCTTGTTGGCGCTGAGAGCGCCGCCGAGTTCATCGCCGCCGCGACTCAACGGGAAGTACAAGCAAGGACATTGGACACTCTCACCGCAAACTACCGCAGCATAGATCAAGTTGACCAAATGCCGCCAATCGCTTGACAGTTGTCCACAGAATCGCCAAATCCCCTGTGGATAACCGGACTTGGCTGTGGATCAAACCTGCGAACAGAAAAATCACGTGCACGAGGAGTGAGACGCCCGCCACTCTGACGGGATGGATGAAAGACGCACCGTCAAGGTGTCGAAGTACCTCTCGAAGCATCTGCGGCATCAGCCGGAGCGCATCGGACTGACCCTCGAAGAGGGCGGCTGGGTCGAGATCGGCACGCTGCTCACCGCGGCCGCCGCCCACGGCTTCCGCATCACGCGGGACGAGCTCGACCACGTCGTCGCCGCCAACGACAAGCAGCGCTTCGCGATCGAGGGTTCCCGGATCCGCGCCAGCCAGGGCCATACCGTGGACGTAGACCTCGGACTGCCCCCGGCGACCCCGCCCGCGTACCTCTACCACGGCACTGTGCCCTCGGCCCTGGACGCCATCCGCGCCGAAGGGCTGCGGCCCATGAACCGGCACGACGTCCACCTCTCGCCCGACCGCGAGACCGCCACCCGCGTCGGCGCCCGCCGCGGCCGCCCCGTCGTGCTGTCCGTCGACGCGGGAGCGATGCACCGGGACGGCCACACGTTCCGCGTCAGCGCCAACGGGGTCTGGCTCACGGAGGCCGTCCCGCCCCGCTACCTGCGGTTTCCCGGCTGAGACCGACCGGAACCGCGAGACGCGGTCCCCTACGCCGCCCTCACCCCCGACCCGCGCCCGGCGCGCGCCGCTTAGGCTCTGAGGTATGAGCGATCAGCCCCGTCAGCCCACGCCCGCCCTGCGCCTGAGCACCGTGATCCTGCCCTACCGCCGCTGGCACGAGGGCAGCCGAGCCGCGTGGCAGCGCGCTGAGGAGCTGGGCTTCCACACCGCGTACACCTACGACCACCTGGCCTGGCGGACCTTCCGCGACGGGCCGTGGTTCGGCGCCCTGCCGACCCTGACCGCCGCCGCGTCCGTCACGGAGCGGATGCGCCTCGGCACACTCGTCACCTCGCCGAACTTCCGGCACCCAGTCACGCTGGCCAAGGAACTGATCTCCCTCGACGACATCTCCGGTGGCCGGATCACCCTCGGCATCGGCGCGGGCGGCAACGGCTTCGACGCGACGACCCTCCTGAAGGTCGGCGAGGAGCCGTGGACCCCGCGCGAACGGGCCGACCACTTCGCCGAGTTCGTCCCGCTGCTCGACCGACTGCTGAGCGAGGACTCGGTGACGTACGACGGTGAGTTCTACTCGGCCCAGGAGGCGCGGAACATCCCGGGCTGCGTGCAGCGACCCCGGCTGCCGTTCGCGGTGGCCGCGACGGGACCGCGCGGACTGAAGCTGGCCGCCCGGCACGGGCAGGCGTGGGTGACAACGGGCGACCCGAAGCTGTTCGAGACGGGCACGCCCGAGGAGTCGATTCAAGCCATTCGCGGACAGGCCGCCAAGCTCGCCGACGCCTGCGCCGAGATCGGTCGGGACGCCGCCGAACTCGACAAGGTCCTCCTCACCGGGTTCACCCCGGACCGAAGCCGTCCGCTGGGGTCCGTGGACGCCTTCGTCGACTTCGCCGGCGAGCACGCCGCCCTGGGCATCACCGAGATCGTGATCCACTGGCCCATCCCCGACTCGGAGTTCGCCGCCGACCAGAAGGTCTTCGAAAGCATCGCCACGGAGGCCCTCGCCCAGCTCGGCTGAGGCCCCGCGGCAACCTGACGGAACCGGTGGGGCGCCTGCGCGAGGACCGTACTCATCTGCGCGACCCACCGCACGCCCGTGCGCGCATATGCGGGACAATAGTGCGGTGACCTCACCGACTCCTCGGCCCTGGACCCCGGCCGCCAACGCCCCCGCGCCCCGGCTCGTCGCCACGGACCTGGACGGCACGCTGCTGCGAGACGACAAGTCCGTCTCGCAGCGGACGGTCGCCGCGCTCGCCGCCGCCGAACGAGCGGGCATCGAGGTCTTCTTCGTGACCGGCAGGCCGGCCCGCTGGATGGACGTCGTCAGCGACCACGTGCACGGCCACGGCCTGGCGATCTGCGGGAACGGCGCGGCCGTGGTGGACCTGCACGGCGGCCCCGGCCGCCACCGGTTCGTGAAGATCAGGGACCTCGCGCCCGGGATCGCCCTCGACGTCGTACGCATCCTGCGCGCCGCCGCGCCCGGCACGGCCTTCGCGGTCGAGCGGACCGGCGGCCTCCACCACGAGCCGACGTACCCGCCGCTGCACCTGGAGGCGGGGGAGAGCGTCGCCGCCGCCGAAAAGCTCCTCGCCGACGACTCGCCCTGCGCCGACCAGCCCGTCCTCAAGCTGCTCGCGTACCACGCGGACCTCGCCCCCGACGAGTTCCTCGCCCTGGCCCGCGAGGCCGTCGGCGACCGCGCTGCGATCACCCGCTCCAGCCCCAGCGCACTCCTGGAGATCAGCGGCCCCGGCGTCTCCAAGGCCAGCACCCTCGCGCTGTGCTGCGCCGAGCGCGGCATCGCAGCGGCCGAGGTCGTCGCCTTCGGGGACATGCCCAACGACGTGGAGATGCTCACCTGGGCGGGCGCCTCGTTCGCGATGGGCAACGCGCACCCGGAGGTGCTCGCCGCCGCGTCGGGCCACACGGTGCCCAACAACGAGGACGGCGTGGCCGCGGTCATCGAGCAGATCCTGGCGGCGCGTCGGACCTCCGAAGACGGCGCATCGGGCGACTGCTAGAAGTACTGGAAGAAACGGTCCCCCAGGACAAGGTCCGGCTCAGCGCTTCGTCGTGCCTTCAGTGAGGCGCCTGCCAGATCACGGTCGTGCCGCCCCCGTCCTCGCCGATGCCCGGCCCGTACCAGCTGTCGCCGCCCAGGGAATCGGCCCGCCGCTTGAGGTTCTTGAGGCCGCTGCGCCGACCGCCCTGCGGGATGCCGACGCCGTCGTCGGCGACCGTCAGCCGGACGCCGGGCTGCCCGTCGGGGAGCGTGACGTTCGCGTCGACGACCACGTCGATACGGGCGGCCTCCGCGTGCCGGAACGCGTTGGACAGCGCTTCTCGCAGGGCGGCGATGAGGTTCTTGCCGGTGAGTTCGCCGACCACCGTGTCGACGGCGCCGGCGAAGTGGTGCGTGGGCTTGAAACCGAGCGGCACGGCCGCCATGTTGATCTCGCGCAGAACCCGAGTGCGCAGGCCCGACGGCGCCTCGGCGGGCCCCTGCTGGAGCGCGAAGATCGCCGTGCGGATCTCCTGGATGGTGACGTCCAGCTCGTCGACGGCCCTGCCGACACCGACCTGCACCTCGGGCACGACGGACCTGCGCTGAACGCTCTCCAGCATCATCCCCGTGGCGAACAGGCGCTGGATGACCAGGTCATGGAGATCGCGGGCGATCCGGTCGCGGTCCTCGTACACCGCGAGCCGCTCCCGGTCGCGCTGCGCCTCCGCCATCATCAGCGCGAGTGCGGCCTGCGACGCGAACTGGGTGGCGAGGGTGCGCTCCGCGTCACTGAACGGCCGGGCGCCACGCGCGCGTGGCGTGACAAGGGTGCCGAGGACGCGGCCGTCGCTCTGGAGGGGCAGCATCATCGCCGGTCCGTATTCGTGCGCGAGATCGGTCAGTATGCGCGGGTCGGTGGACACGTCCTCGATGAACTCGGCCGCGCCGCCCAGGAGTTCGGTGACGATCTCGCTCTCGGCCGGGATGATCACGCCGAGGGCCTGCGACGGCTCGTCCGACGAGGCGGCGACGATCTCCATGCCGCCCTCCTCTGCCGGCAGGAGGACGAAGCCGGCCGCCGATCCCGACAGGTGCCTGGCCTGTTCGGCGACGACCTGGAGGGCATCCTCGGCGTCGCTGCCCGACAGCAGGGCGGTCGTGACGGCCACGGACCCGTCGATCCACCGCTCGCGCTGCCTGGCGGCCTCGTACAGGCGCGCGTTGCCGATGGCGATGCCGGCCTCCGTGGCGAGGACGCGGACCATGTTCAGGTCGTAGTCGTTGAACTCGACCCCGCCCTGCTTCTCCGTCAGATAGAGGTTGCCGAAGATCTCCCCCTGTACGCGGATGGGGACGCCCAGAAAGGTCCGCATCGGCGGGTGGTGGGCCGGAAAGCCGCAAGAGCGGGGGTCGTCGGCGAGGTCTGCGAGGCGAACCGGGTCCGGGTCGTCGATGAGCGCACCGAGGAGCCCGCGGTGGCCGTCGGGCAGCCGTCCGATGAGCTCCGCCGTCTCTGCGTCGACTCCGTGGAAGACGAAGTCCGAGAGAGCCTCGCCGTCCTCCGAGACCACGCCGATCGCCGCGTAACGGGCGTCGGCGAGCTCGGCGGCCGTCTCGCAGATGCGGTCGAGGGTGGAGTGCAGCTCCAGGCCGGTGCCTACGGAGCGCATCGCTTCGAGCAGTTGCGGCACCCGCGCGGTCAGCTCGGCGGACAGTCCATGAAGCCCGCGCGTCGCCTGCGTCGCCGCCTCCAGCGCGTCGGAGGACTCCCGCTCACCGTCGGACGGTGGGGTGGCGCCGGGCCCCGGAGCAGCTGACATGCCTTGAGACTAGTTAGTCCCATTTGGAGAGGAAAGTCGGGACGAGTCCCGCCCGGTCGCCCGGTCCGCACGGCTATGCGCCGACCAGCAGCTCCGCCTCCCGCTCGCGTTCCCACAGCGCGCGCAACGGCCCCTCGACCGCGACCAGATCCTCGTACGTGCCGCGCTGCACGACCCTTCCCGCGTCGAGGACGATGACCTCGTCCACGGCGTCGAGACCGGCCATCCGGTGCGTGATCAGCAGCGTGGTCCGGCCTTCGGTCGCGGACAGGAGGTCCGCCGTCAGCGCGTCCGCCGTCGGCAGGTCGAGGTGCTCGGCGGGCTCGTCGAGCACGAGGACGGGGAAATCGGCGAGGAGGGCGCGGGCCAGGGCGAGCCGCTGCCGCTGGCCTCCGGACAGGCGCGCGCCGTGTTCGCCGACGAGGGTGCCGAGCCCGTCGGGCAGCGAATCGACCCACTCCAGGAGGCGCGCGGCAGCCAGGGCTTCGCGCAGTCCGTCGTCGGTGGCGTCCTTCTTCGCCAGGAGCAGGTTCTCGCGCACCGAGCTGTCGAAGAGGTGCGCGTCCTGCGCGCACAACCCGACGAGCCGCCGCACCGCGTCCCCTTCGAGCCCGTACGCGTCCTGCCCGGCCAGGGTGTACGACCCCTCACCCGCGTCCAGGAAACGCAGCAGGACCTGCGCGAGCGTCGTCTTGCCGGACCCGGACGGGCCGACGACGGCGACCCTGCGGCCCCGCTCCAGCGTGAGGTCGACCCCGTGGAGCGCGTCCCGGCCCTGCCCGTCGTGGCGCGCGGCGAGACCGCGCACGACCAGAGGGAAGGGATCCTGCGGCGCCTGCGCGGGCGATTCCGGCTCCCGTACGGGGACCGTCGCGTCCAGGACCTCGTGAACGCGTTCGGCGCTCTTCTTGACCCGCTGGCGGTACTGCACGGCGAGCGGCAGGCCCATGACGGCCTCGAACGCGGCCAGCGGCGTCAGGACGACGACCGCGAGCTGGACCCCGTCCAGGCGGCCCTCGCGCACACCCTGCACCCCGGCGAGGGCCGCACCGGCCACGGTGAGACCGGTGATCAGCGCGGTGAGTCCGTCGCCCAGCGCGGTGGCAGTGGCGGCGCGGGACGCGATCCGCGTCAGCACGGAGTCGGCGGTCTTCGCCTGCGAGGTCCGCGCGGAAAGCGCTCCGGAGACGGTCAGTTCGGCGGTGCCGGTAAGGAGTTCGGCCACGTGGGTGGCCAGCGTCCCGCGCGCGGGGGCCAGCCGGCGCTCGGCGCGGCGGGCGACGGCTCCGGAGAGCAGCGGTACGCCGACCCCTGCGAGCAGCAGGCCCGCGGCGAGCACGGCACCGGCGGAGGGCAGCATCCAGGCGGTGAACGCGACGGAGGCCGCACCGACCACCGCGGCGGCCGACGCGGGCAGCAGCCAGCGCAGCCAGTAGTCCTGGAGGGCGTCCACATCGGCGACGAGTCGGGAGAGCAGATCGCCGCGGCGCGTCGCGCGCAGGCCCGCGGGGGCGAGCCGCTCAAGGCGCCGGTAGACGGCGACCCTGGTGTCGGCCAGCATCCGCAGCACGGCGTCGTGCGACACGACCCGCTCGGCGTACCGGAAGCAGGCGCGGCCGATCCCGAAGGCGCGGGTCGCCGTGACGGCGACCATCAGGTACATCACGGGCGGCTGTTGCGAGGCCCGCGAGATGAGCCACCCGGAGGTCGCCATGAGCCCGACGGCGCTGCCGAGAGCGAGCGCTCCGAGCAGCAGAGCGAGCGCAAGGCGCCCCCGCCGCGCCCGCGCGGCACCCCGCACGCGCGCGAGCACACTGCCCGCCCTCTCTCCGGAGTGATCGGATACCTGACGGTCCTCTCCGTGTACGGGCACTTCGGCCGCCTCGGCCGACGGCACGGGTCGCACCTCAGCCTCCCCCGCCACCGCAGGGGAACGCGGTACGTCGAGACGCACCACTCGGTCCGCGACGGCCAGCAGCGCGGGACGGTGCACCACCAGCAGGACGGTCCGGCCGGCGGCGAGCCTGCGGACCGCCTCGACGATCCCCGCCTCGGTCTCGCCGTCGAGCGCGGCCGTCGGCTCGTCCAGCAGCACCACGGGCCGGTCGGCGAGGAACGCCCGCGCCAGGGCGAGGCGTTGCCGCTGCCCGGCGGAGAGCCCGGCCCCGTCCTCGCCGAGCAAGGTGTCCGCGCCGTCGGGCAGCGCACGGACGAAGTCCTGGGCCCCCGCCTCACGCAGCGCCTCCTCGACGTCCGCGGGCGACGCGTCGGGCCGCGCGAGCCGCACATTGTCCGCGACCGACCCGGCGTACAGCTGCGGCCGCTGCGGCACCCAGGCCACACGCGCGTGCCACGCCTCCCGGTCGAGACCGGCCAGATCGGCGCCACCGACGAGGACTCGCCCCGCGTCGGGACGGACGAATCCGAGCGCCGCGCTCAGCAGCGTCGACTTACCCACGCCGCTCGGGCCGACGAGTGCCACCGTCTCCCCGGGCGCGACCTCGAAGTCGGCCTCCGAGACGGCGTCCGTGGACCGGCCGGGATAGCGGACGGTCACTCCGTCGAAGGCGATACCGGTGGCGGCGGGCACCGCTCCGGCGCCGGAGCGCGGCACCGGGGTCTCCAGGACGGCGAAGATCTCCTCCGCGGCGGCGAGCCCCTCGGCCGCCGCGTGGTACTGCGCGCCGACCTGACGCAGTGGCAGATAGGCCTCGGGCGCGAGGACGAGGATGACAAGGCCCACGTAGAGGTCCATGTCGCCGTGCACGAGCCGCATGCCGATGGTCACGGCCACCAGGGCGACCGACAGTGTCGAGAGCAGTTCGAGGGCGAACGACGACAGGAAAGCGATGCGCAAGGTCCGCATCGTCGCCTGCCGGTACTCGCCGGTGATCCGGCGGATCGACTCGGCCTGCGCCTTGGCCCGGCCGAACACCTTCAACGTCGGAAGTCCGGCGACCACGTCCAGGAAGTGCCCCGAGAGCCGGGACAGGAGCCGCCACTGACGGTCCATGTGGGACTGGGTGGCCCAGCCGATGAGGATCATGAAGACGGGGATCAGGGGCAGTGTGCAGACGATGATCGCCGCGGACACCCAGTCCTCGGTGACGATGCGCGCGAGCACCGCCACGGGCACCACCACCGCGAGGCCCAACTGCGGCAGACAGCGCGAGAAGTAGTCGTCGAGCGCGTCCACACCCCGCGTCGCGAGCGCCACCAGGGATCCGGTCCGCTGCCCGCTGAGCCACCCCGGACCCAGCTGGGAGGCGCGCTCCAGCAGCCGTCCGCGCAACTCTGACTTGACCGCCGCGCTGGCCCGGTGAGCGGCCAGCTCGGTCAGCCAGGAGACAGCACCGCGCCCGGCCGCCACCAGAGCAAGCAGCAGGAGCGGTGTGCGCAGGGCGGCGACATCAAGGCCGTGCTCGAAGGCCCCCACCACCACTTCGGCGATGAGCATCGCCTGAGCGATGACCAGGCCCGCCCCGGCCACGCCGAGGACCACCACCGCGATCAGGAAGAGGCGAGTGGCCCTGGCGTACCGGAGCAGACGCTGGTCGATCGGTTTCACGTGAAACACACCCTCGGATCAGGGGCTCAGTGTGCGACGTCGGCGATGTGCTGGGTGCCGATCCGCTTGCGGAACACCCAGTACGTCCACGACTGGTAGAGCAGCACGATGGGCGTCGCCACCGCCGCGCACCAGGTCATGATCTTCAGGGTGTAGGGGCTCGACGAGGCATTGGTGACCGTAAGGCTCCAGTCCGGGTCGAGCGACGACGGCATGACGTTCGGGAACAGCGTCAGGAAGAGCATCGCGACGGCTGCCGCGATCGTGATGCCGGACAGCGCGAACGACCAGCCCTCACGCCCCGCCTTGATGGCGATGATGGCACCGACGAGGGCGGCCACCGTGACAATCATCGCGATCAGCGACGAGCCGTCGCCCTTGTCGGCCTGGGTCCAGATCAGGAAGGCGAGCGCGAGGGCCGCGGCGACGGGACCGAGCCCCAGCGCCGTCTTCCGCGCCCGCACCCGGATGTCGCCCACCGTCTTGAGCGAGGCGAACACCGCACCGTGGAAGGTGAACAGCGTCAGCGTCACCAGACCACCGAGGAGCGCGTACGGGTTGAGCAGGTCCCAGAAGCTGCCCACGAACTCCTTGTGCGCGTCGATCTTCACTCCGCGCACGATGTTCCCGAAGGCCACACCCCATAGAACCGCCGGTATCAGCGAGGTCCAGAAGATCGCGTGCTCCCAGTTGGTCTGCCACTTCTCCTCGGACCGCTTTGCCCGGTACTCGAAGGCGACACCGCGCACGATCAGGCAGACCAGGATCATCAGGAGCGGCAGGTAGAAGCCCGAGAAGAGCGTCGCGTACCAGTCCGGGAAGGCGGCGAAGGTCGCGCCGCCGGCCGTGAGCAGCCACACCTCGTTGCCGTCCCAGACGGGTCCGATGGTGTTGATCAGGACGCGCCGCTCGGTGCGTCCGCGGGCGAGAACCTTGGTCAGAACCCCGATCCCGAAGTCGAATCCCTCCAGGAAGAAGTAGCCGATCCACAGGACCGCTATGAGTACGAACCAGACGTCGTGAAGTTCCATGCCTCAGCAGCTCCTCAGTCTCAGTACGAGAAGGCCATGGGCCGGTCGGCATCGGACGCGTCGCCGGAATCCGCTCCGGATCCAGGACCGCCGATCTTGGTGGGCGGGTTGAGGTCGGCCTCGGTGAGCTCGGGCGGCCCCTGCTTGACGTACTTGAGCATCAGCCTCACCTCGATGACGGCGAGTGCGGCGTAGACCAGCGCGAACACGATCAGGGAAGTGAGGACCTCGCCCTGCGAGACGCCGGGGGAGACCGCGTCCTTGGTCCTGAGCACGCCGTAGACCACCCACGGCTGACGCCCTGTCTCGGTGAAGATCCAGCCCCAGGAGATGCCGATGATCGGGAAGATCAGCGTCCACTGGGACAGGCGCCACCACCAGATGCCCACCTTCGGCATCAGCTCCTTGTTCTTGGTGAGCATCAGCCTGGGCACTTCGTCCTCGCCGGTGCGGCGCTCCGGCGCCAGCCAGAACCTGCGCCGGGTGAGCCACAGGCCAGCCGTGCACAGGGCCATCGAGACACCGCCGAAGCCGATCATCCAGCGGTACGACCAGTAGGCGGTGGGGATGTTGGGGCGGTAGTCACCGGGCCCGAACTTCTCCTGCTCCGCCTTGTTGATGTCGTTGATCCCGGGGATCTCGGCGTTGAAGTCGTTCTTGGCGAGGAAGGACAGCACACCGGGGACCTCGACGGCGACGGTGTTGTGGCCCTTGGAGACATCGCCGTACGCGAAGATCGAGAACGGCGCCGGCTTCTGCGTGTCCCACAGCGCCTCCGCGGCCGACATCTTCATCGGCTGCTGCTCGTACATCACCTTGCCGAGCGTGTCCGCGCTGACGACGGTGAGGAGCGTGCCGACCATGGCCGTCACCAGGCCGAGGCGCAGCGACATCCGCATGGTGCGGATGTGCTGCTTCTTGCGCAGGTGGAAGATCGCTATGCCGGTCATGAACGCGCCACCGACCAGGATGGACGCGCTGATCACGTGCCAGAAGTTGACGAGCACCGTCTCCTGGAAGAGCACGGCGGCGAAGTCGGTCAGCTCGGCACGCTTGGTGCCGTCCCGCTCCACGATCCGGTAGCCGACCGGATGCTGCATAAACGAGTTGGCGGCCATGATGAAGTACGCCGACAGGATCGTGCCGATGGACACCAGCCAGATCGTGGCGCAGTGCAGCTTCTTCGGGAGCTTGTCCCAGCCGAAGATCCACAGACCGATGAAGGTCGACTCGAAGAAGAAGGCGATCAGCGCCTCGAAGGCGAGCGGAGCGCCGAAGATGTCGCCGACGAAGCGGGAGTAGTCCGACCAGTTCATGCCGAACTGGAACTCCTGCACGATGCCGGTCACGACACCCATGGCGATGTTGATCAGAAAGAGCTTGCCCCAGAACTTGGTCGCCCGGAGGTAGTGCTCCTTGCCCGTGCGCACCCAGGCCGTCTCCAGGATCGCCGTCAGCGCGGCGAGCGAGATGGTCAGGGGGACAAAAAGGAAGTGATAGACGGTCGTGATGCCGAACTGCCATCGCGCCAGAGTTTCCGGCGCCAGAGCCATCAACGTCGGGTCCACTGCGTCATCTCCTTAAGTCGCCGTGGGTCAGCGGCAATTTGCCCCTTTAATCCCACTGCTCTCCGGATCAACCGGACACGCTTGTGAAAGCGTTCACATTCACAAGCATTATGTACTACCGGCTCCGGACAGCAGAAGGGGGGTCCCCCCTTACTCCGGGGAACCCCCACCGCGCCACAGAGCGGCCGCAGCCGCCCGGTCTACAGCTCCTTGCGGAACGCCGCCGCCGTGTTCAGGAAGACGTCGTTGGCCTCGGCCTCCGCGATCGTGGCCCGCATGCCCTCGCCGGCGAACGGCCGCACGACCACACCGGCCTGCTCGCACGCCGCGGCGAAGTCCGCCGTGCGCTCCCCCAGGCGCAGCCACACGAAGTTCGCGTGCGTCTCGGGCACGGTCCAGCCCTGCCCCCGCAGCGCCTCGACCACGCGATTGCGCTCGCACACCAGCGAGCCCACCCGGCCGAGCAGCTCGTCCTCGGCCCGCAGCGAGGCGACCGCCGCATCCTGCGCGAGCTGGCTCACGCCGAACGGCACCGCCGTCTTGCGCAGCGCGGCCGCCACCGGCTCGTGGGCGATGGCGAAACCGACCCGCAGGCCCGCGAGCCCGTACGCCTTGGAGAACGTCCGCAGCACGGCGACATTCGGACGGTCCCGGTAGATCTGTACGCCGTCCGGCACCTCGGCGTCACGGATGAACTCGCGGTACGCCTCGTCGAGCACGACCAGCACGTCGCTCGGGACCCGGTCGAGGAACCGCTCGAGCTCGGCCCGGCGCACCACCGTGCCGGTCGGGTTGTTCGGGTTGCACACGAAGATCAGGCGCGTGCGATCGGTGATCGCGTCGGCCATCGCGTCGAGGTCGTGGACCTCGCCGGACGTCAGCGGCACCTCCACCGCCTTGGCGCCGCTGATCTGCGTGATGATCGGATACGCCTCGAAGGAACGCCAGGCGTACATGACCTCGTCGCCGGGGCCGCTGGTCGCCTGGAGCAGCTGCTGCGCGACCCCGACCGAGCCGGTGCCCGTGGCCAGGTGCGTGACCGGGACAGCGAATCGTTCCGCCAGCTCGTTCATCAGCCCTGTGCAGGCCATGTCCGGGTAGCGGTTGAAGGAACCGGCCGCCGCGATGGCGCTCTCCATCACGCCGGGAAGCGGCGGATACGGGTTCTCGTTCGAGGACAGCTTGTACGCCACCGGCCCACCGGCCGCGGCAGCCTTGCCCGGCTTGTAGGTGGGAATACCCTCCAGCTCGGCACGCAGCTTGGGGCTCGTCTCGCTCACCGCAGTCCTCCTCGCGACCACCATTTCAATACTGCTCACCTTAAGAGGATTCGCGGCAGACCCCAATGGCTCGGGGCCCTCGACCTCCCGGGTGGTCGTCCGACACCACCCATGACGACGGCCACGGACCTCCCACAGGCGTACGGAGGAGGGGGAGCGCTCCCCTTTTCAGCGCGCGCCGGTAGCTCGCGCCGTGGCGCGCATCGCCCGTGAAGGTGAGTTGAGACCTACTCGCAACATCGCCGACTTGGCAGGCCCACGCGCGCCGACAAGCGACGTCCTGGCGTCGATACGCTCAACTCCCTTGATTTCCAAGGTCATTGACGTGCTTCGGCCATGCAGAAACGTCCCTGTCAACGCGTGCATATGCACTCACGCCACCCCGCCACATGAGCCCTACTATCGGCTCGCCATGACAGCAGCAGGGAAGCACCAGGTGAGCCGGGCAGAGACCACCCGGCGGGGCACCCGGCAGGTGCGGGCGGGCATCAGAGACGTTGCCGCCGCCGCCGGGGTCTCCATCACGACTGTCTCCGATGCCCTCAACGGTAAGGGCCGGCTCCCGGACGCCACCCGACGCCATGTCCGCGAGGTCGCCGACCGGTTGGGCTATCGCCCCTCCGCGGCGGCCCGAACGCTCCGTACCGGAAAGTCGGGCCTGATCGGCCTGACCGTCACGACCTACGGGGATGAACCTTTCACCTTCACCGAATTCGCGTACTTCGCGGAAATGGCGAGAGCAGCCACCTCGGCGGCGCTCGCCCGCGGGTACGCCTTGGTCATCCTGCCCGCCACCTCACGCCATGACGTCTGGTCGAACGTCGCTCTCGACGGCACCGTCGTCATCGACCCCTCCGACCACGACCCGGTCGTCACCGAGCTGGTCCGCCAGGGCCTGCCCGTCGTCTCCGACGGACGCCCCGCCGGCACGCTCCCCGTCACCGCCTGGGTCGACAACGACCACGAGGCCGCCGTCCTCGGCATCCTCGACCACCTCGCCGCCGCGGGCGCCCGCCGCATCGGACTGCTCACCGGCACGACCACGGACACCTACACCCATCTGTCCACCTCCGCGTACCTGCACTGGTGCGAGCGGATCGGGCAGGAACCCGTGTACGAGTCGTATCCCGCGCACGACCCGTGCGCGGGGGCCGTCGCCGCCGACCGGCTCCTGGCCCGCCCCGACCGGCCCGACGCCGTGTACGGACTCTTCGACCCCAACGGCACGGACCTGCTCGCCGCCGCCCGCCGCTACGGCCTGCGCGTCCCCGAGGACCTGCTGCTCGTCTGCTGCAGCGAATCGACCGTCTACGCCACCACGGAACCGCCCATCACGACCCTCTCGCTCAAGCCCCGGCGCATCGGCACCGCGGTCGTCCAGCTGCTGATCGACGCCATCGAAGGGGTTGAATCGGACCAGCCGGTCGAGCAGGTGATACCGACGGAACTCATCGTCCGGACCTCGTCCCAGCGCCGTCCGCCCCGCACGAAAGTCAGCCCGCCCCGCTCCCCGGGACACGGCTGAACGACGGCTTCCGGGTGGTCGCCCCGAAGACCACCCGGAAAAGCCCGTACCAATTCGGGAGAAAAGCACGGTGAACAGCCGTCCGGATCCGATTCACCACCCCTGGTGCATCACACAGCGCGAGCCGCATTCCTATGATGGGCGCACGACACCGCGGGCGGCTGCGACCAGGCAGTCCGATCGGGTGCAGAGGCGGCGCAATGGTGGTGGAGGGGTCGATGACTCAGGGGGCCGGTCAGGGACCCGAGGTGCGCACGGCGACGCTGCGCGACTTCCGCGTTCCGGCGTACGTCCATGACGTACCGGCATACGTCCAGGAGCCCGGCCACGACCCCGCTCCGCCCACTCCTGCCATGCCCGCGCAGGCGGAGCCGGATCCCGCTCACCAGGAGCCGTCGTACCCATCGGCGTCGCACCCGAATGCGTCTCACCCCGAGCCCTCTTACGCGGAGCCGTCCCCTCAGGACCCCGCGTTCGACCAGCCCGACGGGTACACGCCCACCCAGCGCGACCTGCCGGTCATCAACCGCGGTGACACGGTCCAGGTGCAGATCGACACCGAGCCCGCGCCCCGTCCCGCCGAGGGGCTCGGCCCCCTGTACGTCGTCGGCGACGTGCACGGCTACCTCGACGAACTGATCGCGGCCCTGTACGAGCAGGGCCTCATCGACGCCGAGGGCAGCTGGTCGGCCGGCACCGCCCGGCTCTGGTTCCTCGGCGACTTCACCGACCGCGGGCCGGACGGCATCGGCGTCATCGACCTCGTGATGCGCCTGTCCGCGGAGGCCGCGGCCGCGGGCGGCTACTGCAAGGCCCTCATGGGCAACCACGAACTGCTCCTGATCGGCGCCAAGCGCTTCGGCGACACCCCGGTCAACTCGGGCGCCGGCACCGCCACTTTCCAGGCGGCCTGGCTGCTCAACGGCGGGCAGAAGTCGGACATGGACCGCCTCCAGGACGTCCATCTCCAGTGGATGTCCCGGCTCGACGCGATCGAGCTGGAGGACGACCACCTCCTGATGCACTCCGACACGACCTCGTACCTCGACTACGGCGACTCGATCGAGGCGGTCAACGACACGGTCCGAGAGACCCTCACGCGTAACGACGCGGACGAGTGCTGGGACCTCTTCCGCAAATTCACCAAGCGCTTCGCGTTCCGCGACGATTCCGGACCCGAAGCCGTGCGTGAGCTCCTCGACACCTACGGCGGCGCGCGCGTCGTCCACGGCCACAGCCCCATCCCGTACCTCCTCGGCGAGGTGGGAACCGAGGACGCGGCGGACGGATCCGAGGACAGCCGCCCGCAGATCGAGGGCCCGCATGTGTACGCGGGCGGGCATGCGATCGCGATGGACGGCGGAGTGACCATGGCCGGAAAGCTGCTGGTCCAGCAACTCCCCATGGATAGCTAGGCGTTCCCCGGGCAGGCGCACCGAACGGGGGCTGGTCCGGCCACCGGGCCGAATTCGGGAAACCCCCTGTCACCGCGTGCCGTCGCCGCTCTACCATCGGCTTATCCGTAGCAGGCTCCCCTCCGTTTCTGCCCGACGGCTCGTACCCATGCGAGCCCCCAAGCCCTACGGAGCATCGGGGGATGCACATGAACAGCGCTCCGCACCTGCTGAACGAGGACCGCCCCGAGTTCGAGCGGATCCTCGACGATGCGCTGCGTACCGCACCGGACCGCCCTGATCTCGCCGCAGTGGGTCAGCGGCTCAACCCCGAACAACTGCGCACCATGGCGCTCAACGCCACCGCACTGATCGCGGCCGCCGCCGCGACCGAGTACCAGAACTACGTGAAGGTCCGCGCCGACCTGCGCGCCTCGCCCCGGCCCGTACGTCCCCTGCGCGAAGGAGAGAGCGCGGCGGAATCCGGCGGCGGAGCGATCGGCCTGGCCGCCACCGTGGGTGAGGTGGCGGAGACCACCGGCGCCGGCGTCATAGCCGTCGTCGCGGTGCTCGCCCCCGTGCTCGCCGGGACGGCCGCCGCGATATTCCTGCTCGTCGGCTACATCCTGAAGATGCTCGATCCGGAACCGGCTTTCGCCCAGACCCTGTTGACGGCCGGCTGGGTGTTCGGTGCGCTCACTGCGGCGGGCATCCTCGTCGCCGGAGTGGGCCTGCTGCTCACCGCTCTGCGCAACGGCTCGACGTCCTTGCCGGCCGGCGCGCACATCGAGTCGAACGAGGAGGTGGACCGGGCCAGGGAAGCCTGGTGCCTTGTGCTCCTGGAGCGCGGCATCCTGCCGTTCCTCCGGGAGGCACTCGCGGAACCACCGCCAGCCCCCGCCAATCGCGGGGGCGTCCCCGGAGCAGCGGGCCGCATGCCGCACCTCGGGTACAACAGGCCCGGGTTCAGCAGCCCGGGCACCGACGGCGGCTCCCCTGCGGGCCCGCGCCCGACGTACTCGAGCCCGGACTTCACAAGCCCCGACTTCGGAGGCCCGGACCACAAGCCGGACTAGGGCCGGCAGGCGCTGGTCCCGGAACACCCTGTCCACCGGCCGCGAAAGGCGACCGGTGGACAGCGCGCGGCGCCCGCATGGGCGTGGGCGGGGTCAGTCCGCGATCGGCAGATAGACCCGGTTGCCCGCGGCGGCGAACTCCTTGGACTTCTCCGCCATGCCCTCCTCGATCTCGCTCTTCGTCCCGCCGTGCTGCCGGCGGATGTCCTGGGAGATCTTCATCGAGCAGAACTTCGGCCCGCACATCGAGCAGAAGTGGGCCGTCTTCGCCGGCTCGGCCGGGAGCGTCTCGTCGTGGAACTCCCTTGCCGTGTCCGGGTCGAGGGCCAGATTGAACTGGTCCTCCCAGCGGAACTCGAACCGTGCGTCGGAGAGCGCGTCGTCCCAGTCCTGGGCACCCGGGTGCCCCTTGGCGAGGTCCGCCGCATGGGCCGCGATCTTGTAGGTGATGACGCCGGTCTTGACGTCGTCCCTGTTCGGCAGACCCAGGTGCTCCTTGGGCGTGACGTAGCAGAGCATGGCCGTCCCCCACCACGCGATCATCGCGGCTCCGATGCCGGAGGTGATGTGGTCGTACGCCGGGGCGATGTCGGTCGTCAGCGGGCCGAGTGTGTAGAAGGGCGCCTCCTCGCACACCTCCTGCTGAAGGTCGATGTTCTCCTTGATCTTGTGCATCGGGACGTGCCCGGGGCCCTCGATCATCGTCTGGACGTTGAAGCTCTTCGCGATCGTGTTGAGCTCCCCGAGCGTCTTCAGCTCGGCGAACTGCGCCTCGTCGTTGGCGTCCGCGATCGAACCGGGCCGCAGGCCGTCACCCAGCGAGTACGTGACGTCGTACGCCGCGAGGATCTCGCAGAGCTCCGCGAAGTTCTCGTAGAGGAAGCTCTCCTTGTGGTGCGCCAGGCACCAGGCGGCCATGATCGAACCGCCGCGCGAGACGATGCCCGTCTTGCGGTTCGCGGTGAGCGGGACGTACGGCAGCCGCACACCGGCGTGGACCGTCATGTAGTCCACGCCCTGCTCGGCCTGCTCGATGACCGTGTCCTTGTAGATCTCCCAGGTCAGCGCCTCGGCGCGGCCGTCGACCTTCTCCAGCGCCTGGTAGAGCGGCACCGTGCCGATCGGGACGGGGGAGTTGCGCAGGACCCATTCGCGCGTTGTGTGGATGTTGCGGCCGGTGGAGAGGTCCATGACGGTGTCGGCGCCCCAGCGGGTCGCCCATGTCATCTTCTCCACCTCCTCCTCGATCGACGAAGTGACCGCGGAATTGCCGATGTTGGCGTTGACCTTCACCAGGAACCGCTTGCCGATGATCATCGGCTCGATCTCCGGGTGGTTGACGTTGGCCGGCAGGACCGCGCGGCCCGCGGCGATCTCCTCACGGACGACCTCGGGCTCCACGTTCTCCCGGATGGCCACGTACTCCATCTCGGGCGTGACCTCTCCGCGCCTGGCGTACGCGAGTTGGGTCACCGCCCGGCCGTCCCGCCCGCGCCGAGGCTGGCGGGGGCGGCCGGGAAAGACCGCGTCGAGGTTGCGCAGGCCGCCGCGCGGAGCGGTGTGCTTGATGCCGTCGTCCTCGGGGCGGACCGGGCGGCCCGAGTACTCCTCGGTGTCGCCGCGGCCGATGATCCAGTTCTCCCGCAGCGGGGCAAGGCCCCTGCGGACGTCGGTGTCGACACTCGGATCGGTGTACGGCCCGGACGTGTCGTAGAGCGTGACCGCCGTGCCGTTGGTGAGGTGCACCTGGCGGACCGGCACCTGGAGGTCGGGGCGCGAGCCCGTGACGTACCCCTTGTGCCAGCCGATGGACTTCCCGGCCTCGCCTGTCTCTGCGGACAGGTTGGAGGCAGGCGTGCGTGCGTCCGATGTGGTCATGAGACCTACTCCCTACGCCGGCATTACCCGGTAACAGGTTCGGCGGTCGACGCAGCGGCTTCCGTCGGGCGATGTTTCATGTGAAACATCGCCTAAGCGGAGGTCAGCGCCCTCTCAGCCCGGTGCTCCGAGCTCCCGCGTGTGCAAAGGTGCCCCCACGCTAGCGTCATTTCTGGCGCGCTGAACAGAGGGCCCCTGCCGTTCTTGCGATGATCGGGCGGTGACCAGCACGCCGCAGTCTCCGCCCGCGCCGCCGCATCCGCCCCATGGCCAAGGGAGCGCCGAACACGGGCACTCCCACAGCCACGGCCCCGCCGCGCCCGTTTCCAAGCACTTGCGCAAGGTCATCGCCGCGGTGCTGATCCCGTTCTCCATGGCGGTCGTGGTCGGCCTCGTGGCGCTCTGGCCCGGCGGCGCCCCGTCCCACGCCCGTACCGGCGTCGGCTTCGACCGGCAGACCCAACAGGCCACCGTCACAAAGGTCGACAAGGTCGACTGCAAGTCCGTCAACGCCTCCGGTGACACTCCCACCGGCGATACGTCGACCGCCGAGGGCCGGACCGCCGAGCAGCAGGCGAAGGGCACATGCGAGAAGGCCACGGTCCGTGTCGACAGCGGCAAGGACACCGGCCGTACGTTCACGGAGATCGTGCAGCCGGACTCACCACGGCAGTTGCACGAGGGCCAGAAGGTGATCGTGGCCTACGCTCCCGACGCTCCGAAGGAACTTCAGTACTCCGTCACCGATGTGGACCGCAAGTTCCCGATGGCGCTGCTCGCCGGGATCTTCGCGCTGGCGGTGGTCGTCGTGGGCCGGCTGCGGGGTCTCATGGCGCTCGTCGCGCTGGCGATCAGTTTCATGGTGCTGACCTTCTTCATCCTGCCCGCGATCCTGCAGGGCTCGAATCCCCTGGTGGTGGCGGTGATCGGGGCAAGCGCCATCATGCTGATCGCGCTCTACCTGTGTCACGGTCTGACGGCCCGGACGTCGGTCGCCGTGCTCGGCACGCTCGTGTCGCTGGTCCTGATCGGTCTGCTCGGCTCGCTGTTCATCGGCTGGGCGGCGCTGACCGGCAACACGGACGACAACACGGGCCTGATCCACGGTCTTTACCCGTCCATCGACATGAGTGGTCTGCTGCTCGCCGGCGTCATCATCGGTTCGCTCGGTGTGCTCGACGATGTGACGGTCACACAGACGTCGGCGGTGTGGGAGCTGCATCAGGCGGACCCGACTATGGGCTGGCGCGGTCTGTACCGCGCGGGCATCCGGATCGGCCGCGACCACATCGCGTCCGTGGTCAACACGCTCGTCCTGGCGTACGCGGGCGCGGCGCTGCCGCTGTTGCTGCTCTTCTCGATCGCGCAGAGCAGTGTGGGCACCGTGGCCAACAGTGAGCTGGTGGCCGTGGAGATCGTGCGGACCCTGGTGGGCTCGATCGGGCTGGTCGCCTCGGTACCGGTGACGACCGCGCTCGCGGCCCTGGTGGTCTCGGCCGACCGGCCGGGATCCCCGTCCAGGCCGGGATCCCCGTCCACTGCCGCGGCCGGTCCGGCACGCGGAGGAAGGGGCCGACGACGGAAGCGCTGAGCCCGTGCGAGGGCACTCCGAGGGCACCGGTCTGCTGAAGCGTTACGTCAGTTGATGGTCCGCGGACCCCCTGGAGCCCGTCAGCCGGCGCTCTGCTCCTCGGCGAGGATCCGGTCGAGCGCCTCGTCGAGATGCGCCTCGAAGTCGGCGAGCGCCCGCTCCTGGCCGAGCGGTACGAGCTTGTCGGTGCGGTCGAGGAAGGCGACGAGGGGAGCGACGCCCGCCCGGAACAGCGCCTGGTCACCGCCGACTTGGAGCCTGATGTGCACCTCGCCCGGCATCTCGCCCGGTCTGCCGGCCAGTTCCACCGGCTCGATGCGCACATCGCCGTCGCCGCAGGGACCGGCCACCCCGTCCACCAGGAGCTCTCGGCCGAAGGCCCAGGTCACCGGGGCGTCTCCGGGGAGGTGGAAGGTCAGCCGCACGGCGTAGGGATCAGCGGCGGCGTACCGCAGCTCCACCGGGATGCGGAACGAGAGTTCCTCGGAGACGAGGAAGCTCATCATGACCTCTGCTTGTACTGCCTGTACCGACTCGCGCATCGCCTACCCCGTCAATTTGCCGTCGATCGGCCGGGAACAGCCTTCCCGGCACCCTTCGCATCTTGCTTAACGTACATGCGGGATCACAAGGAGTGAGTTTTCAGATGCTGATAGAGAAGGCGAGTGTCCTGACGAGTTTCCCGACTTCGTTCTGCAGCTGCCGTGCCGCGGGCAGCAGACGACCGGCCTGATGGGACGGGAGAGACACCGCCATCGTGGCCGCGGTGGACCCGACGGTGATGGGAAATGCCGCACAGACCGTGCCCAACGCGTACTCCTGGCGCTCCACGACCGGTTGCATGCGCCCCAGCCCGTTGAGGCGTCGTAGCAGCGAGCGATCGTCGCGCACCGTGTACGGGGTGATCGAATACGCGGGATAGCGGTCGAGGTGGTCGCGTCGGCTCTCGTCGTCGAGCTGGGCGAGGAGGCACTGGCCGATCGCGTGCGCGTGCCCCGTCTCGCGGAAATCGGCCCATTCCGCGACCGCCGGATTCCCGGGCGTGTCGGCGACGGCCACGACTTCGATCTCGCCCTCGCGGTAGACCGAGAAGTACACCGGGACGCCGATGGCGTCGCGCCAGTGCTGCAGGGCGTCGGTGATCATGCCGCGACGATTCTGCTGGCCTGCGCTGCTACTCAGCCGCTCGGCCGCCGCGCCCAGAACGAACAGGCCCTTCTCCTTGCGGAGATAGCCCTCGTGGGCGAGCGTGCGCAACAGGTGGTACGCCGTGGGAAGCGCGAGGCCGGCCTCGCGGGCGAGCTGCTTGGCCGGCGCTCCCTCTTCGTGCGACGCGACGGCCTCGAGGAGGCGCATCGCGCGCTGGACGGAACCGATGAGGGTGGGCGGGGCGCCGGTCGGGCCGCCTTCGGGGTGGGCCTCGGCCTGAACGTCGTCGTAGCTGTCCGTGCGACAGCCGAGGGGTGGGGGCATCGCGTGTGGGGCCGTGGCGTCGGCAGACATGGTGTCGGGGGACGTGATGTCGGCGGACAACGGGGCGGCGGAAAGCGGTTCAGCCGTGGCCAAGGTTCACTCCCGAAACGCGTGGGGTCCCCCCCGCTTCTCGGGAATCACGGGGGTGCGGCCGTCGAGTTGTGGACTCTAGCCCTGGCCACCACTTCAAGAGAGCCCCGCGGGGAAACTTCCCCCGCGCGAGGGAACCGTTGCCCAGAGCTACCAGTCGCTGCGTGAGGACGACCCCGTTATGAACTTCCGTACGACGTAGATGAGTCCACCGACCAAGGCCACGAAGACGAGCACCTTGAAGAGCAGACCGATCACGAAGCCCACGACGCTGGCTATCAGTCCGCCGAAGACGACCAGGGCGATGACCGGCACCGCGACCCACTTAACCCACCACGGCATGCCCGCGAAGATCTCTCGCACTGCCATCGTCCTTACCTCTCTCCCTAGCCGTACCGCTTCGATACGGCTTCTGCATTCGATGCTGGCATGCCGAGGCGCCGTGTGGGGGCCGCGGACCCCTTGTCCTCCCCTGAGCGACCCCCTAGGGAACCCCGAGATCCGCCGTCAGCTCTCAGGCGGAGAGAACACCACCAGAACCCGCAGGTCCTCGCTGATGTGATGGAACTTGTGGGTCACCCCGGCCGGCACGTACACGACGCTGCCGCGCGCCACCTGGGTCGTCTCCATGCCGACGGTGATCGAACCGCGACCGCTGACGACGAGATACACCTCGTCCTGCTGGTGGGGCTGCTGCGGGTCCTGGTCCCCCGCGTCGAGGGCGTAGAGCCCGACCGACATGTTCCGCTCCTGCAGGAACTGCAGATACGCGCCGTCGTTCGCGGCGCGTTCCGCTTCCAGTTCGTCCAGCCGGAATGCCTTCATCCCACTTGTCCGCCTCTTGCCCGCGAGCGGCCTCGCAGGGCCGCTCTCATGATCCGGTCTCGTCTGCCACGATCAGACACATGAAGAATTTCGTAGTCAAGACGATCGCCAACGCGGGGGCCCTCGCCGTCGCGGTGTGGCTGCTCGACAAGATCACGCTGACAGGTGACAGCACCGGCAAGAAAGTCGGCACGCTGATCATCGTGGCGCTGCTGTTCGGCCTGGTGAATCTCCTGGTCAAGCCGATAGTGAAGCTCCTCACCTTCCCGCTCTTCATCCTGACTCTGGGCCTGATCACGCTCGTGGTCAACGCCCTGATGCTGCTGCTGACCTCATGGCTGGCCGACCAGCTCAACCAGAGCTTCCATGTCGAGGGGTTCTGGACCGCCGTCCTCGGTGGCCTGATCATTTCGGTCGTCTCCTGGGCGCTGAACGTCGTCCTGCCCGACGACAAGGACTGACTCCAGCCCCATGTCCTTCCATCTGTGCTTCGTCTGCACCGGCAACATCTGCCGCTCGCCCATGGCCGAGTCGGTCTTCCGCGCGCGCGTCCACGAGGCCGGTCTCGCCGGCCTCGTGGAGGTGGACAGCGCGGGCACCGACGGCTGGCACGAGGGGGACGGTGCCGACCACCGCACCGTCTCCGTGCTGACGGCCGGCGGCTATGAAAGCGGCCATACGGCCCGGCAGTTCAGCGCCTCGTGGTTCTCCCGGCTCGACCTGGTGATCGCCCTGGACGCCGGGCATCTGCGCACCCTGCGCCGGCTGGCACCGACCCCGCAGGACGCCGAGAAGGTCCGCCTGCTGCGTTCCTACGACCCCTCGGCAGGGACTGACCTGGACGTCCCGGACCCGTACTACGGCGGCATCGATGGCTTCGAGGAGTGCCTGAGAATGGTGGAGGCGGCGAGCGACGGTCTGCTCGACGCGGTACGCGCGGCGCTGGAAGGGCGGGTGGCATGACGCAACCGACACAGATCGGGGACGGCACAAGGGCAGTGCGGGCCGGGCTGCCCGAGGCCTCGAAGAACGATCCGACGCTCCCAGGGCCTGTCTTCGCCGCACACTTCCACCTGCCGGGCGATGTCTCGGGGCCCTATACGTACGGCCGGGACGCCAACCCGACGTGGACCCACCTGGAGCGGGCCATCGGCGAGCTCGAGGCGCCCGGCGAGGAGGATGTCGACACCCTCGTCTTCGCGTCCGGGATGGCCGCCATCTCGGCAGTGCTGTTCTCGCAGCTCAAGGCCGGCGACGTGGTCGTGCTGCCGAGCGACGGCTACCAGGTGTTCCCGCTCGTCCGCGAGCAGCTCACAGCGTTCGGCATCGAGGTCCGCACCGCCCCCACCGGCGGCGACGCCCAGCTCGGCGTCCTGGACGGCGCGAAGCTCCTGTGGATCGAGACACCGTCGAACCCCGGTCTCGACGTGTGCGACGTGCGGCGGCTCGCCGAGGCGGCACACGCGCGTGGCGCCCTGGTGGCGGTCGACAACACGCTCGCCACGCCGCTCGGCCAGCGCCCCCTGGAACTCGGCGCCGACTTCTCCGTGGCCAGTGGCACCAAGCAGCTCACCGGCCATGGCGACATCCTGCTCGGCTACGTGACCTGCCGCGACGCCGAGCTGACCGCGTCGGTTCGGGGCTGGCGCAAGATCGTCGGTGCGATTCCCGGCCCGATGGAGGCCTGGCTCGCCCATCGCTCCCTCGCCACGCTCCAGTTGAGGGCGGAGCAGCAGAACGCCAACGCTCTCGCGCTCGCTCTCGCCCTGCGCGACCGCGACGACATCGAGGGCCTGCGTTACCCGGGTCTGCCCGGCGACCCCTCGCACAAGGTCGCCGCTCAGCAGATGCGGCGCTTCGGGTGCGTGGTCTCCTTCACGCTGCCCACGCGCGCGCGTGCCGAGCAATTCATGGAGTCCCTGACGCTGGTGGACGACGCGACGAGCTTCGGCGGCGTGCGGTCCACGGCCGAGCGCCGTCGCCGCTGGGGCGGGGACGATGTCCCGGAGGGCTTCATCCGCTTCTCCGCCGGCGCCGAGGATCCGGACGACCTGGTGGCCGATGTGCTGCGCGCACTCGACGAGGCGGCCATCTAGGGCCCCTCACGGGCCACTTCATGCCGCGCGCGGCCTCGGTCTCATCACCGGCTACGCACAATGGACGGCCCGAGCCTCCCCCCTCGTGGCTCGGACCGTCCCCGGTTCTTGCGCGCTAAGAACCGCGCGCATAAGGCTAGTTGACTCTGTGTCAGTGTCCAATCACGGTAGCGACAGAGACCTATCGACATATTTATAGTTGGGGCCGACCCGGAGGCCGAGAGGGGAGGGCACCGCCATGGATCTCGCCCTGCTGCGCACGTTCGTGACCGTGCACCGGGCGGGTTCCTTCACGCGGGCCGCCGCGCTGCTCGGCCTTTCGCAGCCCGCGGTGACATCTCAGATCCGCACCCTGGAGCGGCAGTTGGGCCGCCCCCTGTTCCTGCGCCAGGCGCGCGGCGTGACCCCCACCTCCATCGGCGACGAACTCGCGCACAAGGCCGCTCCGCACCTCGACGCCCTCGTGGAGATCACCGAGACCGGCATCGACGAGGAGTCGCCGGTGCGCACGCTGCACCTCGCGGGGCCTCCCGAGTTCACCGCCGAGCGCGCACTGCCCGCCCTCACCGCGCTCACCCGTGACGACGGCCAGAGCTTCGCCCTGCGCGCCTCCTTCGGCAACGCCGAGGAAGTCCTGGAGGGGCTTGGCGCCGGACATCATGATCTGGCCATCACGACAGCCCGCCCGCGCGGCGCCCTGCTCACCGCGACTGCGCTCTGCGACGAGGAGCACGTCCTCCTTGCCTCACCGCGGTGGGCCGCCCGCATAGGGCCCGGCACTCTGCGCCGCAACGGCGCGGCCGCGCTGGAGGATCTGCCGCTTGTCGAGGCGCACGAGTCACTGCCGTTCGTCACCCGCTACTGGGCCGCTGTCTTCGACTCCCGCCCGGCCACGTCGGGCACGGTCATCGTGCCGGATCTACGCGCTGTGCTCGCCTGCACCATCGCCGGTGCCGGGCTCTCGGTACTGCCGCGCTACCTCTGCGCGCCGGCCCTGGAGCGCGGCGAGATCGTGGCCCTGCTCGATCCCCCGGTGCCCCCGCTGCGGACGTACTTCCTCGTGGTGCGCACGGGAACGCTGGCCATGCCGCACATCGCGCGAGCGCACGAGTGGCTGCTGCGCACCGCCGTCGATTGGTGCTGATCCGTTCGTGCTGGACGATTCGTGGTGATCAACTAGCGCTGGTCAATCAGCGTCTGCCTGAGGCCAGGTCGGTACGGAATGTTTCACGTGGAACCGGCGGGGCCACATTTCTCCCATGACCGTCCGACCCGTGGTCAAGCGCACCGCACGCGCCGTCCTGCTCGACGGCGACGACCTGATCCTGATCAAGCGGACCAAGCCCGGCCTGGATCCGTACTGGCTGACCCCTGGCGGCGGGGTCGAACCCGAGGACGAGACCGTCGTCGACGCCCTGCACCGCGAGGTGCACGAGGAGCTCGGCGCCAAGATCCTCGATGTGGTGCCCTGCTTCGTGGACACCGTCGAGCACATCGGCGAGGACGGCGGCGCCACTGGCGTGAAGGTCCAGCACTTCTTCGTCTGCCGCCTCGAGTCGATGGACCTCAGTCAGCGGCACGGCCCCGAGATCGAGGAGCCGTGCGGCGAGTACGAGATCGTGCGAGTGCCTTTCACCCGCGTCGGCATCGCCTCGGTCCATCTCGTCCCGCTGTCCCTGCGGCACTATCTGGACGGCAACATCGAGGGTGTACGTGCGATGCACGCGCCTGACCTGGGCTGACGGAGCGGGGCTGGGACTTCCCGTCTGGGCTTCAGAGCCAGCGCCGCGGGCCTGGTCCGGGGGCGTCTGCTGTACGCGGCTCTCTTCGGGCCCGGCACTCGGCTGCCGGCGTCAGCTGCCGGTCACGACGAGCTCCTCCACGGAGTCGTGGCGGATCCGGTCCACCGGGATCCCGATGTCCCGCAGGGCGTCGACCCCGTTGCGGATCATGCCGGGCGGGCCCGACAGATAGGCGTCGTACTCGTTCCAGGGGCCGTACTCGCGTACCGCGTCGGGCAGTTGCAGATGGGCCTGCTGATCGACGATCGGGCGGACCGCCAGCCACGGGTGGGTCTGCTGGAGCCGCAGCATCGTGTCGATGTCGTACAGGTCGTGGTCGGTGCGAGCCCCGTAGAACACCTCGACCCGGCGCCGCTGGCCGTGCTCGGCGACGTCCTCGACCAAGGCCTTGATGGGCGCGATCCCCGTACCACCGCCGAGACAGAGCAGTCCGCTGTCGGAGCTGTGGTCCACCGTCATCGAACCGGAGGGCGGGCCGAGCCGGATCACGTCGCCGGGACGGGCGCGGTGCACGAGCGCGTTGGAGACCCACCCCGCAGGGACGGCCTTCACATGGAACGAGAGCAGCCCGTCGGAGCGGGGCGCCGAGGCGAAGGAGTAGTGCCGCCAGATCCGCGGCCACCAAGGCGTCTCCAGGCTCGTGTACTGCCCGGCGAGAAACGGGTACGGCTGGTCGGGCCGGACCGTGACCACGGCGATGTCCGGGGTCCTCAGGTCGTGCGAGACCACCTCGCCGTACCACCACGCGGGCGCGCGCAGCTCGTCCGCTGCCGACGCGTCGATCATGACCTGCGAGATCGTCGTGTACGTGCGGACCCAGGCCGCCTCCGTCTCCTGGTCCCACGTCGTCGTCGCGTACCGGGTCAGCGCGCCGATCAGGCACTCGCCGACCGCGGGGTAGTGCTCGGGCTGCGTGCCGTACTTGCGGTGCCCACGGCCGAGGTTCTGCAGGTACGGGACGAGGACGCTCTTGTTGTCGGCGTGCTCGGCCGCCGTCAGCAGAGCCTTGAGGAGCCGGTCGCGCTGGGTGTCCATCGAGGCGGGGAACAGGGGCCGGAGTTCGGGGTGACGCACGAACAGCAGCGCGTAGAAGTACGAGGTGACCTTGTCGGCGTCGGGGCCGACCTCCTCCAGCGTGCGGCGGATGAGCCGCGCGTCGGGGGAGGCTTCGGGCGCGGGAGCGGGGCGGGGGGTGGCCTCTGCCGTGGGCTCCGGTGCCGGCGCCGGGGGCGCGGAGTACTGCGGGTGCGTGGGGCTCGGCCCTTGTCCGTGCTGGGCGGCGTGGGGGCGCGCGGTCGCGTCCGGGTCGGGCTGGGCAGGGCGCGCGTTCCCACCGGGGGCGGTGGCCTGGCGAGGGCGAGAGGCAGACGCGTGCTGAGGTGCGGGCGCGCCCTCCGCAGCCGGGGCGGGGTTCTGCGCGGGCACCGTCTCCGCGTGGTCGTCCGCTATTCGCTCGGGCCGGCCCACGGGCCGTATCGGCGTGACCTTGCGCCCCTCTGACGGCCTGTCCTGGTCCGTGCCCGGGCCGGTGGGCGGCGCCTTGCGCGGAGTGAACCAACCGCCCCCGCCGCCGGAGCCGGAGTCGGCCGACGTAGTGGTCGGAGCGTCCATGCTGTGCCTCGCCTCGAACATCTTTCGGTCGGTCTGCGTACTCCCGCGATCGGAAGTCGCTCTTTCCCCGTTCTGCCGCGGCAGAATGCGGCGGCCCAAGTGAACCCGCATTCCGGTCCGCTACGGACAAGTAAGGGAGGAATGTGACATTGCCCGCAGTTCCTCACCGCAGCGTGCCACCCGGCGCGACCGCGCAAGCCGCATAGCGGAAATAGCAGGTCTTCGATCTCTCCGTCCCGTTAGGCTGTCCACTTGGCCTGCGTGCACGGCCCGGGATCTGCCGAGCGCGCCGGCCCTCGGACCGGAGTCGACCATACCGGCACCCGCCAAACGCACAAGTCCCCCTTGCCCAGCAAGGAATTCAACAGGGGATATGCCCCTGCAATCCCTCAATTGGCGGGCGTGCCACTCCAATTTGCATGCCTCCCGCAGATCACGGCCGGCATACGAGTGAGTCGCCAGACCCCCGACGTGCTGATCCACATTGATCGCGACCGATACCGGCACGGCGCCGAACAGCTCCGCCTCGTCGAACGAGTCGCCGCAGGCAGTGCAAGCGGCCCGTGACACCTCGAACTCTTCACAGAGTCGGTCCGTGATCTTCACCTTTGCCGCGGCGCCGAGCAGGACATGCACTCGCCGCACGTACTCCGGCGGTCCGATGCGCTGCGCGCCGATCTCACGGCCCAGGGCCACCATCTCGGCCTCGAGCCCCGGTTGACGGGAGATTTCCACGGCATCGCCGTTCCGTGCAGCGGCCTTGCGTCCAGATCGAGGGGATGCAGCCGCGCCACGTACGCCGAGGCTAGTACCCGGGGTTACTCCCTCTGTCGGACGCCCTCGATGGGCGCTCCCGGCACGGTGTTTCACGTGAAACTACGCCGTCCCGCTCGCCGGGCCACCCTCGTCGTCCATGTGACGTTCTCCGCTTGCTGGCTGGGGCTCACACTCGGCCTGCTCGCGCTCGCCGTCACGGCGATCACCACGGGTTCCGACCCGATGGTCGAGGCCGCCTGCCGCGCCATGAAGGTCTTCACGGACTGGCTGGTGATCCCGCTCGCTCTGCTCACTCTGCTGAGCGGCCTGCTGCTGTCACTGGGCACCCCCTGGGGCCTCGCCCGGCACCGCTGGGTCTATGCCAAGTTCTGGCTCACGCTCGCCACAACCGCCGCCTCGATCTTCGCGCTGCGTCCCGGCGTGAACGCCGCGGTCGCGACGGTCACGGCAGGTACTCCGCTGCCCCAGCCGAGCGATCTGGTGGCCGGCCCCGTTGTCTCCCTGACCGCCTATCTCTTCATGACGGTGATCTCGGTACTCAAGCCATGGGGGCTGACGCGACGTGGCCGAAAGCAGCATGCTGCCCGCAAAGCGGTGGACGCGGACCGGCTGCGTCAGTCAGCCTGACCTGCGTGTCGACACCTCCCCTCTCCGATCTGCCCATCCGCCGGCTCACCCCGCGCGACCTCACGGCGTGCGCCGATCTCTCCGAGGACCGCGGCTGGCCCCGCGAGGAACACAAGTGGGGCCTGCTGCTCGCGGCCGGTACCGGCTACGGCATCGACGACCCCGACGGGGGCCTGGTGAGCGCCTGCGTGGTGACCGACTACGGCCCGCCGAACCGACCCTCGCTGAGCGCCATCGGCATGGTGCTCGTCGCCGAACGCCACGCCCGCCGCGGGATCGGCCGCCGCCTCATGCAGTACGTCGCCGAGCAGGCGGACACCACACCGCTCACCCTGCATGCGACCCCGTACGGCCGCCCGCTCTATGAAGGTCTGGGCTTCAAGGTCACCGGGCGGGCGGAGATGGTGCGGGGACACTTCACCCCCGGTGGACCGATGCCGTCCGTGGCCACGCGCGCCGCGACCGCTGAGGATCTCTCGGCCATGCTTCGCCTGGACGCAGAGGTCTTCGGCCCCGACCGCACCCACATCCTGACCCGCCTCCCGGCCTTCGCGGATCAGTTGCGCGTGGCCGAGGACGGAGGCGAACTCATCGGCTTCGCGGCCGCCTGGCCCAACATGGACACCCATGTCATCGGCCCGCTGATCGCCCGCGACACCGAGACGGCGAAGGCTCTTGTCAGCTCGCTCGCAGCCGGTACGGATCGCCCTCTGCGTACCGACATCGACGTGCGCCATGAGGAACTGCTGGCGTGGATCAAGGCACGAGGGGTGGAGTCCCAGGCCTTCAACGCCGTGATGACCTACGGCGCCCCCGAACTTCCCGGCGACTGGACACGCCGTTTCGCGCCCCTGACGGTCGCCGCGGGCTGACCTGACCGGGCAGCGCGTGCGCAGAAGTCCGCCCCTGAACACCGTGGGATCACGGCGTCCAGGGGCGGACTTCTGTGTGGGGAGGCGCGTCGCGCTCGGGCCTCGTGGCGCGTCAGACGAGCTCTGCCACGGCTGCCGTGGCGAATCCGTGGTCCTGCTCCGGTGCCCCGCCGCCGACACCGACCGCGCCGATGAGGTGACCGTCGCGGTGGACGGGGAGGCCGCCCGCGATGAAGAGCAACGGCCGGTCCAAGGCAGTGGCCAGGCTGTGGAACGGGCCGTCGGGCTTGACCAGATCGACGAGGTCCGCGGTCGGGGCGTTCAGCTGGAGGGCGGTGTACGCCTTGCGGGTGCTGGTCTCACCGGAGATCAGCACGGCCCGGTCGTCGCGCCGGAAGGCGAGCAGGTGTCCGCCGGCATCGAGAACGGTGACGCTGACGTTCACTCCGGCGGACTCGGCCGCACGACGGGCGGCGGTCACGAGGATCTCCGCGTCCTGGATGGTCAGCGGCGCGACAGCCGTGGTGGTGCTCATGAGGAGTTTCTCCTTGCGGGGATGTGCGGTGGAACGGGTGCGGGGACGACGTCGGCCCCGGGGGTAGGGGTGAAGTAGTGAGGGTCTGCGGACCGCTCAGCTGTGAGCGGGTCAGCCTGCCGGGCCGACGGGTCGCTCAGCTGTGAGCGGGTTCCGTCTGTCGGGCCCCTGCGGGAGTCGCGCTTGCGACGACCGGACTCGAGGCCTTGGACTGGCGCTCAAGGCCGGCGGACACTACGGCCAGGACGAGTGCGGCGGCGGCGAGGACAGCGCCGACCCAGTTGGGGGCCGTGTAGCCGAGGCCGGCCGTGATGACGATGCCGCCGAGCCAGGCCGAGAGAGCGTTGCCGAGGTTGAAGGCGCCGATGTTGACCGCGGAGGCCAGCGTGGGGGCGCCGTGGGCCTGGTCGAGAACCCTCTTCTGCAGCGGTGGCACCGTGGCGAATCCGAGAGCGCCGATCAGCGCGATCGAGATCGCCGCAAGGACCTTGTTGTGAGCGGTCAGCGTGAACAGGGCCAGCACGACGGCCAACCCGCTCAGTGCGACGTACAGCAACGGCATCAGCCTGCGGTCGGCGAACTTGCCGCCGATCAGGTTGCCCGCGACCATGCCGAGGCCGAACAGAACGAGGAGCCAGGTCACCGACGTGTCGGCGTAACCGGCGACGTTCGTCATCATCGGTGCGATGTAAGTGATGGCGGCGAAGACTCCTCCGAACCCGAGCACGGTCATGGCCATCGCCAGCAGGACCTGGACGTTCTTGAAGGCGGCGAGTTCGTGCCGCAGGTGGACGCCTTCGGCCTTGGGCATGTCGGGGACGAGCTTGGCGATGCCGAGCAGTCCGACGACTCCGAGCGCCGCGACGGCCACGAAGGTGACGCGCCAGCCGACGCTCTGGCCGATGAGCGTGCCCAGGGGTACGCCGACGACGTTGGCCACAGTCAGACCGGTGAACATCATGGCGATGGCTCCGGCCTTCTTCTCGGGGGCGACCAGCTCGGCCGCGACGACCGCGCCGATTCCGAAGAAGGCGCCGTGCGCGAGTGAGGCGACCACGCGGCCGATCACCATCACGAGGAAGACGGGCGCCACCGCGGAGAGCACGTTGCCCAGGATGAACAGGCCCATCAAGAGCAGCAGCATCCGCTTGCGCGAGATGCGGGTGCCCAGAATCGTCATGAGGGGGGCGCCGAACATGACGCCGAGGGCGTAGCCGGTGACCAGGAATCCGGCCGTGGGGATGGAGACGCCGAAGTCACCCGCGACCTCGGGGAGCAGCCCCATGATCACGAATTCCGTGGTTCCGATCCCGAAGGCCCCGATCGCGAGAGCCAGAAGCGCGAGAGGCATAGGGTTCACCTTCCCAGACTGTTGCAGATGCGCTTTGCGTGCGTTCACAATACTTGCATACGCGCACTACTTGCAAGCGCCGACAATTTCATGCGTGGACTATCCTGGGTTCAGCCGCTTCGGGACGGAGGAACCAGAGCCATGACCGCCACAGACCCCGCACTGACCGCCCTGGCCCAGGGCTGGTGCGCCCTCTCCCTGCTCCACGGGAGGATCGAGAGCCACATCGAGCGCGCTCTGCAGGCCAAGCACGACCTGAGCGTGCGCGAGTACTCGCTGCTCGATGTCCTCAGCCGCCAGCACGACGGTGAAGGCGGTCACCTGCAGATGAAGCAGGTCGCGGACGCCGTTGTCCTCAGCCAGAGCGCCACCACACGTCTGGTGACGCGTCTGGAGGACCGCGGTCTGCTCGCCCGCTACCTCTGCCCCACCGACCGTCGCGGCATCTACACGGACGTGAGCGAGACGGGACTGGCCCTGCTCGCCGATGCGCGGCCGACCAATGACACCGCCCTGCGCGAGGCACTCGACGAGGCGGCCAAGAACCCCGAACTCGCCCCGCTGGTCCGCGCGGTCGAAGCCGTACGCGTCCCCGCCTGAGACGTCACCCCGAAAGAAGCACCGGGGGGCCGCCCGGCGCCGGGCGGTCCAGGACTGACGACACCATCGCCGCATAGGCTGCGGCCATGGGAGATCTTGAGATACGGCCTGCCGTGGCCGCCGACATCCCGGCCATCGTGGAGATGCTGGCGGACGACCCCCTGGGCGCCCGCCGCGAGTCGCCGGACGACCTCACGCCATACCTGGAGGCGTACACGCGCATCGCCGGTGACCCGAACCAGCACCTGGCCGTCGCCGTGCGCGAGGGGCGCACTGTCGGCACCCTTCAGCTCACCGTCATCCCCGGGCTCTCCCGGAAGGGCTCCACGCGCTCGATCATCGAGAGCGTCCGCATCCACGCGGACGAGCGTGGCAGCGGGCTCGGCACGTTGCTCATCGAGTGGGCCGTGGAAGAGTCCCGTCGGCAGAACTGCCAGTTGGTGCAGCTGACCTCCGACGCAACCCGGACCGACGCCCATCGCTTCTACGAGCGACTGGGTTTCGAGGCCTCACATGTGGGCTTCAAGCTCCAGCTCTGACAACGCCGAGGGGCCGGGTGGTCGTCTGTTTCACGTGAAACAGACGACCACCCGGCCCCTTCACCATCCCGACCAGGAACTAGGCCGGACAGGAGCGATCCTGACCGGAAACAAGACCGGCTAGGACCGAGGAAGCCCTCGCCAGCCCTCCGGGTCCACACCGCCGGGAACCGGCGCCCCCTTCTCGTACGGCTCACGCGTGAAGACGAACGATCCGAGATCGAGATGGCTCACCGACCCGTCGGACCGGCGCTCGACGTGCAGGAGTTCCCCCGCGTAGTAGCCGTCCAGTCCGGTCCAGGTGCCGTCGCCGTTCGGGCGGAATCGCGAGTCCCGCGCCCCAACCGTCAGCGGTCCGAGCGAGACTCCTCCGTCGGCCGTCAGCCGCAGCACCGTGCTCTGTGTGCCCCAGTACCAGGGCCCGGCGAGCTCCAGCACCGTCACATCGACGTCCGGCAGGGGCCGCCACGGCTCGGGGATGCGCGGCTCGGCCTCGGCGACGATGCGGAGGAGGTCCGTGCTGACCGTCGATGCGGGCACGCCCGACGTGCAGTTGGCGAGCGTGACCGCGGCCAGACCGTCCTCCTCGCTCAGCCACAGCCCCGCCACGAACCCGGGGAGCGAACCACCGTGCCCGGCCAGCACCCGGCCGTTCCTCCGTGCCAGCTGAAGACCGAGGCCGTACGAGGTGTCCCAGTCCCCCGACAGCGTGGGCGCGGCGGGCGTACGCATCTCACGTACGGACTGCGCACTCAGAACCCGGTCGTCGCCCTCCATCAGGAATACAGCGAACCGCCCCAAGTCCGCTGCCGTCGACCAGAGTTGTCCCGCAGGAGCCATCAGACCCAGATCTTCCGCGGGCTCCGGCATCATCACATCGGCCCAGGGATGCACGGCCCAGCCACCGGCATGCGGGGCCTGCGGCTGCCCGCTCGTCCGGTCCAGACCGAGCGGCTCCAGGACCTCGCGACGCAGGACGTCCTCCCAGGGAGCACCGCGCAACGCCTCGACCAGCGAACCCAGCAGCGTGTAGCCGGGATTGGAGTAGTGATGCTGCTTGCCGACCGGATGCCTGAACGGCTTCTCGCCCAGCACATCGGCGAGCTCGGGACGCAGCGTGGAAGACGAACGCTCCCACCAAGGACCAGGAGTCTCGGCCGCCAACCCACTCGTGTGCGCCAGAAGTTCGGCGATGGTGACCTGCCCGGCGCCGGTGTCCGGCAGATGCTTCTCCAGCGGGTCCCCGAGGTCGAGCACACCCTCGTCCCGCAGCCTCAGCACCAGTACGGCCGTGAACGTCTTGGTGATCGAGCCGATCCGGTATTGCACGTGCTCGTCCGGAGCATGCCCGTCCACGCAGGTACGCCCACCGCTCCACACCAGCTCGCCGTCGCGAACGACCGCCGCCACCAGCGAAGGGGAACGGCCTTCCGCCTGAGCGGTGGCAATGTGGTGCAAGAGGGCTCGGCGCGTCGTGGGCAGCAGCTCTTCAGGGGATGTCGTCATGCCCCAAGTCCACCCCGCCGGCCGCCAGGCGTCGACCGCTTTTAGGCCTACAGCTCCAGGTCGCACGTCCATGCCGTGCGGTTGCGGTCGTGCGGGGGCAGGTCGTACGGGATCAGGTCTGCGCCATGTCCACGAAGCGCGAGTAGTGGCCCTGGAAGGCGACCGTGATCGTTGCCGTCGGACCGTTACGGTGCTTGCCCACGATGATGTCCGCCTCGCCGGCGCGGGGTGACTCCTTCTCGTAGGCGTCCTCGCGGTGGAGCAGGATCACCATGTCCGCGTCCTGCTCGATCGAGCCGGATTCACGCAGGTCGGACACCATCGGCTTCTTGTCCGTGCGCTGCTCGGGGCCACGGTTCAGCTGGGAGAGCGCGATGACCGGCACTTCCAGCTCCTTGGCGAGCAGCTTCAGATTTCGCGACATGTCCGAGACCTCCTGCTGACGACTCTCGGAGCGCTTCGAACCACCGGCCTGCATCAGCTGCAGATAGTCGATGATCACGAGCTTGATGTCATTGCGCTGCTTGAGGCGACGGCACTTCGCGCGGATCTCCATCATCGACAGGTTCGGCGAGTCGTCGATGTAGAGCGGTGCCGCCGAGACCTCGGGCATCCGGCGCGCGAGCCGGGTCCAGTCCTCGTCCGTCATGGTGCCGGAGCGCATGTGGTGCAGCGCGACCCGCGCCTCCGCGGACAGCAGACGCATCGCGATCTCGTTCCGGCCCATTTCCAGGGAGAAGATGACGCTGGGCAGGTTGTGCTTGATCGAGGCGGCCCGGGCGAAGTCCAGCGCGAGCGTGGACTTACCCATGGCAGGACGGGCGGCGATGACGATCATCTGGCCGGGGTGCAGGCCGTTCGTCAGGGAGTCGAAGTCGGTGAACCCGGTGGGCACACCGGTCATCTCGCCACTGCGGGAGCCGATCGCCTCGATCTCGTCGAGCGCGCCCTCCATGATGTCGCCGAGCGGGAGGTAGTCCTCGCTGGTGCGCTGCTCGGTGACCGCGTAGATCTCGGCCTGCGCACTGTTCACGATCTCGTCGACGTCGCCGTCGGCCGCGTATCCCATCTGCGTGATGCGCGTGCCCGCCTCGACGAGCCGACGCAGGACCGCACGCTCGTGGACGATCTCGGCGTAGTACTCGGCGTTCGCCGCCGTCGGAACCGTCTGGACGAGGGTGTGCAGATACGATGCGCCACCGACCTTGGTGATCTCGCCACGCTTGGTGAGCTCGGCCGCGACCGTGATCGGGTCGGCCGGCTCGCCCTTCGCATACAGGTCGAGAACCGCGGTGAAGATCGTTTCGTGCGCGGGGCGGTAGAAGTCGTGGCCCTTGATCACCTCGACGACGTCGGCGATCGCGTCCTTCGACAGGAGCATGCCACCGAGGACGGACTGCTCGGCGTCGAGGTCCTGGGGCGGTACCCGCTCGAAGGACGGAGCTCCGTCGTCCCAGCCGCCGTCGCCACCGCGGTCGTGCTGCTCCTCGCGCCCCCTCCCGCCGCTGCCACGCTGGCGGGAGACAGGCAGACGGTCACTGGGACCGCTGTCGGCCCAGGGGTCGTCCAAAGGCTCGGAGATACTCACCGGGCCACCTCCTCCAGTCCGCCGGGCGGACCTCGCCGTGCCCTCTTTCTTACGGCACGACACTGACAAATACGGGGACCCGACTCCGGTTCTGACGCGTCGGTTCATGACGTTTCCGAGGCCTGAAATCGTGGCGGGCGCCGCACCACGGTAGGCCCCTGGGCACCTTCAGCCAATCTGGTTATCCACAGGCGGTGTGGATGAAGGGCCTCTCGCTGTGGAGAACTCCGCAAAACCTGTGCACGACACGGTGGACAGCCTTGTGAACAAGCCCTCAGGAAGCGCGCAGAAACGTGCCTGACCTGCAACTTTCCCGTCCACTGGCTGTGCAGGAAAAATACTTTCCCGGTCGGCTCAAGATCGCCGTAAACGGTGCGTGACGCCGCGCCCGCTAGGCGCAAAAGTAAGGACTCAAAGGCGGTTGCATCTCTTACCTGTGGAAGATTACATTGGTGCTCATGACACAGGCTCCCGCGGCGACCAAGGCCGCCCGGCGTCGGCATGACCGCGAGATCGTCGCGCTGGCCGTCCCCGCCTTCGGCGCGCTCGTCGCCGAGCCTCTTTTCGTGATGGCCGACAGCGCCATCGTCGGACATCTGGGCACCGCACAGCTGGCCGGCCTTGCTGTCGCCTCGTCCCTCCTGATGACCGCCGTCAGCGTCTTTGTCTTTCTGGCCTACGCGACCACGGCCGCGGTGGCCCGCCGCGTCGGCGCCGGAGATCTGCAATCCGCGATCCGTCAGGGCATGGACGGGATCTGGCTCGCGTTCCTGCTCGGTGCCGCGGTCATCGCCGTTGTCCTTCCCACCGCTCCCACGCTCATCGAGTTGTTCGGTGCCTCGCACACCGCGGCGCCCTACGCGATCACCTATCTGCGGATCTCCTCGCTCGGCATCCCCGCGATGCTCGTCGTCCTCGCCGCGACAGGAGTCCTGCGTGGCCTCCAGGACACCAAGACCCCGCTCTATGTCGCGGTCGGAGGCTTCGTCGCCAACGGCGCACTCAACGCGGGGCTCGTCTACGGCGTCGGCCTCGGCATCGCAGGATCCGCCTGGGGCACCGTCGTCGCCCAGGTCGCCATGGCCGTCGTCTATCTTTTCGTCGTCGTACGCGGGGCCCGTCGTCACGGCGCTTCCCTGCGTCCCGACGCCGCCGGGATACGGGCCTGCGCCCAGGCAGGCGCGCCGCTGCTCGTCCGCACCCTCTCGCTGCGCGCCATCCTCATGATCGCCACCGCTGTTGCGGCCCGGCTCGGCGACGCGGACATCGCCGCGCACCAGATCATCATCTCCCTGTGGAGCCTGCTGGCGTTCGCGCTCGACGCCATCGCCATCGCGGGCCAGGCCATCATCGGGCGCTACCTCGGAGCGGGCGACGCCCAGGGCGCACGGGATGCCTGCCGCCGCATGGTGCAGTGGGGCATCGCCGCAGGAGTCGTCCTCGGACTCCTGGTGATCGTCTCCCGACCGCTCTTCATTCCACTGTTCACGAATGATCAGGTGGTGCAGAACGTGGCACTGCCCGCTCTCCTGATGGTCGCGCTGTCCCAGCCCATCTGCGGCATCGTCTTCGTTCTCGACGGGGTCCTGATGGGAGCGGGAGACGGTCCGTATCTCGCCTGGGCGATGCTCGCGACCCTGGCGGTCTTCACGCCGGTCGCCCTGCTGGTGCCGGTCTTCGGCGGGGGGCTCACCGCGCTGTGGGGCGCGATGACTTTGATGATGACCGTGCGGATGGTGACCCTGTGGCTGCGTTCGCGCTCCGGCCGTTGGATCGTCACGGGCGCCACGCGCTGACCCGTTTCACGTGAAACGGTGATTGTGAAACGCGTTGGGCCGCACCCCCGAGGGGTGCGGCCCAACGTTTGCTTCAGCTCTGCCAAGCGCAGTGCTTAGGCGGAGACGACCTCGACGCTGACCTTGGCGGCAACCTCGGGGTGCAGACGCACGGTCGCCTCGTGGGCGCCCAGCGTCTTGATCGGCGAGCCCAGCTCGACGCGTCGCTTGTCGACCTTCGGGCCACCAGCGGTCTCGATCGCCGAAGCGACGTCAGCCTGGGTGACGGAGCCGAAGAGACGACCGGCGTCGCCGGAGCGGACGGACAGGCGGACCTTGACGCCCTCGAGGCGGGCCTTGATCTCGTTGGCCTGCTCGATGGTCGCGATCTCGTGGATCTTGCGGGCGCGGCGGATCTGCGCCACGTCCTGCTCGCCACCCTTGGTCCAGCGGATCGCGAAACCACGCGGGACCAGGTAGTTGCGGGCGTAGCCGTCCTTGACGTCGACGACGTCGCCGGCGGTGCCGAGGCCGGAGACCTCGTGGGTCAGGATGATCTTCATTAGTCGGTCACCCTTTCCTTATCGCGCGGTGGACGTGTAGGGCAGCAGCGCCATCTCACGGCTGTTCTTCACGGCCGTGGCGACGTCACGCTGGTGCTGGGTGCAGTTGCCGGTCACGCGGCGGGCACGGATCTTGCCGCGGTCGGAAATGAACTTCCGCAGCATGTTCGTGTCCTTGTAGTCCACGTACGTGACCTTGTCCTTGCAGAAAGCGCAGACCTTCTTCTTAGGCTTGCGCACAGGCGGCTTCGCCATGGTGTTTCTCCTGTGTGATCAAGAAGTGTGGGTGCGGCCCACCCTTGGCCCTGGGGCCTAGAAGGGGGGCTCGTCCGAGTAGCCGCCGGAGGAGGAACCGCCGGAGCTTCCGCCCCAGCCGCCTCCGCCGCCCTGCTGGCCGCCACCGGCCGGCGCACCGGTCGCCCAGGGGTCATCGGCGGGAGCACCGCCACCCTGCTGCTGACCGCCACCGGAGCCACCGCCCCAGTTGCCGCCGCCCTGCTGGCCGCCGCCACCGCCGCCGTATCCGCCCTGGCCACCGCGACCGGTGGTCTTGGTGACCTTGGCCGTGGCGTTCTTCAGGCTGGCGCCGACTTCCTCGACGTCCAGCTCGTAGACCGTGCGCTTGACGCCCTCACGGTCCTCGTAGGACCGCTGCTTCAGCCGGCCCTGCACGATGACGCGCATGCCTCGCTGGAGCGACTCCGCGACGTTCTCCGCCGCCTGACGCCAGACCGAGCAGGTCAGGAACAGGCTCTCGCCGTCCTTCCACTCGTTCGTCTGACGGTCGAAGGTGCGGGGAGTGGACGCGACACGGAACTTCGCGACCGCCGCACCGGAAGGGGTGAAGCGCAGCTCGGGGTCGTCGACAAGATTGCCGACGACCGTGATGACGGTCTCGCCTGCCATGGGGGAACCTCTCGGCGGGTTTGCTGCTGGCTGCTTGCTGCTACTCGAAACCCGAGTGCCGCTGAGCTAGGAAGCTCAGTGGGTCTCGGGACGGAGGACCTTGGTCCGGAGGACCGACTCGTTCAGGTTCATCTGGCGGTCGAGCTCCTTGACGACCGCAGGCTCGGCCTGCAGGTCGATGACCGAGTAGATGCCCTCGGGCTTCTTCTTGATCTCGTACGAGAGACGACGACGGCCCCAGGTGTCGACCTTCTCAACCTTTCCGTTGGCCTCGCGGACAACGGAGAGGAAGTTCTCGATCAGCGGGGAGACAGCGCGCTCCTCGAGATCGGGGTCGAGGATGACCATCACTTCGTAGTGACGCATGTGGAACCCACCTCCTTTGGACTCAGCGGCCACGGTCGTTCCGTGGCAGGAGGGTCGTGATGCGTACGCAACGGTATCGGCGACCACTGACAATCGGGCCCCGCTGGCGGGGATCCCTGGTCAGGGCGTGAGCAGACACCGGTGCAGACGGTACAGACTACCCGCACCACGGCTTCCGGTTGAAATCCGACCGCGGGAGGGCACAATCTGTACACATCGGGTGTGTATGGCGCTACGATGCGCCGCCTTCCGCAGGAGGTGCCACATGGCACAGGCAATGCGACCCAATACCGCGACATCTCTCCTCGCCACGGACGGGAAGCCCCATCACCTTCAGGACTCGCTGGTCGCGGTGGCGATGGTTCTCGGGGCGATCGCCATCATCTCTTCGCTCTTCAGCAGCCTCCACCTGCTCAGCTCCTGGGCAGGGCTGATCGGCGTCCTGACCGCCGGATACGGCCAGTTCATCTCGGTGACGACGCGCGAGCGCTTCGGTCTCATCCTGGGCCTCGGCGCCTCGGCGATCGGCCTCTTCATCGGCATGGCCCACGGGGGTCTGTTCGGCGGCGTCGTCGGCTGACGGCCCGCGTAGCTCCCATAGGCCCATTCGGGGCGCTCCCAGGGCGCAGTAGGCTTCGGCGCGAGAGCCGGAGCCCTTGTACCCATGGGGACACACCAGCCCGAGGAGCGCCCCGAATGAGCCTGACCCTGAGGACCATCAGCCGAGAGCAGCATCTGGCATACATCCAGAGCCTGCCCTCGGCTAGCCACATGCAGGTCCCGGCATGGGCTGATGTGAAGGCGGAGTGGCGCTCCGAGAGCCTGGGATGGTTCGACGAGCGGAACGGCGAGATGGTCGGCGCGGGCCTGGTCCTGTACCGGCAGCTGCCCAAGATCAAGCGCTATCTCGCCTATCTTCCCGAGGGCCCGGTCATCAACTGGTTCGCTCCGAACCTCGACGACTGGATGCGTCCGATGCTGGCGCACCTCAAGCAGCAGGGCGCCTTCTCCGTGAAGATGGGCCCGCCGGTGATCATCCGGCGCTGGGAGGCCACATCGATCAAGAAGGGCATCCAGGACCCGGACGTCAAGCGCCTGCGCGACATCGAGGCCGACTTCATCGAGCCGCGCGCCTTCGAGGTCGCCGACAAGCTCCGCCGCATGGGCTGGCAGCAGGGCGAGGACGGCGGCGCCGGCTTCGGCGACGTACAGCCCCGCTACGTCTTCCAGGTGCCGCTGGCCAACCGCTCCCTCGAGGACGTGCACAAGGCCTTCAACCAGCTGTGGCGCCGCAACATCAAGAAGGCCGAGAAGGCCGGCGTCGAGGTCGTCCAGGGCGGCTACCAGGACCTCGCCGAGTGGCAGCGTCTCTACGAGATCACGGCTGTGCGCGACCACTTCCGGCCGCGCCCGCTGTCGTACTTCCAGCGCATGTGGACGGCCCTCAACAGTGAGGACCCCAACCGCATGCGGCTGTACTTCGCCCGCCACAACGGGGTGAACCTGTCGGCGGCGACGATGCTGGTGGTCGGGGGGCACGTCTGGTACTCCTACGGAGCCTCCGACAACATCGGCCGTGAGGTCAGGCCCTCGAACGCGATGCAGTGGCGGATGCTCCGCGACGCCTACGCGCTCGGCGCGACGGTCTACGACCTGCGCGGCATCAGTGACTCGCTCGACGAATCGGACCACCTCTTCGGTCTGATCCAGTTCAAGGTGGGCACCGGTGGGCAGGCTGCCGAGTACCTCGGCGAGTGGGACTTCCCGCTCAACAAGCTGCTGCACAAGGCCCTCGACATCTACATGTCGCGGCGCTGAGCCCCTCCCGGTCAGCCCGGCCCACACGGCCCGGGCGGACCCTGCACAATTCAGGTAGCTCCAAAGCTTCTCCATACCTCTGATACACCGCAGCCACGAGAAAGGTTCCGGGACCGGCCATGGCGCTCACGCTCTACGTCGACACCGCGCGCTGGCGGGCACACCACAAGCACGTGCTCGAGCAGTTTCCGGGGATCGTCCCGGTCTGCAAGGGCAACGGCTACGGCTTCGGCCATGAACGGCTCGCGGACGAGGCCACCCGCTTCGGCTCGGACGTCCTCGCCGTCGGCACGACCTACGAAGCCGCCCGGATCAAGGACTGGTTCAGCGGTGACCTGCTGGTCCTGACCCCGTTCCGGCGGGGCGAGGAGCCCGTGCCGCTGCCCGACCGTGTGATCCGCTCCGTCTCCTCCGTCGACGGCGTGCACGGCCTCGTCGGCGCCCGTGTCGTCGTCGAGGTGATGTCCTCGATGAAGCGGCACGGCGTGAGCGAGCAGGAACTGCCCCAGCTCCACTCCGCCATAGAGGACGTCCGGCTCGAGGGCTTCGCGATCCACCTGCCCCTGGACCGCACCGACGGCTCCGACGCCGTCGAGGAGGTCATCGGCTGGATGGACCGTCTGCGCGCGGCCAGGCTGCCGCTGCACACGATGTTCGTCAGCCACCTCAAGGCCCAGGAACTCGCCCGCCTTCAGCAGCAGTTCCCGCAGACCCGGTTCCGGGCGCGCATCGGCACGAGGCTCTGGCTGGGCGACCACGACGCCACCGAGTACCGCGGCGCGATCCTGGACGTGACCCGCGTCGCCAAGGGTGACCGCTTCGGTTACCGCCAGCAGAAGGTCGCCTCGGACGGCTGGCTCGTGGTCGTCGCCGGCGGTACGTCGCACGGCGTGGGCCTGGAGGCTCCCAAGGCGCTGCACGGCGTCATGCCGCGCGCCAAGGGCGTCGCCCGCGCGGGCCTCGCGACCGTCAACCGGAACCTGTCGCCGTTCGTCTGGGGCGGTAAGCAGCGCTGGTTCGCGGAGCCCCCGCACATGCAGGTCTCGATCCTCTTCGTGCCGTCCGACGCCCCCGAGCCCCGGGTGGGCGAGGAGCTGGTGGCCCATCTGCGGCACACCACCACGCAGTTCGACCGGATCCTCGACCGCTGACCGAGGCTTGGAACAGGCCGGGCACGCGGACAAACGAAAAGGGCCGGACACCATCGCGGTGTCCGGCCCTTTTCATGCGTTCGCTCAGAGCGAACGCTCTTCGTCCTTGCCCCAGCCCCAACTCACTTGTGGCCGCTCCTCGTTGTGCACCGCGTGCCGTGGGGGATGGGCGGCGCGTCCGAGCACGAACACGTCCGGCGCTCCGTCCAGGACACCGCCCGACGGGTCGTCATCCCCGGAGCGTCTGACCACGTCCCGTTCCGGCATCAGGATGTCGCGCACGATCACCGCGCACAGGTAGAGCGTGCCCAGCAGGTGGATGAGGATGACGAGGTGGTAGCCGTCCGTGGGCAGCCCTCGGTGCTTGTCACCGCTCGTGGTGTACGCGAGGTACATCCAGATCCCCAGGAAGTACGCGACCTCACACGCCTGCCAGATCAACAGATCCCGCCAGCGCGGCCGGGCGAGGGCCGCGAAGGGGATCAGCCACAGGACGTACTGCGGCGAGTAGACCTTGTTGGTGAGGATGAAGGCGGCAACGACCAGGAAGGCCAGTTGTGCGAGGCGGGGCCGGCGTGGCGCCGTCAGGGCGAGCGCGGTGATACCCAGACAGGCCAGGACCATCAGCACCATCGCGTAGGTGTTGGCGTCGTCGGGGCTGATCTGCGCGTCCCACCGCTGCTGGATGATGAGCCAGACGGACCCGAAGTCGACGCCGCGTTCCTGGCTGAAGCGGTAGAACTTCGACCAGCCCTCGGGGGCGAGCAGCATCACCGGCAGGTTCACGACGAGCCACGCGCCCACCGAGCCGGCCAGGGCCTTCCCGAAGTCGCGCCAGCGTCCGGCGCGCCAGCAGAGCAACAGCAGCGGGCCGAGCACCAGGAACGGATAGAACTTCGCGGCCGTGGCCAGACCCAGCAGGACCCCGAAGGCGACCGGCCGGCCCCGCGACCACATCAGCATCGCGGCCGCTGTGAGGGCCACGGCGAGCAGATCCCAGTTGATGGTGGAGGTCAGCGCGAACGCGGGCGCAAGGGCGACCAGGAGGCCGTCCCAGGGGCGTCGCCGATGGGTGCGAGTCACGCAGATGGCGATCGCCACCGCGCAGATCATCAGCATCCCGGCGTTGACCATCCAGTACACCTTCTCCAGGTGCTGAATGGAGCCGCCGCCCAAGGTGAGCCAGGACGCGACCTCCATGAACACACCGGTCAGCACCGGGTACTCGAGGTAGTCCATGTCGCCGGGCAGCTTGTCGAAGTACGGCACCAGGCCGTCGGCGAAGCCCCGCCCCTGATAGAGGTGCGGGATGTCCGAGTAGCAGGCGTGCGTGTACTGCGAGCTGGCACCGAAGAACCACGCGCCGTCGTAGCAGGGGAACTTCTGCACCATGCCCAGCGCGAACATGCCGATCATCACCAGCGCGATGACGCGTACAGGGGTCCACCAGGAGCTCCCGAGCAGCGCCCATCGTCCGATGGGTCCGCCGATCAGCTCGCTTCCCGCTGCGGCGACCTCGTCCTCCTTGGTCGGCCGTACCGGGTCCGGCTGTTGCACACGCGTGCGCGTCGTCTCTGCACTGGGCATGCCGCACATCCTGCCGTACGCGCCTGAGAACGGGGCGAGGGCCGCCGCACCCGATCGGTGCGGCGGCCCTCACTTGGTAGAGATCACGCTCTGTTTCACGTGGAACACGCAGCGTTTCACGTGAAACAGGCAGCGTGGGATCCCTTCCGGCTAGCCCGTTGGGCCTCCGAAGATGCCTCCGTTGCCATTTCCGTTGTTGCCACCGTTGCCGCCGTTACCTCCTGGCGACGGCGAGTTGGTCACGCCTCCGTCGGTACCGCCTGTGGGTGTCTCACCGGTGCCACCGTCCGACGTTCCGCCGTTCTGGTTGCAGTTCCACGACCAGCTGCTGCAGGACTCGCTGGTCGACGGCGACGGGCCGGGGGAGGACTGACTGGGCGACGGTTCCACCGTTGCCGAGTCCGAGGGAGAAGGAGTTGCCGAGGGAGTGATGCTCGGGCTCGGAGTGGCGCCGACGATGGTGCCGATGGGCTCGGGCGTGGGGAACGGCATGGGCTGCGTCCCCTTGAGGGCCTCCATCATGTAGTCGTGCCAGATCTCGGACGGGAACGAGGCACCGTGGATCTTCTCCTGGTTACCCGTGCCGTACATCTCCAAGAACTGGCGCTTCTTGCTGTTCTCGTCGTCGTCCATCCGGTACATCGTGATCGCCGTCGAGAGCTGGGGGGTGTACCCCACGAACCAGGCCGACTTGTTGCCGTCGGTCGTACCGGTCTTGCCCGCGACCTGGCGGCCGGGCAGCTTCGCGTTGGTACCCGTTCCCTTGTCGACGACGGTCCTCAGGACGTCGGTGACGTTGTTGGCGACCGCCGGCTGGAAGGCCCTGACCGACTCCTTCTCGTGCCGGTAGACCGTGTCGCCTTGGTAGTCGACCGACGTCACGGAGAACGGATCGTTCCGCTGCCCGCTGGCCGCGAAGGTGCCGTAGGCGCCAGCCATGCGGATCGCGCTCGGATCGGAGGTGCCCAGGGAGAAGGACGGATAGTTGGCGCTCGCGAAGCTGGTGTCCTTGATGCCCGCGTCGCTTGCGGCCTTCTTCACCTTGTCCAGGCCCACGTCCATGCCCAGCTGGACGTAGGCGGAGTTGACGGACTCCCGCATCGCCTCACGAAGGTCGATCTGGAAGGTCGGCCGGTTGTAGGACTCCCCGCCGTCGTTCGTCTGGAGCCACTCCTTGCCGTCCTTGTCCGTCCAGACCTCGCCGTTGTACTTCTTGATCTTCAGCTTGTTCTGGCCGCTGTAGAGACTCTTCGGGGAGACCGGGATGCGCGTCCCTTCACCTTGTTCCTCGCCCCCCTTGGGGTCGCGGACGCCGTCCCTCATCGCGGCAGCCAGCACGAACGGCTTGAATGTCGAGCCGACCTGCGCACCGGTCTGGTCGGCATTGTTCGTGTAGTGCGTTGTCGCGTCCTCACCGCCGTAGATGGCCTCGATCGCGCCGCTCGTGGGGTTCACCGAGGCTCCGCCGAACTGGACGTACTTGTCCGTCTTCGGGCGGAGTTTTTGGTTGATGTTCTCCTTGCGGACCTTCTTCACGGCGTCTTCGAGCTTTTTCACCTTCGTCTGGTCGAAGGTGGTGTGGATCTCGTAGCCGCCCTTCTGCAGGTCGAGGGCGGTGATCTTGCCGTCGCTGTTGTTGATCACGTAGGCCTTCGCGAGGTCCACGAGATAGCCGGTCTGGCCACCCAGTGAGGGGTTGGACCGCGGGTTCTGCAGATGGGGGAACTCGCTGTAATCGCGTCGCTTCGCGGCGCTCAGGTGCTGGTCCTTGACCTCTTCGTCAAGGATCCAGCGCCAGCGCTTCTCGGCTCGGATCTTGTTCTTCTGGGGTGTCGCCTGGACCGGGTCGATCTCAGGCGCACCGGCGGGGTCGTAGTACGTGGCGCCCTTGAGCACCGAGGCCAGGAAGGCGCACTGGCTCGCATTGAGCCCGGAGGCGTCCTTGTCGAAATACGTCCGGGCGGCCGCCTGAATCCCGTAGGCACCGCGTCCGTAGTACGCGGTGTTCAGGTAGCCGGCCATCACCTTCTCCTTGGGCTCCGTACGGCCCACCTTTATGGAGACGAACAGCTCCTTGACCTTGCGCGAGATCGTCTGCGACTGGTCGTCGAGCATCGCGTTCTTCACGTACTGCTGGGTGATGGTCGAGCCGCCCTGCGTCGCGCCGCCCTTGGCCATGTTGACGAACGCGCGGGCGATGCCCATGGGGTCGACGCCCTTGTCCGTCTCGAACGTCTTGTTCTCGGCGGACATGACGGCGTACCGCATGGCCTCGGGGATCTCTTCGTACTTGATGATCTGCCGGTTCGTCTCGCCACCGGTCGAGACCATCGGCTTGCCGTTGGCCCAGTAGTAGACGTTGTTCTGGGCCTTGGCCGTGTCCGCCGTTTTCGGGACGTCCACCAGGGCGTACCCGATGCCCGCCGCGGCCATGAGGCTGCCGCAGAGAGCGACGAAGAGACCCGTCACCAGGCGCCAGGACGGCAGCCAGCGGTGCACCCCGTACTTGTCGGAGCGCGGGTAGTCGATGAATCTCTTCTTCTGCGGCGGTCGTGAGGGGCCGCGACCCCTGCCGCGCCCCGGCCCGCTCGATCCCTCGGGGCCACCTCCACCGCGGCGGCCGCCGCCTCCGCGGCCACCGCCGCCGTCGGGTGCCTTCCTGCGGCCCCCTCCGGCGCTGCGCTGCGCGGCTCGGCGCGCTTCCGCCCGGCCTCCGTACGGGCGGTCGTCGCCCGTGGAGCCGGACGGTCCTGCGGACCCCGGTGTTCCATATGCATCAGAAGGTGATCCGGTGGCGTCACGCGGTGCCGCGCGACGGCCCGGCGATGCGCCGGACGTGCCGCGACGGGCCGCGGCACGTCCGCCGCCCTGTGGCTGCGGCGGTTTGCGACGGTGCTCGCTCATCGAACGACTACTCCTCGGGCAGGCGCTGTGATACGCGCCTGGAAACGGCGGCTGGTTTCCGGTCCCCCCGAAATACGGATGCGCCCCTTCTGGCACTCACCCGCAATGCACCGGGGACAACGACGCCCACAGGTGTCACTTGGTTCCCGGCGGTCTGCATGGCGGACAGACTACGCACCGCCAAAACCCGCCTAGGGGGGAAGTTCACCCCAAATCAGGCAACTCGCTTGGTATGAATCGGTGATGTGACGCCGTTCACCGTGATCCCTCTTGTCCCATCCGTGGGGCCGTTCTATCGTCGTGATGTATCGAGTCGATACATCAGCTCGGCATAAAGAGTCCGTAAGAGGTCGTGACACCGACCGCGGCAGAGGAGGAGGCGACGATGAGCCGACGTTCCGGCATCCTCGAGTTCGCCGTCCTCGGACTGCTCCGCGAGTCCCCGATGCACGGCTACGAGCTGCGGAAACGACTCAATACATCGCTGGGGGTCTTCCGCGCCTTCAGCTACGGGTCCCTCTACCCCTGCCTCAAGACGCTGGTCGTAAGCGGCTGGTTGATCGAGGAATCGGGGAGCACACCCGAGGACGCCCTCGCCGCACCTCTCGCAGGGCGTCGCGCCAAGATCGTCTACCGGTTGACGGCGGAAGGTAAGGAGCACTTCGAGGAGCTGCTCTCGCAGACCGGCCCGGACGCATACGAGGACGAGCACTTCGCCGCGCGCTTCGCCTTCTTCGGGCAGACCTCGCGTGACGTACGCATGCGCGTGCTCGAAGGCCGTCGCAGCCGACTCGAGGAGCGCCTCGAAAAGATGCGCATCTCTTTCGCCCGCACCCGGGAACGTCTTGACGACTACACCCTTGAGCTCCAGCGGCACGGAATGGAATCCGTGGAGCGCGAAGTGCGCTGGCTGAACGAGCTCATCGAGAGCGAGCGGGCGGGGCGGGATCAGCGGCGATCCGACCCCTCCGACGCAGCTCAGCAGGACACATCTGGAGAGACGGGCGGCCTGCCCCGGCACCGGGACAGCACCCGGCCGGATCCGTCCGACGACACCGCCACGTGAGGCCCATTCGGGGTTTCACCGATACACACAGGGAGCAACCGGAATGGGTTCGGTTCGCGTAGCCATCGTCGGCGTGGGCAACTGCGCCGCCTCGCTGGTCCAGGGCGTCGAGTACTACAAGGACGCCGACCCGGACACCAAGGTCCCGGGTCTGATGCACGTCCAGTTCGGCGACTACCACGTACGTGACATCGAGTTCGTCGCCGCCTTCGACGTCGACGCGAAGAAGGTCGGCCTCGACCTCTCCGACGCCATCGGTGCCAGCGAGAACAACACCATCAAGATCTGCGACGTACCGAACACGGGCGTGACCGTCCAGCGCGGCCACACCCACGACGGCCTGGGCAAGTACTACCGCCAGACCATCGAGGAGTCCGCCGAGGCCCCGGTCGACGTCGTCCAGGTCCTCAAGGACAAGCAGGTCGACGTTCTGATCTGCTACCTGCCCGTCGGTTCCGAGGACGCCGCGAAGTTCTACGCGCAGTGCGCCATCGACGCCAAGGTCGCCTTCGTCAACGCCCTTCCGGTCTTCATCGCCGGCACCAAGGAGTGGGCTGACAAGTTCACCGAGGCGGGCGTGCCGATCGTCGGTGACGACATCAAGTCCCAGGTCGGCGCCACCATCACGCACCGCGTCATGGCGAAGCTGTTCGAGGACCGCGGTGTCCGTCTCGAGCGCACCATGCAGCTGAACGTCGGCGGCAACATGGACTTCAAGAACATGCTCGAGCGCGAGCGCCTGGAGTCCAAGAAGATCTCGAAGACGCAGGCCGTCACCTCGCAGATCCCCGACCGTGAACTGGGCGAGAAGAACGTCCACATCGGCCCGTCGGACTACGTCCAGTGGCTCGACGACCGCAAGTGGGCCTACGTCCGCCTCGAGGGCCGCGCCTTCGGTGACGTTCCGCTGAACCTGGAGTACAAGCTCGAGGTCTGGGACTCCCCGAACTCCGCGGGTGTCATCATCGACGCCCTGCGCGCCGCGAAGATCGCCAAGGACCGCGGCATCGGCGGCCCGATCCTCTCCGCGTCCTCGTACTTCATGAAGTCCCCGCCGGTTCAGTACTTCGACGACGAGGCCTACGCGAACGTCGAGAAGTTCATCAAGGGCGAGGTCGAGCGCTAACCACACACAGTGCGGCGCGCACCAGTGGTAACGCGCCTCTGCTTGTGGGCTGTTGAGGTCCCCGGATGCACCTGGTGTGCACCCGGGGACCTTTCCCGTGTGTGAGGCTGTGCTCCATGGCTGTCGTCCGTGACCTGCGGGTACTCCTGCGCTTGAGAGACTTCCGGCGCCTGTTGGCGCTGCGGCTGCTCTCGCAGGGCGCGGACGGCGTCTACCAGGTCGCACTGGCCACCTATGTGGTGTTCTCGCCGGAGAAACAGACATCGGCCGGCGCCATCGCCTCGGCCATGGCCGTGCTGCTTCTCCCGTACTCGGTCGTCGGCCCGTTCGCGGGCGTCCTCCTCGACCGCTGGCGCCGGCGCCAGGTCTTCCTCTACGGCAACCTCCTGCGGACCGTCCTGGCGTCCGTAACGGCCGTCCTGATGCTCGGCAATGCGCCGGACTGGCTCTTCTACGCCTCCGCCCTGTGCGTCACCGCCGTCAACCGGTTCATCCTCTCCGGGCTCTCCGCCGCCATGCCGCGCCTGGTCGACGCCGAGCGCCTGGTGATGGCGAACTCGGTCTCGCCGACGGCGGGCACCCTCGCCGCCACGCTGGGCGGCGGACTCGCGTTCGCCGTGCGGCTGCTCATCTCGGACTCCGACGCCCTCGTGGTGCTCGTCGGGGCGGCCCTCTACCTGTGCGCGGCGCTCGCCTCCCTGCCCATGTCCGCGGAACTGCTCGGTCCGGACGCGGAGTTGGTGCGTCCGGGCCTGCGGACGGCGCTCACCGGCACGGCGCAGGGGCTCGCCTCGGGCGTACGTCATCTGACCGCGCGCCCCGCGGCAGCCCGCGCCCTGGCAGCCATGACGCTGATGCGCTTCTGCTACGGGGCGCTGACCGTCATGGTCCTCATGCTCTGCCGCTACTCCTGGTCGTCCACGGAGTCCGACGGACTGGCCCTGCTGGGCCTCGCCGTGGCGATCTCGGGGGCCGGATTCTTCGCCGCCGCCGTGGTCACGCCCTGGGCCGCGGGGCGGCTGGGCCCCGCGGGGTGGATCATCGCCTGCGCGGCGGCGGCAGCCGTCCTCGAACCTGCCCTCGGACTCCCGTTCGCACCCGCCCCCATGATGGCCGCCGCCTTCGTCCTGGGCCTGACGACCCAGGGAGCGAAAATCGCCACCGACACGATCGTGCAGTCCTCGGTGAACGACGGCTTCCGTGGCCGAATCTTCTCCGTTTACGACGTGCTGTTCAACGTCGCGTTCGTCGGCGCGGCCTCAGTGGCCGCACTGATGCTGCCTCCTGACGGACAGTCGGTCCCGCTGGTACTCACAGTGGCCCTGATCTACGCGGCGATTGCTGGCGCTATGGCACGATTCGACACCCAGTAAGTGTCACATCAATGACACAGAGCCCCTCCCGACTTCAGAGTTGCCAGTCGGTACGGATAACTTACGGGCGTCTTATCCGCGCCATCGCGCCTAAGTTCGAGGGGGACCCCCAAAGTGACCACTCCGCCGCCGCAGGGCCAGAATCCGTTCGCCCAGGGCCAGCAGCCCTCTGGCCCGCCGCAGGGCGGTCCGTACACTCCGGCCGCCGGCCAGCCCGGGGTTCCCCAGCAGCCGTACCCGCCGCACGCGCCGGGTACGCCCATCCCGCCCGGGCGCCCGTCGGGCAGCGGTAAGAAGAAGGCCCTGCGCATCGTCGCGCTGATCGTGGTCGCCATCGCGCTCTACGGCGTGAAGTGGTACCTCGGCCAGAGCGACGCCGAGACGTCCGCGGTCGGCAGCTGCCTGCACAACAACGGCACGACGTCCGCTCCGAAGCTGAAGGACGTCGACTGCTCCTCGAGCGACTCCGAGTACAAGGTCATCGAGAAGTTCGACGGCACCAGCGACGTCAAGAAGTGCAACTCGGTTCAGGGCACCGAGGTCTCCTACTACCAGAGCGGTGGCAGCCACGACGTGGTGCTCTGCCTGAAGGAAACCAAGTAAGACCTCGCATCACCATGCCGAAGGGCGCTGTTTCACGTGAAACAGCGCCCTTCGGTATGTCTGCCCCGGGTCCATGTTTCACGTGAAACATGGACCCGGTTCACTCACTCGGCGTTCTACTGTGCCGCCCACCACTCCTTGAGCGCCGCCACCGCCGCGTCATGCTCCATCGGCCCGTTCTCGAGCCGCAGTTCCAGCAGGAACTTGTACGCCTGCCCGATCGCCGGCCCCGGCTTGATGCCCAGGATCTCCTGGATCTGATTGCCGTCGAGGTCGGGGCGGATCGAGTCCAGCTCCTCCTGCTCCTGGAGCCGCGCGATGCGCTCTTCCAGGCCGTCGTACGCGCGCCCCAGCGCGTTCGCCTTCCGCTTGTTGCGCGTCGTGCAGTCGGAGCGGGTCAGCTTGTGCAGCCGGTCAAGCAGCGGACCCGCATCACGGACGTAGCGGCGGACGGCGGAGTCGGTCCACTCGCCGGTGCCGTATCCGTGGAAGCGCAGGTGCAGCTCGACCAGTCGCGAGACGTCCTTCACGAGCTCATTGGAGTACTTCAGCGCTGTCATGCGCTTCTTCGTCATCTTGGCGCCCACCACCTCGTGGTGGTGGAAGGAGACCCGGCCGTCGCCCTCGAAGCGCCGCGTCTTCGGCTTGCCGATGTCGTGCAGCAGCGCCGCGAGACGGAGCACGAGATCCGGGCCGTCCGACTCCAGCGCCATCGCCTGCTCGAGGACGATCAGCGTGTGGTCGTAGACGTCCTTGTGCCGGTGGTGCTCGTCCCGCTCAAGGCGCAGCTCGGGCAGCTCGGGCAGGACATGGGCGGCGAGGCCCGTGTCCACGAGGAGGGTGAGGCCCTCGCGCGGATGTGCGGAGAGGATCAGCTTGTTCAGCTCGTCCCGCACCCGCTCCGCGGAGACGATCTCGATGCGGTCGGCCATGTCCTTCATCGCCTTGACGACCTCGGGGGCCACCTCGAAGTCGAGCTGCGCGGCGAACCGCGCGGCCCGCATCATCCGCAGCGGGTCGTCGGAGAAGGACTCCTCGGGGGTTCCGGGCGTGCGCAGTACGCGCTCGGCAAGGTCGTCGAGCCCGCCGTGCGGGTCGATGAACTCCTTCTCCGGCAGGGCCACGGCCATCGCGTTCACGGTGAAGTCGCGACGCACGAGGTCTTCCTCGATGGAGTCGCCGTACGAGACCTCGGGCTTGCGGGAGGTCCTGTCGTACGCCTCGGAGCGGTACGTGGTGACCTCGATCTGGTAGCCGTCCTTCTGGCAGCCGACCGTCCCGAAGGCGATCCCGACCTCCCACACGGCATCCGCCCAAGGCCTGACGATCTTGAGCACATCTTCGGGACGCGCGTCCGTGGTGAAGTCCAGATCGTTGCCGAGCCTGCCGAGGAGTGCATCCCTGACCGAGCCGCCGACCAGGGCGAGGGAGAACCCCGCCTCACGGAATCGACGGGCGAGGTCGTCGGCGACAGGGGCCACCCGCAGCAGCTCGCTCACCGCGCGGCGCTGCACCTGGCTCAGGGCACTGGGATTGTCTTCATTGGCGTTCGGCACAACAGAAAAGGGTACGTGGCCCGAGCCCGGGGTTCCGCCTCGTTTTCCCTGGGTGTGCGCGGGCCCTGCCGGATGCCCCCTACCCTGTCTTCCGATCATGTGGAGCAGTCCGCGGCACTTCGCCACAGCGCACCTCGTTACCATGCGTGGACTATCCGACGACCACTGACGACGACGAGGGACGGATGAGCGCGTGGCCGAGGCGGCAGACTTCCCAGGGATGACTCCCTCACGTGCCCGTCGAAGGTGGCGGCGTACGGGGGCGTTGCTCGCCGGAGCGCCTCTGCTGGCCGCCCTGACCTTGTTCGGCGGCTCCCCCGGATATGCCTCCCCGCAGACGCCGGCGGCCGACGCGATCGGCACGAGCACCGTCGATGTCGCCGTGAACTCGCTCACTCCGAGCGCACCGGTGGACGGCGACACGGTCACTGTCACCGGCACACTCACGAACGACGGCAAGCAGACCGTCTCGAACGCCCACGTGGCGCTCCGCCTCGGTTCCCCCCTCGGCGGGCGGGCCTCGATCGACAACGCATCCCGGCACGCGGCAGGAGGGGTGCCGGACGGCACGGAGATCGGCGGCAAGTACGCCAAGAAGATCTCCAGGCTGGCTCCTGGAGCGACGCAGGGCTTCAGCCTGTCCGTCCCCGTCAAGGAGATGGATCTCGGCGCCGACGGCGTCTACCAGCTCGGTGTCGCGCTGACCGGCCAGACGGAGACACAGCCGTACCAGCAGACGCTGGGCATCCAGCGGACCTTCCTCCCCTGGCAGCCCGAGGCCGCGGACACGAAGACGAAGATGACGTTCCTGTGGCCGCTCATCTCGCAGACCCACCTCACGGCGGAGACGGGATCGGACGAGCAGCAGACGCGCGTCTTCCACGACGACAGCCTCGCCAAGGAGATCGCTCCGGGCGGGCGCCTCCAGCAGATGCTGTCCCTGGGTACCGCCCTCGACGTGACCTGGGTGATCGACCCCGACCTCCTGGCCTCGGTCGACGCCATGACGCGGCCGTACAAGATCAAGGAGCCGGACGGCACCGAGATCAACGGCAAGAATCAGGCGGTCGCCAAGCAGTGGCTGAACGACCTGAAGAACGCCGTCGCCGACCAGAAGGTCGTCGCCCTCCCCTTCGCCGACCCGGATCTCGCGTCGCTGGCCCACAACGGCACGAAGGTGACCGGTTCCCTCGGGCACCTCAAGGACGCCACCGATGCGGCCTCCACGACCGTGGAGACCGTCCTGCACGTCAAGCCGGACACGAGCTACGCCTGGCCCGCCGACGGCGCGATCGACCCGAGCATCGTCAGTGTCGCGACGTCCGCCGGCGCCGACAAGGTCATCGCCCGCAGTGACAGCCTCGAGGAGCCCCGCGGCCTGCCGTACACGCCGTCGGCGGCCCGCCCCATCGGCCGCGGCACGACGGCCGTGGTGACCGACGCACGGCTGTCGGAGGCCTTCCAGGGCGATATGACGAAGGCCGAGGACTCGACGCTCGCCGTGCAGCAGTTCCTCGCGCAGAGTCTGACGATCAACCTTCAGGAGCCGGACAACGAGCGCAACATCGTGGTCGCGCCGCAGCGCATGCCTTCCGCCAGCCAGGCGCAGTCCATGGCGCGGGCGCTCAAGGCAGAGCAGGGCAGCAGCTGGTCGGAGTCCGAGGACCTGGCCGCCGCCACGAAGGCGAAGCCCGACCCCGAAGCGACGACCCGGGTCCCCTCCTCCCGGTCCTACCCCTCGTACCTGCGCAAGCAGGAACTGCCCCAGTCGGCTTTCCAGGCGATCCAGGACACCCAGACCAAGCTCACCAACTTCCAGGTGATCCTCTCCGACCCGTCCCGAGTGGTGACGCCGTTCGGACGGGCCATGGACCGCCAGATGTCCACGTCCTGGCGGGGCCGCCCCGCCGAGGCGCAGGCGTACCGCGACGGCGTCGCCGATTACCTCTCGGCGCTCACCAAGCAGGTCAGGCTCATCGACAAGTCCGAGGCGAAGCTGTCCGGGCGCAGTGCGACGATCCCGGTGACGGTCCAGAACAACCTGGTGCAGGGCGTCGAGCACCTCCGCCTGCGCCTCACGTCGACGAACGGCACCCGCCTCAAGATCGGCGACGGACCGTACGACGAGCAGCCGGTGAAGGTCGCCGGCGGGCACAGCCAGTCGGTGAAGTTCACGACCACCTCCAACGCCAACGGCAGGGTCCCGGTCTTCGCTCAGCTGTACACGGAGGACGGCCAGCCCTACGGCGCCGAGGTCCGGTTCGACGTGAACGTCACCGAGATCACGCCTACCGTGATGCTCGTCATGGCCGGCGGCGTCCTGCTCCTCGTCCTGGCCGGGTTCCGCATGTACACGCAGCGCAAGCGTGCCGCCGCGCAACGCGCCGAGGAAGGGCCTGACGACGGTACGAACGGGGAGTCGGGCTCCGAGCCCGGGGAAGGCGACCCCGAGCAGCCGAGTGACCCGACACCGGACACCGCTCCGGAAAGCACGGACCCGTCCGGCACGGGTGAGAGAGTGGACCGTTGAGCGATGTCGTGGCCGTGGGCCCGGGGACTATGAGGTGGGGTAACCATGAACGCGCCGTACGACGGTGACCGTGGCCAGGACCCGGGCGGCTCAGCCTCGGCCGGGAGCCCGCCCTCTGGTCATCAGGGAGCGCCGGGCCAGGTCCCGCCGTCCCACCCCGCCCCGGACGCGTATCCGCAGGACGCGTACTTCCAGGACGCCTACGACCAGGATCCGTACCGGGCCCAGGACCTCACTGCCCAGGATCCGGTGACGGAGGCGCTCTACGACCGTGCCGCGCATCCTCCGCCGCCTCCGGGCACCTATGAGGCTCCTCAGCCGCTCTACGCCCCGCCGCCCGCGGCCCAGTACCCCCCGGACCCGCGCGTGTGGGCCCAGACGCCGGCTCCCGAGCCGGAGGGCCCCTCGCAGCTCCTTCCCTACGGCGACGACGCCCGGACCACGCAGTTCCTGGGCGTCGACGATCTGATGACGCAGGCCGGCGAGGAGCAGCACGAGCCCGACGCCTTCGCTCACCTCTTCCGCGACCAGCAGAGCAACGGCGGCGGCCGTCCGCCGGCCGACGCCCCCGGCGTTCCGGCGCCCACCGCCGGAACGGCGCAGCCTCCCGTCCAGGGCGGCACGCCTGCACCTGCCCCCGCCCCTGCGAAGGGGGGCCGCGCGTCGAGCCTCCTGAAGTCGAGTGCCGTCATGGCGGCGGGCACCCTGGTCTCACGCCTCACCGGTTTCGTACGCACCGTGGTCATCACGGCGGCTCTCGGCTCCGCGCTGCTCGGTGACGCCTGGACGGTGGCGTACACCCTGCCGACGATGATCTACATCCTGACCGTCGGTGGCGGCCTCAACTCGGTGTTCGTGCCGCAGCTCGTGCGGTCCATGAAGGAAGACGAGGACGGCGGCGAGGCCTACGCCAACCGCCTGCTGACGCTCGTCATGGTCGCGCTCGGCGTGATCGTCGCCGTGGCGGTCTTCGCGTCGCCGCTCCTCATCCGGCTGATGTCGACCTCCATCGCCAACAATCCGGACGCGAACAACGTCGCCGTCACCTTCGCCCGCTACTGCCTGCCCACGATCTTCTTCATGGGCGTGCACGTGGTCATGGGCCAGATCCTGAACGCCCGCGGAAAGTTCGGCGCGATGATGTGGACCCCGGTCCTGAACAACATCGTCATGATCTTCACGTTCGGCATGTTCATCTACGTCTACGGCACCGCGGCAGATTCTCAGCTGCGTGTCGACACGATCCCCGCGGACGGCGTCCGGCTACTCGGCATCGGCACCCTGCTCGGTCTGACCGTGCAGGCGCTGGCGATGATCCCGTACCTGCGCGAGACCGGCTTCCGGTTCCGGCTGCGGTTCGACTGGAAGGGCCACGGCCTCGGCAAGGCGGTCAAGCTCGCCAAGTGGACCGTGCTGTTCGTCCTCGCCAACCAGGCGGGCGTCCTCGTCGTCACCCAGCTCGCCACCGCCGCGGGCAAGGAGTCCGACCTGTCCGGCGCGGGCATCATGGGCTACTCGAACGCCCAGCTGATCTGGGGCATGCCGCAGGCGATCATCACCGTCTCCGTCATGGCGGCGATGCTGCCGCGGATCTCGCGCGCGGCCCACGACGGCGACCCCGGAGCGGTCCGCGACGACATCTCGCAGGGCCTGCGCACCTCCGCGGTCGCGATCGTCCCGGTCGCCTTCATGTTCGTCGCCCTCGGCGTCCCGATGTGCACCCTGCTCTTCGGGTCCAGCGGCGCCGACGGCGCCCGCTCCATGGGCTACATCCTCATGGCGTTCGGCCTCGGCCTGATCCCGTACTCCGTGCAGTACGTCGTGCTGCGCGGCTTCTACGCGTACGAGGACACCCGGACGCCCTTCTACAACACGGTCATCGTGGCCGCCGTCAACGCGGCCGCGTCGGGGATCGCCTACCTCCTGCTGCCCGCCCAGTGGGCCGTGGTCGGCATGGCCGCCTCGTACGGTCTCGCGTACGCGATCGGTGTGGGCGTCGCCTGGCAGCGCCTGCGCAAGCGTCTCGGCGGTGACCTGGACGGCTCTCAGGTCATCCGTACGTACGCCCGCCTCTGCATGGCCTCGATCCCGGGAGCCGTCGTCGGCGGCGCGGTAGGTTTCCTGATCATGGGTGCGCTCGGCAGCGGCGCGGCTGGTTCGATCGCGGCGCTGATCGTGGGCGGGGCCGTACTGCTGGGCGTCTTCTACGTCGCCGCCCGGCGCATGCGGATCGAAGAGCTCAACTCGATGGTCGGAATGGTCCGCGGGCGCCTCGGCCGCTAGCGGACCGGCGGGCCGCACAACCATCGCGGGCTGCCGCGTGTCGTGCTTATCGCCGGACTGTGGGCACAATTGGCTTTGGCGTCGCAGAGCGCGCAACGGATGGGGAGGCAGGAACGACGGTGGCGGAACGGAGTACGGCTGCCGTCGACGTGGCAGACAACAGTGGTGACGAGCCATTGACCGCGAAAGCGGAGCAGACCACGGCCGACGGGGTGGCCCAGACCCGGGAGCGGGACACGGCAGCGAACGAGGACGCGGAGGACACCGACGGGTCGACGAGCCCCGGCTCGTCCACTCCCCCCGAACTGCACAGCGGTCACAAGCTCGCCAGACGCTATCGCCTGGAGGAGTGCGTCACCCGGCTGGACGGATTCAGCAGTTGGCGCGCGGTGGATGAGAAGCTCCGCCGGGCTGTCGGGGTGCACCTGCTCCCCGCGGACCATCCGCGGGCACGGTCCGTCCTCGCGGCGGCCCGCTCATCGGCGCTTCTCGGCGACCCTCGATTCGTCCAGGTCCTGGACGCGGTTGAGGAGAACGACCTTGTTTACGTGGTGCACGAGTGGCTGCCCGATGCCACGGAGCTGACCGCGCTGCTCGCCTCGGGTCCCCTCGAGGTGCACGAGGCGTACCAGCTCGTGAACCAGGTCTCCCAGGCGATGGCCGCCGCGCACCGCGAGGGCCTCGCGCATCTGCGGCTCACTCCGAGCGCGGTGCTGCGCACCTCGACCGGCCAGTGGCGCATCCGCGGCCTCGCCGTCAACGCCGCCCTGCGCGGCATCGCCTCGGAAACACCGCAGCGCACGGACACCGAGGCGATCGGTGCCCTCCTGTACGCCGCTCTGACGCAGCGCTGGCCCTACGAGGACGACGCGTACGGCCTGTCCGGGCTGCCCAAGGACATCGGCCTCATCGCGCCCGACCAGGTGCGGGCCGGAGTGCACCGCGGGCTCTCCGAGCTGGCCATGCGTGCCCTCGTCAACGAGGGGGCAACGGCGTCGCGGCAGGATCCGCCGTGCACCACCACCGAGGACCTGGTGAAGGCCGTCGGCGAGATGCCCCGCATCCGGCCCCCGGAGCCCGTTTTCACGGCCCCCGCGGAGTATCAGCGGACGACCTACCAGCAGGGCACCTACGGCCGTCCGGCCCCGCGTCCCGGTGTGGCGCAGCCCATGCCGGCCGCGCCCCCGCCGCCGCTGCAGAGCCGGACGGGCAAGGCGCTCAAGTGGGCCGTGTCGGCATTGCTCATCGTGGCCCTCGGCCTCGGCAGCTGGCAGCTCGCGGAAGCCCTGATGGACCGCGGCACGTCGAGCGACTCCAACACGTCGCACAACACCGACGGCAACGACAAGGGCGACGATCACAAGCCCACGAAGCCGATCACCATCGAGGACGCCAGGGAGTACGTCGTCAAGGGCGAGGCACAGGCCCCGGGGGACGTGGCGAAGACCTATGACGGTGACAGCAAGACCTTCTGGCGTACCAAGACCTACAACGACGGCCCGAAGCTGGCGCCCTACAAGCCCGGCGTCGGTATCGTCTACGACCTCGGCTCGGCCAGGGACGTATCGGCCTCGTCGGTAGCTCTTCAGTACGGCGGCGACCACACGACGGTCTCCCTGTACGCGACCGATTCGCTGTCGCCCACGACATCGATCGATTCCATGAAGAGCATCGGTACGGACACCACTACGGGCACCACCGCCAAGATCGAGGCCGACAAGCCGGTGAAGACGCGGTACGTGCTCCTGTGGATGACGGCCCTGCCGCAGTCCGGATCCGACGGTTACTACGGCGCGGGTTACAAGCAGGCTCTCACCGACGTGAAGTTCACCGGCTGAGGGCTCACCTGGGGGAGGGGGTTCGAAAGTGGACGACGCCGCCTACGGCGAAGCAAGCGATCAGGACCTCCTCACCAGCCATGTCGCGGGTGACAAGGACGCCTTCGGTGAGCTCGTGCGCCGCCATCGTGACCGGCTCTGGGCCGTGGCCCTGCGCACCCTGGGAGACCGGGAGGAAGCCGCCGACGCCGTCCAGGACGCCCTGGTCTCCGCCTACCGGGCGGCACACACCTTCCGCGGGCAGTCAGCCGTCACGACCTGGCTGCACCGCATCACCGTGAACGCCTGCCTCGACCGGGCCCGCAAGGCCGCATCGCGGAAGACCTCGCCCGTCGAGGACACGGAGCGCCTGGAGCAGCTCCTCGAACCTCACGAGTCCGCGTCCGCTCCCGCCGAACGCAACGACCTCCACCGCGAGCTCTTCGAAGCGCTGGGCACCCTTCCCGTAGACCAGCGGGCCGCGCTCGTCCTGGTCGACATGCAGGGCTACCCGGTGGCCGAGGCGGCCCGCGTTCTCGGCGTTCCCACCGGCACGGTCAAGAGCCGCTGCGCGCGCGGCAGAGCCAGACTCCTGCCGTTGCTCACCCATCTGCGGATCGACAACGGCGAGAGCGAGAGTGGCAAGAACCCGCCTGCGGACGCGCCCGGAAGGAACCGGACGCAGGGGACATCCGTCCCACCGGCAGCAGGGCCCCGGGACGGGGCAGGACCAAGTGATTCAGCTGCCGTGAAGGGCGGAGGTGGGCGAGCGTGACATCCACGACCGACACGGCCGAGCACCCCGAGATCGCCGAGATCTCCGAACTCACCGAGGGCCTCCTCGCTCCGTCGCGCACGGAGGAGGTACGGGAGCACCTGAACGGCTGCGAGCTGTGCGTCGACGTCTACGCCTCCCTGGAGGAGATCCGTGGCACGCTCGGCACGCTCCCCGGGCCGCCGCACATGCCTGCCGACATCGCGGGCCGCATCGACGCCGCGCTCGCCGCGGAGGCACTACTCGACACAAAGGCACCGGCCTACACCGAGCACGAGGCCGAAGTGGAAGCCGGAGCGGAAGCCGAAGCACCGTCCGCGTCGCCTGTTTCACGTGAAACAACGCCTGAGACCACGCCGACCGACTCACCGACCGCCCCCGCGGACCGCCCTTCCGGTCATCCCCGTGCCACGACAGGGCCGGGGCGGGGCAGCCGGACGCGCACCCGGCGCCGTCGGGGCGCCGCGCTCGGAGCCGTCTTCACAGCCGCCGCGATCGGCATGGGAGTCCTGCTCCTGCAGAACGGGGGCAGCACACCTACCGGCGCTCCCGAGAGCGGCACGCCCCGTCAGGCGAGCTCCGCACTCTCCTTCTCCGAGAGCAAGCTCGAGAACCAGGTGCAGAGCCTTCTGACGGAGAAATCCTCCGCGCCCTCCGCGCCCTCCGACTCGTCGACGTCCAAGCCGTCCCTCCACACCGAGCAGTCCGGACCGAAGACCCCCAGGACGAACTCCCCGATGCGAGGGAAGACCGTCGTGGTGCCGGACTGCATACAGCGGGGCACCGGCCGTGAGACGCCCGCCCTCGCCATCGAGCGGGGAGACTACAACGGCACCGCCGCCTACCTCGTCGTGTTGCCTCACCAGTCGGATCCTGCCCAGGTCTCGGCCTACGTCATCGACGCGACCTGCGTGAAGCAGGCGTCCTCGGCTCCGGGCAAACTGCTGCTCACCCACTCCTACGCGCGGCGCTGACTTCACACGGGGGCACACTTCGCGTGTGCTCCCGGACACGGCGGGAATGCGCGCCCCGTAGGATCCGTTGGGTGGGGTGAGAGTCCGGAGACGGGCTCCCCCGGCAGTACGCAGCAGTCCCGCAGAGACGAGGAATCAAGCCGTGAGCGACGTCCGTAACGTGATCATCATCGGCTCCGGGCCCGCCGGTTACACGGCGGCCCTGTACACCGCACGCGCGTCGCTGAAGCCGCTGGTGTTCGAGGGTGCTGTCACCGCTGGCGGTGCCCTGATGAACACCACCGAGGTGGAGAACTTCCCCGGCTTCCAGGACGGCATCATGGGCCCCGAGCTCATGGACAACATGCGCGCCCAGGCCGAGCGCTTCGGCGCCGAGCTGGTCCCGGACGACATCATCTCCGTCGACCTGACGGGCGAGATCAAGACCGTCACCGACACGGCGGGCACCGTGCACCGCGCGAAGGCCGTCATCGTCACGACCGGCTCCCAGCACCGCAAGCTCGGCCTGCCGAACGAGGACGCTCTCTCCGGCCGCGGTGTCTCGTGGTGCGCGACGTGCGACGGCTTCTTCTTCAAGGACCAGGACATCGCCGTGATCGGCGGCGGTGACACCGCCATGGAGGAGGCCACCTTCCTCTCCCGCTTCGCCAAGTCCGTGACGATCGTCCACCGCCGCGACACGCTGCGTGCCTCCAAGGCCATGCAGGAGCGCGCCTTCGCCGATCCGAAGATCAAGTTTGCCTGGGACAGCGAGATCGCCGAGGTCCACGGCGACCAGAAGCTCTCGCACCTGACGCTGCGCAACGTCAAGACGGGTGAGACCTCCGAGCTCCCGGTCACCGGCCTGTTCATCGCGATCGGCCACGACCCGCGCACCGAGCTCTTCAAGGGCCAGCTCGAGCTGGACGACGAGGGCTACCTGAAGGTCGAGGCCCCCTCGACCCGGACGAACCTGACCGGCGTCTTCGGTGCCGGTGACGTCGTCGACCACACCTACCGCCAGGCGATCACCGCGGCCGGCACCGGCTGCTCCGCCGCCCTTGACGCCGAGCGCTTCCTCGCCGCTCTCACAGACAGCGAGTCCGCCGCGGCCGCCGCCGTCTGATCTCACACCCGCATCACCAAAGTAGCTAAGGAGCCAGCCGTGGCCGGCAACCTCAAGAACGTGACCGACGCTTCCTTCGATGAGGACGTCCTCAAGAGCGACAAGCCCGTACTGGTGGACTTCTGGGCCGCCTGGTGCGGACCGTGCCGCCAGATCGCGCCGTCCCTCGAGGCGATCGCCGCCGAGTACGGCGACAAGATCGAGGTCGTCAAGCTCAACATCGACGAGAACCCGGCCATCGCCGCGAAGTACGGCGTCATGTCGATCCCGACGCTGAACGTCTACCAGGGTGGCGAGGTCGCCAAGACCATCGTCGGCGCCAAGCCGAAGGCCGCCATCGTGCGCGACCTCGAGGACTTCATCGCCAACTGATCGGCGATGCGGCTCCACGGCGGAGCGATGTTTCACGTGAAACACGAACGGGCCAACCCAACCGGGTTGGCCCGTTTGCGTGACCGCAGCAGATGGATCCGGGCTCACAGAGGGCGGAGCGCCGGTTCCTTCTGCACCGCTCCGAGGAGCCGGTCCAGGGCGAGCTCGACGTCCTCCTTCCACGAGAGCGTCGTACGCAGCTCAAGGCGGAGGCGCGGATAAGAGGGGTGAGGACGCACGGTCTTGAAGCCCACGGCCAGCAGATGGTCCGCGGGCAGCATGCAGGCCGGTTCCTTCCACTGCGCGTCGCCGAACGCCTCGATCGCCCTGAACCCCCGGCGCAGCAGATCCTTCGCGACGGTCTGCACGATCACCCGGCCGAGCCCCTGCCCTTGATAGCCGGGCATGATCCACGCCGTCATCAGCTGCACGGCATCGGGGGAGACCGGGCTCGTGGGGAAAGCGGTCGATCGGGGGACATACGCCGGCGGCGCGTAGAGCACGAAGCCGACCGGCGCATCGTCCACATAGACGACCCGTCCGCAGGAACCCCACTCCAGGAGGACAGCCGAAATCCAGGCCTCCTTCTCCAGCTCCGGAGTGCCTGCCTCTATCGCGGCTTGGCCGCTGACCGGATCCAGCTCCCAGAAGACACACGACCGGCAACGCTTGGGAAGGTCCGGAAGGTTGTCCAGTGTGAGCGGTACGAGCCGACGCCCCATGAAGGCAGATCCTCACTTCCTTCGCCCGCCGCGTCACGGGCGGCTGTGAGAGCGCTCCGTTCCCTGAGCAGCATGCCGACGAACCCGCCGACCGCGCCCAGCCCGAGACCTGCGGTCATCAGCCCGGCACGACTCACCGATTGCATGACCCGCCTCCCGAATGAGGTGACTTTGAGGGGTGCGCTCTTCCCCGTCGCATCGTATCCACGAAGCGATTCCATCGATACCGACAGAAAGCAAAGAGCAGGCCGTGTTCCGGTACACACCGGACACGGCCTGCTCTCCTGAGACTTTCGTCGAACGGGACCAGCCCCCGTTCTCCTAGACCTCGTTCTCCTGGTCCTCGTCCTCCGTCGCTCCATGCTGGAGGACGGGCCCCTCACCCGGAGCGAGCTGACCGAGGATGCGCTCCAGATCGTCCATCGAGGCGAACTCGACGACGATCTTGCCCTTCTTCTGCCCGAGGTCGACCTTCACTCGCGTTTCGAACCGGTCGGAGAGCCGCGTGGCAAGTTCGCTGAGCGCCGGCGAGAGACGAGTCCCGGCCCGCGGACCCTTGGCGCGCGCCGGGCTCGCCGGGCTCGCCGGGTGTGAGCCCATCAGGGTCACGATCTCCTCGACGGCGCGCACCGAGAGACCCTCGGCGACGATCCGGTGAGCGAGACGGTCCTGCTCCTCCGAGTCCTCCACGGAGAGCAGGGCACGCGCATGCCCGGCCGAAAGCACGCCCGCGGCCACCCGGCGCTGAACGGCAGGAGAGAGCTTCAGGAGCCGCAGCGTGTTGGAGACCTGCGGCCGCGAACGGCCGATCCGGTCGGCCAGCTGGTCGTGCGTGCAGTTGAAGTCCTTCAGCAACTGGTCATAGGCGGCTGCCTCTTCCAGCGGGTTCAGCTGAGCGCGGTGCAGGTTCTCCAGGAGCGCATCGAGGAGAAGCTTCTCGTCGTCCGTCGCCCGCACGATCGCCGGAATGCGCTCCAGACCGGCCTCGCGGCAGGCGCGCCAGCGGCGCTCGCCCATGATGAGCTCGAAGCGCGACGAGCTCAGCTGCCGTACGACGACGGGCTGGAGAAGCCCGACTTCCTTGATCGAGGTGACGAGCTCGGCGAGGGCGTCCTCGTCGAACACCTCGCGCGGCTGCCGCGGGTTGGGCGTGATGGCGTCAATCGGAAGCTCGGCGAAGTATGCTCCCGCCGGCGCTTCCGGAGCGTCCACCGGACCGCCGAACAGATCCTCGGTTTCATGTGAAGCCTGGGGCTGCGGAAGGGAGGCTACCTTCGCCGCCGCCACTCCGCGCTCCGCCGTCAGGATGGGCCCGGCGGAAGGTGAACCGGGGGCACCTCCCATCGCGCCGCCTGGTGCCGTCTTGTCGGGGGTGGGGGCTGCTGGAATCAGTGCGCCGAGGCCACGGCCCAGTCCCCTCCGTCGCTCGCTCACTGGATACCCTCCACCGTGCTGTGCTGGTCAAGTTGAGTGCCCGTATGGGCGTGCTGAGCGTCGTAGCGGATACCGACCCCGCGCAGCGCCATCTCCCGCGCCGCCTCGAGGTAGGAGAGCGCACCGCTCGACCCCGGATCGTAGGTGAGCACGGTCTGCCCATAGCTCGGGGCCTCGGAGATCCGCACGGAGCGCGGGATGCTCGTCCGCAGGACCTCTTCGCCGAAGTGGCTCCGGACCTCGTCGGCGACCTGCGACGCCAGCCGGGTGCGGCCGTCGTACATCGTGAGCAGGATCGTCGACACATGCAGATCCGGGTTCAGATGCCCGCGCACGAGATCCACGTTGCGCAGAAGCTGCCCCAGGCCCTCCAGCGCGTAGTACTCGCACTGGATCGGGATCAGCACCTCGGCGCCGGCGACCAGAGCGTTGACCGTCAACAGGCCGAGCGATGGGGGGCAGTCGATGAGGATGTAGTCCAAGGGCTGCTCATACGCCTGAATCGCGCGCTGCAGTCTGCTCTCGCGGGCCACCAGCGAGACCAGCTCGATCTCCGCACCGGCGAGGTCGATGGTGGCGGGGGCACAGAAGAGGCCCTCTACATCGACCACGGGCTGTACGACTTCGGAGAGCGGCTTGCTCTCGACCAACACGTCGTAGATCGAAGGGACTTCGGCGTGATGGTCGATTCCCAGAGCCGTGGAGGCGTTGCCCTGTGGATCCAGGTCGATCACCAGGACGCGGGCACCGTGCAGTGCCAGCGAAGCGGCAAGGTTGACCGTTGTGGTGGTCTTACCGACCCCGCCCTTCTGGTTGGCAACCACCATGACGCGGGTCTGCTCAGGTCGTGGCAGGCCCTCGCCTGCGCGACCAAGAGCTTCTACCGCCAGCTGGGCAGCACGACCGATAGGGGTGTCGTCCATCGGAGGCGGTGTTTCACGTGAAACATCCTCCCCCACCGACTCGGTACGGGGACCGGGGACCGGATCGGTCATCGGTCCCGCGATGTTGGCGTCGGACCGCAAGGATTCACTCTCCTCGACTTCAGGCTCGCAATGAACAGAGCCTCCCATGCTTTCGGGGTCGTGAACCAGCGAGGCCCTGTCTTCTGTGGAGGAAACAGCCTCTGTGGACAACTCCGTGCCCGATTCGAGGGATCCGAGAGGTCTTCGGTCGCGGGGTGCAGACGCGGCGCGACCGCGACTGATGATGCCATGCAGCAGTGAGCGACGTTTCACGTGAAACACGATGCACCGCAGCCCGGTCGGCACCCGTGCGACACCCCGACATACATACGTTTGGCAGGTTTCGCGGAGTGCAAGTCGTCGCCAGGGGGGATCACTGCGGATGGATCAGTGCCAGTCCGCCGACGTCTCTCGGAGTGAGTCAACCCGCACCCTTCGGAGCCGACCGGCGCACGAACACCGGCAGGAGATCCGCGCCGCCGACGCCAGACGCAAGAAACCCACGAGACAAGCATCACCCAAAAAGCAATGGCCGCTCAGGACCCAAGGGCCCGAGCGGCCATCACCGCGAGAAGCGAACTGTCGCCTAGAACACAGCTGACGCCTCGAAGACGAGGAGCGACGTCAGCGTCGACGCCGGACCCGCCCGACGCGAGCCGCCTTGGCGCGCTTCGCCGCGAACCGCACCCCGCCGGGGCTCTCTCCCACCTCGACGCGCACCACGGTCGAGAGGGGGTCCACCACGCCCTCACCGACATGCAGCACCGAGGTGGCCACCGCACCGAGCTTGCTCAGGGCGGTCCCCGCGCTCTTGACCTCTTCCTCGGCGGTGTCCCCCTTGAGGGCGAGCATCTCGCCGTACGGCCGCAGCAGCGGAACGCCCCACGCCGCGAGGCGGTCCAGCGGAGCGACAGCGCGCGCCGTGACCACATGGACGGGAGTCAGCTTGCCGAGAACCTCCTCGGCACGGCCGCGGACCACGGTCACATGATCGAGGCCGAGGAGCTCAACGACCTCGGTGAGGAAGGTCGTGCGCCGCAGCAGCGGTTCCAGGAGCGTGATCTTCAGATCGGGCCGGACCAGGGCCAGCGGGATGCCGGGCAGTCCGGCGCCGGAGCCCACGTCGCACACGGTGACGCCCTCCGGCACGACCTCGGACAGCACGGCGCAGTTCAGGATGTGCCGCTCCCACAGTCGGGGCACCTCCCGGGGACCGATGAGACCACGCTGCACACCCGCGTCGGCCAGCAGCTCCGCGTACCGGACCGCGTCCGTGTAACGCTCGCCGAATACCGCTCGGGCCTGTTCAGGAGCCGGGGGAAGCTCTGCTGCCTCCGTCACGTGGACCGTCCTTCCGTACCGCGCTGCCGCGTTGGGTGGCTGACTATCAGGCTGACAAAGATCGGCCCCGCCTGCGAACAGACGGGGCCGTAGAGCGACGTACCGCTCAGGCAGGGAGCACGACGACGAAGCGCTGCGGCTCCTCGCCCTCGGACTCGCTGCGCAGGCCGGCGGCCTTGACCGCGTCGTGGACGACCTTGCGCTCGAAGGGCGTCATCGGGTCGAGCTTGACCGGCTCGCCGTTGCTCTTCACCTCGGCCGCGGCCTTGGCGCCCAGCTCGGAGAGCTCCGCACGCTTCTTCGCGCGGTAACCGGCGATGTCCAGCATGAGGCGGCTGCGGTCCCCGGTCTCCCGGTGAACCGCCAGGCGGGTCAGCTCCTGGAGGGCCTCGAGGACCTCACCGTCGCGGCCGACCAGCTTCTGCAGGTCGCGGGTGGACGCGTCGCTGACGATCGAGACGGCGGCGCGGTCGGCCTCGACGTCCATGTCGATGTCGCCGTCGAGGTCGGCGATGTCCAGCAGACCCTCGAGGTAGTCCGCCGCGATCTCGCCTTCCTGCTCGAGGCGAGTCAGGGTGTCGCTGCCCTCAGGAGCGGCGGAGGTGGTGCCTTCCGTCACGGGATGGACTCCTTCTTACTTCTTGGACGGGGACTTGGGCCGCTGCGGGCCCTTGCGCTGTCCGGACTTGGCTTTGCTGCGGGCAGGGGTGCCGGAAGCAGGCTTGTCGCCGGCCGGCTTGGCCTCGGGCTCGGCGCCTTCCGCCTCGTCCTTCTTCTCGAGGGACGTGGGCTCCGGCGCGTCGGACTCGCCCTTGGCCCCGCTCTGGGCGGTGCCGTGCTGGCGCTGCGACTTGGACTGGCGCTTGGGCTGCTGCCTCTTCGGCGTACCGCCCGTCGTCTGAGTCCCGTCCTCATCCTCGGTCAGAGTGCCGGCCGCGCTCTTGATGACCGTTCCGTCGGCCTGGGCGGCGAGGTTCACCTTGGTCAGGCCGTTGATGAACTTGCGCTCGAACTCGTTGCGGTCGCGGCCCTTGGCAACGATCGCCTTCACGATGCCGCGCTCCCGACGGTTGCGGGTCTTCTCGGCGTGCGTGACGTGCTTGAGCAGGCGCTCCAGGTGGGCCGCCTGGGCCTTGCTGCCCGGGGTCGGGTTCTGGCGGATGACGTACATCTGCTGGCCCATGGTCCACACGTTGGTGGTCAGCCAGTAGACGAGAACACCGACCGGGAAGTTGATGCCGAAGACGGCGAACATGACCGGGAAGACGTACATCAGCATCTTCTGCTGCTGCATGAACGGCGTCTTGACCGTCATGTCGACGTTCTTCGTCATCAGCTGGCGCTGCGTGTAGAACTGCGACGCCGACATCAGGACGATCATGATCGCGGTGACGACACGGACGTCGGTCAGCGTGGCACCGAGCGAGGCGACCTTGTCCGCGGAGTCGGTGAACTTGGCCGCGAGCGGGGCGCCGAAGATGTGCGCCTTACGCGCGCTCGCCAGCAGGTTGTCGTCGATGACACCGATGGTGGTGCCCGTCGCGATGCCGTTGAGCACGTGGTACAGGGCAAAGAAGAACGGGGACTGCGCCAGGATGGGAAGGCACGAGGAGAGCGGGTTGGTACCCGTCTCCTTGTACAGCTTCATCATCTCTTCGGACTGGCGCTGCTTGTCGTTCTTGTAGCGCTCCTGGATCTTCTTCATCTCGGGCTGCAGCGTCTGCATCGCCCGAGTGGCCTTGATCTGCTTCACAAAGAGCGGGATCAGGCAGATACGGATCAGGATCACCAGGGACACGATGGACAGGCCCCAGGCCCAGCCCGTGTCCGGGCCGAAGATCGCCCCGTACAACGAGTGGAACTGGACGATGACCCACGAAACGGGTGTCGTGATGAAACTGAAAAAACCGGCAATCGTGTCCACTAATCAGGCTCCTTGAGCATGGGACGGGGTCTCGGCGGCGGGGCTCGAGGGGCTGGTGTGGCCACACTCTGAAGGCGCGCCGGCGGCGGAAGGCCCGCCCTTGCGTTCGCGCCAGGCGTTACGCAGCATTTCGTGCCACCGCGGACGCTTGCGCGGCGGAACGTGGTCGACACCGCCGAGCGACCACGGATTGCACCGGAGGATGCGCCAGGCGGTGAGAGCTGTTCCCTTGATCGCACCATGGCGGTCGATCGCTGTGAAGCCGTAGTGGGAACACGACGGGTAGTACTTGCACACAGGCCCCAGCAGCGGGCTGATGGTCCACTGGTAGAGCTTGATCAGAGCAAGCAGCGGGTATTTCATCGCGCGCCCCCTCCCAGCAACCGCTGAAGGGCGGCATCCAGGTCTCGGGCCAGCTGTGCATGGTCGGCGTCACCCGCGCCGGGCAACGCACGTACGACTACCAGGCTACCGGGGGACAACTGTGCGAGTCGGTCGCGCATGAGGTGGCGAAGTCTGCGCTTCACCGCGTTACGTACGACAGCTCCACCGACTGCCTTGCTCACGACGAAACCCGCACGCGTCGGGGGAACGCTCTCCCCAGGCGCGTGCGGGTCCGTTGCACCGCTACGTAGATGGACGACGAGGAGCGGGCGGCCAGCCCGGCGTCCTCGGCGTACCGCGGTCGCGAAGTCTTCGCGCCGCCTCAGCCGATTCTCGGTAGGCAGCACGTCATGACCTGTACGCGATCAGGCGGACAGGCTGGCGCGACCCTTGCCACGGCGGTTCGCGAGAATCGCGCGGCCGGCACGGGTGCGCATCCGCAGGCGGAAGCCGTGGGTCTTGGCGCGACGACGGTTGTTCGGCTGGAAGGTGCGCTTGCTCACTCGGGGGCTCCAGAAATGATTGTGTGGTGGCGGGACATCGCCTGGCTGTCACCGTGCGCCCACGAGAAGCTCGCGTATACGCACCGAGTGCACCGCTTCACAATCACAGATCGTGATCTTTGCCCATCGGAGGCAGGCGGCAGCAGCCATCGACAACTCGACCTGGTCACGGTACGCGCGGCTCAGCCATCCGGTCAAACCGGCATCGGGTGAGGGACACTGTGCACAGCCTGTGGACAACAACTTGAACCGCACCGGTTGCCCTGACTACCGTGGCTGAACTCCGATTCGTTCCCTTCTCACCGCCCCACCCCGATTTTCTTCCGAACCGTCCCAGAACCACACCTTCGTGGGACCTGCGAGAGAGCGTGCCCTGTGGCTGACGTACCTGCCGATCTTGCCGCAGTGTGGCCACGAGTTCTGGAGCAGCTCCTCGGGGAGGGCCGTGGGCAGGGCGTCGAGACGAAGGACGAACACTGGATCCGGCGCTGCCAGCCTCTCGCGCTGGTCGCCGACACCGCGCTGCTCGCCGTTCCGAACGAGTTCGCGAAGGGCGTACTCGAAGGACGGCTCGCGCCGGTCGTGGCCGAGACGCTGAGTCGCGAGTGCGGCCGCCCGATCCGCATCGCGATCACGGTCGACGACTCCGTCGGTGAACAGCCCGTTCCGTCCGCACCCCCCGTACCGCAGCACCGCTACGAAGAGCCCGAGCTGCCGCCGGCCCAGAACCAGGGCCAGAACCAGGCCCACGAGCCGTACGACCCGTACGGCCGCCGGGCGGACGACCACGCGCAGGGCCCCCGCGGGGATCAGTCCCAGGGCGCCCGCGCCGACCAGCTGCCGACCGCCCGCCCCGCGTACCCGGACTATCAGCGTCCGGAACCGGGCGCCTGGCCGCGGTCGCAGGACGAGTACAGCTGGCAGCAGCCGCGGCTCGGCTTCCCCGAGCGCGACCCCTACGCGAACCCGCCCCAGCAGCACGACTACCGGCAGCAGGAACGCTCCCCCTACGAGCCGCAGAACGAGCGCTCCCCTTACGAACAGCAGCAGGAACGCTCTCCCTACGAGCCGCAGGAGCGCTCGCCCTACGACCAGCAACCGGACCGGACGGGATACGACCAGCAGCCGGACCGCAGTGGTTACGACCAGCAGCCGGACCGCAATGGTTACGACCAGCAGGTCGAGCGCTCCGGATACGAGCAGCAGTCGGATCGGTCGTCGTACGAGCAGCAGATGTCCGACCGTCAGGGGCGGCACGGCCGGCACGAGCGCCGCGACCTCAACGACGGTCCGATGGGCGGCCGTCCCGGGCAGGACGGTGGCCGAGGCCGCGGTGTCCCCAGTGGCGCCCCCGGACCGCTCGCCGCGCAGCCCGCGCCGGCGACGGGTCCCGGGGAGCCGACCGCGCGACTGAACCCCAAGTACCTGTTCGACACCTTCGTCATCGGTGCCTCGAACCGTTTCGCCCACGCGGCCGCGGTCGCCGTCGCCGAGGCGCCGGCGAAGGCGTACAACCCCCTCTTCATCTATGGGGAGTCGGGGCTCGGCAAGACCCACCTGCTGCACGCGATCGGGCACTACGCGCGCAGTCTGTACCCGGGCACGCGCGTGCGTTATGTGAGCTCCGAGGAGTTCACCAACGAGTTCATCAACTCGATCCGCGACGGCAAGGGCGACAGTTTCCGCAAGCGGTACCGCGAGATGGACATCCTTCTCGTCGACGACATCCAGTTCCTCGCGGACAAGGAATCGACGCAGGAGGAGTTCTTCCACACCTTCAACACGCTCCACAACGCGAACAAGCAGATCGTGCTCTCCAGTGACCGGCCGCCCAAGCAGCTGGTGACCCTGGAGGACCGGCTGCGCAACCGCTTCGAGTGGGGCCTGATCACCGACGTCCAGCCGCCCGAGCTGGAGACCCGTATCGCCATCCTTCGTAAGAAGGCGGTGCAGGAGCAGCTGAACGCTCCGCCGGAGGTCCTCGAGTTCATCGCGTCCCGCATCTCGCGCAACATCCGCGAGCTGGAGGGGGCGCTGATCCGGGTCACGGCGTTCGCGTCGCTGAACCGGCAGCCCGTGGACCTCGGTCTGACGGAGATCGTCCTCAAGGACCTGATCCCCGGCGGCGAGGACTCGGCCCCCGAGATCACGGCGACGGCGATCATGGCGGCGACGGCCGACTACTTCGGTCTGACGGTGGACGACCTGTGCGGATCCTCGCGCAGCCGCGTCCTGGTGACGGCACGCCAGATCGCGATGTACCTGTGCCGTGAGCTCACCGACCTGTCCCTGCCGAAGATCGGTGCGCAGTTCGGCGGCCGCGACCACACGACGGTCATGCACGCGGACCGCAAGATCCGCGCGCTGATGGCCGAGCGGCGGTCCATCTACAACCAGGTCACCGAGCTCACCAACCGCATCAAGAACGGCTGACAGCAGCAGTCAGACCCCTCTGTACGCCGTCGAAGGGCGCTCCGGGACCACTCCTGGGGCGCCCTTCTTCGTTGCTGTGGGACGGCGCGGCCGGACGGGTTGTTCGATTCCCGTCCCTGGTTACGGGTGTTCTCCACAGATGTGCCGACTTTCTTGCGTCCACACCCTGGGGACTGCCAAGTTGTCCAGACTGTGTCCACAGCGCCCCCTGCTGAATGACCATCAGACCAGGTCAGGCGGCTGTGGATTCGTGGACAAAAGATCTCCACAGGCTGTGGACAAGATCTTCCTCCACAGGGTGTGGGTTTCGTTGTCCACCGTCGACCCACAGGTCAGAGGCCCTTGTGCACAGCTGGGAGCGGCTTCTCCACACGGCTGTCCACTGTTCGGCAACGCAGCGCGCGGAATCACCGTGCCGAGTGAAAGGCGTCACATCGAGGGGTGTGGTTGGGCTGTGGGGAACCGGGGCAAAGCTGGGGACAGCTCTGGGGAGAAGTGGCCCCGGCCTGTGTATCGGGTGTGCAGAACTTTTCCCCGTCCACAGAGAACCCCGGTTGTCCACCGCTCGCGCCCACAGGCCCGGTGGACAAAAAACAGACTCTGACCTGCGAAAAGGCAGTTATCCACGGTTTCCACAGCCCCTACTACTACTCCCAACTAGAGAGAGCTGGGAATCAGGATCGAAGTGGGGGCTGTGCACAACTCGGGGTCCGGTGCCCGACAGCGGGTCGGCACGACTTGACCCCGAGCGGCAACGACTGTCAGCGCCGTACGTCAGACTGTTCCCCGGTGTCCTTCCCATGTGGCGGCTGAGCGACACCGAGTCACACGACGAAGACCGAAGACCAACGCAGGGCGAGAGCAGCCAGCAACAGCAGGAGGCGGCTTACGGTGAAGATCCGGGTGGAACGCGATGTACTCGCGGAGGCAGTGGCCTGGGCGGCGCGCAGCCTTCCGGCCCGACCGCCTGCGCCGGTCCTCGCGGGCCTTCTCCTGAAGGCCGAGGAGGGCGCACTGAGCCTGTCGAGCTTCGACTACGAGGTCTCGGCGCGGGTCTCGGTCGACGCGGAGATCGACGAGGAGGGCACCGTCCTCGTCTCCGGCCGGCTCCTGGCAGACATCTGCCGTGCCCTGCCGAACCGTCCGGTGGAGATTTCCACAGACGGTGTACGAGCGACCGTGGTCTGCGGCTCCTCGCGATTCACACTCCACACCCTGCCTGTGGAGGAGTACCCGGCGCTGCCGCAGATGCCGACGGCGACGGGCACCGTCCCCGGTGAGGTCTTCGCCTCCGCCGCGGCCCAGGTGGCCATCGCCGCCGGCCGTGACGACACCCTGCCGGTGCTCACGGGGGTGCGCATCGAGATCGAGGGCGACACGGTCACCCTGGCGTCCACCGACCGCTACCGCTTCGCGGTCCGCGAGTTCCTGTGGAAGCCGGAGGACCCCGAGGCGTCCGCGGTCGCCCTGGTGCCCGCCAAGACGCTCCTGGACACCGCCAAGGCGCTCACGAGCGGTGACACGGTCACCCTGGCTCTGTCGGGCTCCGGCGCCGGTGAGGGCCTCATCGGCTTCGAGGGTGCCGGCCGCCGTACGACGACGCGTCTGCTCGAGGGCGACCTGCCGAAGTACCGCACCCTGTTCCCGACGGAGTTCAACTCCGTGGCCGTCATCGAGACCGCCCCCTTCGTGGAGGCAGTCAAGCGTGTGGCCCTTGTCGCCGAGCGGAACACCCCGGTGCGGCTCAGCTTCGAGCAGGGCGTGCTCATTCTGGAGGCCGGCTCCAGCGACGACGCACAGGCTGTGGAAAGGGTCGACGCCCAGCTCGACGGCGACGACATCTCCATCGCCTTCAACCCGACGTTCCTCCTGGACGGCCTGAGCGCGATCGACTCCCCGGTCGCCCAGCTCTCCTTCACGACTTCCACGAAGCCGGCGCTGCTCAGTGGCCGGCCCGCCGTGGACGCCGAGGCGGACGACGCGTACAAGTACCTGATCATGCCGGTGCGGCTGTCGGGCTGACGCTCCACAGGGCATGGCCGCCGGGCGTTCGCCTGAGCGGCTATGCCCACAGGTGTGCGTGAGCGTCCGGGTTTAGGCTCGGAACACAGGTGCGGGAGTGCCTCACGCACCACCTCACGCCCCGTCGCAACTTAAGGAACCACCTGATGGAGCTCGGTCTCGTCGGTCTCGGCAAGATGGGCGGCAACATGCGCGAGCGCATCCGCCGCGCAGGCCACACCGTCATCGGATACGACCGCAATCCGGACCTCGCGGACGTCCACAGCCTCGGAGAGCTTGTGGACAAGCTCAAGGGTCCGCGTGTGGTGTGGGTGATGGTCCCCGCCGGCGCGGCGACTCAGGCCACGGTCGACGAACTCGCCGATCTCCTCTCGCCCGGCGACGTCGTGGTGGACGGCGGCAACTCGCGCTGGACCGACGACGAGAAGCACGCCGTCGAGCTGGGTATCAAGGGCATCGGCTTCGTGGACTGCGGCGTCTCCGGCGGGGTCTGGGGCCTGGAGAACGGCTACGCCCTGATGTACGGCGGCACCAAGGAGCACGTCGCCAAGGTCCAGCCGATCTTCGACGCGCTCAAGCCGGAGGGCGAATTCGGCGCCGTACACGCGGGCAAGGTCGGCGCGGGCCACTTCGCGAAGATGGTCCACAACGGCATCGAGTACGCCATGATGCAGGCCTACGCCGAGGGCTGGGAGCTCCTGGAGAAGGTCGACTCGGTGGAGAACGTCCGTGAGGTCTTCCGCTCCTGGCAGGAAGGCACGGTCATCCGTTCCTGGCTGCTCGACCTTGCGGTCAACGCGCTGGACGACGACGAGCACCTGGACAAGCTGCGCGGCTTCGCCGCGGACTCCGGTGAGGGCCGCTGGACGGTCGAGGCGGCCATCGACAACGCGGTGCCGCTGCCCGCGATCACCGCGTCCCTCTTCGCGCGCTTCGCCTCGCGTCAGGACGACTCGCCGCAGATGAAGATGATCGCTGCCCTGCGTAACCAGTTCGGCGGCCACGCCGTCGAGAAGAGCTGATCCACAAAGCGAACCCACAACGCGTCCACGAAGCTCCACGACGAAGTAATCCACACCCGCTCCACACCTTGGGGGAGGTCGGCGAACGACCATGCATGTGACGCATCTGTCGCTGGCCGACTTCCGCTCGTACGCCCGGGTCGAGGTCCCTCTCGATCCGGGCGTCACCGCGTTCGTGGGTCCGAACGGGCAGGGCAAGACCAACCTCGTCGAGGCCGTCGGCTATCTGGCCACCCTCGGCAGCCACCGGGTCTCCTCAGACGCGCCGCTGGTCCGCATGGGAGCCGAGCGCGCCGTCATCCGGGCCGCGGTCCGGCAGGGCGAGCGCCAGCAGCTCATCGAGCTCGAACTCAACCCGGGCAAGGCCAACCGCGCCAGGATCAACCGATCCTCACAGGTCAGACCGCGTGACGTGCTCGGCATCGTGCGCACGGTCCTGTTCGCGCCGGAGGACCTCGCGCTCGTCAAGGGCGACCCCGGCGAGCGCCGCCGCTTCCTCGACGAACTCATCACCGCCCGCTCCCCGCGCATGGCCGGCGTGCGGTCCGACTACGACCGCGTACTCAAGCAGCGCAACACGCTCCTCAAGTCGGCCGCGCTCGCCCGCAGGCACGGCGGCCGGTCGATGGACCTGTCGACCCTCGACGTGTGGGACCAGCACCTCGCGCGCGTGGGCGCCGAGCTGCTCGCGCAGCGGTTCGACCTGATCGCCGTGCTCCAGCCGCTCGCCGACAAGGCGTACGAGCAGCTGGCGCCCGGCGGAGGCCCGCTCGCCCTCGACTACAAGCCGTCCTCGCCCGAAATCGACGGCCACGCGCGCGAAGAGCTCTACGAGCAGCTGATGGCCGCCCTCGAAGCGGCCCGCAAGCAGGAGATCGAGCGGGGCGTCACCCTCGTCGGACCGCACCGCGACGACCTGGTCCTCAAGCTCGGCCAGCTGCCCGCGAAGGGGTACGCCAGCCACGGCGAGTCCTGGTCGTACGCGCTGGCTCTGCGCCTGGCCTCGTACGACCTGCTGCGGGCCGAGGGGAACGAGCCGGTGCTCGTGCTCGACGACGTCTTCGCGGAGCTCGACGCGCGGCGCAGGGAGCGTCTCGCCGAGCTGGTCGCCCCCGGCGAGCAGGTTCTGGTGACGGCCGCGGTGGACGACGACGTGCCGGGCGTCCTGGCGGGCACGCGGTACGCGGTGTCCGAAGGAACGGTGGAGCGGATATGACCGAGAACACATCCGGCGACGCCCCCCAGAAGGCCCCAGAGCCGTCCGGCGTCGACCTGGCGCGCGTGGCCCTGCGCGCCGCGAAGGAGCAGGCACGCGCGCGTGGAGTGGCCGACCAGCAGAAGAAGCAGGCCCGGCGAGGCGGCGGACTGAGGTCCGGGGCGCGCGCCGACGGCCGCGACCCGGTCGCGTTCGGCGCGGCCATCAACCGTCTGATCACCGAGCGCGGCTGGGAGGCGCCGGCCGCTGTCGGCGGTGTCATGGGCCGCTGGCCGGAGATCGTGGGCGAGGACCTCGCCAAGCACTCCGAGCCCCTGAAGTACGACGAGGACGAGCGTGTCCTGACTGTCCAGTGCGACTCGACGGCCTGGGCGATGCAGCTGCGTTACCTGGCTCCGACGCTGGTGGCGCGGCTCAACGAGGACCTGGGGCACGGCACCGTACGGCTTCTGAAGATCCTTGGGCCCAACGCTCCCGCCCGTCGCTTCGGCCCCCTGCGTGCCCCAGGAAGCAAGGGTCCCGGCGACACCTACGGGTGAGTCGGGGGAGCTGCCGACCGGGGGTTGACACCCGGTTGACGCTCGGAAGCGCTGAGTGCCGCTGTGAGCCTCTTGGAGCCCCGGGACGCATATGGGGAGTCGGCAGAGGCCGGTTCAGGGCGGCACATGCGGACTCAGGTACCGGCAAACCCCCATCACTGTCGGCGCTACCGGTAGACTGAGAGTTAATCCCGCCCCACTTGTGGGACGCACCGAGCAACGCTGACTATCGCTGAACGACGCAGCCGCTCCGGCCACCGCCAGAGTTTGGCTTGTGCTGTGCCAGAAAGGGCGCTTCGTGGCCGATTCCGGCAACCCCAACGAGAACATCCCGTCCACTGCCGCCGACGCCGTCGGCCAGGCCCCGGCAGAGGTCAATCAGTCCTCCGGCGAGGTGACCCCGGCCTACGACGCCAGCGCCATCACAGTCCTCGAGGGTCTGGACGCGGTCCGCAAGCGGCCCGGCATGTACATCGGTTCGACCGGTGAGCGCGGCCTGCACCACCTGGTGCAGGAGGTCGTCGACAACTCCGTCGACGAGGCGCTGGCCGGCCACGCGGACACGATCGACGTGACGATCCTGCCCGACGGCGGTGTGCGCGTCGTGGACAACGGCCGCGGCATCCCGGTGGGCATCGTCCCGTCCGAGGGCAAGCCCGCCCTCGAGGTCGTGCTGACCGTGCTGCACGCGGGCGGCAAGTTCGGCGGCGGCGGCTACGCGGTCTCCGGCGGTTTGCACGGCGTGGGTGTCTCCGTCGTCAACGCGCTGTCTATGAAGGTCGCCGTCGAGGTCAAGACCGACGGCCACCGCTGGACCCAGGACTACAAGCTGGGCGTCCCCACGGCCCCGCTCGCGCAGCACGAGGCCACGGACGAGCACGGCACGTCGGTCACCTTCTGGGCCGACCCGGACATCTTCGAGACCACCGACTACTCCTTCGAGACGCTGTCGCGGCGCTTCCAGGAGATGGCGTTCCTCAACAAGGGTTTGAGGATCAAACTCACCGACGAGCGTGAGTCGGCGAAGGCCGTCGCCGGGGCGGACGAGGCGGGCGCCGACGAGAAGCCCGAGGTCAAGGCCGTCGAGTACCACTACGAGGGCGGCATCGTCGACTTCGTGAAGTACCTCAACTCCCGCAAGGGAGACGTGGTGCACCCCTCCGTCATCGACCTGGAGGCCGAGGACAAGGACAAGCTCCTGTCCCTCGAGGTCGCGATGCAGTGGAACAGCAGCTACACCGAGGGCGTGTACTCCTTCGCCAACATCATCCACACGCACGAGGGCGGTACTCACGAAGAGGGCTTCCGCGCCGCGCTGACCTCGCTGATCAACAAGTACGCGCGCGACAAGAAGCTGCTCCGGGAGAAGGACGACAACCTCACGGGTGACGACATCCGCGAGGGTCTGACGGCGATCATCTCGGTGAAGCTGAGCGAGCCGCAGTTCGAGGGCCAGACCAAGACCAAGCTGGGCAACACCGAGGTGAAGACCTTCGTCCAGAAGGTGGTCTACGAGCACCTGAACGACTGGCTGGACCGTAACCCCGTCGAGGCCGCGGACATCATCCGCAAGGGCATCCAGGCGGCCACCGCGCGCGTGGCGGCCCGCAAGGCCCGCGACCTCACCCGCCGCAAGGGCCTGCTGGAGTCGGCGTCCCTGCCGGGCAAGCTCTCCGACTGCCAGTCGAACGATCCCACCAAGTGCGAGATCTTCATCGTCGAGGGTGACTCCGCCGGCGGCTCGGCCAAGTCCGGCCGTAACCCGCAGTACCAGGCCATTCTGCCCATCCGAGGCAAGATCCTGAACGTCGAGAAGGCGCGGATCGACAAGATCCTGCAGAACCAGGAGATCCAGGCGCTGATCTCCGCCTTCGGCACCGGAGTCCACGAGGACTTCGACATCGAGAAGCTCCGCTATCACAAGATCATTCTGATGGCGGACGCCGACGTCGACGGCCAGCACATCAACACCCTGCTGCTGACCTTCCTGTTCCGCTTCATGCGGCCCCTCGTCGAGGCCGGCTACGTGTTCCTCTCGCGCCCGCCGCTCTACAAGATCAAGTGGGGTCGTGAGGACTTCGAGTACGCGTACTCGGACCGTGAGCGCGACGCCCTGACGGAGCTCGGCCGTCAGCAGGGCAAGCGGATCCGCGAGGACTCGATCCAGCGCTTCAAGGGTCTCGGCGAGATGAACGCCGAGGAGCTGCGCATCACCACGATGGACATCGAGCACCGCGTGCTCGGCCAGGTCACCCTCGATGACGCCGCCCAGGCGGACGACCTGTTCTCCGTCCTGATGGGCGAGGACGTCGAGGCGCGCCGCTCGTTCATCCAGCGCAACGCCAAGGACGTCCGCTTCCTCGACATCTGAGTCGGTCTCAGCTGACCGCATCAGAAAGGATCTTGACCAGCAATGACCGACGAGAACACTCCCCCCACGCCTGAAGAAGGCGTCGAGATCAGCGTCAGCGTCGAAACGGTGCCCGAGGAGGGCGCCCAGCGCATCGAGCCCGTCGGGCTCGAGACCGAGATGCAGCGCTCGTACCTCGACTACGCGATGTCCGTCATCGTGTCGCGCGCCCTGCCCGACGTACGGGACGGCCTCAAGCCCGTCCACCGCCGCGTCCTGTACGCGATGTACGACGGCGGCTACCGGCCCGAGAAGGGCTTCTACAAGTGCGCCCGCGTCGTCGGCGACGTCATGGGCAACTACCACCCGCACGGCGACTCCTCGATCTACGACGCCCTGGTCCGCCTGGCCCAGCCGTGGTCGATGCGTATGCCGCTGGTGGACTCGAACGGAAACTTCGGCTCCCCGGGCAACGACCCCGCCGCCGCCATGCGCTACACCGAGTGCAAGATGGCGCCGCTGTCCATGGAGATGGTCCGTGACATCGACGAGGAGACCGTCGACTTCACGGACAACTACGACGGCCGCTCCCAGGAGCCGACCGTCCTGCCGGCCCGCTTCCCGAACCTGCTGATCAACGGCTCCGCGGGCATCGCGGTCGGCATGGCCACCAACATCCCGCCGCACAACCTGCGCGAGGTCGCCTCCGGCGCCCAGTGGTACCTGGAGAACCCGGAAGCCTCGCACGAGGAGCTCCTGGACGCGCTCATCGAGCGCATCAAGGGCCCGGACTTCCCGACCGGCGCCCTGGTCGTGGGCCGCAAGGGCATCGAGGAGGCGTACCGCACGGGCCGTGGCTCCATCACGATGCGCGCGGTCGTCGAGGTCGAGGAGATCCAGAACCGCCAGTGCCTGGTGGTCACCGAGCTCCCGTACCAGGTCAACCCGGACAACCTCGCGCAGAAGATCGCCGACCTGGTGAAGGACGGCCGCGTCGGCGGCATCGCCGACGTGCGCGACGAGACCTCGTCGCGCACCGGCCAGCGCCTCGTCATCGTCCTGAAGCGCGACGCCGTCGCCAAGGTCGTCCTGAACAACCTCTACAAGCACACCGACCTCCAGACGAACTTCGGCGCCAACATGCTGGCGCTCGTCGACGGCGTGCCGCGCACCCTCTCCCTGGACGCCTTCATCCGTCACTGGGTGAGCCACCAGGTCGAGGTCATCGTCCGCCGCACGAAGTTCCGCCTGCGCAAGGCCGAAGAGCGCGCCCACATCCTGCGCGGCCTCCTGAAGGCCCTGGACGCCATCGACGAGGTCATCGCGCTCATCCGGCGCAGTGACACCGTCGAGATCGCCCGCGAGGGCCTGATGGGCCTCCTGCAGATCGACGAGATCCAGGCCAACGCGATCCTCGAGATGCAGCTGCGCCGACTGGCCGCCCTGGAGCGCCAGAAGATCGTCGCCGAGCACGACGAACTGCAGCTCAAGATCGACGAGTACAACGCGATCCTGGCCTCCCCGGAGCGCCAGCGCCAGATCATCAGCCAGGAACTCGGGGCGATCGTCGAGAAGTTCGGCGACGACCGTCGCTCCAAGCTGGTGCCCTTCGACGGCGACATGTCCATTGAGGACCTGATCGCCGAAGAGGACATCGTCGTCACCATCACGCGCGGCGGCTACGTCAAGCGCACCAAGACGGTCGACTACCGCTCGCAGAAGCGCGGCGGCAAGGGCGTACGCGGCACGAAGCTCAAGGAAGACGACATCGTCGACCACTTCTTCGTGTCGACGACGCACCACTGGCTGCTGTTCTTCACGAACAAGGGCCGCGTCTACCGCGCGAAGGCGTACGAGCTCCCGGACGCCGGCCGTGACGCGCGCGGCCAGCACGTGGCCAACCTGCTGGCCTTCCAGCCGGACGAGGCGATCGCCGAGATCCTCGCGATCCGTGACTACGAGGCGGCCCCTTACCTGGTCCTCGCCACAAAGGGCGGCCTCGTGAAGAAGACCCCCCTCAAGGACTACGACTCGCCCCGCTCGGGCGGCGTCATCGCCATCAACCTCCGCGAGACGGAGGACGGCTCCGACGACGAGCTGATCGGCGCCGAGCTGGTCTCCGCCGAGGACGACCTGCTGCTCATCAGCAAGAAGGCGCAGTCCATCCGTTTCACCGCAACGGACGACGCGCTGCGCCCGATGGGCCGCGCCACATCCGGTGTGAAGGGTATGAGTTTCCGCGAGGGCGACCAGCTGCTCTCGATGAATGTCGTCCGGCCGGGTACGTTCGTGTTCACCGCCACCGACGGCGGGTACGCGAAGCGGACCGCCGTCGACGAGTACCGCGTCCAGGGTCGCGGCGGCCTCGGTATCAAGGCCGCCAAGATCGTGGAGGACCGCGGATCGCTCGTCGGCGCGCTGGTGACCGAGGAGACCGATGAGATCCTCGCCATCACGCTGTCCGGCGGTGTGATTCGTACGCGAGTCAACGAGGTCAGGGAGACGGGCCGTGACACCATGGGCGTCCAACTGATCAACCTGGGCAAGCGCGATGCCGTGGTCGGTATCGCTCGTAACGCCGAGGCCGGTCGCGAGGCGGAGGAGGTCGACGGTGACGTCATCGTCGACGAGGCCGTCGAGGTCGAGACGGCTGTCGAAACGGACGAGGGCACGGAGTCCACGGCCGAGTAGCGCGAGGAGTGAGTCATCGTGAGCGGAGCCACGGGCGCCGGATCGACCGGTACGGAAACGGACGGCGGCCGTGGCCCCGCCAATGACTCGAACGACTCGCCCGAGTCTCATGGATCCCAGGGGGGAACTGTGACGGACACCCGAGGTCCGCAGACGCAGCAGTACGCGGCCGGCACGGACGGGGCGCTGCCCGGGGAGCGGCAGCAGCCCCCGCAGTCCTCGCAGCCGTACCAACCGCCGCAGGCCTACCAGGCGGCTCCGCCGGCCGGAGCGGTCCGCAGGCCGCGCACGGGGGCCCGCACGACGCCTCGTACGCGCAAGGCGCGCCTGAGGGTCGCCAAGGCCGATCCGTGGTCGGTGATGAAGGTCAGCTTCCTGCTCTCCATCGCGCTCGGTATCTGCACCGTCGTCGCGGCCGCGGTGCTGTGGATGGTCATGGACGCCATGGGCGTCTTCTCGACCGTCGGCGGCACGATCTCCGAGGCCACCGGCTCGAACGAGTCCAATGGCTTCGACCTTCAGTCGTTCCTGTCGCTGCCGCGCGTCCTGATCTTCACGTCGATCATCGCGGTCATCGACGTCGTCCTCGCGACGGCGCTGGCCACGCTCGGCGCGTTCATCTACAACCTCTCCGCCGGCTTCGTGGGCGGCGTCGAGCTGACCCTCGCCGAGGACGAGTAGCAGCCGAGCGGCAGCCGTTACGGCCGCCGCTCCGGTCGCCGTGACACATGTGGAGCGCATTCCCTGACGGGGTGCGCTCCACAGTCCTTTTGGCCGATGGAGCGGGGTCCCAGCTATCGATTTTGGGACTGGCCGGGTCGTGCGCTAATCTTCAGAGGTCAGCGCGCGGGACACACACCGCAAAGCGCGGCGGGGCTATAGCTCAGTTGGTTAGAGCGCATCCCTGATAAGGATGAGGCCACAGGTTCAAATCCTGTTAGCCCCACAGAAGCAGTACATGAAGATGAGGTCTTCTCCCCCTGGTGGGAGAGGGCCTCTCTTCGTTTTGGCGTCCTTGTTGACTCGCCGCGCCGGGTAGGCCTGGATGCCGTCCATGACAGTGCGGGTGTCCAGCCGTCCGTCGACTTCGACGGCTGTCAGGTGATCCCCTGATCCCTGCTGGTGGTGATGCATCCGCCGACCGCGGCAGTTCCGATCCGGCCGCCCTGCTTCACGCTCAGGGCGGTGGCGGCCGGTTCGCTCTGCTCGCCCCCCGTACGAGGCTGATGCCGATAACCCCGTTGGCGAGTAGCAGCGCCTGTCCCGTGGTGTGTGCGCACGCCGCGCAGTGGGAGGGTGCCAAGGCTGGACATCGAGGTGCCATTGCCGGCGGCAGTCTCGTGCTCGAGGCAGCGCGCGATCATGTCCTCAATGGCCCGGACCAGGCGCGCCAAGGTGGCGGGACGGGGCCGTAGCCCGGGGGCACACGCCGAGAAGACCCTCAGCCTGTGCCGGCCGGGGTCGTGAAAGGTCGAGGGCGCGGGAGCGCGGTCCGTCGACGGCGCGGTGTCGCGGTGGGCGTTTCGCCTGCCGTTCGGTGCCGTCTGGATCTGGATGTGGATCGGGATCGGGATCTGGATCGGGAGTGCGGCGGGCAGGTTCGGGGCGTGGCTGCGCTGGTGAAGCGCTGCCTGGTGCCGCCGCCGTGGCTCTGCTGTGCCGCGCTGCTGTGCCGTGGTGCGGGTAGTGCGTCGGTCTGTGCTGTTCGTGCTCGTGCTGGCTGCTGAGCGGCGCTGTCGGCTTGGGCCGATGACCGTGCTGCCGGACGTTCTCTGCGGTGGTGCCTGCCGGTGGTGCCTGTCGGTCTTCCTCACCGGCTGTTCTTGCGGTGGAGCTTCTTGCTGCGATGGGTCTACTGCGAAGATTCTGGTGCGGTTCTCCAGGGCCGGCTCTCTTGCCGTTGCCGCTTTCGTTGCCGCTGCTGGTACTGCTGTGGCTACTGCCGTTGTGGCTACTGCTGGTGGAGCTTCGTCGCACGCACTGCTGTTGCTACGCCTGCGAGTGGATAGCGCTGATTCCTGCCGCGGTCTCTTCGAACTCGTTCCCGAACAACGCGTCGACCGGCGGGCGGTGGCGGCAGCTGGGGGAGGAACCGTGGGCCTCGGCGCGGATGCGCTGCTTCATTGTGGGAGGCAGGGACCGTTTGAAGGCCCAGGGAGCTCGGACGGCGGTAGCGACGGGGGTGCTCACCGCCGCGTTGCGGGCGCCCTCCGTCTGCTGTACGGGAGTGGCCGCGGCGGCCGGGGAGGTGAGACCCATCGCGGTCAGTACCGCGAGGAAGGCGGTGATGAGGACGGTCCACAGCTTGATGACCTTGTTGGTGGCCATGATCCCTCACTTTCGGGTTGGGCGATTTGCGTACTTTCCTCATGATGTGTATGTGGGCTCCGTAGTGGGGGACCGACGCCCGTGGCGCGTCGATGTTCAGATGAACAGCACTCGAATGGGCGTAATCGCGCCGTAAGTCCGTCAATCACGCTGAATGTCACGTTCCGTGAAGTGTGATCGGCGCCCCGTGGTCCGGTTCGACTGGTCGACGGGGTGCGGGAGTTGGGCCCGGGTGCAGGTCACCGATCGGTATCGGCCGGTGTGTATAGTCGGGCGCCAGAGGTCCCCTACGTCAAAGAAAGACGAGGTCGCGCGGTGAAGAAGCTTCTCCTGGTCGCACTGGCCGCCATCGGCGGGCTCCTCGTGTACCGCCAGATCCAGGCGGATCGCGCCGAGCAGGATCTGTGGACGGAGGCGACTGACTCCGTACCCACGGGTTCGTGAGTATCGACGACAGTCTCTTCAGGGCCCCGATCGCATGAGCGGTCGGGGCTTTGTGCTGTCCGGGGTGAGGTGGGCGCAAGGTCGCCCCGGGCTTCATATTCGCTTACGTAAATCATTTGCTTGCTTTCGTGAATGCCGGTGGGGCGTATGGGGCCCTGGCGGCAGGATGGTCGTCCGGCGATGAAAGCGATGGCTGTGGCGGGGGCGACGAAGGGGCGCGTGATGAGTCGGCGCGGAGGGCGGCGCGTGGTGCTGCGCGGGCGGGGACGGCCGGTGCCGGCGTTCACGGCAGCGATGTGCGCGGTGGCCGCTGCGGTCGCGGTGGTGGCGGTGCCCGGGACGGCGGCGGCCGGGGAATCGGCCCCGTATGTCTTCGCGCACGATGCAAAAACCGTTCAGGGTGCGGTGACCAGTACGGATGCGGTGGAGCTCAAGGCCGGGGAGACCTATCGGAGCTCCATCGAGGCGGGGGTGAAGGGCACCGGGCTCGGCAGTGGGTCGGGTGCGAAGGGGGCGGCCGGCACGCGTTACTACCGCGTCGGCCTGGATGGATCCTCCGACACGTATGTCTCGGCGGTGGCGGTGCCGAAGGCCGGGGCGGACGTGAAGGTGGCGTTCAACGACAGCATTTCCGTGACCCTGCAGGATCGACAGGGCAATCGCTGTGACTCCGAGGTCGCGGCGTTCCGCTCCGCCGAGTACCCGAGGCCGATAGCCGCCACCGCGGAGCGGGTCGTCCGGAAGGGCGGCGGGCGCTGCCAGGATGCGGGCACGTATGACGTGGTCGTCGCGCGCAGGACCGCGCCTGACTCCACGCGGGAGCGCTGGGACCTGGAACTGAGCGTCTCCTCGGAGCCCGCGCTCAAGTCGCCGCCCGCCACCACCGGGCCCGGGGCCTGGCCGTCGTCTTCGCCGCGGCCGCCCGCCGGGATCCCTTCCGAACGCCGCGGCGGCACGGGCTTCAACGACGCGCAGAGCTTGCGGCAAGGCGTGTGGAAGGACCGGATCCGCCCGGGGCAGACGCTGTTCTACCGGGTACCGCTGGACTGGGGACAGCAGCTCTTCACCGGGGCCGAGCTGGGTGCCTCGGCGGGGGACGCGCACCGTACGGGCTTTGTGCCGAATGCCCTCAGTGTGGCGCTGTACAACCCGGCGCGGACACAGATCACGTCGAAGGACGCCTCGTACGGAGGGGAGCCCGCCGTGGCGGCCCTGGACTCCCTGCCTCCGGTCGCCTACGAGAACCGCTATCTGTCGCGCCCGGACGAAGCGGGCATGCGGTTCGCCGGCTGGTACTACCTGAAGGTCTCCCTCACGCCGGAGATGAAGGGGACCTTCGGGAACAAGGAGTCCGGGCTGACGCTCCGTCTGACGGTCCAGGGGGACGCGGCTTCGGCGCCCGCGTATGTGCGGAATCCGGGGGCGTTCCAGGTCACTGACGCGGACCGGGCCGCCGCTGCGAGCGGGTCCGCGCAGGGCGGGGACTCATCGGTGCCCTCGGCGGGTGGGCAGGGCGGCGGGCAGGGGGCGCAGGGCGGGTCCGGTCGGGCGAACCGCATGACGGTCGTCGGGATCGCCGGGATCGGCACGGGGTCCGTGCTGGTGCTGGGGCTCGTCGTATGGACGTACGTCGCTCGTCGGCGGGTGTCTGCCGGCTGGTAGGCGGGGCGAGCCGGGGTTCTCAGGCCTGGGTCAGCGCCCAGATGCCCACCGCGAAACTGATCAGGGCGACGAACAGCACCGGGATCGCCACCTTCGCGGGCGGTCCCGGTCGCCGTTTCCGTACCCGCCGATGGGGGGTCGGGCTCTGGGGCGCGCCGCCGGGATTCGGGTGGCCGAGGAGTGGAACCTGAACGCTCTGGGCGGTGTACGTAGAGATAGAGGCGGGCTGAGCGGGCGCCGGTGCGGGAGCTGGAGCGGCGTAGGAGCGCTGCGTGGCCGGGGTCGTGGCCGGGGTGTGGGGGGAGGGCTCGTGGGGGTGCGGGCGGGTTGGTGGGGTTGGTTGTGGTTCCGGGTTAGGCGCCGGTTGTGGTGCGGTTTGTGGTGCTGTGGGGTGAGGGTGTGGCTGGGCGGTGTACTCGGGAGCGTGGTGGGGCGCCGTGTTGGGGGCGATTGCCTGACGCTCGGGAGAGGTCTGTGCGAATGGATGCGCGGGGGGCTGCACGCGTGGCTGTGTGGGGGGCTGCGCGGGAGGAGGCGGTGGCAGGTGGAAGCTGCCGGTTTCGGACATGCCGGTGCCGGGCGTGACCGTTCCCGACGTGCGGGACCCGGGCCTGTCGGTTGCCGACGGGGAGGTCCCGGGCGGGACGGGTCCGGACGGGGTGGGTCCGGGCGTGACGCTGGGCCCGCGCACGCCGGGTTGTGGTGCGAAGGGCTCCGGCCCCTGGGGCGCGGCGGTGGCGGGGCCTCGGACGGACGAGTCCGCCAGTGGGACGTCGTCCGGCACCGCGGGGGCATACAGCGGTGGCGGTGGCACCGGCGCCGGCGGCTCCGGTGGGAGTGCCGGCAGGGACTCTCCCGGAGCAGGCTTCCGCGTGGTGGAACGGCCTGGCGTACGGCCGGTCGAGCCATGGTTCGGGGTCCGGTCGTGTACGAGGCCGGGGGCGACCGCCCGGGAGGTCGTGGTCGGGCCGGTCGGGGCGAACCCGGGTGGGAGTGCGCCGAGTTGATCGAAGACCTCGACCAGTTCGTCGTCGGGTCCGGGCTCGGGAAGCAGCTCGGAGGCCGCCAGGAGGGCCTTGCGGGCGCCTGTGGCGGTACGGAAGCGCGCTTCCGGATCAGGCTGCAGCAGACCGGCCACGACGGTCCACAGAGGGCCGGGAATCCCCTGGGGCGCGCCAGGGGTGCCGTGATCGGTGAAGCGCTCGATCAGTGCCCTGGAGTCCGGCCGGGCGCCCTGGAGCAGATACAGGGCGACCAGACCGACGGCGAACAGGTCTGCGGGGAAGTCCGGCTCACCGCCCATCGCCTGTTCGGGGGCGAAGTAGCCGGGCGTTCCCACCACATAGTCGGTCTCGGTGAGCCGGGGCTCGCCCTTGCGCATCGCGATGCCGAAGTCCGAGAGGCGCAGATGAGGCCGGGCCGTGCCGGTCGCCTCCAGGAGGATGTTGGCCGGCTTGATGTCGCGGTGCACGACCCCCTCCGCGTGCACCGCGGTGAGGCCGGCGAGGAGCTGATCCAGGAGGAGACACACGAAGGACGGTGGCAGAGGCCCGTAGTCGCCGATCAGATGCGCCAGCGAGCCACCGGCGACGAGGTCCATGGTGAACAGGACCTTGTCGTCGTCCGCGGCCCAGCTGGCCGGGGCGAGGACGTGGGGGTGGTCGATCCGCAGTGCCTGTTCGCGCACGAAGCGGAGCAGGGTGTGGGCATCGCTCTGCAGCAGGACCTTGGCGGCCACATATCGGCGGCGCCGGTGGTCCCAGGCGCGCCATACGGCGCCTGCTCCCCCGCGGCCGATCGGGTCGGCCAGTTCGTAGCGTCCGGCGAAGACCTCACCCATCGTGGTGCGTCGCTCCCCCCTCGGCCGTCACGACGCGTCCGGCCTCTCGGATGGTCCCGCGGCCCAGGACCGGCCGCGGGACGCGCGGCCGGCCCGATGTCGCTGGCGTTCGGCCGGGATCAGCTCTGGTGCGCCTGATAGTGGGTCACGGCGTCGGAGGTGCGCCCGGCGCCGTAGACCCGGAGGAACTCTGCCAGTTCCGGGTGGCTCGGGGCGAGAGTGTCCGCCGCATCGATGATGTCCCCGGCCGCGGAGACGGAGCGCAGCAGCGACTGGATCTCGCGGACCACGCGCTTGACCGTGGGTGCGCCCGAACTGGTTGTCGTCTGCGCGGTGTTGGTGAGCACCGAGCCCCCCTGTGACTTCTTGATCTCGTCCATGCGCTCGGTGGCCTCGGCGGCGCTGACGCTTCCGTCGGCGACCTGACCCGCCAGGTCCTGGAGCAACTGGACACGCTGGACGACGGCCGGGTTGCCTATCTTCGCGCGCTGACCGCTCATCAGCTGGGAGAGCATGGGCGCGGACAGGCCGAGAACCCCCGCGAGCCGGGCCTGGTTGAGGCCCAGATCATCGATGAGGCGACGGAAGAGCGCCCCCAGTGGCTCTCCGTACCAGTTTCGCTGGAGCTCCCGGGCTCTTGCGGTAGCTTCCTGCTGTGCGGCGTCCATTGCGTCTCCCCATCGCTTCCCCAAATACGGCGGTTCGCTGCCGCGAACCACGTGGGGCATCTTACGGAGAGTGGTTGTGGACCGGGAGTCCCAATCCTTTTGCGAGATCCGGGGGGTGACCCGGTACTCTGGTCTGCGATGCGCACCGGATCGCACTTCTTCTGGTTCGACGTATCGTTTTCGGGGCCTTAGCTCAGTTGGTAGAGCGCTGCCTTTGCAAGGCAGATGTCAGGAGTTCGAATCTCCTAGGCTCCACAGGTTCCACGTGAAACACGTGAACGCCGTAGGGCGGGAGACCACTGGTCTCCCGCCCTACGGCGTTACTGCAAGTTCGAGGCTCAGCCGCGGTCGTTGCGGTCGGCGGCGTCCGCCTCCGCTTCGGCCTGCTTGGCCTGTACCTCGGGGTCGAGGGAGCCCTGGCTGCCGTCCACCGACGACAGGGGCGTACTGTCCGCGACCTCGGTCGCGGCCGGCGGTTCGACCAGCCAGTCCGGGTTGGCCTGCTTGTCCCACCACTTCCAGGCGGCGAAGGCGCCCCCGGCGAGGATGCCGACGACGAGGAAGCCCTTGGCGACGCGTCCCGCCCGCGCCCGCCGTTCGTGCTTGCGGACGAGCTTCTGGATCTCCTTCGGCGACACCTGCCCACGCAGGGCGGCGATCGCCGCGACGCTGCGGGCCGTCGCCTCCTCGCGGACGGGCTGGGCGGCGGCCACGGCCTGCTCGATCCGCGGCCTGGCGTAGTCGGCGGCCTGGCGGGCTGCCTTCCGGGTGCGGACGGCTGCGTCCTGCGCGGCCTGGTCGACCTTCGGCGGCACATGGCTGCGGGCCTGTTCAAGATGCGGTGCGAGGTACGTGTCGTATTGGTCGCGGGTCTGCTGCGCAGCCTGCGACATCACGGGCGCGAGCCGTACGCGCGCTTCCTGCGCATACAGTGCGGCCCGGTCCTTGGCCGTCTCGGCGTAGGGCGCCACCACTTCCGCGGCGTGCAGCACGCTGTCCTTCGCCGAGCCGGTCGCGGCGCGCACGCTGTCGATGCGGGTCACGGGATCCTCCTCCTCGGTGGCGTATAGGTTTTCACCTTTCCACCCTTTTTCGGATCATGCCTGCCCGGCGGCAGTGCGGCATGCGAGGGCGGGCATTCGGGGCACAAGCCGCCTTTGGACGTGCCGAGGTATTCCAGGCAATAGCTGATCAATACGGTGCAATAGGGCTTGCGGACGACAATGCCACGGATCGCCTTGCGGCGCGCCTCCTCGGTGGCGACTCGGCCGGAAATTCTGCGGCTGCCGCCGGGCGACGGGTCAACGGGGGCGTGCGAGGATCGGATCGTCACAGAAGGCAACGGAAGGCAGATCGTGGCTGAGCAGCTCTACGCCACCCTGAAGACCAACCAAGGCGACATCGAAGTCCGGCTGCTGCCGAACCACGCGCCCAAGACGGTCAAGAACTTCGTCGAGCTCGCTCGGGGTGAGCGGGAGTGGACGAACCCGGAGACGGGCGAGAAGTCCACCGACAAGCTCTACGACGGCACGGTCTTCCACCGGGTGATCAGCGGTTTCATGATCCAGGGCGGTGACCCGCTGGGCAACGGCACCGGCGGCCCCGGCTACCAGTTCGAGGACGAGTTCCACCCCGACCTCGCCTTCGACAGGCCGTACCTGCTGGCCATGGCGAACGCCGGCCCGGGCACCAACGGCTCCCAGTTCTTCATCACGGTGTCGCCGACGGCCTGGCTGACCCGTAAGCACACGATTTTCGGCGAGGTCGTCGACGAGGCCAGCCAGAAGGTCGTGGACGGCATCGCGACCGCGCAGACGAACCCGCGTACGGACCGGCCGGTCAACGACGTGGTCATCGAGTCGGTCGTCGTGGAGACCCGCTGACGCGAACCGGGCCGACGGGAACCAATACGCCCCGCTCATCCGTAAGGATGGGCGGGGCCATGTGTTGACCGCGCCCGTTGCGTACGAGGGGATTCCGATGGATCAGGTGCCAGGCAGTCCGCAGAGTCCTCAGGAAGCGCAAGGCACGCCCCGCTGCTATCGGCACCCTGACCGCGAGACCGGGATCCGCTGCGCCCGCTGCGACAAGCCCATCTGCCCGGACTGCATGGTCAGCGCCTCGGTGGGCTTCCAGTGCCCGGACTGTGTGCGGGGCGGTTCCGTTACGGGGCACGGCCCGGCAGCCAGCAGGCCGAGGACGATCACGGGCGGCACCATCGCGGCCGATCCTCGCCTGGTCACGAAGATCCTTATCGGGATCAACGTGGCGGTGTTCATCGCGGTCCATGTGTGGGACCGGCTGCTCTCCGACTTCGTTCTGATCGGGGCCTGGCCTCCCGCGCCCTTCGCCCCGGACCAGGGCGTGGCAGGCGGCGAGTGGTACCGCCTGGTGACGGCGATGTTCACGCACCAGGAGGTGTGGCACATCGCGTTCAACATGCTGGGCCTGTGGTGGCTCGGCGGCCCGCTGGAGGCGGCGCTCGGCCGGGCCCGCTACATCGCGCTGTACATGGTCTCGGGGCTGGCCGGCAGCGCGCTGACCTACGCGATCGCGGGGCCGAGCGAACAGTCCCTCGGTGCGTCCGGTGCCGTCTTCGGGCTCCTGGGCGCGACGGCGGTGCTGGTGCGGCGTCTCAACTACGACATGCGCCCCGTGATCGCCCTTCTCGCGCTGAACCTGCTCTTCACGTTCACGTGGGGCAACATCGCCTGGCAGGCCCACGTCGGCGGGCTCGTCGCCGGCGTGGTCGTCGGGTACGCGATGGTCCACGCCCCCAGGGAGCGCCGCTCGCTGGTGCAGTACGGGACCTGTGCGCTCGTCCTCGCCGTGGTGGTCGTCACTGTGCTTGTGAGGACGGCCCAGCTCACTTGAGCTCAGTCCGTGGCCCACGTTGTCCACAGACGGTGCCGGATCCTGTGCACTCGGTGGGGAACAGGTGTGCCCCTTGTCGCTGACCTGGGTTTCCCCAGCCAGGACAAGGGGCGAACATGTGGGCGAGCTGCGGTGCGTCAGTCACACCGGCGTCAACGCCCGGTGGGTTATCCACAGATCTTCCGACCTTTTCCCCACTGTGGAAAGAGCTGTGGATAACTCAGTGGATAACTAGGGGCAGAGCTACTTCCACTGCGTGGAAACGCCGAACCCGGCCGCGATGAAGCCGAAGCCCACGACGATGTTCCAGTTGCCGAGCGCGTCCAGCGGCAGGGTGCCGTCGGTGACGTAGAAGACGACGATCCAGGCGAGCCCGATCAGGAACATCGCGAGCATCACCGGGGCTACCCAGCCGCGATTGGTCAGCTTGATATTCGCCGCCTGCTTCGACGCCGGAGGCGGCGTGTAGTCGGCCTTCTTGCGGATACGTGACTTCGGCACGAGGGTCTCTCCTGTCGATGCGCTGCGTGGCCGCGCAGGGGACGTGGGCTGGCTCCGGGCAGCGTACAAGGGGAATCTCTGCGCTCCCCCGGGCGTCCGTTAGCGTAGTGCTTCCGCGGCGCTGAAGGAGATAAGGGTACGTTGAGCAATTCTGCCGACTCCCGGGAAGAGCCCCCCGGCGGGGGCCGCCCCCGCGTGCGCCTCCGTCCCATGCGGCTGCTGACCGTGGCCGTGTTCGCCCTGGCCGGGCTGATCTTCTTCACCAGCTTCAACACCGCCAAGGGCACCAACATCCGCACCGACACCTCGCTGCTGAAGCTCTCCGACCTCATCCAGGAGCGCAGCCACAAGAACGGCCAGCTCGAGGAGTCCAACAGCGCGATCCGCGACGACGTCGACGCTCTCACCGAGCGCGGCGGCGCCGGCACCAAGGCCGGGGACGCCAAACTGTCCGCCCTGGAGAAGGCGTCCGGCACCAAGAAACTGCGCGGACAGGCCGTCTCGGTCACGCTCGCGGACGCCCCGCCGAACGCCACCGCCAAGCTCCCCGGCTACCCCGAACCCCAGCCGAACGACCTGGTCATCCACCAGCAGGACCTCCAGGCCGTCGTCAACGCCCTGTGGAACGGCGGCGCGCAGGGCATCAAGGTCATGGACCAGCGGCTCATCTCCACCAGCGCCGTGCGCTGTGTCGGCAACACCCTGATCCTCCAGGGCCGGGTCTACTCACCCCCGTACAAGATCACCGCGGTCGGGGACCCGGAGAAGCTGAAGCAGGCGCTCGCCGTCTCGCCCCAGATCCAGAACTACATGCTCTACGTCAACGCCTACGGCCTCGGCTGGAAAGTCGAGGACGACGGGGCGGTGACTCTTCCCGGTTACTCGGGCACAGTGGATCTCCACTACGCGAAGCCCGTGGAGTAGCCGCCTGGGGGAGCCTGTGTCGGTCCGAGTGCTCGTCAGGACGTTCAGCGAACTGTGCATCACGGTCGGCGCCCTGATCGTGCTGTTCGTCGCCTACGTGCTGTTCTGGACCGGCGTGAAAGCCGACAGCGCCATGGACCACCAGATCGACACGCTCCAGGACCAGTGGTCCAAGGGGTCGGTGGCGGTCGAGCAACCCCGCCCGGGCCCGTCCCCGAGCCAGAGCCCTGCCCAGGACCGGAGCCGGCCCCAGACACCCTCGCCGTCCCCGTCCCCGTCCCCGTCCCCGTACAAGGACGGCAAGCCGTTCGCCGTCATGTACATCCCGCGGCTCGGTTTCACGTGGAACAAACCGGTGCTCCAGGGGACGGGCGTGGACATCCTCAAGAAGGGCCTCGGTCACTACGCGGGCACGGCGCAGCTCGGGCAGAAGGGGAACTTCTCCGTCGCCGGCCACCGCCGCACCTACGGCGACCCGTTCAAGGACTTCCCCGAGCTGCGCCCCGGCGACGCCGTCGTCCTCACCGACGGTACGACCTGGTTCACCTACCGCATCGATACCAAGCCCTACAAGACGCTGCCCAGCGATGTCGCCGTCATCGACCCGGTGCCGCGCAAGTCCGGATACACGGAGCCGGGCCGCTATCTGACACTGACGACGTGCGAGCCGGAGTGGGGTCACAGCCACCGGCTGATCGTCTGGGCGCACCTTGATGCCACCCAGCCCGCGGAGGCCGGGAAACCGGAGGCCCTGCGCCGTTAGTCTGTTGCCGTACGGCGACGGAAGGGACGGCATGTACGGCTGGATCTGGCGGCATCTGCCGGGAAACACGTGGATCAGAGCACTGATCTCGCTTCTGCTCGTCCTCGCGGTGGTCTACGTACTGTTCCAGTACGTCTTCCCGTGGGCCGAGCCCCTGCTGCCCTTCAACGATGTGACGGTGAACAACTAGTGGGCGCGAGCAGCCGCATTCTCGTGGTCGACAACTACGACAGCTTCGTCTTCAACCTCGTCCAGTACCTGTACCAACTGGGCGCCGAGTGCGAAGTGCTGCGCAACGACGAGGTCGGGACCCGGCACGCGCAGGACGGCTTCGACGGCGTACTGCTGTCCCCGGGCCCCGGAGCCCCCGAACAGGCCGGTGTCTGTGTCGAGATGGTGCGCCACTGCGCACAGACCGGCGTGCCCGTCTTCGGTGTCTGCCTCGGCATGCAGTCCATGCAGGTCGCGTACGGCGGTGTCGTGGACCGGGCCCCCGAACTGCTGCACGGCAAGACGTCCCTGGTGCGGCACGAGGGCAAGGGCGTCTTCGCGGGGCTGCCGAACCCCTTCACGGCGACCCGCTACCACTCGCTCGCCGCCGAACCGGACACCGTCCCGGACGAGCTCGAGGTCACCGCGCGCACCGACGACGGCATCATCATGGGCCTGCGCCACCGTGAACTGCCCGTCGAGGGCGTGCAGTTCCACCCCGAATCCGTCCTCACGGAACACGGTCACCTGATGCTGGCCAACTGGCTGACCGTCTGCGGCGACAAGACCGCGGTGGCACGATCGGCCGGGCTCGCCCCGGTCGTGGGCAGGGCCTCGGCGTGACCGCCCTGCGCCCCGAGCGCGAGGGAGCCTCGTACGAGCAGGAACCGTACGAGGCTGCCGGTGCGTTCGAGGCGGCCGTTCAGCGGCTCGACGACCCGCTGAACGATCCACTGCCCGGGCAGCACCCCTCGCCCTGGTTCCGCGCCACGGACGAGTCTCAGGAGCCCCAGCCGTACGCGCAGCCGCAGCCGGACGCTCACCAGCCGCTCCAGGCCCAGCCGTCGCCTCAGCCGGAGCAGGAGTGGTACGACCCTCAGGGCTACGTACAGGACTGGTACGGCGGCGAGCAGCAGGCTCCGCAGACACCACATCCGCCGCAGGTGCAGCAGGCGCAGCAGCCCGCGTACGTGCCGCCCGTCCGCGAGTACGAGGCGAGACCGCCGCGGCCGGTCCCGAACGACGAGACCGTGGCCCTGCGCACCGCGGACACCCGGGGAGCAGCCGAGCCCGACACGGCCGCATACACAGACACAGACACAGACGCCTCCACGGGCGCAGAGACCGACACCGGGTCCGACTCCGGCGCCCCTGAGCGTGAGCGCGCTGCCGCGCCCGTGGTGACCGGTGGCCGGGCCGCGCGCAGGAAGGCCGCCAAGCACGGCGGCAGGCACTCGGCGGCGCCCGCGCAGACTCCGGAGCCCGCCTCCCCGCCCCGCAGCCGTCTGGAGGCGCGCAGGGCCGCGAGGGCGAGCAGGCCGAGTACGGGCGAGGTCGCCAGCCGGGCCATCGGCGAAACGTTCATCACCATCGGCGTGCTGATGCTGCTCTTCGTCACCTACCAGCTGTGGTGGTCGAACATCCGGGCCCACCAGCAGGCGGGCAGCGCGGCGCACCACCTCCAGGACGACTGGGCGAACGGCAAACGCGAGCCGGACAAGTTCGCGCCCGGCCAGGGCTTCGCGATCATGCACATCCCGAAGCTGGACGTCGTCGTGCCGATCGCCGAGGGCATCAGCAAGACGAAGGTCCTGGACCACGGCATGGTGGGCCACTACGGCAAGGACAGCATCGAGACGGCGATGCCGAGCGCCAAGACCGGCAACTTCGCGGTCGCCGGGCACCGCAATACGCACGGCGAGCCGTTCCGCTACATCAACCGGCTCCAGCCGGGCGATCCGATCGTCGTCGAGACGCAGGACACGTACTACGTGTACAAGATGACGAGCATCCTTCCGCAGACCCCGCCCAGCAACACGACCGTCCTCAATCCGGTCCCCCAGGGCTCCGGGTTCACGGCTCCGGGCCGGTACATCACGCTGACCACGTGCACGCCGGAATTCACCAGTACGTATCGAATGATCGTCTGGGGCAAGATGGTCGAGGAACGGCCGCGCAGCAAGGGGAAGCCGGACGCGCTCGTGCAGTAGCGGGCAGCGGCAGGGCATACGCGGGGCAGCGGGGCACGCAGGGGAAGCGGACAGCACACCCAGCAGGTAACAGCCAACAGGCGCAGGTTCAGGGACAGGGACGGGGCACAAGCAGTGGCAGCGACGACCGACCACGACGAGCGGGCCGGCGAGGCGCCGCCCGCGCCACCACGCGGCCGTGGCCGCATCGCCGGCGCCGTCAGTCTCTTCGGCGAGCTCCTCATCACGGCGGGCCTGGTCCTCGGCCTGTTCGTCGCCTACTCGTTGTGGTGGACGAACGTGGTCGCGGACCGCGCCGCGCACAAGCAGGGCGACAAGGTGCGCGACCAGTGGGCCGACCAGGGCCCCGGCGCGCTCGACACCAAGAACGGCATCGGCTTCCTGCACGTGCCGTCGATGAAGAACGGTGAGGTGCTCGTCGAGAAGGGCACCTCGTCGAAGATCCTCAACGACGGTGTCGCCGGCTACTACACCGACCCGGTCAAGTCCGCGCTGCCGACAGCCGAGAAGGGCAACTTCACGCTCGCCGCGCACCGGGACGGGCACGGGGCGAAGTTCCACAACATCGACAAGATCAAGAAGGGCGACCCGATCGTCTTCGAGTCGAAGGACAAGTGGTACGTCTACAAGGTGTACGACATCCTCCCCGAGACGTCGAAGTACAACGTGAAGGTCCTCGCCCCGGTCCCCAAGGAGTCGGGTGTGAAGAAGCCCGGCCGCTACATCACACTCACGACGTGCACGCCCGTCTACACGTCCACCTACCGCTACGTGGTGTGGGGCGAGCTGGAGCGGATCGACAAGGTCGACAGCGATCGGACGCCCCCCGCGGAGCTGCGCTGACGGCGCCACCGGCACATGTGAGAACCCCACATACAACAAGCCCTCGAAGCACCGCACGAAAGAACCCCGGCGCCGCCTGAGCGGTGCCGGGGTTCTCTCATGACTGGCGGGCGCCTACTGGCGGCCGGTGGCGCCTCCGAAGATCCCGCCGCCGTTGTCCCCGCCGCCGTTCTGGCCGCCAGGGGTGGTGAGCAGGGTGACTGTGTCGCCCTTGTTCACCGGCGAGTTGGGACCGGGCTGGCTCGTCACGACCGTGGAGTTCGGGTCGTTGGGCGAGCCGGTCGCCAGAGCGGGGACGAGACCGAGGTCCGTCAGCTCCTTCTGTACGTCCTTCAGCTTCTTGCCGGCGATGTCACCGGGCACCGTGATCTGCTCGGCCGCCTTGGCGACCTTCAGGGTGACCGTGGATCCGGGCTCGGCCTGGGAGTTGGCGGGGAGGCTCTGCGAGAACACCTTGCCGGCCTCGACCGTGGTGTTCTCCTCCTCGGTGCAGGTGCCCTTGAGGTTGTTGGCGGTCAGCTGTGCCTTCGCCTCGTCGCACGTCTTGTTGGTGACGTCCGGCACGGTGGAGAGCGTCTTCTTCTTGGCGACAGTCAGGGTGATGGTGCTCCCCTTCTGCTTCTCGGTGCCGCCCGACGGGTCCTGGCTGATGACGACATCGGGAGTCTGGCTCGACTCCTTGGTCTCCTTCACCACCTCGAAGCCCTTGTCGTTGAGCTGCGACTCGGCCTCGGTGAAGTCCAGGCCCCGCACGTCGGGCACCGCGACCTTCGGCGCACCGGTCGACACCGTCACCGTGATGGTGTCGCCCTTCTTGACGTCGGTCCCCGCGGCCGGGCTCTGCGTGCAGATCTGGCCGCTGGGGAACTTGTCGCAGGGCTCCTTCTTCGAGGCGTCGAGTTTGAGGTGCGTGTTCTTGGCGGCGAGCCTGGCCTCGGGGACCGTCTTGCCGATGAACTTGGGCGCCGCGAACGGTGTGTCGCTCCCGCTCCCGCTGTTGAACCACTTGCCGATCAGGATCGCACCGATGAGGACGAGGACGCCCGCGAGCACGAGCAGGATCGTCGACGTACGGTTCTTGCCCTGGTTCTGACGGCGCCGGTCGGGGCGCTCGTCGTAGCCGTAGCCGCCGTCGTCCGGGCTGACCGGCGGCAGCATCGACGTCTGGCCGCCGCCGTTCTGCGGGTGCAGCATCGCCGTCTGCTGGTCGTCAGGGTGGCCGCCGTAGCCGACCGCGCCCATCGCCGCGGTCGCCGCGACCGGCTGCCCGTCGAGGCACGCTTCTATGTCGGCGCGCATCTCGTCCGCGGACTGGTAGCGGTAGTCCGGGTCCTTGGTGAGGGCCTTGAGGACGATCGCGTCCATCTCCGGGGTGATCTCGGAGTCGAAGACGCTCGGCGGCTGCGGCTCCTCGCGCACGTGCTGGTACGCGACCGCGACCGGGGAGTCGCCCACGAAGGGCGGCCGCACGGTCAGCAGCTCGTAGAGGAGACAGCCCGTCGAATAGAGGTCGGACCGCGCGTCGACCTGCTCGCCCTTGGCCTGCTCCGGGGAGAGGTACTGGGCGGTGCCGATCACGGCCGACGTCTGCGTCATCGTCATGCCGGAGTCGCCCATGGCGCGGGCGATGCCGAAGTCCATCACCTTGACCTGGCCGGTCCTCGTCAGCATGACGTTGGCCGGCTTGATGTCACGGTGGACGATGCCCGCGCGGTGCGAGTACTCGAGCGCCTGGAGGATGCCGATCGTCATCTCCATGGCACGCTCGGGCAGCAGCTTGCGCCCGGAGTGCAGCAGCTCACGCAGCGTGGACCCGTCGACGTACTCCATCACGATGTACGGGATGGAGGTCCCGTCGATGTAGTCCTCACCGGTGTCGTACACGGCGACGATCGCGGGATGGTTGAGCGAGGCGGCCGACTGGGCCTCCCGGCGGAACCGGGCCTGGAACGACGGGTCGCGCGCGAGATCCGCGCGTAGCGTCTTCACCGCCACGGTGCGACCGAGCCGGGTGTCATGGGCGAGATAGACCTCCGCCATGCCACCACGGCCGAGCACCTGGCCCAGCTCGTACCGGCCGCCGAGGCGACGCGGCTCTTCCATGGTTACCTACCAGCCCTCTCCGTCGGTCCCGACCGTCACCCGTGCGGGGTCGGGCGGTGTGCTGTCCGGGCATACCGTACCCGGCCTGTCGTGCCTGACCTGCCTGGAGCCGTCACCCGATACAGGACCGGTATCGCAACGTGCACCGTTGTGAAGGAGTCGTGATCGGAGTCACTTCTTGGCGAGCACCGCTTCCATCACGCTCTTGGCGATCGGCGCCGCCAGACCGCCACCGGAGATGTCGTCACGGTTGGCGCTGCCGTCCTCGACGACCACGGCCACGGCGACCGGCGAGCTGCCGTCCTTGGCCTTCGCGTACGACAGGAACCACGCGTACGGCTTCTCGCTGTTGTTGAGGCCGTGCTGGGCGGTACCCGTCTTTCCGCCGACCGTGTAGCCGGGGATCTGCGCGTTCGTACCGGTGCCTTCGCTGACGACCGTCTCCATCATCGACTGAAGGATCTGGGCGTTCTTCTCCGACAGCGGCCGGCTCATCTCCTTCGGCGTGTGGTGCTCGATCGTGTCGAGGTTCGGCGCCTGGAGCTCGCTGACCATGTACGGCTCCATGAGCTTGCCGTCGTTGGCGACCGCGGAGGCCACCATGGCCATCTGCAGCGGCGTCGCCGCGGTGTTGTACTGACCGATCGAGGACAGGGCCGTCTGCGACTTGTTCATGTTGTCGGAGAACACGGACGCGTTCGAACGGACCGGGGTGAACTGCTCCTTGTTGAAGCCGAACTTCTCCGCGGTCTCCAGCATCTTGTCGTTGCCGAGGTCGGCGCCGACCTTGCCGAAGACGGTGTTGCAGGAGTAGCGCAGCGCCACGCGCAGCGTCGCGTCCTTGCAGGGGATGTTGCCCTCGTTCTTCAGCGGCGTCGTGGTGCCGGGCATGGTCCACGGCAGCGGCGTGTCGGTCTTCTCGTCGGCGCCCGTGTAGAGGTTGTGCTCCAGCGCGGCAGCGGCGGTCACGATCTTGAAGGTCGAGCCGGGCGGGTACGTCTCGCGCAGCGCGCGGTTCGTGAGCGGCTTGTCCTTGTTCTTGTCGAGCTTGCCGAACGTGTCGCCGTCCTTCTGCAGGATGCCGGCGAACGACGACGGGTCGTACGAGGGCGTCGACGCCATGGCGAGGATCGCACCGGTCTTCGGGTCGATCGCGACGGCGGCACCCTTGCCACGGTTCTTCAGACCGTCGTACGCGGCCTTCTGTGCGGCGGCGTTGAGGGTGGTGACGACGTTGCCACCCTCCTTCTTCTTACCGGTGATCATGTCGAGGGTGCGGCGGAAGAACAGCCGGTCGTCATTGCCGGTGAGGATGCCGTCCTCGATGGACTCGATCTGGCTCGCGCCGACCAGCTGCGAGGCGTACCCGGTGACGGGCGACCACATGGGCCCGTCCTTCCAGGTCCGCTTGTACTTGAGGTCGGTGCCGTCCGTTGCCACGGAACCCGTGATCGACTTGCCGTCGACGATGATGTCGCCGCGCGGCTGTGCGTACCGCTCGATGGCGACGCGCGGGTTCTGCTTGTCGGACTGCAGCTTGTCGGCCTGGGCGTACTGGAGCCAGTTGTCGCGGATCAGCAGGGCGAGGACGAGGAGCCCGCAGAAGATCGCGATCCGGCGCAGGGGCTTGTTCACGGTCGGACCACCTGGGTCATCTCGGCGTCGGGGCTGGGGGCGGGGGCCGGCGCCGGGCGGCGCGCGGTATCGCTGATCCGGATCAGGATGCCGATCAGTGCCCAGTTCGCGATCACGGAGGAACCGCCGTACGCGAGGAACGGCATGGTCATACCGGTCAGCGGGATGAGACCCATGACACCGCCGGCGACGACGAACACCTGGATCGCGAACGCGCCGGACAGGCCCGCGGCGAGCAGCTTGCCGAACGGGTCGCGGGCCGCGAGAGCCGTACGCAGACCGCGCTCCGCGATCAGCCCGTACATGAGCAGGATCGCCATGATGCCCGCGAGGCCGAGCTCCTCGCCGAACGTGGCGAGGACGAAGTCGGAGTTCGCGGCGAACTTGATCAGGTCGGAGTGACCCTGGCCGAGGCCCGTGCCGAGCACACCACCGGAGCCGAACGCCCACAGAGCCTGCATCGCCTGCTCGGAGTGACCGCTGACGCCCTGCCTGCTGAGCAGGTACTCGTGCATCGGGTCGAGCCACGCCTGGACACGGCTCTGCACGTGCGGCTCGAACGAGGCGACACCGACCGCGCCGACCGCCGACATCAGCAGACCGAACACGATCCAGCTGGTGCGCTCCGTGGCGACGTACAGCATCACGACGAACATGCCGAAGAACAGCAGCGACGTACCGAGGTCCGTCTCGAAGACCAGGATGAGGATCGACATCACCCAGACGACGATGATCGGTCCGAGGTCACGGCCACGCGGCAGGTACAGGCCCATGAAGCGGCGGCTGGCGAGCGCGAGGGCGTCCCGCTTCACCATCAGATAGCCCGCGAAGAACACCGCGATGACGATCTTCGCGAACTCACCGGGCTGGATGGAGAACCCGCCGATGCTGATCCAGATCTTCGCGCCGAACACGTTCATACCGAGACCCGGCACGAGCGGCAGCAGCAGCAGGATCAGCGCGCCCACCATGGAGATGTACGTGTAGCGCTGCAGGATGCGGTGGTCCTTGAGCAGCATGAGCACGCCCACGAACAGGGCGATGCCGATCGCGGAGTACATCAGCTGATTCGGCGCGTCCGGGCTGAACGACCCGTACTGCGACTTGGCCAGCTGCTGCAGGCGCTCCGACTGGTCCAGGCGCCAGATGATGACCAGACCCATGCCGTTGAGCAGGGTCGCGATCGGCAGGAGCAGCGGATCGGCGTACGGCGCGAACCGGCGGACGACGATGTGCGCGACGCCCGCGAGCAGGCCGAGGCCGAGGCCGTAGCCCAGGAGCCCGGCGGGCAGCGAACCGTCGATCGCCAGACCCACGTTCGCGTACGCGAAAACAGGGATGACGACGGCGAACGCGAGGAGCGCGAGCTCGGTGTTGCGCCGGCTCGGCGCACCGATCGCGCCGATGGTCGACGTGTGTGTAGTGCTACTGCTCATGGCGTGCAAAGGCCCCCAACGGCTGCTTACTGCTTACCGCACAGCGGGACCAGCTTCTGCTCATCCTCCGAGAGGCTGGGGCCAGGTGTGGGCGTCGGTGCGGTCTTGGACTTGGCCGTTCCGGACGGCGTGGGTGTCGGACTCGGCGCTGTCTTCGCCGAGGTGCGCGACGTGGTGAAAGACGTCTTGGTGGCGCCCGTGGTGCCACCCGCCTCGCCCTCGCCGGTCTTCGCGTTCTGCTCGTTCTCCGCCTGACGGCGCTCGGCGTCCTTCCTGCAGGCCGAGGCCTGCAGCGACAGCTCGCCGATCTTGTCCTTGGCGTCACCGAAGCTGCCTTCGGTGATCGTCGCCTCGACCTGCTTGCGCTGGTAGGGCGGCAGGTACTTGAGTTCGATCTCGGGGTGGTCCTTCTCGACCTTCGACAGACTCACCCACGCCAGGTCCTGGCTGATGCCGCGGTACAGCGCGACATGCGACTCGTTCGAACCGACGTAGTACTGCGTCTGCGTCCAGCGGTAGCCGCCGTACAGGCCACCGCCCACGACGGCCAGCACCAGGGCGATGAAGAAGGATCTCTTGAGCCACTTACGGCCGCGCCGCGGCTTGACGAAGTCGTCGTCCCCGTACGAGCCGAAGCTTCCCTCAGGAGCGTAACCGGCCGCGTCTCCGCTGCCGGGCGGGCCGAACTCGCCGCCGCCCTGCCCGGGCACCGGCCTGCCGGAACCGCGGCCGAGCTCCGACGCACGGCCCGCGGGGGTCTGCATCGCCCCGCCGTCGTGCAGCTGGTGCTGGTTCTCGGCGACCGCGCCCACGATGACCGGGGCGTCGGACAGCTGACCGGCGAGCGTGTCACCGCTGTCGATGTCCAGGACGTCCGCCACGATCACCGTGATGTTGTCCGGGCCACCGCCGCGCAGCGCCAGCTGGATCAGATCCTGCACGGTCTCCTGCGGGCCCTGGTAGCTGGCGAGGGTCTCCTCCATCGTCTGGTGGGAGACGACGCCGGACAGGCCGTCGGAGCAGATCAAGTACCGGTCGCCGGCCCGCACCTCACGGATGGAGAGGTCGGGCTCGACGTGATCGCCACTGCCCAGCGCGCGCATGAGGAGGGACCTCTGCGGGTGAGTGGTGGCTTCCTCTTCTGTGATGCGGCCCTCGTCGACGAGGCGCTGCACCCAGGTGTGGTCCTGCGTGATCTGCGTCAGTACACCGTCGCGCAGCAGATAGGCGCGCGAATCGCCGACGTGCACGAGACCGAGGCGCTGACCCGTCCACAGCAGAGCGGTCAGGGTCGTCCCCATGCCTTCCAGCTGGGGGTCCTCCTCGACCATCATCCGCAGCTGGTCGTTGGCCCGCTGCACGGCCGTGCCGAGCGACGTGAGGATGTCGGAGCCGGGAACGTCGTCATCGAGCGCGACGATCGTCGAGATCACCTCCGACGAGGCGACCTCACCGGCGGCCTGACCGCCCATGCCGTCGGCGATCGCGAGGAGACGCGGACCGGCGTAGCCCGAGTCCTCGTTCCCCTCGCGGATCATGCCTTTGTGCGATCCGGCGGCGAAGCGCAGTGACAGACTCATGCGCACCTCGCCCGTCGGCTCCGGGTACATCCGCACGGTGCCCACCCTCCGGTCGGGAGCGCGCTCAGGTCCTGGGTGACCGCGTCGGCTCGCTCGCTCCGCTCGCTCATTGTCGTACTACTTCCGCAGCTCGATGACGGTCTTGCCGATGCGGATCGGCGCGCCGAGCGGAATCGGTTGCGGGGTGGTCAGCCGGGACCGGTCGAGATAGGTGCCGTTGGTGGACCCGAGGTCCTCCACGATCCACTGTCCGTCCCGGTCCGGGTAGATCCTGGCATGCTTGCTCGACGCGTAGTCGTCGTCGAGAACGATCGTCGAATCGTGCGCACGGCCCAGCGTGATGGTCTGGCCCTGCAGCGCCACCGTGGTGCCCGTGAGGGTGCCCTCGGAGACGACGAGTTTCGTGGGGGCGCCGCGGCGCTGCCGCCCGCCTCCACCACTGTTCTGCTGCTGGGCGCGCTGCTGCGGCGGCGCGGCCTGGCGGGCCGTGGCCTGCTGCTGGCGCCCGCTGTCACGACGCGACCCGCGCTGGGTGACGCGCGTACCGAACAGGTCGCTGCGGATGACCTGGACGGCCACGATCACGAACAGCCACAGAACGGCCAGGAAACCCAACCGCATGACCGTCAGGGTCAGCTCTGACATTGCCCCCGCTTCACCCTTCGGCTTGCCGGTAAATGATGGTGGTACTGCCCACGACGATCCGCGAGCCGTCGCGGAGCGTAGCGCGGGTGGTGTGCTGCCCGTCCACCACGATGCCGTTGGTGGACCCGAGATCCTGGATCGTCGAGGGCGTTCCGGTCCGAATCTCACAGTGCCGGCGAGAGACGCCGGGGTCGTCGATCCGCACATCGGCTTCGGTGCTGCGGCCGAGGACCAGCGTGGGGCGCGAGATCTGATGGCGTGTGCCATTGATCTCGATCCAGTGACGCACCTGTGCGCCGGGCAGCGGTCCTGCCTGGTTGCGCGGCCGGGCTCCCGCCGGGGCCTGCGCAGGGCGGCCCGGAGGCGGCCCCGCGGGCATCGGCGGCGCGCTCGCCGGCGGATAGCCGTATCCGCCGCCGGCGTTCGCCGCCGGCGGATAGCCGTAGCCTCCGCCCGCCGCCGGGGGCGCCGAAGCGGGGCCCCGGCCGGGCTGCGGCGGCTGCTGGGACTGCTGCTGGTTGGTGCTCGACGCGAGCGTGCGGCTGCGTACCCGGTACAGACCCGTGTCCAGGTCGTCCGCCTTCTCCAGGTGGACCTTGATCGGTCCCATGAAGGTGTAGCGCTGCTGCTTCGCGTAGTCGCGCACCATGCCGGACAGCTCGTCGCCGAGCTGCCCCGAGTAGGGGCTGAGGCGCTCGAAGTCCGGCGCGCTCAGCTCCACGATGAAGTCGTTGGGGACGACGGTCCGCTCGCGGTTCCAGATCGTCGCGTTGTTGTCGCACTCGCGCTGGAGGGCGCCGGCGATCTCGACGGGCTGGACCTCGGACTTGAACACCTTGGCGAAGGTGCCGTTGACCAGACCTTCGAGACGCTGCTCGAACTTTTTCAGGACTCCCATGGGGCACCTCCTCCTTCGTTTTCGTCCTGGTACTGCTTACTGATCGTATCCACGCACCGGGAAATCGGCTGGTTCCCCCTGTCAGCCCGGTCGACGAGTGTCGACCCTCACAGCTGGATCGTAGAGGGGGTCCCTGGACAGTGTCCCGCACGCGGCGGCGGAGCCGGGAGGGGACGGGGAAGGTGAGACGGAGGGGGCGCTCGGATCCGGGGCTGCGGGGCTGTGGATCGGTACCTTTCGCTGCGTCGGCGGCGGGGCTTCGGGGCGGTGCCTCGGGGAGGGGCTCCGGGTTGGAGTGGATCTCTCCGGGGGCTTCGGACTGCTGGTGGAGTGCTGTCGGACCACCGGCTGACTGTCGGCTGACTGTTGTCGGACTGCTGTGGGACGGCTGACCGGTTGCATCGGATGCGAGGTCAGCGGGGGTGAGCGTGCCCAGCAGGTGCCCGCGAAAACGGATGTGAATCCACCCTCGGCAGCGTGCTAATCTTCTGCATGTCGGAAGGCGCTCACCCCGAAAGGGCGAGGGGCCGGAAGGCACACCCAATGCGCGGGTGGCGGAATAGGCAGACGCGCTGGATTCAGGTTCCAGTGCCCGAAAGGGCGTGGGGGTTCAACTCCCCCCTCGCGCACAAAGAAGAACCGACGAAACGGGTCTTCACCGGACGAAAGTCCTGGTGAGGGCCCGTTTCTCGTTGATCGGGCCGCTGGCTACGGCTCGGTAGCCGGTGCCGGCTCGCAAGAGTGGCATTGAACACACAAGAGCCCTCGCCTGTGACCGGTCGGTCGGGGCGAGGGCTCTGATGCTGTCCGGCGGGTCCTTCGGATGAGCGCCGGATGCCTACGTTGTCGGTGACTAGGTGACCGGTCGGGGTCCAGGCTCCGAGCGGCTTGGCCGTCCGGCGGTGGGGGGTGCGCCTGCGCGGGCGTTCTCCGCTCAGCGCCAGGGTCTCGAGGGTGATGCTGCGCTGGCGGCAGACCTTGAGCGGCCCGCGGGGTTCGGCTCCGGGTCGACGAGCGCCAGCTGGATGCCTCTGTCCATGAACCGGCTCTTGATGGGGCACTGGACCTTGCCGGCTTCTGCGGGACACATCACACGCTGTTGGCCCTCGCTGTCCTCGTGCTCCTTGGGCACCAGACGGTGAGCTCCGCGGGCCTCGATGAACCGGATCCAGGTCTCGCGGTCGATGCGGCCTGCGTACTGCAAGGTCGAACGATGCCAAGGACCACCGGGAACCACGCACTGTCAGCGGCCCTGGGATGTGTGTGCTTCGGTCGTGGGGCCACGCCTGAGCCCGGCGTACAGGTTGCTGAGCGGTTTGAGTGAGGAGAGGGCTTGTCAGATGCCCCGGCGAGACGATTGCGTCGTGAGTCTCATCGCGGATGGCAAGCGGTTCTGCACGGTGGCCATTGATGGGCTCGCTCAGTGAGGACTCTTGCTGTCGGTTGAGGCTCTGCCCATGGAATGAGGGGCAGGCAGTTCGATGAGCTTGATCGAAGAAAGGAATCAGCTGGTCAGCACACTAGCTCTTGATCACTCAAGTCGGTGAACCATCCCATCGGTCAGAAACATGATCGCGGCGTCGGAGTTCTTTCGGTGGGAGAGATTCTCCGCCGAAAGGGGATTGTTCATGGTCGCGCTTTATCGATCCAGGCTTTTGGCGGCCCTTGCCGCCGCATGCGCCGTCGTGCTGACGAGTTCTTCGGTGGCGCAGGCCGGTGCTGTCGGATCGACTCCTGTCCGAACCTTCGAGTACAGCGTTGGCGGCATGACGATGAAAGTTCCGACCGGGTGCGCGTTCACACACATCATTCGAGGTGGCGGGAAGAAGATCACTTATCAGAACGCCGGCGTCGACTGCGCTTTTGTCGCCGCGCTCGGCACTGGCTTCTGTAACTGGCGCATCGACTTCACGTACGCGAACACCAATAACAGGACATACAGGACCTCTCGAGGGCGAACGCACCCTGAGTGCAAGATCGATCCGATGCGGAACAACTCTCCCCAGATGCTGCCTCGTTATGGAAAGGCGTGTGCGCATCTCTACGTCAACGGGGTGCGCCGAGTGAGCCAGTGTCACCACATCACGAAGTGAGCCGTTCATGATTGATCGACAGCAGGGGCGGGACCAAGGATGGGAGGCGCGGCGGCGGCCTGCTGGGATCGCCGCGTTCTTGGCGGGTCTCGTCGTGACACTCGCCTTCTTCGCCTTCTTCCCTGGGCTTCCGCACATCATCGATTGGGGGGCGATCGTTGTTGCCGTTCTGGTAGGAGCACTCACCCGATGGATCTGCCTGACGTGGGTGGGAAAGAGGAGCAGAGATAGTGAGTGAACTCAGGCGTGGCGACGAGGGCTGGCAGAGAGACGCTTGCGGTTATTGAGCGTGGGGCGCGGACTGCGGGTGCTGGACGCTCAAGGCCATAACACCCCTGCCCTGCGCCGTGGGAAATCTGTGCCAACAGGCCGGGAAACGATCGATGCGTCGGGCTCGTGAGGCCTGCTCATTACGTCCCACAAGACGGAAGCCGCGCAGATCTCAGATCTGCGGGGCTTCTGCGTTTTTCGGATGCGATCGATCTGTGGTGAGGACAATCACACTGGCTGTTGAAGGGTCCCCGGAGTCGTACGGGACGCGTGGTCGTACGGGACAGGGGACCCCTCGGTGCCTCGGTGGCGGTGCGGAGCGTCAGGCGGCGTCGGCCGAGAAGCGGGCGGCCAGTTCCTTGGCCCGGGCGTCGGCGTCCTCCAGGGCCTTGGCGCGGGACGCCTCGGCGAGCGGGATGAGCTCGCTCATCGCCGGAGTCGTGTGCGCCAGGGTCAGCTCGGGAACGATGAAGGCCACGTCCAGGCCGAGCATCGTGCCGAGAAGGTCACGCAGGTAGTTCTGCACGTACTCGAAGGGCTCGCGCGGCGTGCCCGGCGCGTACGAGCCGCCACGGCTGGCGACGACCGTGACCGGCGTCCCCTTTGCGGACGGCGTCTCGCCGGCGGTGCGCCCCATGAGGATCACCTGGTCCAGCCATGCCTTCAGGGTCGACGGGATCGAGAAGTTGTACATAGGGGCGCCGATCAGCACCGCGTCCGCCTGCTCCAGCTCCTCGATGAGCTTCCGGCGCTCGGCGAAGGCCGCGGCCTGCTCCGGGCTGTGGGTGGCGGGATCGGCGAAACCGGCGGAGGCGCCGACCGTGTCCAGGTGCGGGACCGGGTTCAGGGCCAGATCGCGGTAGATCACGGTGCCGTCGGGGTGCTGCTCCTCCCAGGTCTTGCGGAAGGCGTCGGCGACGGTGCGGGAAGCGGAGGCCGAGCCGGGCCAGACGGACGAGTCGATGTGAAGAAGGGTGGGCATTGGGGGTCTCCAAAAGTGCGGGGCGGTCGGGAAGCGGGTGGTGGCTTGGTAGGTGTAGTTCCGTTCGGAGCTACCGTATGAACAGTAACTTACTTTTATTTAGTCCCCTACGAGAGGGCAGTACCCTGAAGACATGGCGGGCAACGGGGAACACGAGAGCGGCTCCGTACGCGAGGCGGGGATCCACAACCCCGACGCGTGCAAGCGGGTCGACGGCGGCATCACCCGCGTCTTCGGCCTGCTCGGCAAGCGCTGGACGGGACTCGTGGTCTCCGTCCTCCTCCAGCACCCCGTTCACTTCGCCGACCTGCGTCGAGCCATCCCCGGCATCAGCGAGCGCATGCTCTCGGACCGCCTCACCGAACTCGGCGCCGCCGGCCTCGTCGTACGCGAGGTCGACGAAGGACCCCCGCTCCGCGTCGCGTACCGCCTGACCGAAGCGGGCGCCGCCCTCGAACCGGCGCTGAAGGAACTCGGGCTGTGGGCCGAGGCGTATCTGCCTGAGGGGTAGAGCGGCGGGTGGGCGAGGGAGGGCTGGGTGCCGGTTCCGAGCTCGGCTTCCGTGCCCTGGTTCTGTGCCCTGGTTCTGTGTTCGGGTTCTGTGCTCCGGTTCTGTGCTCCGGTTCTGTGCTCGGGTTCCGTGCTCGTTTTCCACAACCGCGGGGTTATCCACAGGCTCTGACGGGTTTCGGCCGACGACGGTACGGTCGTTGCCAGTTGATGTTCAGAGACGGGGGAGGCGGTCCGCGTGACCGAGCTCGACACTGCGGTGCCGGCACAGCGTGAGGAACCGGCGGCTCGACGGCTGCCGACCGTCGAGGGGTTCGCGGCACGCCCCTCCTCCGGATCACCCAAGCAGGAGGGCAAGGCCCTGCGCGACCGCGTACCGCGCTCCGCGCACGCGACCCTCACCCTGCACCCCGCTCGCCCCGACGCCGTCAGGGCGGTCGAGGAGTCCAACCTCGGCCGGATCGAAGAACTCACGCCCATACGCGTCGGCAGGATGGCGGCGACCCCGTTCGCGTTCCTGCGCGGATCTGCCGGCCTCATGGCCCACGACCTCGCACAGACGCCCGTCACCGGCATCGGCGCCCAGATCTGCGGAGACGCCCACGCGGCGAACTTCGGCCTCTACGCCGATGCCCGCGGCGGCCTCGTCATCGACCTCAACGACTTCGACGAAACGGTGCACGGCCCCTGGGAATGGGACGTGAAGCGACTTGCCACCTCGCTCGTCCTCGCGGGCCGCGTAGCCGGAGCCGACGAGGACACGTGCCGGGAAGCCGCGCACAACGCGGTCGGCGCGTACCGCCGCACCATGCGCCTGCTGGCCCGACTGCCCGCCCTCGACGCGTGGAACGCCATCGCCGACGAGGAACTCGTCTCACACACAGACGCCCACGACCTCGTCGGCACGCTGGAACACGTCTCCGAGAAGGCGCGCAACAACACCAGCGGAAGATTCGCCGCCAAGTCCACCGAACTCGCCGAGGACGGCACCCGCCGCTTCGTCGACGCACCACCCGTACTGCGCCGCGTACCCGACCAGGAGGCGTCCGAGGTCGCTGCCTCCCTAGGTGACTACCTGCAGACACTCTCCGAAGACCGCCTGCCCCTGCTCGGCCGCTACGCGATCCAGGACGTCGCCTTCCGCGTCGTCGGCACCGGAAGCGTGGGCACGAGGTCGTACGTGGTGCTGCTCCTCGACCACCGGGGAGAGGCGCTCGTGCTCCAGGTGAAGGAAGCCCGCCCCTCCGCGCTGCTGCCGCACCTGCCCGCCGTCGGATTCGTTACGCCGACGGCCGCCCATGAGGGGCGGCGCGTGGTCCTCGGACAGAAGCGGATGCAGGTCGTCAGCGACATCCTGCTCGGCTGGACGACCGTGGCCGGACGGCCCTTCCAGGTAAGGCAGTTCAGAAACCGCAAGGGAAGCGTCGACCCCGCGGCTCTCGCCGCCGATCAGATGGACGACTACGGCCGCATGACGGGCGCGCTCCTCGCCCGCGCCCACGCACACAGCGCCGACCCTCGACTGATCGCCGGCTACTGCGGCAAGAACGAGGAACTGGACGAGGCCATCGCCCAGTTCGCGGTCACCTACGCGGACCGCACAGAACAGGACCACGCAGCCCTGGTCAGGGCTGTGCGGGAGGGGAGGGTGGGGGCCGAGGTGGGGGTTTGAGGTGCAGGTGTGAGGTGGGGCGGTGGAGAGGGCTGGCCTTCGGGGGCGAGGGCGAGGGAGGGGGAGGGGGAGGGGGAGGGGGAGCCCCCAGAACCTTTGAAATCAGGCGTCGAGCAATGCAGCCCGGACCGTGCCCTAGGCTGGACGGGTGACGACCCCGGAAGCCGAGTCGACCCCGTCCGACGCCCCTGCCGCTGAGCCGCAGGAGCAGCCTGTTGCTGAGGGGCGGCCCGAGGCGCGGCTTGAGCGGGCTGTGCTCGCCGCCGAGCAGGCTCTGATCGAGTACGAGATCGCGGTGGAGACGTTCCGGGTCGAGGTGGAGAACTTCTCTCGGCTGCACCACCAGAAACTCGGCCCCATGTATACGCGGCTGGACGAGCTCGAGGCGCAGATCGCCGAGGCGGTCGCCGCGAGGAGCGGGGATCCGGAGGACCGGCGTAAGGCGGACGAGGCCAGGGCGCGTGTGATGCCCATGCCCGCGGTCGAGGAACTGTTCGACCAGTGGATGGACGGGGATGGTCTCTCGCCGGAGGCCTCCGCCATGCTCACCGATCAGCCTGTGCGGCCGCCGCAGCGTGTGCGGCCGAGCGACGAGGCGCGCAAGCTCTACCGAGAACTCGTCCGCAAGGCGCACCCGGATCTGGCGCAGGACGAGAAGGACCGGGCGCGGCGTGACGAGTTCATCGTGCGGGTCAACGCGGCCTACGGCCGGGGGGACGAGGCCTTGCTGCGGGAGCTGTCCGACGAGTGGGCCGCGGGGCCTGTACCCGAGGCGCGCAAGCCCAGCCCGAGCGAGGAGCTGTACGAGCGGCTCGAGTGGCTGACGCAGCGCAAGGAGCTGCTGACGGCCGTTGCTCAGGAGCTGGAGGAGAGCGCGATCGGCGCGATGCTGCGGATGGCGCCGGACGACCCTGACCGGCTGCTCGAGGAGATCGCGGAGCAATTGCTCGCGCAGGTCGCTGAGCGCGAGGCTGAGCTGGAGCGGCTGATGCGCGAGCAGGCTGCCGATAGCTGAGCGGGCTGGCAAGCACGCCACTGGCGGTTGAGTGGTTGGGTGAGCAGGCTTTCGGCAGTTGGGCGAGCAGGGTTCTGGCAGTGAGTGGCTGAGCGAGCACACTGCGGCAGCAGGGCAGCAGGGCAGCAGGGCAGCAGGGCAGCAGGGCAGCAGGGCAGACGGTGTAGCTGGGCGGTTGCCCCCAGCCTGAGCGTCGTCGCGCCCGTTCCGCGTTTCTGAGGGTCGTCCGAGCCGTTGACCGGCCCGGTGCCCGGCGGGTCCGGCCCCCGCGCGGGGTCGGGTAGCGTCGGGGGTATGCATTTCGGATCTGGTGTGCCCACGGTTGAGGTCGGCGAGCTTGTGGACGGGGACTTTCTCCTCGATGTCCGTGAGGACGATGAGTGGCAGGCGGGTCACGCCGAGGGTGCGTTGCACATTCCGATCAGTGAGTTCGTGGCGCGTTTCGGTGAGCTGACCGAGGCGGCTCCCCAGGACGGTCGGGTCAACGTGATCTGCCGGTCCGGCAGCCGTTCCGCGCAGGTGACGATGTACCTCGTGCAGCAGGGCATCGACGCGGTGAACGTAGACGGTGGCATGCAGGTGTGGGCCGCCGCCGGGCGTGCCGTCGTGGACGAGAAGGGGCAGTCGGGCTTCGTTCTCTGACCCCCTGGGTCAGCCGAGGGGATGGGCCGCCAGCAGGTCGCCGAGTGTCTCCTCGTGTGCGGCGGCCGGGCCGAGGGACAGTTCGAGCTGTTTGGCCCAGGCGTGGTAGCGGTGCAGCGGGTAGTCGGTGTCGGCGCCGAATCCTCCGTGCAGATGCTGTGCGGTCTGGACGACGCGTCGTACGCCTTCCGAGGCCCAGATCTTGGCGACCGCGATGTCGCCTGCCGTCGGGAGTGCTCCGCCTGCCTGCGTGCTGATGCGCCAGGCGGCCTGCCAGAGAGTGGCTTCCATGGCGCGCAGGTCGATGTAACGGTCCGCGGCCTGGACCGCGACCGCTTGGAATGTGGCCACCGGGTAGCCGAACTGCTCGCGCTTGCTGGTGTAGTCGCCGGTCATCTGCAGGACGCGTTCGCCGAGGCCCAGTGCCAGAGCGCAGGTTCCGGTGGTGAGGAGCTGGTGCAGCCGGTCCCAGGCCTCGTCGGTCTCGATGATCTGGTGGGGTTCGAGGCGCACGGAGTCGAGGTGGAGTTCGCCGAGGCGTTCGCCGGTCGTGGAGATCTGTTCGGCGAGGGTGAGTCCTTCGTGCGGATGGGGCACTACGGCGATGACGGTGCGGCCCTGTGGGGTGTGGGCGGGTACGGCGATGTGGTCGGCGTTGTGCGCCCAGGTCACGCCGGTTTGGGCGCCGTCGAGGACCCAGGTGCCGGTGTCCGTGTCGTGGCGTGCGCTGACGGCGAGTTGGGCCGGGTCGTGGCCGGTGCGGCCCGCGGAGGCGGCGGTGAGGACGAGTTCGCCGCGGGCTGCCCGGGGGAGGATCTGCTCCTTCAACTCGTCGCTGCCGTAGGTCTGTACGGCGACGGCGGCCGCGGTGTGCTCCAGGAGCGGGACTCGGGCGAGTGCCTTGGCGGATTCCCGTAGGACCAGACAGAGCGCGATGGCGTCCAGGCCCGCGCCGCCGTGTTCGGGGGCGAGCAAGAGGCTGAGCAGGTCGGCGTCGGCGAGTTTCGACCACAGGGCGCGGTCGAAGTCGTCTGCGACCGTGCCGGCGGTGAGGGCCGGGCTCGGCACGCTGTCGGGCGCTACCGGGCCGAACACGACCTTGGCCGCCTCGACGGCCGCCTGCTGTTCTTCGGTGAAGGTGAAGTCCACTGCCCTGTCCCTCCGTGCACCGGTTCATCATGGCGACCCGCCAGGATCTGACGGTGCGTCAAGGTAGAACAAGTTCTACGAGAAGGGAATACGCGGAGGGAATGCGCGAAGGGAATGCGAGGGCAGTGGCGCGGCTCGAGCAGCCAGAGGCCAGAGGCCAGAGGCCAGGGATCAGCGTCAGCGGTCGAAGTCCAGTTCCACCGTCTCCGTGGCCGGGTGGGACTGGCAGGCGAGTACGTAGCCTGCGTCGGTCTCCTCGGGTTCGAGTGCGAAGTTCCGGTCCATACGCACCTCGCCCGAGATGAGGAACGCGCGGCAGGTCCCGCAGACGCCGCCCTTGCAGGCGTACGGAGCGTCGGGGCGGTTGCGCAGCACGGCCTCCAGGAGTGATTCGCCGTCGTCGACGGGCCAGGTGCCGGAGCGGCCGTCGAGCTGGGCGGTGACCGTGGAGTGCGCGAGGGCCGGTGCGGGGCGCGCGGGTGCCGCTCCGTCGTCGACGTGGAAGATCTCCTCGTGGATGCGGGCTCTTCGTACGCCGAGGGCGCGCAGTGTGCGCTCTGCTTCCTGTACGAGTCCGAAGGGACCGCACAGGTACCAGCCGGCTACGTCGTCCACGGGGAGCAGCGCGGGCAGGAGGGTCGTCAGGCGCTCCTGGTCGAGGCGGCCGGAGTCGAGGCCGGCCTGCTGCTCCTCCCGGGACAGGACCGTGACCAGCTGGAACCGGTCGGGGTAGCGGTCCTTCAGGTCGGCCACCTCGTCCAGGAACATCGTCGAGGCGGCGGTGCGATCGCTGCGGATGAGGCAGAACCGGGCGTGCGGTTCGCGGGCGAGCAGGGTGGCCGCGATCGACAGGACCGGGGTGATGCCGCTGCCGCCGACCACGGCGGCGTAGAGCCCGGGGGTGGGTTCGAGGATGAAGCGGCCGGCGGGGGTCATGACCTCCAGGGCGTCGCCGACGGCGATCTCCTTGAGGGCGTAGGTCGAGAAGGAGCCGCCTTCGACGAGGCGGACGCCGACGCGGAGCGTGCGGGGGCCTTCGGGGCCTGGTGCGGGTGAGCAGATCGAGTACGTGCGTCGGATCTCGCTGTCGTCGGCCGGCCGGCGCAGGGCGAGGTGCTGGCCCGGCGCATGGCGGAATTCCTCACGAAGGGATCCGGGGACCTCGAAGGTGAGGGCCACGGAGTCGTCGGTGAGCCGGTCGACCGCCGCTACGCGGAGCTGGTGGAAGCGGGCCATCACAACTCCTTGAAGTGGTCGAAGGGTTCGCGGCAGGCGAGGCAGCGTCGCAGGGCCTTGCAGGCGGTGGAGGAGAAGCGGCTCAGCAGTTCGGTGTCCGTGGATCCGCAGTGCGGGCAGCACAGGGGCGAGTCGCCTGCCTCGGGGGCGCCGAGGAGCGCGGCGGCGGCTGAGCGCGTGGGTGTGGTGGTGCGCGTGGGGCCCAGGGTGAGGGGCACCGGTTCCTGGTCCTTGAGGACGGCGCGGGGTGGCGCTATGCCGAACTCCCGGAGCTTGCGGCGGCCCTCGTCCGTGATGTCGTCCGTGGTCCAGGCCGGTGCGAGCACCCGACGGACGGTGACGTCCGGTATCCCGCGCTCGTGCAGGATGCGCTCGATGTCCGTGGACATGGCCTCGACGGCGGGGCAGCCGGTGTAGGTGGGGGTCAGCTCCACCTCGACGCTGCCTGGAGTGAGGCAGTGGACGGCGCGGAGCACGCCGAGCTCTTCCAGGGTGAGAACGGGCAGTTCGGGGTCGGGCACGGAGCCGGCGAGGCGGCGCAGCTCAGCTTCGAGCGGCGTCTCCGGTCGGTCGGCGGTGTCCTGAGGGGAGGCCTCGGGGGCTTTGGTCACCATGACGCCCCCGGGTGGCTGCGGTGGAGGTGCTGCATCTCGGCGAGCATCCGTCCGAACGGCTCCGTGTGCAGGCCCTGGCGGCCCGCTCCGGCGCTCCAGGCTCCGGTCCGTGGTCCCTCGGGGACGGTCAGGGTCGCCCGGTCCAGGACGGCAGTGACCGATGCGGTCCAACCGGCCTCCATCTCGGGCCAGTCGATGCCGATTCCGTCCACGGGCTGGAACATCTCGCCGGTGTGACGCCAGAGTGCGTCGCAGGCCAGCTGCATCCGGTCGTGGCTTTCGGCGGTGCCGTCCCCGAGGCGTACGGTCCACTGTTCGGCGTGGTCCTGGTGGTATGCGACTTCCTTGACCGCCTTGGCGGCGAGGCCGGCGAGCGGTCCGTCGGTCGCGGCCAGGTGGCCGTACAGGAGGCGCTGGTACGTGGAGAAGTACAGCTGGCGGGCGATGGTGTGGGCGAAGTCGCCGTTGGGCTGTTCGACCAACTGGACGTTACGGAAAGCCCGTTCCTCGCGCAGGTACGCCAGCTCGTCCTCGTCACCGACGAGGGAGAGCAGGACCCGGGCCTGGCCGAGGAGGTCGAGCGCGATGTTGGCCAGGGCGACTTCTTCTTCGAGGACCGGGGCGTGTCCGGCCCACTCCCCCAGTCGGTGCGACAGCACGAGCGCGTCGTCGCCCAGGGCGAGCGCCGCGGCAGCGGTGGCGGTGCCGACGGACGAGGCGGGGTTCAGGGACGTGGTCACAGGTGCTTCACCCCTTCCGGGATCTCGTAGAACGTCGGGTGCCGGTACGGCTTGTCGGCGGAGGGCTCGAAGAAGGGGTCTTTCTCGTCGGGCGAGGAGGCCGTGATCGAGGTGGACGGGACGACCCAGATCGAGACGCCTTCGCCGCGGCGGGTGTACAGGTCGCGGGCGTTGCGCAGGGCGAGCTCGGCGTCCGGTGCGTGCAGGCTTCCCGCGTGGGTGTGTGACAGCCCGCGCCGGGAGCGTACGAAGACCTCCCACAGCGGCCAGTCCTTCGCGTCGCTCATGCCGTCGCCTTCCCGTTCGCCCCGGAGTCTTGTGCTCCGGAGTGTTTCGCCTCGGAGTGTTTCGCCGCGTGGGCCGCGGCAGCTTCCCTGACCCAGGCACCTTCGTCGTGCGCTCGCCTGCGCTGGGTGATCCGCTGTTCGTTGCACGGTCCGTTGCCCTTCAGGACCTCCCAGAACTCCGTCCAGTCGATGGCTCCGAAGTCGTGGTGCCCGCGCTCCTCGTTCCACACGAGGTCCGGGTCGGGGAGGGTGAGTCCGAGGGACTCGGCCTGCGGGACGCAGATGTCGACGAATCGCTGGCGCAGCTCGTCGTTGGAATGGCGCTTGATCTTCCACTCCATCGACTGCGCGGAGTGCGACGACTCGTCGTCCGGAGGGCCGAACATCATCAGGGACGGCCACCACCAGCGGTCGACGGCGTCCTGCGCCATCGCGTGCTGGGCCTCGGTGCCGCGGCTCAGGGCGAGGAGCAGCTCGTAGCCCTGGCGCTGGTGGAAGGACTCCTCCTTGCAGATCCGCACCATGGCGCGCGCGTACGGCCCGTACGAGCAGCGGCACAGGGGTACCTGGTTCGTGATCGCGGCGCCGTCCACGAGCCAGCCGATGGCGCCGACGTCCGCCCAGGTCAGCGTCGGGTAGTTGAAGATCGACGAGTACTTCTGGCGGCCGCTGTGCAGCTTGTCGAGGAGCTCGTCGCGGCCCGTGCCGAGCGTTTCGGCGGCGCTGTACAGGTACAGGCCGTGGCCGGCCTCGTCCTGGACCTTGGCCATCAGGATCGCCTTGCGCCGCAGCGAGGGGGCGCGCGTGATCCAGTTGGCCTCCGGCTGCATGCCGATGATCTCGGAGTGGGCGTGCTGCGCGATCTGGCGCACGAGCGTCGCGCGATAGGCGTCCGGCATCCAGTCGCGGGGCTCGATGCGCTCCTCCGCCGCGACGGCGGTGTCGAACGCTGTCTGGTACGCGGCGGTGCCCGAGGCTTGGCCCGAGGCGGTGCCGGTGGCGTCGGACGTGGCGTGGGCCGCCTGTGTCCGCGCCGCTTGGTGCGCAGCTGCTGTCGCCATCCCGGTCTCCCTCGACCTTGAGCGAATCTCCCGACCGATCGTTCGGTTCGTTGGATTCAATGGTGGGACGTGGCGCCGTAGGGTGTCAACCCTGCGAGGTCCGGCCTGTGGATAAGTCCGACTGCCAGTCCCATGGCTCTGGGCCTCGCGAGCGCGGCTGAGTACCGTGCCGGTGCGGCGGCGGGAGCGGGCCGCGGGGCGAGGAATCGGTTCGGCGCGAGCGCGGACCGGAGGCATCGGGAAACTCGGGGAGACGGGGCGGCATGGACGCGTACGACAAGGGCTCGACCGCCCGGCGTTCTGACCTGGAGCCGCAGCCGGGGCCGGGGCCGGAGCCGGGCCCTTCGCGCAGTCCGGCACCGAATCAGGTGCGCGACCCGAATCAGGTACTCGACCCGAATCACGACCCCGACCCGAACCACGTGCCCGAGCCGGATCCCGCGTCCCCGCCCCTCGCGCCACCGCTGCCACCCGATATACCCCGTATCGGACTGTCGGCCCTCTCCCTCCGCTACCAGGTCGTCGCTGCCTGCGCGCTCGTCGTCATCGCGCTCGGGGCGTGTGTGCACGTCGCGATGGTGTTTCTGCACGTTGCGCCGTCCAACACGGTCTCCAAGGAGTACGGCAGGGCCGTCGACAGCTGGATCTATCCGGAGTTCGAGCAGAACTGGAAGCTGTTCGCGCCCAACCCGCTCCAGCAGAACATCGCCGTGCAGGCCCGCGCGGAGATACGTACGGCCGCCGGCACGCGTACGACCGGTTGGTACGACCTGTCGGCACAGGACGGCGCCGACATCGACGGGAATCTGCTGCCCAGCCACACGCAGCAGAACGAGCTGCGCCGGGCCTGGGACTTCTATGTGTCCGCGCACGACAGTGAGAACCGCCCGAACGGTCTGCGCGGCCAGCTCTCCGAGCGCTACATCCGCCGCATCGTCGTCCTGCGGCTCTCCCACGATGACGCGCTGAAGGCCGCCGGCGAGAGAGCCACCATCGTCCGCGTCCAGGTCCGCTCGCGGACCACCAATGTGGTGCCGCCCCCGTGGAGTGACGAGAAAGTGGATTCCAAGCCTCTCTACCGGGAGGTTCCCTGGTGGACGGTGACGGTCGCGGACCGGGCACTCGACAGCGACAGCCAGAGCGAGAGCCGTAACGGCACCGCCACGCGCGCGCGTGGCGCCACCGACGGGACGGACGCCCGGTGAACCGCATAGACCGGGTCACCGGGTCCGCCCTCGGCCCCTACCAGACCGCCGTCATCCGGATCGGGTTCTCCGCGACCTGGCTGCTCTTCCTGCTGCGTGAGTTCCCCCACCGCCACGAGCTGTACGGGCCCGACGGGCCGTGGAGCTGGGACATGGCGCAGCAGCTCATCGCCGGCAACGGCGCCTTCACCGCTCTGATGTGGTCGGACGGCCGCGTCTGGTTCGAGATCGTCTACGCCGCCGCGGTCGTGACCAGTGCGCTGCTGATGCTGGGCTGGCGCACCCGGGCCATGTCCGTCCTGTTCATGATCGGAGTGCTCTCGCTGCAGAACCGCAGCATCTTCATGGGCGACGGCGGCGACAACGTCATCCACCTGATGTCGATCTACTTGGTGTTCACGCGGTGCGGTCAGGTCTGGTCGCTGGACGCGCGGCGAGCGGCACGCGCGCGTGAGCACTCCGCGCGCGAGAGCGACATCGGACCGCCGGACCGGGTGGGGCCGGTGGTGTGGTGGCTCGCGGGGCTCGGGCTCTCCGCGATCACGTTCATGGGGGTCGTGAGCGGGGGCTGGCTGGTCGTGTTCTGGGGGCTGTGGGCCGTGCAGGGCCTTTGGTGGGCGGTGAACCGGAGGGACCCGTACGGCGAGCCCCGACTGCTGCTCGACGTGATCGCGAACCTCGCGCACAACGCCGCTCTTCTCGTGATCATGGCGGAGGCGTGTCTGATCTACGCGACCGCCGGCTGGTACAAGATCCAGGGCAGTCGCTGGCAGGACGGGACGGCGGTCTACTACCCGCTCCACCTGGACTACTTCTCGCCCTGGCCGGCCCTGGGCGACCTGCTCGCCTCGCACGGGCTGATGGTGATGCTCGTGTCGTACGGGACGGTCGCCGTGCAGGTCGCCTTCCCGTTCACGCTGTTCAACCGGCGCGTCAAGAACGTCCTGCTGGTCGCCATGATGTGCGAGCACGCGGCGATCGCCGTCCTGCTCGGGCTGCCGTTCTTCTCGCTCGCGATGATCGCCGCCGATGCCGTATTCCTGCCGACGTCGTTCCTGAAGCGGCTGGGCGGATGGGTGGCACGCGCGCGTGGAGGCCTGTTTTCCCGTACGGCCGCTGCTCCTGCGGTGCCGGGGCCTCGCGCAGGCGAGAGCCCCGAACAGGCCCACGTAGGCTTCTCGCCATGAGCAGGGCGAACAGCGTGGACGGGCGAGCGGCATGAACAGGGCGGATATCGCCTGCATTGATGAATGGCGCGCCCGTGCAGACACGTCCGTGCTCCTCGACGGGTTCCACGCGCTCAAGCACGCCCTGCGTTTCGGCGCGCGCGTGCCCGTGGCTCTGGCGACCGGCCGGGCCGCCGCGCTCGCCCTGGCCGAGGAGCTCGCCCCGGACGTGCGGGACGCCCTGGACGGGCTCCTGGTGGAGGTGCCGGAGGAGACGCTGCGCGCCCTGGTGCCGCGTCTGCATCCCACGGGGGTGGCCGCGCTGGCGGTGCGGCCGGACCGGGAGGAGAACCTGGCCGCCGTGGCACGCCTGCCGAGGACCGCGCCCGTAGTCGTCCTCGACAACCCCCGCAACCTCGGCAACGCGGGGGCCGTCATCCGGCTCGCCGCGGGCTTCGGGGCGACGGGCGTCGTCATGACCGGCAGCCTCGACCCCTGGCACCCGACCGTCGTCCGCGGTGGCGCCGGCCTGCACTTCGCGACGGTCGTCGAGCGCCTGGCGGTGGAGGAGCTGCCGCCGGGGCCCGTGTACGCGCTCGATCCGGAGGGCGAGGACATCCGGGGGACCGCGCTGCCGGACGACGCGCTGCTCGCCTTCGGCTCGGAGCGCAGCGGCCTGTCACCCGAACTGCGCGCCCGCGCCGACCACTTGGTGTCGCTGCCGATGCGGGCGCAGGTATCCAGCTACAACCTGGCGACGAGCGTCGGCATGACGCTCTTCCACTGGAGCACCTGCGGCACGCCGGGCGGTCCCGCGGGCCGCCCGGCCGCATGAACTGACGTCGGTCGCAGGCCTCAGGCCTCCTTGCGCACCTCCACGACCCGGAAGCGGTTCGCCACGAACGCTCCGTCGCACAGCGCCGCGTTGGCCGCGGGGTTGCCGCCGGAGCCGTGGAAGTCCGAGAACGCCGCCGTCTGGTTCACGTACACCCCGCCCGTGAGGTTGAGGGACAGCTGGGCGCACTCTTCGAGGCAGACCTCCTCGACGGCTTCGGCGACCTCGTCGGAGGTCGTGTACGCGCCGACGGTCATCGCGCCCTTGTCGCGCACCGTGCGCCGCAGCAGGTCCAGCGCGTCCGCCGTGGAGTCGACGGCGACGGCGAAGGAGACCGGGCCGAAGCACTCGCTGAGGTAGGCGGAGTCGGAGTCGGCGCCGTCCCAGAACTTCCGTGCGCCGTCCTGCTTGACGATCGCCGGCGTACGGACGACGGCACCGGGGAACTCCGGGTTGCTGATCTCGCGTGAGGCGAGGGCGACTTCGCCGAGGCCGGCGGCCGCCTCCAGGCGGGACTTCACGTCCGCGTTGACCAGGGCGCCGAGCAGCGCGTTCGCCCGGGCGTCGTCGCCGAGGAGGCCGCCGACCGCGGCCGCGATGTCGGTGACCACCTCGTCGTACGTCTTGGGGCCCTCGTCCGTGGTGATGCCGTCGCGCGGGATGAGCAGGTTCTGCGGGGTGGTGCACATCTGGCCGCTGTACAGGGACAGGGAGAACGCGAGGTTCGCCAGCATTCCCTTGTAGCGGTCGGTCGAGTCGATGACGACCGTGTTGACGCCGGCCTTCTCCGTGTAGACCTGCGCCTGCCGGGCGTGCGTCTCCAGCCAGTCGCCGAACGCCGTCGAACCCGTGTAGTCGATGATCTTGATTTCGGGGCGCAGGGCGATGGTCTTGGCGATGCCTTCGCCGGGCTTCTCGGCGGCCAGCGCGACCAGATTCGGGTCGAAGCCGGACTCGGTGAGGACCTCGCGGGCGACCTGGACGGTCAGGGCGAGGGGCAGCACCGCGCGCGGGTGGGGCTTCACCAGGACCGGGTTGCCGGTGGCGAGGGAGGCGAAGAGCCCTGGATATCCGTTCCACGTGGGGAAGGTGTTGCAGCCGATGAGGAGCGCGATGCCGCGCCCGACCGGCGTGAACTGCTTGCCGAGGACGAGGGGGTCGCGCTTGCCCTGCGGCTTGGTCCACTCCGCCGCGTCCGGTGTGCGCACCTGCTCGACGTACGCGTACGCCACCGCTTCGAGCCCGCGGTCCTGCGCGTGCGGGCCGCCCGCCTGGAACGCCATCATGAAGGCCTGGCCGCTGGTGTGCATCACGGCGTGCGCGAACTCGTGCGTACGCGCGCTGATCCGGGCCAGGATCTCCAGACATACGGCGGCCCGCGCCTCGGCGCCGGCCTCGCGCCACGCGCGCATGCCTGCGCGCATCGCGGGGAGCAGGACGTCCAGGTCGGGGTGCGGGTAGGTGACGCCCAACTCGACGCCGTACGGCGACATTTCGCCGCCCACCCAGTCGTCCGTGCCGGGCTGGCCGAGATCGATCCGGGTGCCGGAGAGCGCGTCGAAGGCGGCCTTGCCCTCGGGCATGCTCAGGCTTCCGTGCTCTCCGTAGGCCTTGGGGTGCTCGGGGTGCGGTGACCAGTACGCGCGCGTGCGGATCGCTTCCAGCGCTTGGTCAAGGGTGGGCCGGTGCTTGGCGATCAGGTCGTGCGCGGTGACTTTGGCGGCCATGACGGACCAACTCCTCGTCGAGGCGGCTCTTCGTCGAGCCGGCGAGCTGGGCAGGAACAGCTGGGCAGGAACAGGCAGACACGGTTAGAGTAACCGAACGATCGGTCGGGACAAGGGGGTCCGTCGAACCTGTGGAAAACTTCGCGCCCGCCTCAGCGCCCCGACCCCCGGGACCCCGGCCGTCGTTCCGTGCGGGAGGATCGCGACCATGACAGCATTCGAGCTCGGCAGCCCCGAACGCCTTGTGGGCGTGGTGGGCACCGGCACCATGGGCCAGGGCATCGCCCAGGTCGCCCTGACCGCCGGCCACCCCGTCCGGCTCTACGACGCCGTACCGGGCCGCGCCCTGGAGGCCGCGGACGCCATCGCCGCACGCCTGGACCGCCTGGTCGACAAGGGCAGGCTCGACGCGGCCGAGCGCGACGCCGCGCGTGCGCGTCTGAGCGCCGCCGGGTCCCTCGAGGAGTTCGCGGGGGCGGCGCTCGTCGTCGAGGCCGTGCTGGAGCGGCTCGACGTGAAGCAGAGGCTGTTCACGGACCTGGAGAAGATCGTCGCGGACGACTGTCTGCTCGCGACCAACACCTCGTCCCTGTCCGTCACGGCCGTCGGCGGCGCGCTGCGGCTGCCGGGGCGCCTCGTCGGCCTGCACTTCTTCAACCCCGCGCCCCTGATGCCGCTGGTCGAGGTGGTCTCCGGCGCGGCGACCGACGTCACGGCGGCCACGCGCGCGTACGAGACGGCCCGCGCCTGGGGCAAGACCCCCGTCGTCTGCGCCGACACCCCCGGATTCATCGTCAACCGCATCGCCCGCCCCTTCTACGCCGAGGCGTTCGCGGTCTACGAGGAGCAGGGTGCTCAGCCCGCCACCATCGACGCAGTCCTGCGCGAGTGCGGTGGCTTCAAGATGGGCGCCTTCGAGCTGACGGACCTCATCGGACAGGACGTCAACGAAGCGGTCACCCGCTCCGTGTGGGAGGCCTTCTTCCAGGACGTGAAGTTCCGGCCGTCCCTCGCCCAGAGGCGCCTGGTCGAGGCCGGCATGCACGGCCGCAAGACGGGCCGCGGCTGGTACGCGTACACGGACGGTGAGGACCGCCCCGAGCCGCACACCGCGCAGCCCGCCCAGGCGCCCGCGTACGTCGTCGCCGAAGGCGACCTGGGGCCTGCCGGTGAGCTTCTCGCGCTGATCCGCGAGGCGGGCATCCCGGTGCGCGAGGAGGACGAGGACAACGGCACGCGCCTGGTGCTTCCCGGCGGCGGTCAGCTCGCCCTCGCGGACGGCCAGACGTCCGTCGAGTACCGGGACGTCGTCTACTTCGATCTCGCGTTCGACTATCGCGCCGCGACCCGTATCGCGCTCGCGACCTCTCAGGAAGCGTCCCCGCAGACCTTGCGCGAGGCCACCGGGCTCTTCCAGGCCATCGGCAAGGACGTCAGCGTCATCGGGGACGTGCCCGGCATGATCGTCGCGCGCACGGTCGCGCGGCTCATCGACCTGGCGCACGATGCCGTCGCCAAGGGAGTGGCCACACCGGAGGACATCGACACGGCGATGCGCCTGGGCGTCAACTACCCTCTGGGGCCCATCGAGTGGAGCAGGAAGCTCGGCAAGAACTGGGCGTACTCCCTCCTCGATGATCTGCACCTGCGCGACCCGTCCGGCCGATACGCGCCCTCGCTCGCGCTCTACCGCCACTCGTACGCCTCCGACAAGCGGGAGGGGTCCGCATGACCACCGCAAGGCGCGACACCTACACGCCCGAGACCCTCCTGTCCGTCGCCGTGCAGGTCTTCAACGAGCGAGGCTACGACGGCACCTCGATGGAGCACCTCTCCAAGGCGGCCGGTATCTCCAAGTCGTCGATCTACCACCACGTCGCCGGCAAGGAGGAGCTCCTGCGCCGCGCCGTCAGCCGCGCGCTCGACGGCCTCTTCGGCATCCTCGGCGAGGAGCACGCGTGCGTGGGGCGTGCCGTCGAGCGCCTGGAGTACGTCACCCGGCGCATGGTCCAGGTCCTGATATCCGAGCTGCCGTACGTGACCCTGCTGCTGCGCGTGCGCGGGAACACCGACGCGGAGCGCTGGGCGATGGAGCGCCGCAGGGAGTTCGACCACCAGGTGGCCGAACTTCTGAAGGCGGCCGCGGCCGACGGTGATGTGCGGGGCGACATCGAGGTACGGCTCGCGACCCGCCTCGTGTTCGGCATGATCAACTCGATCGTGGAGTGGTACCGGCCGGGCGGCCGGGGCATGGACGACCGCGAAGTCGCCGACGCCGTCGTGCAGTTGATCTTCGGAGGGCTGCGCAAGGAGGGCTGACGGCCCCGGGGCGCGGGCGCGTCAGGCGTCCGGCTCCAGGTCCTCCTCCTCGAACACCAGCAGCGTCCGCGTGCTCAGCACCTCCGGCATGGCCTGGAGCTTGGTGAGTACGAGCTCCCGCAGGGCCCTGTTGTCCTGTGTGTGCACCATCAGGAGCACATCGAAATCGCCGCTGACCAGCGCGATGTGCGAGGCCTCCGGGAGCCGGCGCAGCTGCTCGCGAACGGTGCGCCAGGAGTTCTGGACGATCTTGAGCGTGATGTACGCGGAGGCGCCCTGCCCGGCCCGCTCGTGGTTGACGCGGGCGCCGAACCCGCGGATGACGCCGTCGTCGATGAGCCGGTTGATGCGCGCGTAGGCGTTGGCCCGTGACACATGGACGCGCTCGGCGACGGAGCGTATCGAGGCCCGGCCGTCCATCTGGAGCATCTGCAGGATGTCGCGGTCGATGGCGTCCAGCGCGCGAGGCTGGTACCCCGGGCGGCCCTCGGGCGGGCGCGGCGGGGGGCCCGGGCGGCTGTCGGGCCCGCTGTCGGGCGCGCGGGGCGGAGTCTCGGGTCGGTCGCCGCCCGGGCCGTCGGCCATTCGTTCAGATGCCATGTCCCCCCGCCTCCCTACCATGGACGTACTGCGTCCATCCCAGGCTGTGGAGAACCGTTTGTCCACAGCCTGGAGGTGCCTGTAGCCAAAATGTGCCGACGACCGAACAATCGGTAGGTGGGGCGCATCACACCGTCGCGTCTCTCAGCCGCTTCCAACGAGGAGGTGCCGTCATGACGGTCATGGAGCAGCGGGACGCCTACCGGCCCACCCCGCCGCCCGCCTGGCAGCCGCGCACGGATCCCGCGCCGCTGCTGCCCGACGCCGAGCCGTTCCGGGTTCTCGGCACCGACGCCGCGGCCAAGGCCGACGCCCGGCTCCTGCACCAGCTGTACGCGGAGGTGGTGCGCGGCCGCAGGTACAACGCGCAGGCGACCGCCCTGACGAAGCAGGGCCGGCTCGCGGTCTACCCCTCCAGCACCGGACAGGAGGCCTGCGAGGTAGCGGCCGCCCTCGTCCTGGAGGAGCGCGACTGGCTCTTCCCCAGCTACCGGGACACCCTCGCCGCCGTCGCCCGCGGCCTCGACCCCGTACAGGCACTGACCCTGCTGCGGGGCGACTGGCACACCGGGTACGACCCGCGCGAGCACCGCGTCGCCCCCCTGTGCACGCCGCTCGCGACGCAGCTGCCGCACGCCGTGGGCCTCGCGCACGCCGCCCGCCTCAAGGGTGACGACGTGGTCGCGCTCGCCATGGTCGGCGACGGGGGCACCAGCGAGGGCGACTTCCACGAGGCGCTGAACTTCGCGGCGGTGTGGCAGGCCCCGGTCGTCTTCCTCGTCCAGAACAACGGCTTCGCCATCTCCGTACCGCTCGACAAGCAGACCGCAGCCCCGTCCCTGGCCCACAAGGCCGTCGGATACGGGATGCCCGGTCGCCTCGTCGACGGGAACGACGCGGCGGCCGTGCACGAGGTCCTCACCGAAGCCGTGCGCCACGCGCGCGGAGGGGGCGGCCCGACGCTCGTCGAGGCGATCACCTACCGCATGGAAGCGCACACGAACGCGGACGACGCCACGCGCTACCGCGCCGATGCAGAGGTCGACGCCTGGCGCGACCACGACCCGATCCTGCTTCTGGAGCGGGAGCTGACGCATCGCGGACTCCTCGACGAGGAAGGCATACGGGCCGTGCGCGACGACGCCGAGAAGATGGCCGCCGACCTGCGCGAGCGCATGAACCAGGATCCGGTGCTCGACCCCATGGATCTCTTCCGCGACGTCTACGCCGAGCAGACGACGCAACTGCGCGAGCAGGCCGCCCAGTTGCGTGCCGAGCTCGACGCCGAGGCGGACGGGGAGGGCCGATGACCACTGTCGCCGCCAAGCCGGCCACCATGGCGCAGGCCTTCGGCCGCGCCCTGCGCGACGCCATGGCCGCCGACCCCTCCGTGCACGTCCTCGGCGAGGACGTCGGCACGCTGGGCGGCGTCTTCCGAGTCACCGACGGACTCGCCGAGGAGTTCGGTGACGCCCGCTGCACGGACACGCCGCTCGCCGAGGCGGGCATTCTCGGCACCGCGGTGGGCATGGCCATGTACGGCCTGCGGCCCGTCGTCGAGATGCAGTTCGACGCGTTCGCCTACCCGGGCTTCGAGCAGCTGATCTCGCACGTCGCGAAGATGCGCAACCGCACCAGGGGCGCCATGCCGCTGCCCCTCACCGTGCGCGTGCCCTACGGCGGAGGCATCGGAGGAGTCGAGCACCACAGCGACTCCTCCGAGGCCTACTACATGGCCACTCCGGGCCTCCATGTCGTCACGCCCGCCACCGTCGCCGACGCCTATGGCCTGATGCGCGCCGCCATCGCCTCCGACGACCCCGTCATCGTCCTCGAACCCAAGCGGCTGTACTGGTCGAAGGACTCCTGGAACCCTGAGCACCCGACGGACGTCGAACCCATCGGACGGGCGGTGGTCCGCCGGCCCGGCAGCAACGCCACCCTCATCACGTACGGGCCGTCGGTGCCCGTCTGCATGGAGGCGGCGGAGGCGGCGCGGGCCGAGGGCTGGGATCTGGAGGTCGTCGATCTGCGCTCCCTGGTGCCGTTCGACGACGAGACGGTCAGCGCGTCCGTGCGCCGCACCGGGCGGGCGGTCGTCGTGCACGAGTCGGGCGGTTTCGGCGGCCCCGGCGGTGAGATCGCCGCGCGCGTCACCGAACGGTGCTTCCACCACCTGGAGGCGCCGGTCCTGCGGGTGGCCGGGTTCGACATCCCGTATCCGCCGCCGATGCTGGAGCGGCACCATCTGCCGGGAGTGGACCGGATCCTGGACGCGGTCGCGCGGCTCCAGTGGGAGGCGGGCAGCTGATGGCACAGGTCCTCGAGTTCAAACTGCCCGACCTCGGCGAAGGCCTCACCGAGGCGTCGATCGTCACCTGGCTCGTCCAGGTCGGCGACGTCGTGGCGGTGGACCAGCCGGTCGTCGAGGTGGAGACCGCCAAGGCGATGGTCGAGGTCCCGTGCCCCTACGGGGGCGTGGTCACCGCCCGCTTCGGCGAGGAGGGCACCGAACTGCCCGTGGGCTCCCCCCTCCTGACGGTCGCCGTGGGCACAGCGACCGAGGGGGAGGGTGACGACGAGGGATCCGGGAACGTCCTGGTGGGATACGGCACCGCGGCCGCCCCCGCGCGCCGCCGCCGGGTCCGCCGACCGGACGACCTCCCCGTGGCGGAGCCTGTGGCACTCGTCCGCAAGGCCCCGTCCGCCCCGGATCCGGAGGTGCCGCCGCGGAGCGGACCCGTGCCGGTCATCTCCCCCCTCGTGCGCAAGCTCGCCCGCGAACACGGCGTCGACCTGCGCGAGTTGCCCGGGTCGGGACCCGAAGGACTCATCATGCGGGCCGATGTCGAGAGCGCCATGCGGGATTCGGTGCAGGTGCGGGCCCACGTGGCGGAAGCGGAGGTCGCGGCCCCGGCTCCGGTCCGGGCCCCGGCGGCCGGGACCGCCGACGGCATCCGCGTCCCCCTGCGCGGCCTCCGAGGCGCCGTGGCCGACAAGCTCACCCGCAGCCGCCTCGAGATCCCCGACGCGACCTGCTGGGTGGACGCCGACGCCACGGAGTTCATGCACGCGCGCGTGGCCATGAACGCGGCCGGTGGGGAGAAGATCTCCGTACTCGCCCTGCTCGCCCGCATCTGCACCGCAGCCCTGGCCCGCTACCCGGAGCTCAACTCCCGGGTCGACATGGCGGCCCGGGAGGTCGTGCAGCTCGACGCCGTGCACCTCGGGTTCGCCGCCCAGACCGAGCGCGGACTCGTCGTCCCCGTCGTGAAGGACGCACACGTACGCGACACCGAGTCCCTGAGTGCCGAGTTCGCCCGCCTCACGGACGCGGCGAGGGCCGGCCGGCTCACGCCCGGGGAACTCACCGGCGGCACGTTCACGTTGAACAACTACGGCGTCTTCGGCGTCGACGGTTCGACGCCGATCATCAACCATCCCGAGGCGGCGATGCTCGGCGTGGGCCGGATCATCCCCAAACCCTGGGTCCACCAGGGGGAGTTGGCGGTGCGCCAGGTCGTCCAGCTGTCGCTCACCTTCGACCACCGGGTGTGCGACGGCGGCACGGCAGGCGGCTTCCTGCGCTATGTCGCGGACTGCGTCGAACAGCCGGCGGTGCTCCTGCGCACCCTGTGAGGACGAGCCCGCGCGTCCTGTGAGCACGAGCCCGCGCACACTGTGAGCCCGAACGGCCCGCCCCGCCCACCTCGATGTGACGTAAATCCTTGCGGGTGCGGGCCGTTTCCAGGGGTGGCAATGATCCTTCGTGCGCCCATACTCGGGGGATGAACGCTGCTCCCGTGCCGAGCCGCCCCGCCCACGACGCCGTCGTGCTCGCCGGCGGCGCCGCCAGACGGCTCGGCGGCGCGGACAAGCCCGCGGTCCGCGTCGGAGCCAGGCCGCTGCTCGACCGGGTACTGGCCGCCTGCGCCACGGCCGGCACCACGGTCGTCGTCGCCGAACCCCGACCCACCGCGCACCCCGTGCGCTGGACCCGCGAGGACCCGCCGGGCGGCGGACCGCTGGCCGCACTCGACGCCGGCCTGCGCGCCACCACGGCCGACCAGGTCCTCGTCCTCTCCGCCGACCTGCCCTTCCTGAGCGAGCAGACGGTCCGGGGCCTCCTCGACGCCCTTCACGCGGGAACGGCGGACGGGGTCATGCTCACCGACGCCGACGGCCGGGACCAGCCGCTCGTCGCGGCCTACCGCAGCGCACCCCTGCGCCACCACCTCGCCGAACTCGCAGCCGCGCATGACGACGGCCTCTCCGGGCTGCCCCTGCGGCTGCTTGTCGGCCGACTCGAACTCACCCGCATCACCGACCCCGTCGCGTCCTTCGACTGCGACACCTGGGACGACATCGCCGCCGCCCGGTCACGTATCAGGGAGCATGGGCACGTGTTGGATGAATGGATCTCCGCAGCCAAGGACGAACTGGGCATCGAGCTCGACGTCGACACCGGCGTCCTGCTCGACCTCGCCCGCGACGCCGCGCACGGTGTGGCCAGGCCGGCCGCTCCCCTGACGACATTCCTCGTCGGGTACGCGGCCGCGAACGCCGGAGGAGGCCGCGAGGCCGTCGCCGAGGCCTGTGCGAAGGCCGTCGCGCTCGCTGACCGCTGGGCGAAGGAGGCCGCGGACGAGGAGGCGTCGGCACCCGGGACGACGGGTGCCGGCCCGGCCGCCTCGTCCGACGGCCCCGCGTCCGGCGGCGACTCACCCGGTGGCTCCGCGGGCGCGCGGCCGGACGCGTGATGAGCGGTCAGAGCGCGGAGTCGATCGCCGCGCAGGCGCGCGCGGCCGAGGACGGCGCCGTCGACGAGGCGCTCGCCCTGGTCAACGAGGCCCGGGCGGCGGACGGCCGTGGCGCGGGCGGTGCGGGACGCTCCGGCGGGGCTTCCGGTGCGGGACGCCCAGGACACGGTTCGGCCGAGGACGCCCGGCGCACCGGACCCGCCACACCCACCGGCCACCCGGACCACAAGGACCCCGCGCGCAACAGCACTTCCTCCAGCCACCGAACCGACTCCCGGCACCGAGCCGCCTCCTGGTCCGCTGCGCGGGCCGTCGCCGGGCGGGCCGGACGGGCGGCCGCCGCGCTCCGGGGAGGTGCGGCGGAGCGCCGCGTGCCGCTCGACCGGGCGCTGGGCCTGACGCTGGCCGAGCCCCTCGCCGCGCTCTCCGACCTCCCGTCCTTCGACACGTCCGCCATGGACGGCTGGGTCGTTGCCGGGCCGGGCCCCTGGGACGTACGGGCCGAGGGGATACTCGCCGGGCAGGACCGGCCCGAGCCGCTGTCCGACGGTGAGGCCGTCCAGATCGCGACCGGCGCCCGGATCCCGAGAGACGCGACCGCCGTCATCCGCAGCGAACACGGCCGCACGGACGACAAGGGACGGCTGTTCGCCCTGCGCGACGTCGACCACGGCCAGGACATCCGCCCCCGCGGCCAGGAGTGCCGCTCCGGCGACCAACTCCTGCCCGCCGGCGCCCTGGTGACGCCCGCGGTGCTCGGGCTGGCCGCGGCCGCCGGGTACGACGAACTGCTGACGGTTGCGCGGCCGAAGGCCGAAGTGTTCATCCTGGGCGACGAGTTGCTGACCGAGGGCCTCCCCCGTGAGGGCCTCATCCGGGACGCGCTCGGCCCCATGCTGCCGCCGTGGCTGAGGGCGCTCGGCGCGGAGGTCACCTCCGTACGGCGTCTGGGCGACGATCCGAAGTCGCTGCTCAAGGCCGTACGGGCGTCGAACGCCGACCTCATCGTGACGACCGGCGGCACCGCGTCGGGCCCGGTCGACCAGGTGCACCCGACGCTGAGCCAGGTCGATGCGGAGCTGCTCGTCGACGGTGTCGCGGTGCGGCCGGGGCACCCGATGCTGCTCGCCCGCACCAAGGAACGGCAGCACCTCGTCGGCCTGCCGGGCAACCCTCTCGCGGCCGTCTCCGGGCTCCTCACGCTCGCCGAGCCCTTGCTGGGGATCCTCGCGGGACGGCCGGAGCAGGAGCCGTACACGGTGCCGCTCCAGGGGGCTGTGCACGGGCACCCGCATGACACGCGGCTCGTCCCTGTCGTCGTGCGGGGGGATGTGGCCGTGCCGCTGCGTTACAACGGGCCGGCCATGCTGCGCGGGATCGCGGCGGCCGACGGGCTCGCCGTCGTCGCGCCCGGCGGCGCGAAGGCCGGGCGGGAAGTGGAGATCCTCGACCTGCCGTGGTCGTGGAGCGCGACCGGTGGCGACGGAGGCCACGGCGCTGCCGAGAGGTGTTTCACGTGAAACTTCCCGGCCATGACGCGATGGCCCGACAGGACGACGAGAAGGTCGTCGACCGTCAGGTGAAGCTCCCCAAGCGGGTTGTCGAGCGGCCCCTGCGGCAGGTCGCCCGGCGACTGATAGTGGCGCTCGCCGTGCTCGTCGCGACGGCGTTCATCGTCTGGATCGACCGGTCCGGCTACAACGACAGCTCCGACAGCAGCGTCGACCTGCTGGACGCGTTCTACTACGCGACCGTCACCCTCTCCACGACCGGGTACGGGGACATCACACCCGTCAGTGACGGTGCCCGGATCGTCAACATCCTCGTCATCACGCCGCTGCGTGTGCTGTTCCTGATCATCCTGGTCGGCACCACTCTCGAAGTGCTCACCGAGCGCACGCGGGAGGAGTGGCGACTGAACCGCTGGAGGTCCAACTTGCGTGACCACACCGTGGTCGTCGGATTCGGCACGAAGGGCCGGTCCGCGATCCAGACGGTCTGCGCGACGGGCCTGAAGGCGGATCAGGTCGTGGTCGTCGACCCCAGTAGCAAGGTCATCGAGGCGGCCACGGCGCACGGGTTCGCCGGGGTCGTCGGCGATGCCACACGCAGTGATGTGCTGTTGCGGGCCGAGGTGCAGAGGGCGCGGCAGATCATCATCGCCACCCAGCGGGACGACACCGCGGTCCTGGTGACCCTCACCGCCCGCCAGCTCAACCGCGCGGCGAAGATCGTGGCGGCTGTCCGCGAGGAGGAGAACGCCCCGCTGCTGCGGCAGTCGGGCGCCGACGCCGTCATCACCAGCGCCAGCGCGGCGGGCCGGCTGCTCGGACTCTCCGTGCTCAGCCCGAGCGCGGGCATGGTCATGGAGGACCTCATCCAGCAGGGCAGCGGCCTCGACATCGTGGAACGGCCGGTCATAAAGGCCGAGGTGGGGCTGAAGGTCCGCGAGACCGAGGACCTGGTGGTGAGCGTGGTGCGCGGGCACCGGGTGCTGGGTTACGACGACCGGGCCATCGGCACGCTCCAGTTGACGGACCGCCTGATCACGATCGCCCGGGCCACCCCCGGCACCCAGGCCGTCCCGGACACGCGACGGCTGCCGCGGGACTGACAGCCGGGGCTCGCGGGGGACGGGCAGCCGGGGGCCCGTGAGGATTGGCAGTTGGGGCACGCGCCGACCCGTCTCCTGGATTGCTCCGAGGAGTAGCCTCGCCGGCATGTATGCGATCACGATTCCGGAACCCGGTGGACCTGAGGCGCTCGTCTGGGCGGAGGTCCCCGATCCCGTACCCGGTGACGGCGAAGTGCTGGTCGAGGTGGCGGCCGGGGCCGTCAACCGCGCCGATCTGCTTCAGCGTCAGGGCTTCTACAACCCGCCGCCCGGCGCGAGCGACATCCCCGGTCTGGAGTGCTCGGGACGCATCGTCGCCCTCGGCGCCGGTGTGTCCGGCTGGTCCGTCGGCGACGAGGTGTGCGCGCTTCTCTCGGGCGGCGGTTACGCCCAGAAGGTCGCCGTTCCGGCCGGCCAGCTCCTGCCCGTACCCGAGAACACCGACCTCGTCACGGCGGCCGCGCTGCCCGAGGTGACGTCGACCGTCTGGTCGAACGTCTTCATGATCGCCCACCTGCGCCCCGGCGAGACTTTCCTGGTCCACGGCGGCTCCAGCGGCATCGGTACGATGGCAATCCAGCTGGCCAAGGCCGTCGGGGCCAAGGTGGCGGTGACGGCGGGCAGCAAGGAGAAGCTCGACCACTGCGCCGAGCTCGGCGCCGACATCCTGATCAACTACCGCGAGCAGGACTTCGTGGAGGAGATCAAGCGGGCCACCGACGGCGCGGGCGCGGACGTCATCCTCGACAACATGGGCGCCAAGTACCTGGACCGCAACGTCCAGGCGCTGGCCACCAACGGCCGCCTCGCGATCATCGGTATGCAGGGCGGCATCCAGGGCGAGCTGAACATCGCCATGCTCCTCAACAAGCGCGGGGCCATCACCGCGACCTCGCTGCGCGCGCGCCCGCTGGCCGAGAAGGCCGCGATCGTCGCCGCGGTACGGGAACACATCTGGCCGCTGATCGACTCGGGCCGCGTCCGGCCGATCGTCGACCGGAAGCTGCCGATGAGCGACGCGGCGCAGGCGCACCGGGTTCTGGAGGAGAGCGGGCACATCGGGAAGGTGCTGCTCACCGTCGAGTAGATCCATCGGCGGGCGGGGGCGTGGCCCGGGCGAGTCGGTGGCCCTCCAGGCCCCCACGCCCCCAGGCGGCCGGGTGGCGTGGCCGGAGTGGGCGGAGTGACACCAAGGTGCCGGAATTGTTGCGTCATGTGACGCTGATTCCGGGATTCCTCTGATCTTGGTGACTCGATTCCGGGAGGGGCGCGCGGAATGACTCCACGCCTCCGCACCACCGGCCGCCCGCTGCGGCCGCTGCCGCTGCTGCGGCCCCTGCTGTTCCTGGCCCTCCTTCTCGGACCGGCCACCTCAGGGACTTACGCGTACGCCGCCGAACCCGCGCCCCCGCGCGCCCCCACGTCCGGCCCCGCCCCCGCATCTACTCCCGCCTCCACCTCTGCCTCTGCCTCCGGGGCACAGGCCGGCGGTCACTCCGCCAAGGGCCGTACGCCGCCGGGGCGGGCCGAGTCGGAGCCGTCGGCCCACGGCCGCCCCGAACAGAAGCCGTCCACGGGCCGGCCCAGCAAGGAGCACTCTGCGGCCGAGCCCTCCGCGCGCGCCACCGCGAAGCCCTCGGCGAGTACCTCCCTCAAAAGGCCCAGCGCTTCCCACGCCAGTCCGAAGACCTCCCCCGCGAAGACCTCCCCCAAGACGGCCTCCCCCAAGACGGCCTCCCCCAAGAAGGCCTCCCCCAAGAAGGCCTCCCCTGTGGCCCCCTCCCGCAAGGGCCACTCCGCCGGTAAGAGCCACTCCGCCTCGGCGCCCGCCGCCGCGTCGCCGAAACGGTCCCGCCCCCCGTCGGCGGACCCGCCCCGTACCCGCCCGGACCACGACTCCATATCCGTGCCCGTGCCCCCGGAAGAGCCGCAGACCCGCGAGGACGGCTCCGACGAGCAGCAGGTCCAGCCGTCGGCCCGGCCCATCCGCGTCCCCGTGGACACCGCCGGCCGTACCCCGCAGCCGACCGTCGCCGAACCCGTGATCCCCGGCGTGGGCGTCCTGCCGCTGGGCTCCGGCCTGGTTCTCATAGGCCTCAGCGTCGGAGTCCTGGCACTGCGCCTGCGCCGCACGTGAGATCTGCGCCGCACGTGAGATCTGCCCCGCACGTGAGATGCCCCGCACGTGAAATCTGCCCCGCACCTGAAATCGCTGCCGCACCTGAAGTCCCACCGCATATCCCGCCGCCCATGAAATCCGCCCCGATCGAGAAATCTCCGCCGCTCATGACATACGCCCCGCTCATGGCTCACGCGCTCCCTACGGCTCACGCGCTCCCCATGACCCAGTCGCGGCCACACGCGCGACCCACGGCCTACGCGCCCCCCGCGCCCGACGCCTCACGCTCCGCGCAGTCCCGAGACCTCCCGTCCCGACCGGCCCGTGGTCCCCGTTCCACGCCCCGCCCGCCCCGCAAGCCGCCGCCCGCGTCGCGCAGACCCGTACGCGTCGGAAACATCGCCGCTCACGGTGGGAGCACGCCCGAACACGGTGGATCACCCTCGTATGGGGGCACTACCCAGGTGTGATGGTGCGGTGCGAGAGAATGGCGGCATGGAGATGCCGAGGAACGAAAGCTCGCCGCAGAGCCCCCAGGTCCTGGTCGTGGGCCAGGACGGAATGGCGCTCGGCGGCGGTGGAGACGACGACTCCCGCGAGGTTCCGGTGACGGAGATGGTGGAACAGCCCGCCAAGGTGATGCGCATCGGCAGCATGATCAAGCAGCTGCTCGAGGAGGTGCGGGCGGCTCCTCTGGACGAGGCGAGCCGGGTGCGGCTCAAGGAGATCCACTCCAGCTCCGTGAAGGAGCTCGAGGACGGTCTCGCGCCGGAGCTCGTCGAGGAGCTGGAGCGTCTCTCCCTGCCGTTCACCGACGAGGTGATCCCGAGCGACGCCGAACTGCGGATCGCGCAGGCCCAGTTGGTGGGCTGGCTGGAGGGGCTCTTCCACGGGATCCAGACGACGCTGTTCGCCCAGCAGATGGCAGCGCGGGCCCAGTTGGAGCAGATGCGCCGTGCGCTGCCGCCCGGCGTGGGCGGCGGCGAGGAGGGCGACGACCCGCGGATCGCCGGCCGCTCCGGAGGCCCGTACCTGTAAGGACCCCGGCGCCTCTGCCCGGTACCTGTCGTACCCCGAACCGAACCCACAACGTGAAGGCGCCCGGCCGGTCACCATGACCGGCCGGGCGCCTTCGTATGTCGTATGCCGGGAGGGCGGCGGCTCAGGCGCCGCCGTCGGTTCCGGCCGCGCCGTTTCCGCCCGTGTCCCCGCCGGTGTCGCCCGTGGGCGGCTCCTCCGTGGGCGGGCTGGGGTCGCCCCCCGTGGGCGGCTCCTCCGAGGTCGGCTGGCTCTTGGACGGCGTCGGGTCCGACGGCTCGTCGGTCGGCTCGGACGCGCTGCCGGACGGCGTGACCTCACCCGTGCTGGGCTCCTGTGACGGCGTGTAGTCGGTCTCCCCGCCGGTCCCGGCGCCCGGGTCCGCCGGCTCCTCCTCGGTGGCGGTGTCGTCGGAGCTCTTGGTGGGCTCCTTCTCCTTCTGGGAGTGCGACTGCGTGGGCGACTGCGTGGTGCCGGTGCCGCCCTTGTGGTCGTCGCCGCTGGTCATCGCCCAGGCCGCGCCGCCCGCGATGGCGATCACGGCGAGGACCGCGAGGATCCACATCTTGCCGCGGCCGCTGCCGCCGCCCGAGCGGTGACCGCCGTCGAATCCGCCGTCGTCGCTGCCCGGGGGCCGCAGCATCGGCTGGGCCGCCGTACCGGTGTCGCCCGGGTGCGGGAGCGCCGTCGTACCCGCGAGGCCCATGGCCGGGGTGTTGCCGCCGCTGTGCATGTCGGCGGCGACCGGGCCGGTGTTCCACGTGTTGGTGTGGCCGCCCTGGTCGTACAGCATCTGCAGCCCGTACTGGACGAGGCCGCGCATCTCCTCGGCGGTCTGGAACCGGTCGTCCGGGTCCTTGGCCAGGGAGCGCATGACGAGGCCGTCGAGCTCCGGCGGTGCCACGTCCGAGACCTCGGAGGGCGGCACCGGCACGTCCTGGACGTGCTGGTAGACGACGGACAGCGGGGTCTCGCCGGTGAACGGGGGCCGCAGCGCGAGGAGTTCGTAGAGCAGGCAGCCGGTCGCGTACAGGTCGGAGCGGTGGTCGACGGCCTTGCCGAGGGCCTGCTCGGGAGACAGGTACTGGGGCGTGCCCATGACCATGCCGGTCTGCGTCATGGTCGACTGCGCGCCGTGCAGGGCGCGCGCGATGCCGAAGTCCATCACCTTCACCGCACCGGTGTTGGTGATGATCACGTTCGCCGGCTTGATGTCGCGGTGCACGATGCCGTGCTGGTGCGAGTAGGCGAGGGCCTCCAGGACACCGGAGACAATGATCAGTGCCTGCTCGGGTCCGGGCGCCTCGGCGTTCAGGAGGAGGTCGCGGATCGTGCGGCCCTCGACGATCTCCATCACGATGTAGGGGACGACCGAGCGGCCGACGGTGTCCTCGCCGGAGTCGTACACGGCGACGACCGCGTGGTGGTTGAGGCCCGCGACCGACTGGGCCTCGCGCGTGAAGCGGGCCTTGGAAACCGGGTCCTCGGCGAGGTCGGAGCGCAGGAGCTTGACCGCGACGGTGCGTCCGAGCCGGACGTCCTCCGCGGCGAACACCTCCGCCATGCCGCCCCGGCCGAGTCTGTGGGTCAGCCGGTACCGGCCATCGCCGACCAGTCCGCCGTTCCCCCACAACTCCGGCGCATCTGACATACCGCCGCCAGCCGTCTCGGGGTCGGACGGGCCCTGAGCGCGCTGCGTCTGTGCCATCAGTCCTCGCCGTCGTTTCTGTCCGCGTCTGTGTCCGCACTCTCGGATGTACGCGCGGTGGTCGTTACGGTCTCCGTCGGGCCACGCTACAGGCTTCGCCCGGCGCGCCGTCCCGAGATGGACCGGCCATCAAACCTTCTGCGGGCAATGCGATGCAAATCGTCTGGGCAATTCCTGTAACGCTTCCGCGACGCTTCTTGCCCGTACGGTCACGGAACGGGCACCGAGCTTGACGTGCTGGTGCCACGGGGCAGACTTGGCCGGGAATAGTGGTAGTCGATCACGGGCCGCGCCGATGGGGGACGTAGAAACATGAGCCAGGACGGCGCACAGGGCCGGTACGCAGGGCGTGCCGTCGCCGGCGGTCGCTACCAGCTGCGTGATCTGCTCGGCGAGGGCGGCATGGCCTCGGTCCACCTCGCGTACGACACCGTGCTCGACCGCCAGGTGGCGATCAAGACGCTGCACACCGAGCTCGGGCGCGAGCAGGCGTTCCGTGAGCGCTTCCGTCGCGAGGCGCAGTCCGTGGCGAAGCTCACGCACACGAACATCGTCTCGGTCTTCGACACCGGCGAGGACGACCTCGCCGGGATGACCACTCCGTACATCGTCATGGAGTACGTGGAGGGCCAGCCCCTCGGCTCCGTGCTCGACGCGGATGTCGCGCACTACGGCGCGATGCCGACCGACAAGGCCCTGAAGATCACGGCCGATGTGCTCGCGGCGCTCGAGATCAGCCACGAGATGGGTCTGGTCCACCGGGACATCAAGCCGGGCAACGTCATGATGACGAAGCGGAACGTCGTCAAGGTCATGGACTTCGGCATCGCCCGCGCCATGCAGTCCGGTGTCACGTCGATGACGCAGACCGGCATGGTCGTCGGCACCCCGCAGTACCTCTCGCCCGAGCAGGCCCTGGGCCGTGGCGTGGACGCCCGCTCCGACCTGTACTCGGTCGGCATCATGCTGTTCCAACTGGTCACCGGACGGCTGCCGTTCGAGGCGGACTCGCCGCTGGCCATAGCGTATGCGCACGTCCAGGAGGAGCCGGTGGCTCCTTCGTCGATCAACCGGTCGGTGCCCCCGGCCGTGGACGCGCTGGTCGCCCGCGCGCTGAAGAAGAACCCGAACGAGCGCTTCCCGAGCGCCGAGGCGATGCGGGACGAGTGCCTGCGGGTCGCCCAGTCGCTGCAGGCCGCGGCACCCAGCATCGTGCCGGGTGCGCAGACGTCCAGCGGCGCGGGTGTCGGTTCCGCGGTGTTCCCGCCGGTCGACCAGTCGACGGCGGCGCCGACCGGCCCGGTGCAGACGCCGTACCAGCCGGGCCCCTACGGGACGCCCACTCCGGCGCCGGCCACGCCGGGTTACGGATATCCGCAGCAGGGCTACCAGACCCCGCCGCCCACCTCTCCGTACGCGCCTCAGCAGCAGCACCACCACCAGCATCAGCAGACGCCTCCGCCGTACACCATCTCGCCACAGACGACGCCGGGTTCGGCGGGCTCCGGCGGCGGTGGTGGTAAGCGGAACACCGGGGTGATCGTCGGTTCCATCGTCGTCGCGCTGCTCGCGGTCGGCGGTCTGATCACGGCCCTGACGCTGAACGGCAATGACGAGAAGGGCGGCGGTGGCGGCGACGCGACGAAGTCGCCGTCGGTCGTCGCCGGTCACAAGGGTCCCGATCTGACGAAGACGATCGAAGAGGACGAGTGCACGGAGCCCGACACGGGCTACAACGACCCTGACAAGGTCATGCTCCCGGACTTCACCTACAAGAACATCAAGTCGGTCAAGGCCTGTATGCAGGCCGCCGGTTGGAAGTTCGATGTCCGGGACGTCGACGAGAACACCTTCGGTGAGGGCACGGTCATCGTGCAGTACCCCAAGGCGCGCACGGAGATCGACCCGAAGAACCCCGAGTCGATCCAGCTCCAGGTCTCCACGGGCGACCCGGCGACGGGCTGACCCGGCCGGTCCGGCTCACCGACGGCCGCTCACTCGGCGAACGCGTCGCGCACCGCCCCGTACTCCTTCGTCCACCACACGGCGAGCGCCGACGCCGCGGGGAACTGGGGATCGGCGCGAGTGTCGCCGCGTTCGTAGCGCCAGCGCAGTATCCAGAAGTCGTTGAGCCGCTCCCACCACACACGGTGGACGGCGGCCGCGAGTTCGTCCGCGCCGGCGCCCGAGGCGCGGCGGTACGCGCGCGCGTAGGCCCGCACCTTCGGCAGGTCGAGCGTGCCGACGGGACGCACGAAGAAGATCACGGCGGCGCGTACGGCCTCTTCGGCGCGCGGCTGCACCCCGAGCCGGTCCCAGTCAACGATCGCGGCCGGTACGCCGCCCTGGTAGAGCAGGTTGAACGGGTGGAAGTCCCCGTGCACCCAGCCGGTCGCCGAGGCCTGCGAGGGCCGCCGCCCCGCGCAGGACTCCAGGAGTTCGCGGCGCTCCACGAGCCGGTGCCGCGCCAGCTCGTCGAACGCGTCGTGCGGGCGACGGCGGCGCACCCGTTCCAGGAGGGTGTCGATGAGCGCGAGGGTGTCCGCGGGATCGGCACTGTCCCGCCCACGCGCGGGCGCGGCCCCCATGACCTTCTCCAGACAGGCGTGTACGAGTCCCAGGAGCGCCCCGAGCGTGCGGCACTGGGCCGCCGTGAGCTGGGCGCCGCTGCGGTGGCGGCCCTCGACCCAGGGGTGCAGGGCGTAGCTGGCGCCGCCGATGACGGTGACCGTGCGGCCGTCGGCGGCGGGCAGGGGCGGGGCGACGGGGACGCCGAGTGCGGCCAGGCGTTCGGTGGCGCGGTGCTGGCGGGCGATGGCGGCCGGGTCGGCGGTCTCGGGGTCGAAGTGGTGCTTGAGGAAGTAGCGGCCGCGCGTGGTGGCGAGCCGGTAGCCGCGGTTGAGCAGACCCTGGTCGACGGGTTCGCAGGCCAGCGGTGAGCCGGCGTCGTACTGCCGCAGCAGGGCACGGAGCGGTGGGGCGGAGTGAGCAGATGAGCGCGGCACGCGCCAGATGTTAGGGCACCCTGGGTAGCCGGTGGCTACAGAACGTGGCGAAAGGCCCGCTTCGGATGACGGGTGCCGCCCGTCAGTTCGTGCACGGTGACGAACTGGGGCTCGATCCGCAGATAGACGGGGTCGAACGGCTCCCCGTCGGCGAAGCGGGGCGCGGGGCCGAAGGGGCCGAGTTCGCCCGGGGCCGGTTCGACGGCCACGCAGGTGCCGACGAACTGGACCGACCACTGGCTGTCGGCGGGGTCACCGGCGTTGTTCAGGTTGTCGGCGCCGTAAGCGACGACGCTGCCGGCGCAGGCCTGGTGGTAGCCGTAGCCCTTGTGCATACGCAGGACGACCCGGCCGTCCACCACGATGTGGCGGGCCGAGGCGAGGAAGGGGAGCGCGCGCATGCTGGTCGCCACCCGGCCGTGGTCCACGCTGCCGATCAGCTCGAGGGCGCGCCGTTCCCGGGCGCGGTCTTCCTGGAATTCGGAGGGCATGTTTTCACGGTGTGCCACCGGAAGCCCGCTGTGAAAGAGGCTCCGGCCCCCTGTGAAAGGGACGTAGGTCCCGAATTCAGTCGCGCTTCTCGGCCTGCAGCCGCGCGACAAATGCGGCGGCCTGCGAGCGGCGTTTCATGCCCAGTTTCGACAGCAGGCTGGACACGTAATTCTTGATCGTTTTCTCGGCGAGATGCAGGCGTTCCCCGATGACGCGGTTGGTCAGGCCCTCGCCGATCAGGTCGAGGATCCTGCGCTCCTGCTCGGTCAGGTTCGCGAGCCGGTCGTCCTCCCCGCCGCGGCCGCCGCTGCGGAGCCTTTGGAGGACGCGGGCGGTGGCGACGGGGTCGAGCAGGGACTTCCCGGCGGCGACGTCACGGACCGCGTTCAGGAGCTCGTTGCCCCTGATGGCCTTCAGTACGTAGCCGGAGGCGCCCGCCATGATCGCGTCGAAGAGTGCCTCGTCGTCGGCGAACGAGGTCAGCATCAGGCACTTGACCGAGTCGTCCTGGGAACGGATCTCGCGGCACACCTCGACGCCGCTGCCGTCCGGGAGCCGTACGTCCAGGACCGCGACATCGGGGCGCGTGGCGGGGATGCGGACGAGGGCGTCGGCAGCTGTACCCGCCTCTCCGACGACTTCGATGTCCTCTTCCACGGAGAGCATCTCGTGCACTCCGCGGCGTACGACTTCATGGTCATCGAGTAGAAATACGCGAATTTTTCCGTCTTCGGGCACGCGGCCAGTCTCACATACTGGCTCTTCCCGTGCCCGAGGTGACCGGGATAACGTGCCGGTGTTCCGGCTGCCTGCCAGGCTTGTGACCGGTGCTCCGAACGGTGCTTCGACCACCTCTGACCAGCAAGTGTTCCGCAGTTGCTCGATTTACTTGGATATCCAAGCAAAATCGCAGGTCAGATGGGGTTTCGCAGATATGTGGGGCACTGGGTAACGTGCATCGTGCAGGGCGCTCGCCGGGGCACCTGTCACGCCTGTACCCGGCCGAGTCGCACCCACCCCGTGCGCGGGACGGAGCAGGCGAGCCTCCCCGAGGCCCTGTTGAAGGGCTGGGGGGACCCCCAGGCTTCCCGGCGAACCCGGGGGCCGGACCGACGGAGGAGCACACGTGACCGTGGACAGCACTGCCGCCGCGCGTACGCCGCGCAAGCGCACCGCTGCGAAAAAGTCTGCGAAGAAGTCCCCGGGAGTCGGAACATCCGACCTCGTCCAGCTGCTGAGCCCCGAGGGCCGGCGCGTGGAGGACCCCGCGCACGCCGAGTACGCCGCGTTCGTCGAGGACATCACGGCCGACGAGCTGCGCGGCCTGTACCGCGACATGGTCCTCACCCGTCGCTTCGACGCGGAGGCGACGTCGCTGCAGCGCCAGGGCGAGCTGGGCCTGTGGGCCTCGCTGCTCGGCCAGGAGGCCGCGCAGATCGGCTCGGGCCGCGCCACGCGCGACGACGACTACGTCTTCCCCACCTACCGCGAGCACGGCGTCGCCTGGTGCAGGGGCGTCGACCCGACGAACCTGCTCGGCATGTTCCGCGGCGTGAACAACGGCGGCTGGGACCCGAACAGCAATAACTTCCACCTGTACACGATCGTCATCGGCTCGCAGACGCTGCACGCCACCGGCTACGCCATGGGCGTCGCCAAGGACGGCGCGGACAGCGCCGTGATCGCGTACTTCGGTGACGGCGCCTCCAGCCAGGGAGACGTCGCCGAGTCGTTCACGTTCTCCGCGGTCTACAACGCGCCCGTCGTGTTCTTCTGCCAGAACAACCAGTGGGCGATCTCGGAGCCGACCGAGAAGCAGACCCGCGTGCCGCTCTACCAGCGCGCGCAGGGCTACGGCTTCCCCGGCGTCCGCGTCGACGGCAACGACGTGCTCGCCTGCCTGGCCGTCACCAAGTGGGCCCTCGAGCGGGCGCGCAGGGGCGAGGGGCCGACGCTGGTCGAGGCGTTCACGTACCGCATGGGCGCGCACACCACCTCCGACGACCCGTCGAAGTACCGGGCCGACGAGGAGCGTGAGGCGTGGGAGGCGAAGGACCCGATCCTGCGCCTGCGCACCTATCTCGAGTCCGAAACTGACACGGACGAGGGATTTTTCGCGGAACTCGAGGCCGAGAGCGAAGCGTTGGGTCTTCGAGTACGTGAGGTCGTGCGGGCCATGCCGGACCCGGACCCGATGGCCATCTTCGAGAACGCGTACGCGGACGGGCACTCGCTCGTCGACGAGGAGCGTGCCCAGTTCGCCGCCTACCAGGCGTCGTTCTCCGATGCCGAGGGAGGCAACTGATCATGGCGGTACAGAAGCTTCCGCTCGCGAAAGCGATCAACGAGTCGCTGCGCGTGGCGCTCGACACCGACCCCAAGGTCCTGATCATGGGCGAGGACGTCGGCAAGCTCGGCGGCGTCTTCCGCGTCACGGACGGACTGCAGAAGGACTTCGGCGAGGACCGGGTCATCGACACCCCGCTCGCCGAGTCCGGCATCGTCGGCACGGCCATCGGCCTCGCGCTGCGCGGGTACCGGCCGGTCGTCGAGATCCAGTTCGACGGTTTCGTCTTCCCCGCGTACGACCAGATCGTCACGCAGCTCGCGAAGATGCACGCCCGCGCGCTCGGCAAGATCAAGCTGCCGGTCGTCGTGCGGATCCCCTACGGGGGCGGCATCGGCGCGGTCGAGCACCACTCGGAGTCGCCGGAGGCGCTGTTCGCGCACGTGGCGGGCCTGAAGGTGGTCTCCCCGTCGAACTCGTCGGACGCGTACTGGATGATGCAGCAGGCCATCCAGAGCGATGACCCGGTGATCTTCTTCGAGCCGAAGCGGCGCTACTGGGACAAGGGCGAGCTCGACACCGAGGCCATCCCCGGACCGCTGCACGGCGCGCGCACGGTGCGCGAGGGCACGGATCTGACGCTCGTCGCGTACGGGCCGATGGTGAAGGTCTGCCTGGAGGTGGCTGCGGCCGCCCAGGAGGAGGGCAAGTCCCTGGAGGTCCTCGACCTGCGCTCCATGTCGCCGATCGACTTCGACGCGGTGCAGAAGTCCGTCGAGAAGACCCGCCGGCTCGTCGTGGTGCACGAGGCCCCGGTCTTCCTCGGCACGGGCGCGGAGATCGCCGCGCGGATCAGCGAGCGCTGCTTCTACCATCTGGAGGCGCCCGTGCTGCGGGTCGGCGGCTATCACGTGCCGTACCCGCCGGCGCGCCTCGAGGATGAGTATCTGCCGGGCCTCGACCGGGTGCTCGATGCCGTCGACCGCTCGCTTGCGTACTGAGGAGAGGGCCGTGACGACGATGACAGACGCTGCGCTGGCCGAGTTCAAGATGCCCGACGTGGGCGAGGGACTCACCGAGGCCGAGATCCTCAAGTGGTACGTCCAGCCGGGTGACGCGGTCACCGACGGGCAGGTCGTGTGCGAGGTGGAGACGGCGAAGGCGGCCGTCGAGCTGCCCATCCCGTTCAACGGGGTGGTGCGCGAGCTGCGCTTCCCCGAGGGGACGACGGTGGATGTGGGGCAGGTGATCATCGCGGTGGACGTCGCGGGCGGATCCGGCTCCACGGCCGCTGCTCCCGTGTCCGTGTCCGTGCCGGAGCCCGCGTCGCCCGAACCCGAGGCCGAGCCTCAGGGGCGGCAGCCGGTTCTTGTGGGGTACGGGGTTTCCGAGGCGTCGACCAAGCGCAGGCCGCGCAAGGGCGACGTGGTGGCGGCCCCGGCGGCGGTCACGCAGACGGTTCCTGCGCCCGAGCCGGAAGCTCCGGCGAAGGGGAACGGACGGCCGCTGGCCAAGCCCCCCGTGCGCAAGCTGGCCAAGGACCTCGGCGTCGACCTCGGCTCGCTCACGCCCTCCGGTCCCGACGGCATCATCACCCGCGAGGACGTGCACGCGGCCGTCGCCCCGGCTCCCGAGCCGGTCGTGGTGCGGGCGCAGGTACTGGTGCAGCCGCAGGAGCCGATCGCCGCCGCGCCGGCCGTCGTCCAGGACGGCGTCCGCGAGACCCGTGTCCCCGTCAAGGGCGTACGCAAGGCGACCGCGGCCGCGATGGTCGGCTCCGCGTTCACCGCGCCGCACGTCACGGAGTTCGTGACGGTCGACGTGACGCGGACGATGAAGCTCGTCGAGGAGCTGAAGGCCGACAAGGAGATGCAGGGGCTGCGGGTCAATCCGCTGCTGCTCGTCGCCAAGGCGCTGCTCGTCGCGATCAAGCGGAACCCCGAGATCAGCGCGTCCTGGGACGAGACAGCCCAGGAGATCGTCCGCAAGCACTATGTGAATCTGGGCATCGCCGCGGCCACCCCGCGCGGTCTGATCGTGCCGAACATCAAGGACGCGCACGCCAAGACCCTGCCCGAACTGGCGACGGCGCTGGGCGAGTTGGTGTCGACGGCCCGCGAGGGCAAGACGTCGCCGGGCGCCATGCAGGGCGGCACGGTGACGATCACGAACGTCGGCGTCTTCGGCGTCGACACCGGCACCCCGATCCTGAACCCGGGCGAGTCCGCGATCCTCGCCGTGGGCGCGATCAAGCTCCAGCCCTGGGTCCACAAGGGCAAGGTGAAGCCCCGCCAGGTCACCACCCTGGCCCTCTCCTTCGACCACCGCCTGGTGGACGGAGAGCTGGGCTCGAAGGTACTGGCGGATGTGGCAGCGATCCTGGAACAGCCCAAGCGGCTGATCACCTGGGCGTGAGTGCATCACACGGGGCCGCACCTGAGGGTGCGGCCCCGTGTGACGTACGGCTGGTGTGACGTACGGCTGAGGCGTGTCGCTCGACCCGGCTCGACCTGACCCGAGCGGAGTCGGCCACGCCCTGAGAATCCGTCAGGGGTATGCGCCCTGAGAATCCGTCAGGGGTCTGCCGCGCGATGCGGCAGACCCCCTTTGTGCGTGGCGTACCTGTGCGGGCTACTTCTTGAAGCCGTAGTCCATGAGCTTCTTGGCGTCCGCCGTGCGGTTCGTGACGGAGGAAGAGGCGAGGACCGTGCCGATGACCGTCTTGCCGTTGCGGGTGGCGGCGAAGACCAGGCAGTACTTGGCTTCGGGGCCCGAGCCGGTCTTCACGCCGATGGTGCCGGAGTAGCTGCCGAGCAGGTTGTTCGTGTTGGACCACGACATGTAGCGGTAGCCGCCGCTCTTCGTCGTGACCTTCTGCTTCGTCGACGTCGTCTTCACGACCGCGCGGAACGTGGAGTTCTTCATGGCGGACGAGGCGATCTTCGTCAGGTCGCGCGGCGTCGAGTAGTTCGCGCCGCTGCCGATGCCGTCGAACGAGTCGAAGTGCGTGTTCTTCAGGCCCATGTCCGTGGCGGCCTTGTTCATCTTGCCGATGAAGGACTTCACGCGGGCGACGCGCGTGCTGCCGGAGCCGAACTTGTCGGCCAGGGCGTACGCGGCGTCGCAGCCGGACGGGAGCATGAGCCCGTACAGGAGCTGGCGGACGGTGACCTTGTCGCCGACGATCAGGCGGGCCGACGACGCGTTCTTCGCGACGATGTAGTCGCTGTACGCCTTCTGGATCGTGACCTTGGAGTCCAGGTTCAGGTTCGACTGCGCCAGGACGACCTTCGCGGTCATGATCTTGGTGGTGGAACCGGTGGAACGGCGGGTGTCGGCGGCCTTGGTGAACAGGCTCGTACCGGTCCCGTTGTTCATCACGTAGCCGCCCTTGGCGACGATCGTGGGGGTGGGCAGCGTGGCCGCCTGCGCCGAGCCGGCGAAGGCCCCGCTCGCCAGGACCGCACCGGCGGTCACGACGGCGGCGGCGGATACGCGACGAATGCCCTTAATGCGGGTTTTCAAGTTGAACGCTCCAAATGCCCCTGGAATGCGGCCGCATGAGGGTGCCGCTTGTTGAAGAGACTCCTGAGCGCGGTGGATGGATGCACAGGAATGAGGACTATTTGTGGCGAAGATGCGGCGCCCGTCGTTCCGGGGCGCCTCGTCCGCATTCTGGACGGCCGCCGACGATGCGTACGTGTTGTATCTATGATGTGCGCATGCCTTCCGCGCCCCCGTCCCCCACCGCCGTCAAGCGACCGCCGGCAGCCGACCGCGTCTACGACCATGTCAAGCGCAGCGTCCTCGAACGCCGTTACGAGGGCGGGACGTTGCTCACCGAGGGCGAGCTCGCCGAGGCCGTCGGGGTCTCCCGCACCCCGGTGCGTGAGGCGCTGCTCAAGCTGGAGGTCGAAGGGCTGATCAAGCTCTACCCGAAGAAGGGCGCCCTGGTCCTCGCCGTCTCCGCGCAGGAGATCGCGGACGTCATCGAGACCCGCCTCCTCGTCGAGGAGCACTCCGTGCGCAAGGTGGTCCCCGCGCCCGCGAGTCTGATCGCCCGCCTGGAGGAACTGCTCTCGCTCCAGAAGACCCAGGCCGCCGCGGGCGAGTTCGCCGACGCGGCCAGCACCGACCGCTGCTTCCACGCCGAGATCGTCCGTGGCGGAGGCAACGCGATCCTCTCCCGCCTCTACGACCAGCTGCGCGACCGCCAGCTGAGAATGGGCGTCGCCGTGATGCACTCGCACCCGGACCGGATCGCCAAGACGCTCACCGAGCACGCGGAGATCCTCGACGCGCTGCGCGCCGGCGACGCCGAGGCAGCCGTCACCGTGGTCCGCCGCCACGTCGGCTGGTTCTCGAACCTGGCGCGGGGCGAGGTCCGATGAGCAGCTCCGCCGGAACCGTGTCGCTGCCCGGGGATCCGCCCGGCGGCCGCAGGGCCATGGGCGTCTGGTCCATCGGCGTCGCCGTCTACTTCGTCGCCGTCATCTTCCGCACCTCACTGGGCGTCGCCGGCCTCGACGCCGTCGAACGCTTCCACATCAACGCCTCGGCGCTGTCCACCTTCTCGATCCTCCAGCTGCTCGTGTACGCGGGCATGCAGATACCGGTCGGCCTGATGGTCGACCGGCTCGGCACCAAGCGCGTCCTGACGATCGGTGTCGTCCTCTTCACCATCGGCCAGCTCGGCTTCGCGTTCTCGCCCTCGTACGGGACGGCCCTCGTCTCGCGCGCGCTGCTCGGCTGCGGCGACGCGATGACCTTCATCAGCGTGCTGCGGCTCGGCACCCGCTGGTTCCCCGCCCGGCGCGGGCCGCTGGTCGCGCAGCTCGCGGGCCTCGTCGGCATGGCCGGCAACCTGGTGTCGACCCTCGTGATCGCGCGGCTGCTGCACGGCGTCGGCTGGGAGGCCGCGTTCGCCGGCAGCGCGCTCGCCGGAGTCGTCGTCCTCGTCCTGATGCTGCTCTTCCTCAAGGACCACCCGGAAGGCTTCGAACCGGAGCCCGTGCGGCACACCGGAGGGGCCTTCGTCCGCGGACAGATCGTCGCGTCCTGGCGCGAGCCGGGGACACGGCTCGGCCTGTGGGTGCACTTCACGACGCAGTTCCCGGCGATGGTGTTCCTGCTGCTGTGGGGCCTGCCGTTCCTGGTCGAGGCGCAGGGACTCTCGCGCGGGACCGCCGGTGAACTGCTCACCCTCGTCGTGCTGTCCAACATGCTGATCGGGCTCGTCTACGGGCAGATCGTGGCCCGGCACCACATGGCCAGGCTGCCGCTCGCCCTCGGCACGGTCGCCGGTACGGCCGTGACGTGGGCCGTGACGATCGCCTACCCGGGGGACCACGCGCCGATGTGGCTGCTGGTGGTGCTGTGTGTCGTGCTCGGGGCGTGCGGTCCCGCGTCCATGCTCGGATTCGACTTCGCGCGCCCGGCGAACCCGCCGGAGCGGCAGGGAACCGCGTCCGGGATCGTCAACATGGGCGGGTTCGTCGCGTCGATGACGACGCTGTTCGCGATCGGGGTCCTGCTGGACGCGACCGGCGACAACTACCGGATCGCGTTCTCCGCGGTGTTCGTGCTCGAGGCGCTCGGGGTGAGCCAGATCCTGCGACTGCGCCGACGCGCGGACCGGCGCGAGCGGGAGCGGCTTGTGGCCAGCCGGGTGGAGACGGTGCACGTACCGGCGTAGGCGGTTCCGGCGCAAGGCGCACGCGGCTGAGACGTACCCGCGTAAGACATCCCCGACTGAGACATCCCCGCCCAAGACCCGGCCGCGTGATCGACGGGCCCCGGTTGCCGTTCCCGGCACCGGGGCCTTGCCCGTCCGCTCCGCCGCCCTGGCCCCGTAAGGGCTACGGCGTCGTGGACAGCGAGTTCAGGATCGCCCGGGCGAGGTCCAGGTCGCCCTCCGTCTTGACCCGGTCGGACACCGCGTCGGGCGTCACGCGGCCGCAGGCCAGCTTGACGAAGGTCTCCCAGTCGAGGGAGAGCGTGGCGGCCGGGCCCAGCGAGGGGGCGCCGTCGATCGTGCCGCGCCCGTCCGCGTCGACGCGGACCGTGCGCAGGAACTCGACCGGCCCGTGCACATCGAAGACCACCGCGGAGTTCGCGGGCGCCGACGCGTCCTTCGCGACGACCTTCGGCAGGACGGCGAGCAGCATGTCGCGCGTGACGTACGCGCCCGGCGAGTCGAGGTTGCCCGGCCGGCCGACGGCCGCGCGCAGGTCCTGCTCGTGCACCCACACGTCGAACGCCCTCTTGCGCATGGCGAATTCGAGGGTCTCTTCCGTGCCGAGCGGACCGCGCACCAGCGCGCCCGGCTCGCGCGACTCGTTGCGCAGCTGCCGGGAGCGCCGGATGATCGTGTACTCCAGCTCGGACGTCATCTCGGGCGCCGTGTGGTGGCGCCGCACGTCGACCTGCATCTCCATGTACCGCTGGTGCTCGTTCTGCACGTGGTACAGGTCGCGGGGCAGCGTGTGGATGGGCCGCGGGTCGCCGAGCATCTCGCAGTCGAGGCCGATGACATGGGACACGATGTCCCGCACCGACCAGCCGGGGCATGGCGTGGCCCGGCTCCATTCGCCCTCCACCAGGGGCGTCACCAGCTCGGATATCGCTTCGATGGAATGCGTCCAGGCATCGGCGTAGGACTGAAGACTGGGGTGGAGACTCACGGAACGGGACCCCTCGGGCGGTTGTGGCGCGGGCAGTGGGTGTCTTGGAAGCGTCTGCGGGGGTCCGGGGGGAACCCCCGGAAATGCACAGTACGCTGCTGGCAGGCACCCCGGCAGTGCTTTCGTGTGACGATCGTAGGCCCGTGTAGACGGCTCGAATGCCAGGACGGTGGTAGTGTGCGCGCCTCGCTCATCCAGATCCGCGTAGATGATGACGAATCGCCCAATTCCCGTCGACTGCGCGCCGCTTCGATGGTGCGGGATCAAGCCGGGTCCGCCGACCTCGTCGTCCTGCCCGAGCTGTGGACCACCGGCGCCTTCGCCTACGAGGCCTTCGCGACCGAGGCGGAGCCCCTGGAAGGCCCGACGTACGAGGCGATGGCGAAGGCCGCGAGCGACGCGGGCGTCTGGCTGCACGCGGGCACGATCCCCGAGCGCGACCCCGACGGGCCGCTCTACAACACCGCGCTCGTCTTCTCCCCGGACGGCGAACTCGCCGCCGCCTACCGCAAGATCCACCGCTTCGGCTTCGACAAGGGCGAGGCCGTGCTGATGGGCGCGGGCGAGGAACTCGTCACCGTACGCCTGCCGGAGACCGTCCTCGGCGTCACCACTTGCTACGACCTGCGCTTCCCCGAGCTGTACCGGGGCCTCGTCGACCGGGGCGCGGAGACGCTTCTCATCTCCGCCGGCTGGCCCGAGCGGCGCCGCGCGCACTGGACGCTGCTCGCCCAGGCGCGCGCCGTCGAGAACCAGGCGTACGTACTGGCCTGCGGCACCGCCGGTACGCACGCGGGGGTGCCGCAGGCCGGGCACAGCGTCGTCGTGGACCCCTGGGGCCAGATCATCGGGGAGGCGGGCGCCGACGAGGAGGTCCTCACCGTCGAGTTCGACGCAGCGGGCGTCGCCGGGACCCGCGAGCGGTTCCCGGCGCTCAAGGACCGGCGACTGGGGCTGGAGCCGCCTCGGCGGTGAGGAAGCCGTCAGCCGATGTCAGCCGACCCCTCGTTCCTTCTCCGCCAGGTGGATCACGCACACCGCGACGGCGATGATCAGTGCCGGGTCCGCGTCCTCGCGGATGACGTCGACGCCGTACGTGTCGCGGACCCGTAGCCAGCGACGGGAGATGTGGGCGAGCATCTCGCCGTCGTACTCGACGACGAACTCGCGGTCCAGGATCTTTCCGCTGACGTCGAGTTCGGTGCCGTCGATCAGTTCGACCCGGTAGTGGTTCCGCAGCAGCGACAGGCGCTTGCGCTTGATCTTGGCGAGGGCTTCGTCGCCGCGCTCGATGACCATCGTGTCGCGCAGGGCGAACATCTTCTCGTGGATGTCGATGAGCACCCGCCCGTCGGGCCCCTTCAGCTCGAAGGTGTCCCGCAGGCGCATCGCCTTGCCGTCGACGAGGAAGGCCTTGTGGCCCTGCTCGTCCTCGATCCAGTAGTCCTCGCCCACCGCGAAGAGCCGCTCTCGAACTTCGTATCTCATACGTCGAAGGGTGCCCGGCCCGCGCTAGGGAACTCTTCCCTCTCACCCGGGCGGCGGTGTTCCGAAGCGGCGGGCGAGGGGCCGTTCATGGGCGAGGACGTACCCCGTGGCGATCCCCACGCAGACGACCGTGAACAGCACGATGAGCCACGACAGCACGGTGAACACCATGCCGAGGGGGCCGAAGGCGGCCAGGGAACGGTTCAGCGTGAGCGGCATGTAGAAGCGCGACACCCAGGCCAGGACGACCACGCCGATGCCGGTCAGGACGGCGCCCGGCAGCAGTGGGAGCCACGCCACCCGGCTGCCGAGCAGCAGATGCTGCGTCCACCACCACAGCAGGATGCTCGACACGCACGACAGGGGCAGTCCGAGCCAGGCACCCGCTCCGAATCCGTCGCGCACCAGCCCTTGGACCACGAGGGCGGCCAGCCACACCAGGAGCCACACCACCCACCGCCACGCGATGAGACGCAGGCCCGCCGGCGGCAGGTGCCAGGAGCGCTCGCACACGCGTTGCAGGGCGCGGCTGCACGCGGTCGCCGACACCAGTGTGACAAGGATGCCGACGGTCCCGGAGGTCTCGCGCGTGGGGTCGTCGGTCGTCCCGAACGCCAGCCGCACCTGGTCGAGGGACGCCCCGGAGAGCCCGAGCGCATAGGTGGCCGAGTCGATGAGCTGGTCGCGTACGGACGGCGGGGCGAACGCGGCGACGGCGATGAACACCGGGATCGCCGTCAGAAAGGCCTGTGCGGCGAGCCGGGTCGAGGAGTCCAGGAGGCTCACGTCGACCATCTGCCGGGTCAGGCGTGTGATGAACGGCAGCCGTTCGCGCAGTTCGGCGGCCCGCCCGGCGCCCCACCGCGCGACCCTGGTCAGCTTGCCGGGGGGGCCGCCTCGTGAACTGTCGTCCGTCATAGCTGCCAAGCGTCGGCCACGTGCCACCCGCTCCGCCCGCAGACGCGCCGCCGGGACCCGTGGCGGCTATCGGGATGCGGTCCCGGGGTGTGGCAGCGCGGGCTCCGCGGGCCCCCGGCCGAACCTTCTCCGGTACGCCGACGGGCTCAGGCCCGTTTCCCGGCGGAGCCGGCCGCGCAGGTTCGCGGCGGTGCCCAGGCCGCTGCGGGCGGCGACCACGTCGAGGCGTTCCTCGCCGCGTTCGATGAGGCGGCAGGCGAGGGCGACCCGTTCGCCGGTGAGCCAGGCCAGCGGGGTGGTGCCGAGTTCGGAGCGGAAGCGGCGGTGCAGGGTGGCGGGGCTGACCGCGGCGCGCGCGGCGAGGTCGGCGACGCTCAGCGGCTCACCGATCCGCTCCTGCGCCCACGCGAGCAGCGGCGCGAGAGACTCGTCCGGCACCGCGGGCACGGGCCGCTCCACGAACTGCCGCTGGCCGCCGTCCCGGTGGGCGGCGAACACGAGCCGCCGCGACACCGCGTTGGCGATCTCGGCGCCGTGGTCGCGCCGTACGACGTGCAGCCCGAGGTCGAGCGCGGACGCGCTGCCGGACGCGGTGAGGATGTCGCCGTCGTCGACGAACAGCACGTCGGGTTCGAGCCGCACCTCGGGGAAGCGGGTGCGGAAGGAGTCCGCCCACATCCAGTGGCAGGCGGCCCGCCGCCCGTCGAGGAGCCCGGCCTCGGCGATGGTGAACGCGCCGGAGCAGAAACCGATGAGCCGTGCCCCCCGCGCATGCGCCCGGCGCACGGCACTGAGGACGGCGGGCCGCCGCGGCACGTCGGTGTCGGGCCGGTTGGGCACGATCAGCGTGTCCGCGGACTCGGCAGCGTCCAGGCCGGCCACGTCGGTCAGCGTGAAGAACCCGTCCCGCATCACCGTCCGCGTCTGCGGCGAGCAGAGCTGGAAGTCGTACAGCTCACGGCCGAGTTCGGGCCGGCGCAGGCCGAAGACCTCGATGGCGCAGGACAGCTCGAAGGGGTTGGAGTTCTCGTCGACGATCACCACGACGCGGTGTGGAGGGCGCCGCGGCGGGTTCTGCGACGAGGGGCGCTGCGAGGATTCTTTCGCCATATGCGATTTCTAGCACTCGCCGCGGCGCGGCGCCGGGCGCAGGATCGGCGTATGACCACTCGCGAGAACACGCCGATCGCCCTCGACGAGGCCCTGGCCTCCTTCGACGCCCTGTGGAGCCCGCGCATCGTGACGCGCGTCAATGACTACGACGTCCGCGTCGCGAAGGTCGAGGGGGACCACGTCTGGCACGTGCACGACGACACGGACGAGTTCTTCCTGGTCGTGGACGGCGAGCTGATCATCGCCCTGCGCGAGCCGGAGGGCGAGCGCGATGTCGTCCTGCCCCGGGGCTCGGTCTTCACGGTCTTGCGCGGGACGTGGCACAAACCGCGTTCCCCGAAGGGCGCCTCGATCCTTCTCCTGGAACCCACCGGCACCCCCACGGTCGGCGACCACCACGACGAGGTCCCCGATCACGTGGATGCCACTACGGGGCATGCGCTCGCTTAGTGGCACCCTTGACCCATGAACGATGTCGACCCCGCACCCCGTCGCGCCCGTGTCCGTGCCCCCGAACTCATCGGCAAGGGCGGCTGGCTCAATACGGGCGGTAAGCAATACACCCTGGCTGACCTGCGGGGACGCATCGTCATTCTGGATTTCTGGACATTTTGCTGTGTGAATTGCCTGCATGTCCTCGACGAGCTGCGTGAGCTCGAGGAGAAGCACCGGGACACCGTCGTGATCGTCGGGGTGCACTCCCCGAAGTTCGTGCACGAGGCCGAGCACTCCGCCGTGGTCGACGCCGTCGAGCGGTACAACGTCGAGCACCCCGTCCTCGACGACCCCGAGCTGGCGACCTGGAAGCAGTACGCCGTGCGGGCCTGGCCCACGCTCGCGGTGATCGATCCGGAGGGGTACGTCGTCGCGCAGCACGCCGGTGAGGGGCACGCCCACGCCATCGAGAAGCTGGTCGAGCAGCTGGAGGCGGAACACGGCGCGAAGGGGACGCTGCGCCGCGGCGACGGTCCGTACGTCGCGCCCGAGCCGGTCGCGACGGATCTGCGGTTCCCCGGCAAGGCGCTCGTGCTGCCGTCCGGGAACTTCCTGGTCTCCGACACGACCCGGCACCAGCTCGTCGAGCTGGCCGCGGACGGCGAGAGCGTCGTACGGCGGATCGGCTCGCCCGGCGAGTTCAACGAGCCGCAGGGCCTCGCGCTGCTCGACGACGCGACCGTCGTCGTGGCCGACACGGTGCATCACTCGCTGAAGGCCGTGGACCTCGCGAGCGGGGACGTCACGACGCTCGCGGGCACCGGCCGGCAGTGGTGGCAGGGCGCGCCGACCAGCGGCCCCGCCCTGGAGGTGTCGCTCTCGTCGCCGTGGGACGTCGCCGTCTTCGGCGGCAAGGTGTGGATCGCCATGGCGGGCGTGCACCAGCTGTGGACGTACGACCCGGAGACGAAGAGCGTCGCCGTGGCGGCGGGTACGACCAATGAGGGGCTCGTCGACGGGCCGGGGGCCGAGGCGTGGTTCGCGCAGCCCTCCGGGCTCGCGGCGACCGAGGAGCGGCTGTGGGTGGCCGACTCGGAGACGTCCGCGCTGCGGTACGTCGACCTGGACGGCACCGTGCACACGGCGGTCGGTACGGGCCTCTTCGACTTCGGGCACCGGGACGGCGCCGCCGGACAGGCGCTGTTCCAGCACCCGTTGGGCGTGACCGCCCTGCCGGACGGTTCGGTCGCCGTCTCGGACACGTACAACCACGCCCTGCGCCGCTACGACCCGGCGAGCGGTGAGGTCACCACGCTGGCCACGGACCTGCGGGAACCCAGTGACGCGGTGCTGGTGGGGGACGACATCGTCGTGGTGGAGTCGGCGCGGCACCGGCTGACGCGGCTGCGGCTTCCCGAGGAGGCCGTGCGGGTCGAGTCGGTCGCGCACCGGACGCAGCGCGCGGCGACCGAGGTCGCGGCGGGGAAGCTCCAGCTGGACGTGATCTTCCAGGCGCCGGCGGGTCAGAAGCTCGACACGCGGTACGGGCCCTCGACCCGGCTCCTGGTCTCCTCCACCCCGCCCGAGCTGCTGGTCGCGGGGGACGGGGCGGACACGGACCTGGCGCGCGAGCTGGTCCTGAACCCGGAGGTCACGGAGGGCGTCCTGCATGTGTCGGCGATGGCCGCCTCGTGCGACGACGACCCGGCCAACGAGTACCCGGCCTGCCACGTCCACCAGCAGGACTGGGGCGTGCCGGTCCGGCTCACCGAGGGTGGCGCGGACCGGCTGCCGCTGGTGCTCGCGGGCATGGACGACCGGGGCTGATCCGGGGCTGATCCGGGGCTGTCACGGGCTGATCCGGGCGGGGCAGAGACGGCCGGTCAGCCGGCGTACGGGCGCCAGGTGTTCCAGGAGAGCACCCCGGCGCTGTCGGCGCGCCTGCCGTCGTGCTCCACCTCGCCCGGCGTGGCCGGCCGCCTTCCCGTGAGGTCAGCCCTCCAGGAACGCCACCAGCGCGTTGGCGAGGAGGAACGGGTCGTCGGCGGCGCACAGTTCGCGGACGCTGTGCATGGAGAGGATGGCCACGCCGATGTCGACGGTCTTGATGCCGTGGCGGGCCGCCGTGATCGGGCCGATCGTGGTGCCGCAGGGCATGGCGTTGTTGGAGACGAACGACTGGAAGGGCACGCCGGCCTTCTCGCACGCGGCGGCGAACACGGCGCGGCCCGAACCGTCGGTGGCGTAGCGGTTGTTGACGTTGACCTTGAGGATGGGGCCGCCGCCGGCGCGCGGGTGGTGGGTGGGGTCGTGGCGCTCGGCGTAGTTGGGGTGCACGGCGTGCCCGGTGTCGGACGACAGACACACCGTCCCGGCGAAGGCGCGGGCCCTGTCCTCGTACGATCCTCCGCGCGCGAACACCGAACGCTCCAGGACGCTGCCGAGGAGCGGGCCGTCGGCGCCGGTGTCGGACTGCGACCCGTTCTCCTCGTGGTCGAACGCGGCGAGGACCGGGATGCAGGTGAGGTCGTCGGAGGCCGCTGCGGCGGCGAGCGCGGCCGTCGCGGCGTGCACGGACAGGAGGTTGTCCATGCGGGGTCCGGCGACGAGCTCCTTGTCGCGGCCGAGGTAGGAGGGCGCCTCGATGGGGTGCGTCATCAGGTCCCAGCCGGTGACGTCGCCCTCGGCGAGCCCGTGCTCCTCCTCCAGGAACCGGATCAGGTCGCCCTCGTGGACGTCGTTGCCGAGGCCCCAGATGGGCTGCATGTGCTTCTGCTTGTCGAGCTTGAGGCCGTCGGTGTGGACGGAGCGGTCCATGTGGATGGCGAGCTGCGGCACGCGCAGCAGCGCGCGGTCGATGTTCACGAGCCGCGTCGAGCCTCCCCCAGAGCCGGAAGCCTGGGAGGTGCCCCCACGCAGGGTGAGCCGGCCCGCGAGTCCGAGGTCCCGGTCGAGCCAGGAGTTGAGGAGCGGTCCGCCGTAGATCTCGACGGCGACCTGCCGCCAGCCCTGCGAGCCCATGTCGGGCAGCGGCTTGACGCGCAGGTTCGGCGAGTCGGTGTGGGCGCCGACGATGCGGAAGGGGGTGTGCGGCGCGGCGCCCTCGGGCACGTACCAGGCCACGATCGCGCCGCCGCGCGTCACGTACTTGCCGCCCGTCGTCCCGTCCCACGCGTCGGTCTCCGCGACCTGGCGGAATCCGGCCTTCTCCAGGCGCGCGGCCGCGTTCGCGACGGCGTGGTACGGCGAGGGGCTTGCCGCGAGGAAGGACATGAGGTCGTCGGTGTGACCGCGGTCGAAGCGGGAGGGGTTGCTCATGCGGGCCAGCCTAACGAGCCCCCGTCCCGGCGCGCCGGGTGTCCGCACGGGTGCGGTGGGGGACGTTCGGAGACCGTCGATCGCGATGACCGCGCATCCAGCTGACACGACAGCGCCGCCACCCGGGAGTGTCCGGGTGGCGGCGCTGATGACTACGGGCAGGCCGGAGGCTAGAACGCGGCCTCGTCCAGCTCCATCAGGTCGAGGTCGACCTTCTCGGAGAGGCGGCGCTCGAGGCCGACGCCCGGCAGGACGTTAGCGGCGAAGAACTTCGCGGCGGCGATCTTGCCCTGGTAGAAGGCCACGTCCTTGGCGGAGGCGGTCTCCAGCTTCTCGGCGGCGACGGCCGCTCCGCGCAGCAGCAGGAAGCCGACGACCACGTCGCCGGAGGCGAGCAGCAGGCGGGTGGTGTTGAGGCCCACCTTGTAGATGTTCTTGGTGTCCTGCTCGGTGGCCGCGAGGTCGGTCAGCATGACGCCGACGATGGCCTCCAGCTCGACGGCCGCCTTGGCGAGCGCCTCGCGGGCCGGGGCGAGCGCCTCGCCGCCCGTGCCGACCGCGAGGAACTTCTTGATCTCCTCGGCGAGGCCGTTGAGCGCGGCGCCCTGGTTGCGGACGATCTTCCGGAAGAAGAAGTCCTGGCCCTGGATCGCGGTGGTGCCCTCGTAGAGGGTGTCGATCTTGGCGTCGCGGATGTACTGCTCGATTGGGTACTCCTGGAGGTAACCCGAGCCGCCGAACGTCTGGAGCGACTGCGCCAGCTGCTCGTAGGCCTTCTCCGAGCCGTAGCCCTTCACGATCGGCAGGAGGAGGTCGTTGAGGGCGTGGAGCTGCGACGCGTCCTCGCCCGCGGCCTCCTTGACCGCGATGTCGTCCTGGACGGCGGCGGTGTGCAGCACGAGTGCGCGCATGCCCTCCGCGTACGCCTTCTGCGTCATGAGCGAGCGGCGCACGTCCGGGTGGTGCGTGATGGTGACCTTGGGGGCCGTCTTGTCCATGAACTGGGCCAGGTCGGGGCCCTGGACGCGCTCCTTGGCGTACTCCAGCGCGTTCAGGTAGCCCGTCGACAGCGTGGAGATCGCCTTCGTGCCGACCATCATGCGGGCGAACTCGATGATGCGGAACATCTGGCGGATGCCGTCGTGCTTGTCGCCGATGAGCCAGCCCTTGGCGGGGTGCTGGTCGCCGAACGTCATCTCGCACGTGTTGGACGCCTTGAGGCCCATCTTGTGCTCGACGTTCGTCGCGTAGACGCCGTTGCGCTCGCCCAGCTCGCCGGTCTCCCAGTCGAAGTGGAACTTCGGGACCAGGAAGAGGGAGAGGCCCTTGGTGCCGGGGCCGTGGCCCTCGGGGCGCGCGAGCACGTAGTGGAGGATGTTCTCCGACATGTCGTGCTCACCGGACGTGATGAAGCGCTTCACGCCCTCGATGTGCCAGGAGCCGTCCTCCTGCTGGACGGCCTTGGTGCGGCCGGCGCCCACGTCCGAACCGGCGTCCGGCTCGGTCAGGACCATCGTCGAGCCCCACTGCTTCTCGACGGCGATCTCGGCGACCTTCTTCTGCGCCTCGTTGCCCTCCTCGAAGAGGATGCCGGCGAAGGCCGGACCGGAGCAGTACATCCAGATCGCGGGGTTGGAGCCGAGCAGCAGCTCCGCGTAGGCCCAGATCAGGGAGCGCGGCGAGGTGGTGCCGCCGATCTCCTCGGGCAGGCCGAGGCGCCAGTACTCGGAGTCCATGAAGGCCTGGTACGACTTCTTGAAGCTCGCCGGTACCGGAGCGGTGTTGGTCTCGGGGTCGAAGACCGGCGGGTTGCGGTCGGCGTCCGTGAAGGACTCGGCCAGCTCGTTCTCGGCGAGGCGGGCGACCTCGTCGAGGATGCTCTTGGCGGTGTCGACGTCCATCTCCGCGAACGGGCCACTGCCGTACAGCTTGTCGCGCCCGAGCACCTCGAAGAGGTTGAACTCGATGTCGCGGAGATTCGACTTGTAGTGCCCCATGGCGACGGCTCCGTTTGGCTGGAAGCGGGATCTTCGTAAACACGCACTACTCGCAAGTAGCAAGTGCCTACGATGATGCTACCCGTCGGTAATAAGACGCAACCCCTGATCCGCCAATGTGAGCAGGGTCTAACGGCGTCCGCGCTCGGGCCCCGTCTCGGTAGTCTGGCCCTCATGTACGGCTACGACCAGACCGCGGGACCCGGGCAGCAGTACGCGCCGCCGCAGCAGGGCATGCAGGGCGGGTACGGCCAGCAGGCGCCGCCGCTGTATCCGGAGCCGTCGCCTCCGTCGCTGGCGGACGCGGTCCGCGCCTTCACCACGGGCTCGATGTCCGCCGAGGACTTCCAGCAGATCTTCGCGACGTCGAAGGTCTACTGCCCGCGCGGCGACAACCCCGGCTTCCTCGCGCTGCACAACACCCAGCAGCCGGTCATCCCGATGTTCACCTCCCTCAAGGAGCTGCGCAGGTACGCGGGCAAGGAGTCCAAGTACTTCGTGATCACCGGCGCCGAGGTGATCGACCTGCTCCCGACCGGGTACGGCTTCGTCCTCGACATGGAGGGCGAACACCGGATGGTCTTCGACGCCAAGGCGGTCGAGCAGATGGTCGACTTCGCGATGCGCCGCATGTACGGCTAGACGCCGCCGCACCAGCAGGCACCCAGGACGCCCGGAGGGAATTCCCTCCGGGCGTTCCGTGTCCCAGGTGGCAGAAAGTTCTACGTTCAACTAAACTCGGAGCACAAGGAGGTCCCGACATGCCTGCAGTGACCGTCGAAAACCCGCTGACCCTGCCCCGTGTGGCCGCGTCCGCCGACGCCGTGGCCCGCCCCGTGCTGGCCGTGACGACCGCGCCCAGCGGATTCGAGGGCGAGGGGTTCCCGGTGCGCCGAGCGTTCGCCGGGATCAACTACAAGTACCTCGACCCGTTCATCATGATGGACCAGATGGGTGAGGTGGAGTACGCGCCAGGAGAGCCCAAGGGCACGCCCTGGCACCCCCACCGCGGTTTCGAGACCGTCACCTACATCATCGACGGCACCTTCGTTCACCAGGACTCCAACGGTGGTGGCGGCACCATCACCAACGGCGACACCCAGTGGATGACGGCCGGCTCGGGCCTCCTGCACATCGAGGCGCCGCCGGAGGCGCTCGTCATGTCCGGCGGGCTCTTCCACGGCCTCCAGCTGTGGGTGAACCTCCCGGCCGCCGACAAGATGAAGGACCCCCGCTACCAGGACATCCGCGGTGGCCAGGTCAAGCTCCTCACCACCGCCGACGGCGGCGCCCTGCTGCGCGTCATCGCGGGTGAGCTCGACGGCCACGACGGCCCCGGCATCACGCACACGCCGATCACGATGGTCCACGCGACCGTCCGCCCCGGCGCCGAGCTGACGCTGCCGTGGCGCGAGGAGTTCAACGGCCTCGCGTACGTCCTCGCCGGCCGCGGCACCGTCGGCACCGACCGCAGGCCGGTCCACATGGGCCAGACCGCCGTCTTCGGCGCGGGTTCCTCGCTGACCGTCCGCGCGGACGAGACGCAGGACTCCCACACCCCGGACCTCGAGGTCGTCCTCCTGGGCGGCCGCCCGATCCGGGAGCCGATGGCGCACTACGGTCCGTTCGTCATGAACACCCGCGACGAACTCCAGCAGGCGTTCGAGGACTTCCAGGCGGGCCGGCTCGGGGTCATCCCGGGAGAGCGGATCCCGCACACGTAAGCGGTATCTGATTGTCCGTCACTCGCGTGGCCCCGCCCGGAAGGTCGGGGCCACGCGCGCGTGATGCCCTGTGAGGGTGCACACAGGTACAGGTCAGCCGCTTCTTCCCGAACCAGCCCGCCGCACCGCCGCCTGGTGCGTGGTCGCCCTGCTCGTCACCGGGGTCGCGGCCGTCGGTATCTGGCTGTGCACCGTCTTCAAGACGGCCGTCACGCCCCTGCTGCTCGCCCTGCTCGGCACGGCACTGCTCGGGCCGGTGCACGGCTGGCTGATGCGCAGGAGGGTCAACCGGGCGCTCGCCGCCGCCCTCACCTGCGTCGCCCTCGTCGCCGTCGTCGGCGGCGCCGGCTACGTCGTCGTCAAGACGCTCATCGAAACCGGTGACCAGATCGTCGACTCGGTGCGGGAGGCCGGCAACTGGATCAAGAGTCACTTCGGGATCACCGTGGCCGACGACCTCGGATCCGCCGCCGGCAGCCTCAAGAACCTGCTGTCCAAGTGGGGCGCCAGCGCCGCGAGCGGAGTGATCGCCGGGCTCTCCGTCCTCGGCTCGCTCCTCACGACCAGCGTTCTCGCCCTCCTGCTCACGTTCTTCTTCCTCAAGGACTCCGACCGCGCCGCGGGCCTCGCGCACAGCCTCGCGCCCGGACGCGTGGGGGAGATCCTGGAGGCAATGGGGCGGCGTGCCTTCCAGGCCGTCGAGGGCTTCATGCGCGGGACCACGCTGATCGCGCTCATCGACTCGGTCTGCATCACCGTCGGCCTGCTCGTCCTGCGGGTGCCCGGCGCGGTCGGGCTCGGCTCCCTGGTCTTCGTCACCGCGTACATCCCCTACCTCGGGGCGACGATCTCCGGGGCGGTGGCCGTCCTGGTGGCACTCGCCGACCGGGGCTGGGTGACCGCTCTGTGGGCGCTCGGCGTCATCCTGGCCGTGCAGCAGCTGGAGGGCCACATCCTTCAACCGATGATCCAGTCCCGCACCGTGCAGATGCATCCCGCGATGGTGATGCTGGCGATCACGGCGGGCGCCTCCGTCGCGGGCATTCTCGGGATGCTGCTCGCGGTGCCGGTGACGGCGGCCGCGTTCGGGGTGATCGGGGAGCTGCGCACGCGCTACTCCGCGGGCGAGGGGCCGTCCGGGGTTTCACGTGAAACCCCGGCCGAGGGCTCGTAGAGCTCGAACCAGATGCTCTTGCCCTCGCCTCTCGGGTCCACGCCCCAGCGGTCGGCGAGCAGCTCCATCAGGACGAGGCCTCGCCCGGACGAGGCGAGCTCTCCGGGGTGGCGCTTGTGCGGCAGGTCGTCGCTGGAGTCGGCGACCTCGGCGCGCACCCGCCGCGCGGGCCCGCCGGTGACCTCGGCGACCAGCAGCGCGTCGCCGTCCGTGTGGACCAGGACGTTGGTGAGCATCTCCGAGATCATCAGGACCGCCGAGTCGACCTGCTCCTCGTCGCTCCAGTCGTGCAGCAGCTCGCGCAGTTGCTGGCGGGCGGCGGCGACCCGCTCCGGCTCGGCCTGGGCGACGGTCATCGCGGTGCGGCGCGCGGGCACGGGCGCCTCGGGCAGGCCCGTCCTGGCGAGGAGGAGCACGGCTATGTCGTCCTCGCGCCGGTCGGCGAGCGGGCCCGTCGTGTAGTGCGAGGAGGGGCCGTGCACGGCCCGTACGAGCGCGTCGGCGAGGTCCTCCAGGCTGGCGGGGTCGGTGGGCTGCTCCCCGTGCTCCTCGAGGATGCCGCGGATGCGCGCCCAGCCGGTGTCGAGGTCGTGGCCGCCCGTTTCGATGAGGCCGTCGGTGCAGATCAGCAGGGTGTCGCCGGGTTCGAGGGCGAGCCGGGTCGTGGGGTAGTCGGCGTCGGGGTCGACGCCGAGGGGCAGCCCGCCCGCGGTGGGGCGCACCAGGACCGTCCCGTCGGTCATGCGTATCGCGGGGTCGGGATGGCCCGCGCGGGCGATCTCCAGGATTCCCGTTTTCGGGTCGGCCTCCACGTACAGACAGGTCGCGAAGCGCGGGTCGCCCGCCTCCGAGCCCTTCTCGACGCCCTTGCCGGGGCCGCCCGTGGAGCCGTACGTGATGGAGTCGGTGACCCCGCACAGGAAGCGCGAGGCGCGGGAGAGGACGGCGTCCGGGCGGTGCCCCTCGGACGCGTACGCCCGCAGCGCGATCCGCAGCTGTCCCATCAGGCCCGCGGCCCGCACGTCGTGCCCCTGCACATCGCCGATGACGAGCGCGATGCGCCCGGTCGGCAGCGGGATCATGTCGTACCAGTCACCGCCGACCTGAAGGCCGCCGCCGGTCGGGACATAGCGGGCGGCGACGCTCATCCCCGGGATGTCGGGGCCGAGCGTCGGCATCATCGAGCGCTGGAGCCCGTCGGTCAGCTCCCGCTCCGACTCGGTGATCCCGGCGCGCGACAGGGCCTGTGCCAGCATCCGCGCCACCGTCGTCAGGACGGAGCGCTCGTCGGGTGTGAAGGACACCGGGTAGGTGAACGCCGCCATCCAGGTGCCGATGGTGCGGCCGGCGACGATGAGTGGCAGGAACGCCCAGGACTGCCGCTGGAAGCGCCGGGCCAGCGGCCAGGCGGCCTGGTAGCGCAGGCGGTACTGCTCGGGCGACGACAGATAGACGGCGCGGCCGGTGCGCACCACCTCGGCGGCCGGATAGTCGGTGTCCAGGGGCATGTCCGTGAAGGGCCCCTCCTCGCCCGGTTCGTGCCCGTGGTGCCCGATGACGGTGAGCCGGTCGCCGCCGACGCCGAAGACGGCGAGGCCGTCCGGCGAGAACCCCGGCATGGAGAGCCCGGCCGCGACGCGCAGGACCTCCTCGGTGGATCCCGCCTCGGCGAGCGCCCGCCCGGCGTCCAGCAGGAACGCCTCACGGGAGCGCCGCCAGTCGCCGGTCACGGGGGTGAGCGCGGCGGACCCGGGCGTGGGCTCGCTGACCTCCTGGAGCGTGCCGATCAGCTCGAACGCGTGCGGGTCGCCGTGCACGATCGGCTTGGAACGGCTGCGTACGGTCCTGATGACCACGCCCTGGTCGTCCATGATCCTCATCCGGGCCTCGGCGAGGGTGCCCTCGGCGACGGCGAGCTGGACGACGCCGTCGATCTCGTTCCAGTCGACGGGGTGGAAGCGGGACCGTACGGCGGCCTCCGTCAGCGTCACCGGGCATTCGGGCAGGCCGAGCAGCCGGGCCGCCTCCGCGTCGAAGGTGACCAGCCCGGCCCGGTTGTCCCACCGCCACACACCGGTGTCGAGGGCGGCGAGAACGTCCCCCACGGGAGGCAGGGGGTCACCAGTGCGCATGGCCCCACTCTAAGAAGAGGTGATCGTGGACGGCCACCGAGACTATTCGCAGAGCGATCATGAGGCGGCCGGTACCCTGGGGCTTCGGGCATGCCCGGCCAATCCCCAATCGCAAAGACTGGATGAACGACGATGCATCGGTACAGGTCCCACACCTGCGGCGAGCTCCGCGCCTCTGACGTCGGATCCGACGTCCGGCTGAGCGGCTGGCTGCACAATCGGCGCGACCTGGGCGGCATCCTCTTCATCGATCTGCGCGACCACTACGGGATCACGCAGCTCGTCGCCCGTCCCGGCACCGCCGCCGCCGAGGTCCTCGACAAGCTGACCAAGGAGACGGTCGTCCGCGTCGACGGCAAGGTCGTCTCGCGCGGCGCCGACAACGTCAACTCCGAGCTGCCCACGGGCGAGATCGAGATCGAGGCCGCCGAGGTCGAGGTGCTCGGCGCGGCCCAGCAGATCCCGTTCACGATCAACGCGGACGACGGGGTGAACGAGGAGCGGCGCCTGGAGTACCGCTTCCTCGACCTGCGCCGCGAGCGCATGCACCGCAACATCATGCTGCGCTCGTCCGTCATCGCCTCCATCCGCTCCAAGATGGTGGCCCTCGGCTTCAACGAGATGGCGACGCCGATCCTCAGCGCCACCTCCCCGGAGGGCGCCCGCGACTTCGTCGTCCCCTCGCGCCTGAACCCGGGCAAGTTCTACGCGCTGCCGCAGGCCCCGCAGCAGTTCAAGCAGCTGCTGATGATCTCGGGCTTCGACCGCTACTTCCAGATCGCGCCCTGCTTCCGTGACGAGGACGCCCGCGCGGACCGTTCGCCCGGCGAGTTCTACCAGCTCGACGTGGAGATGTCCTTCGTCGAGCAGGAGGACGTCTTCCAGCCGATCGAGAAGCTCATGACCGAGCTCTTCGAGGAGTTCGGCGGCGGCCGGCACGTCACGTCCCCGTTCCCGCGGATCCCGTTCCGCGAGTCGATGCTCAAGTACGGCTCGGACAAGCCGGACCTGCGCGCCCAGCTCGAGCTGGTCGACATCTCGGACGTCTTCGCGGGCTCCGAGTTCAAGGCGTTCGCCGGGAAGCACGTGCGCGCGCTGCCCGTCCCGGACACCGCGTCGCAGTCCCGCAAGTTCTTCGACGGCCTCGGTGACTACGCGGTCGAGCAGGGGGCGAAGGGTCTCGCCTGGGTCCGCGTCGCCGAGGACGGGTCCCTCACGGGCCCGATCGCGAAGTTCCTCACGGACGAGAACGTCAAGGTCCTCACCGAGCGCCTCGGCCTGAAGGCCGGCCACGCCGTCTTCTTCGGCGCGGGCGAGTTCGACGAGGTCTCCAAGATCATGGGCGCCGTCCGTGTCGAGGCCGCCAAGCGCGCCGGGCACTTCGAGGAGGGCGTCTTCCGCTTCTGCTGGATCGTCGACTTCCCGATGTACGAGAAGGACGAGGACACCGGGAAGATCGACTTCTCGCACAACCCGTTCTCCATGCCGCAGGGCGGCCTCGAGGCCCTGGAGACCAAGGACCCGCTGGACATCCTGGGCTGGCAGTACGACATCGTCTGCAACGGCGTGGAGCTGTCCTCCGGCGCGATCCGGAACCACGAGCCCGAGATCATGCTCAAGGCCTTCGAGATCGCGGGCTACGACCGTGACACCGTCGAGGAGCAGTTCGCGGGCATGCTCCGCGCGTTCCGCTTCGGCGCCCCGCCGCACGGCGGGATCGCCCCCGGCGTCGACCGCATCGTCATGCTCCTCGCCGACGAGCCGAACATCCGCGAGACCATCGCGTTCCCGCTCAACGGCAACGCGCAGGACCTGATGATGGGCGCGCCCACGGAGCTCGACGAGACGCGCCTGCGCGAGCTGAACATCCAGCTCCGCAAGCCGGTGGCCGAGAAGAAGTAACGCCCGCCAGTCTCCGAAGGGGCCGGAACCGCTGATCGGTTCCGGCCCCTTCGCTGTGCGCACTCACAGCCCATGCCCATGTCCCTGACAGGTGGCGGTCCTAGCTTCGCTTCCCATGACAGAGACTCAGGGACCAGCGCACAAACGAGACATGACCCGCAGGAAGGTCATCCTCGCGGGCGGAGCCGCCGTGGCGGCCGTCGGCGTCGGGGGCTCCATCGCCGCCAACGCGTTCGCCGGGGAGACGGACACCGCCGACAGCAAGTCCGAGGCGGACTCCTGCTACAAGCTCACCTCGGAGACCACCGAGGGCCCGTACTACATCGACGCGGACAAGCTCCGCCGTGACATCACGGAGGACAAGGAGGGCATCCCGATGGTCCTCCGCCTCAAGGTGATCGACGCCGAGACCTGCAAGCCCCTGCGGAACGCGGCGGTCGACATCTGGCACTGCGACGCGCTCGGGATCTACTCCGGGTACGAGTCCCTCTCCACCGGAGGCGGCGGTGGCACGCCCCCGAGCGGCGCCCCGAGTGACGCCCCGAGCGGCGCTCCGACCGACCAGCCGTCCGGCACCCCGACGGGCGCCCCGCCCGGGGGCGGTGGCGGCGGGCACGAGGAGCCCACCGACGACGAGCGGTATCTGCGGGGCACCTGGAAGACGGACAAGCACGGCAGCGTCGAGTTCAGGACGATCTTCCCCGGCTGGTACCGGGGCCGTGCCGTGCACATCCACACCAAGGTCCATGTGGACGGCAAGTGGACCGACGCCGGCTACGAGGGCGGGCACACCTGCCACACCGGCCAGTTCTTCTTCGAGGAGGCCGCGGTCATCGCCTCCGGGAAGGTCGCGCCGTACTCGACGAGCACGACCGAGCGCACGACGCTGACCGAGGACACGATCTACGACCAGAGCGGGACGACCGGCGGGCTGCTGAAGCTGACGTACGGCAAGGGGCGTATCGCGAAGGGCGTCATCGGGTCGATCACGATGGCCGTGGCACCCGACGAGACGCACGACAGCACGGACACACAGCCGGGCGCTTCCGCGTCGACGGCTTCCTGACGGGCGCCGCCGCGGGCTGCGCTTCCGCGTCGACGGCTTCCTGACGGGCGCCGCCGCGGGCTGCGCTTCCGCGTCCACGGCTTCCTGACGGGCGCCGGCGCGGGCCGCAGCTCAGGTGTCGTACCGGCCGTCCCACGGTTCGCCGAAGCCGAGGCGGTCCGGGTAGAGCTCGGCCCAGCCGCCCTCCTCGTCGTCCTCGGCGATCAGGCCGAACAGCACGCGGTCGACCGCGAGCCGGAAGGGGCGGACGGCGATGTCGGCGTAGGTGCGGCCGGGCAGCGCTGCCAGGAGTTTGTCCAAGTGGGCATGGGCCTGGGCGAGTTCGGCCCCCGCGGCCCAGGTTCCCGCGCACCAGATCTCCGAGTCGCGGTACCGGCCCGAGTCGTCGAACGTGTGGAGCACCGCGTAGAGCCGCTTGTGCTCCTCCCAGCCGTCGTCGGGGCGGTAGCCCTCGGGGAAGGCGTAGGTGACCGTGGCCAGGAACTGGCCGTCCGCGTACCGGCCGATGGTGGCGGTGCGGTGGTCCGGCTCGTGGGCGATCGGGATGGTTGCGGGAACTGGCATGGCGAAACCCTAATCGCGGTCGTGAACATGCCAGTAGCGGGGTACGGCAAAGGGGTGCGAGGACCGGTCCTCGCACCCCTTTCCCGCGGAATGTCTTACTCCGGAGCGCCGCCGAAGCGCTCGCGGTAGGACTCCAGGTCCTCCTCGGTGATCTTCGCGAAGAGCACCGGCGGGACCGTGAAGGCCGTGCCCGCGGGGACGGTGTCCAGGGCCTTGGCCTGATCGGCGGTGACCCACGTGGCCGTGTCGTCGGCCAGCGCGAACGCGCCGCGCATCGCCTTCGACGAGGCCGGGATGAAGGGCTCGGACACGACCGCGTACAGGTGGATGAGGTTCATCGCCGTACGCAGCGTGAGGGCCGCGGCCTCCGGGTCGGTCTTGATCTCCAGCCAGGGGGCCTTCTCCTCCAGGTAGGAGTTGCCCGCGGACCACAGGGCGCGCAGCGCGGACGCGGCCTTGCGGAACTGGAGGGCCTCCATCTGGGCCTCGTACTCGGCGAGCAGCGCGGCGATCTCCGTACCGAGCTTCGCCTCCGCCTCGCCGGCCTCCTTGCCCGCCGGCACGTCGTCACCGAAGCGCTTGCGGGAGAAGGACAGGACGCGGTTCACGAAGTTGCCGAGGGTGTCGGCGAGGTCCTTGTTCACCGTGGCCGCGAAGTGCTCCCACGTGAAGGAGGAGTCGTCGGACTCCGGCGCGTTGGCGATGAGGAAGTAGCGCCAGTAGTCGGCCGGCAGGATCTCCAGGGCGGCGTCCGTGAAGATGCCGCGCTTCTGCGACGTGGAGAACTTGCCGCCGTAGTACGTCAGCCAGTTGAAGGACTTGAGGTAGTCGACCTTCTTCCAGGGCTCCCGCACACCCATCTCCGTGGCGGGGAACATGACGCTGTGGAACGGGACGTTGTCCTTGGCCATGAACTGCGTGTACCGGACGTCGTCGGCCGCGTACCACCACGACTTCCAGTCACGGTTCGCCGGGTCCTGGTCCGCCCACTCCTTCGTCGAGCCGATGTACTCGATCGGGGCGTCGAACCAGACGTAGAAGACCTTGCCCTCGGCGGCCAGCTCCGGCCACGTGTCGGCCGGGACGGGCACGCCCCAGTCCAGGTCACGGGTGATCGCGCGGTCGTGCAGGCCCTCGGTCAGCCACTTGCGGGCGATGGAGGAGGCCAGCTGCGGCCACTCGCCCGCGGTCTGCGCGATCCACTCCTCGACCTCGACCTGCAGCTTCGACTGGAGCAGGAAGAGGTGCTTCGTCTCGCGGACCTCCAGGTCCGTGGAGCCGGAGATCGCCGAGCGCGGGTTGATCAGGTCGGTCGGGTCCAGGACGCGCGTGCAGTTCTCGCACTGGTCGCCGCGGGCCTTGTCGTAGCCGCAGTGCGGACATGTGCCCTCGACGTAGCGGTCCGGCAGGAAGCGGCCGTCGGCAGGCGAGTACACCTGACGGATCGCGCGCTCCTCGATGAAGCCGTTCTCGTTGAGCCGGCGCGCGAAGTGCTGCGTGAGCTCCGCGTTCTCCGGGGACGAGCTGCGGCCGAAGTGGTCGAAGGCCAGGCCGAAGCCGTCGTACACGGCCTTCTGCACGTCGTGCGCCTGTCCGCAGAACTCGGCGACCGGCAGGCCCTGCTCCTTCGCGGCCAGCTCGGCGGGCGTGCCGTGCTCGTCGGTGGCGCAGATGTACAGGACGTCGTGGCCGCGCTGGCGGAGGTACCGGGAGTACACGTCCGCCGGGAGCATGGACCCCACCATGTTGCCCAGGTGCTTGATTCCGTTGATGTACGGAAGGGCGCTGGTGATGAGGTGTCGAGCCATCGGGGGCTGCTCCCAAGTCGCTGCGTGCGGTGACGGTGTACGTCAGTCGAATCAAAGAATCGTAGCCGACACGGCGGGGCCGCCCTGCCCGGTATTTACGGGGTGGACGGCCCCGGGGGGTGCGGAGCGGGCGCGGGCGCGGCGCGTCTGTGGTGTCTAGCGGAAGTCGAAGACCAGCCGGGCCGTGACCCGGCCCGCCAGGATGTCCTCGATCGCCTCGTTGACCTCCTTGAGCCTGCGCTGCTCGCGGATGACACGGGTACGGCCGAGGCGGTGCAGCTGGAAGACCTCGGCGAGGTCCTGCCGGGTGCCGACGATCGAACCGATGACGCTCTTGCCGTCGAGCACGTGCTCGAAGACGGGCAGCTCCAGCTTGCCGCCGGCCGGCAGCGCGACCAGTACCAGCGTGCCGTGCCTGCGCAGCGAGCCGTACGCCGCCCGGAGCGACGCGTTCGAGACGGCGAGCCCGATCGCGACGTCGGCGCCGCCCAGCCCGTGCACCGCCTCGGCGACGTCCTGGCTGCGGGCGTCGATGACATGGTCGGCGCCCAGCTCGTGCGCGAGGCGCAGCTTGTCGTCGGTGACGTCCACGGCGACGGTCTCCGCGCCCGCGATCCGCGCGTACTGGAGCGCGAGGTGGCCGAGGCCGCCGATCCCGGAGATCAGCACGCGCTTGCCGGGGCCCGCGCCCGACACCTTCACGGCCTTGTACGTCGTCACTCCCGCGCAGGTCAGCGGGGCGGCGTCCAGGGGGTCGAGGCCGTCGGGGACCTTCACGACGTAGTCGCCGTGCGCGACCGCGTACTCCGAGAAGGAGCCGTCGACCGAGTAGCCGCTGTTGCGCTGCTTCAGACAGAGCGTCTCCCAGCCGGACACGCAGTGGTCGCAGTGGCCGCACGCCTCGCCCAGCCAGGCGATGGCGACCCGGTCGCCGACGTTGATGTGGCCGACCCGCTCGCCCAGGTCCTCCACGATCCCGATGCCCTCGTGGCCCGGGACGAACGGCGGGGTCGGCTTGACCGGCCAGTCACCGGCGGCGGCGTGGATGTCCGTGTGGCACAGCCCGCTCGCCTCCATACGGACGAGGACCTGGTGCGCCGCCGGCCGCGGGATCACGCGGTGCTGGATCTCCAGGGGCCGGGTGAAGCCGGTGACTACGGCGGCCTTCATGGTGCGCGGTCCTTCCCTCGGTGCCGGAATTCCTCAAGCTTCTCCCGATTCGGGGGGAACGGCGCGGGGGAAACGGCGGCGCCCCCTGTCCCACGGAGGCGGGGACAGGGGGCGCGGAGGGCGCGGGGGTCAGGCCTGCTGCGAGCTCAGCCACTGCGGCAGGTCGGCGAGCAGCCCCTCGTACAGCTCGGTGTCCGTGAGCTCGCGGGGGGTGGGGCCCGCGTGGAAGAACGCGGCGTTGGGGGCCTTCAGCTTGCGCAGGTAGTCGAAGCCCTTGGCGTCGTGCTCGCCGAACGCGACGAACGAGAAGAACAGCGGGTGCCGGGCCGCGTCCGCGAGGGCCTGGTTGGCCGGGCCCTTCGCGTCCGGTGCGCCGTCCGTCTGGAAGACGACCAGGGCGGGCGTCTGCGACTGCGACTTCTCGTGGTGCGCCACGACCTCTTCGATCGCGCGGTGGTAACTGGTACGGCCCATGTGGCCGAGCGACGCGTGCAGCTCGTCCACGCGGCCCTCGTGCCCGTCGAGGGTGAGCTCGCCGGTGCCGTCGATGTCGGTGGAGAAGAAGACGACGTGCACGGTCGCCTCGGGGTCGGTGTGCGCGGCCAGCGCGAGCACCTGTTCACCGAGTGCCTGTGCGGAGCCGTCCTTGTAGTACGGCCGCATCGACCCGGACCGGTCGAGCACGAGATAGACGGTGGTGCGAACCCCCGCGAGGTCCTGCTTCTTGAGCGCGCTTCCGGCCGCCTTGTAGGCAGCGGCGAGCCCGGGGGCCCGCGACTTGACCCGGGTGAGGGGGAGGGCGGGGGCCTCCGGCTCGGGGGCGGCGACAGCCTCCGGCTCGGGCTGGGGGTCGGTGACGGCCTCGGGCTCGGGGGCGGCGACGGGCTCGGCTGCTGCGGCGACCGGCTCGGCGGCGGGCTCGGGCTCGGGGGCGGCGGCGGGCTCGGTGTCGGCTTCCGGCTTGGTCTCGGCGACGGGCTCGGGGGCCGCGTCGGCCTCGGCCCTCGCCTTCGGCTCGGCGACAGGCTCTGCGACAGCCTCCGCGTCCGCCTCGATCTCGGCGGCGATCTCGGCGGCGGTCTCGGCGGCGGTCTCCGGCTCGGTCTCGACGGTGGCCTCAGGAGCCGCGTCCACCTCAACCTCGGCCTTCGGCTCGGTGGGCTCGGCGGCAGCCTTCGCCTCTGCCTCTGCGACGGGCTCCGCGACAGCCTCGGCCTCCGCCTCGACGACGGGCTCCGCGCTCTCGGCGACCGGTTCCGCTTCGGTCTCGACGGCGGCCTCGGGCTCCGGCTCCGTCTCGGCGACGGGCTCGGCGGCAGCCTCCGGCTCGGGCTCTGCGACAGCCTCCGGGGTGGCCTCGGGCTCCGGCTCCGTCTCAGCGACGGGCTCGGCAGCAGCCTTCGGGGCGGCCTCGGTCTCGGCGGTGGCCTCGGGGGCCGCGTCCGCCTCGCTCTTCGCCTCAGCTTCGGCGAGGGGCTCCGCGGCAGCCTCCGCCTCGGCGGCGGGCGCAGCGGAAGGCTCCGCGCGCTCCGCGACCGGTTCCGCCTCCGCGACACCCTCCGGGGCCGTCTCCGTGACCGGCTCGGCGGCGGCCGAAGCCGTCTCCTCGTCCACCGGCGAAGACGGCTTCGGGACCTTTACGTTGTCGAAGGCCGCCGCCACCAGGTCGTCCGCCTCGCGCGTCGAGGGCGCGGGCGTCGGCTCGGCCGACGGTGCGGGCACCTTCGCCTTTGCCTCGGCGGGCGGCGCCGTCTCGCCGGCCGGTGCCGGGACCGTCGCCTCGGGTGCGGCGGTCGCCGCCTCGTCACCCCGCGAGGACTTCCGCGGCCTTCCGAACGCGTTCCGCAGGAGATTCCGAATGCCCATGTGCGCAACCCTTCGCATGAGTTGGTTTCCGTAACCCCTGGCCAGGGCGGACACGTAAGGTTAGCCGCCACGTTCCGTGATCTTGGGCAGGGTCGCCCACCCGGGCGAAGGGCGTCCAACTGCCGCACGCCCGGCACAGGTTCACCGCTCGTTCACCCACCGTCCCCCTCCGCGCTCGGCCACGCCCCTAGCGTCACGCCGGAGTGACCGTAAAGGGGAGGAAAAGAGTGCGTAAAACGCTGCCGCTTCTCGGCTCGCACAATGGGGGCCGTGCCGCGCTGACCTGCCGGTTCCGTTGTGGGGACGCCTGTTTTCAGGAGGTGCCCAACACCAGTTCCAACGAGTACGTCGGTGACGTCATCGCCGGTGCGCTGAGCCGCCGTTCGATGTTGCGCACGGCCGCGGTCGTGACCGTGGCCGCCGCGACGGCCGGCACGGTCGTGGGATCGGGCGCCCCGCAGGCCGCCGCCGCCACGCCGTCGGGGGCGGCAACAGGCGTAGCGCACAAGGGCGAGAAGGGAGCGCGTGGACTACGGTTCACGCCCGTCGCGCCGAACACGGCGGACCGGGTCACCGTTCCCGAGGGCCACGCCCAGAACGTCGTCATCAGCTGGGGGCAGCCGATCCTGCGCGGAGCGCCCGCCTTCGATCCGGACAAGCAGTCCGCAAAGGCCCAGGCGGGACAGTTCGGTTACAACAACGACTTTCTGAGCCTTCTCCCCCTGCGCGGTGAGCACGGGCGTCAGGTCCTGGTGGCGAACCACGAGTACACGGACGAAATCCTGATGTTCAAGGGGTACGACCCCGAGAACCCGACGCGCGAGCAGGTGGAGACCGCCTGGGCGGCGCACGGCCTGTCCGTCGTCGTCGTGGAGGAGTCCCGGCGCAGCGGCGAGCTGTCCGCAGTCACGCGCCACCAGCTCAACCGCCGCCTCACCGCCACCAGTGAGTTCCGTCTCTCGGGCCCGGTCGCGGGCAGCGCGCTCGTGCGTACGAAGGCGGACCCCCGCGGCCGTACCGTCCTCGGCACGCTCAACAACTGCTCGGGCGGCACCACCCCGTGGGGTACGACGCTGCACGGCGAGGAGAACTTCAATCAGTACTTCGCGAACGCCGCGAAGGTGACGGACCCCGCGACGGCCGCCCGCCTCAAGCGCTACGGCGTGACCGGCGAGGCCTCCGAGCGCAAGTGGGAGCGGTTCGACGACCGCTTCGACCTGGCCAAGGAGCCGAACGAGGCGAACCGCTTCGGCTGGGTCGTCGAACTCGACCCGTACGACCCGGAGTCGACCCCCCGCAAGCGCACCGCGCTCGGCCGCTTCAAGCACGAGGCCGCGCAGCCGCGCCTGACGGACGACGGCCGTCCGGTCGTCTACATGGGCGACGACGAGAAGTTCGACTACTTCTACAAGTTCGTGAGCAGCAAGCGCGTCGCCAAGGGCCGCTCGCGCGCCGCGCACGAGCACAACCTGACGCTTCTCGACGAGGGCACCCTCTACGTCGCCCGGCTGACCGGAGACTCCCCGGCCGCCGAGATCGACGGCACGGGCACGCTGCCCGCGGACGGCGAGTTCGACGGCGGCGGCGAGTGGCTGCCGCTCGCCACGGCGGGTCCGCACGGCGCGGTCTCGCACGTCGACGGCATGACGGCGGAGGAGGTCTACCTCTTCACGCGGTTCGCCGGTGACAAGGTGGGCGCCACGAAGATGGACCGCCCCGAGGACATCGAGCCGTCCCCGCACTCCGGCAAGGTGTACGTCGCGTTGACGAACAACTCGGACCGCGGCAAGGCCGGCAAGGCTCCCGTCGACGAGGCGAACCCGCGCAACCTCAACAAGCACGGGCAGATCCTGGAGCTGACCGAGCACCGGGGCCGCGCCGACGCGAAGGCCTTCGGCTGGTCGCTCTTCCTCGTCGCGGGCGACCCGGACGACCCGGCGACGTACTTCGCCGGCTTCCCGAAGGACCGGGTCAGCCCGATCTCCTGCCCGGACAACGTGGCGTTCGACCCGCACGGCAACCTGTGGATCTCCACGGACGGCAACGCGCTCGGCACGCACGACGGCCTCTTCGGTGTCGCGACGCGCGGCGAGCGGCGCGGTGAGCTCAAGCAGTTCCTGACGATGCCGAACGGCGCCGAGACCTGCGGTCCGCTGGTCCAGGACCGCCGGGTCCTCGTCTCGGTGCAGCACCCGGGCGAGGTCGACGGCGCGTCCGTCGAGAAGCCTGCGAGTGCCTGGCCCGACGGGCCGGGGAAGATCGTCCGCCCGTCGGTGGTCTCCGTGTGGCGCGAGGACGGCTGCGACATCGGCGTCTGATCCGCCGGGGGCCGCCTCAGGCCGTTGCCGCGTCCGGCAGGCGCTCGCGATACGCGGGTGCCTGCCGGGCCGCTTCCCAGTAGGCGTCCTCCAAGTCGCCGTAGACCGCGTCGAGTTCGGCCTCCGTGCGGGCGGCGAGGACGAGGCGTACGCCGATCGGGTCGCCGTCGAGGGGTCTTATGGCCATGTCGGGGCGGGCCCGTGACGTCGGCTGGCACAGGGTGACGACCTCGCCCGTGGCGACCAGGGACGCCGCCGTGAGGTAGTCGCCGTGCAGGATCGGGGGGTTGAGCCCGGCGGCACGCAGCACCCGCAGGAGGCCGTGCCATTCGCCGTCCACGGTGGGGTCGACCATCCACCGGTCGTTCGCGAGGTCGGCGAGGCGCACGACGGGGCGGCGCGCTGCCGGGTGGTCGGCGGCCAGGGACACGTACTGCGGCTCGCGTTCGACGAGTACGCGGCAGCGCAGGCCCGGTGGGACGCGCAGCGGGCTGCCCTCGACCTCGTGCACGAACGCCACGTCGAGCCGGCCGTCACCGACGAGCCGGAGCAGGGTGTTCGCCGAGACGTCCATACGGAGCGCGGGCTCACCGCCGGACGGGTGCTCGCGCTGCCGCAGCCGCCGCAGCCAGCCCGGTATGGCCCGGCTCGCCGTGGAGCCGATCCGCAGATGGGGACCGCCGGCGGCGAGGGCGCCGGCCGCCCTGGTCTCCGTGACGAGAGCGCGCATGCCGTCGACGAGGGGGCGGGCGCGGTTCAGGACGACGCGGCCCAGGGGGGTCGCGCGGCACCCGGTGCGCTCCCGGGCGAAGAGCGCGCCGCCGAGCGTGTCCTCGATGCGCCTGAGCTGGGTGGACAGCGACGGCTGGGTCATGCCGAGCAGACGGGCCGCCTTGTGCAGGCTCCCGGTGTCGTCGATGGCGCACAGCGCGCGCAGGTGCCTCACCTCGAGCTCCATGGGCATCGAGCGTAAGGCGGTCACAGACGTCGCACCAGACGTCCAAATGCGAACCGAAACGGGCGAGTTGGGCGGGTGATAGCTCCGTCCTATCGCCAATTGCCATCATCCCCAGGGGCCTCGTGCGCCACCACACTCTCCCTCGTACCGAACCGTTCACGTAACCCCCACTCACGGAACGAGGAGGAGCCCCCCACATGAAGCTCTCCCTGCGCTACGCCTCGGTCGCGGCCGGCATGGCCCTGGCCGCCGGCGCGCTCGCCACCGCGGCCCCCGCGTCCGCCGCCCCGGCCCCGGTCGGCGCCGGCTACACCCACTACGCGGGTTCGGCCGAGGAGGCCGCCGCCAACAAGGCGTTCTTCCAGGCCGTGCTGAAGTCGGTCGCGGAGAAGCGCGCCGCGCACCCGCACGCCGCGTCGGTCACCGTCACGTACGACGCGTCGGGCGCCCCGTCCTTCGCGCAGCAGATAGCCAACAGCACGTCGATATGGAACTCCTCCGTGTCGAACGTGAAGCTCCAGGCGTCCTCGGGCGGCGGCGACTTCTCCTACCGCGAGGGCAACGACCCGCGCGGTTCGTACGCGTCGACGGACGGGCACGGCAGCGGCTACGTCTTCCTGGACTACGCGCAGAACCAGGAGTACGACTCCACCCGTGTCACCGCGCACGAGACCGGTCACGTCCTCGGGCTCCCCGACCACTACGAGGGGCCGTGCAGCGAGCTGATGTCGGGCGGCGGCCCGGGCCCGTCCTGCACCAACCCGAACCCGGACGCGAACGAGAGGTCCCGCGTCGACCAGCTGTGGGCCAACGGCTTCGCCAAGGCCATGAAGTCGCTGAAGCAGTCCGCCAAGACCGGCTGACCGTCTCCGGCTGAACAGCACCGGCCGGCCGTCACCGGCTGAAGGTACCGGAGCAACCCCCCACACCGATGCGGGCCGTCCCCTCCCCGGGGCGGCCCGCATCCGCGTGCCGGCGTCAGTGCGGTGAGGCGATGGCGCGGGCGGCGGCGACCTCCTGGCGTACGGGTTCCAGCACCCCGTCGCGGTCCGCCTCGCTGAAGTCGGCGCGCACCCCCCTCAGGACGTCGGAAGTGCGCAGCCCCTGTGCCAGCTCACGCAGTTGCTCCGCCGCCTGGGCCACCTCGGCGGGCCCCGGCGTCGGCGCCCCCTCCTTGACCCTGACCCGCGCCGCGGTCGTGGCGTCCACGATGCGTTCCACGGCGACGACGAGCGGCCACCAGGCGGCGGCGCGGCGGCCGGTGGGAGGCGGTTCGGTCAGGGCGCGCTGGAACTCGGAACGGATGACGGACAGATCGCGGTAGAGCCGGCGGCGCATCCGCGCGCGGGCGGCCGGGACGTCCGGGTCCGCGGACGCCCCGAACGCGTGGTCCACGTATGTCGCGGTGTCCGCGACGGCGTCGGCGAGCCGGTCGCCGATGCGGGTGTGCCAGCTCTCGGGCCACAGCAGATATCCGGCGACCAGCGCGATGGCGCAGCCCATGAGGCTGTCCAGGAGCCGTGGCAGGACGAGCCCGATGCCCTGGTGGTTGAGGGTGTCGGACAGCAGCAGGATGGCCGGCGTGATGGCGGCGGTCTGATAGCCGTAGCCGCGCGGGGTGAGCGCAGGGATGAGCGCGGCGAGGACCATCAGCACGGGCACGTCCCACCACCCGCGGGGCACCACGGAGAGGACCGCCGTGGCGAGGACGAGCCCCACCGCCGTGCCGAGCGCGCGCTGGACGGCCCGCGAGAACACCGAGCCGAAGTCGGGCTTGAGGACGAACGTGATGGTCAGCGCCACCCAGTAGGAGCGCGGGACCGGCACCGTCGAGACGAGGACCTGGGCGATGCCGATGCACACGGCCAGGCGCAGCCCGTAGCGCCAGGAGGCGCCGGACAGCACGACCTTGCGCGCGGCGCGGACGGTGCGCACGCGCAGGACGGCGGGGCGGCCGAGGCGGTCGACTGCGAGGGCGCGGTGGGGGTCCGTGTTCTTGCTGGTGACGAGGCCGGCGGCGTGCCGCACCGCGTGGTCGACGGCGCGGGCGGCGGGTCCTTCGGGTGCGGGCAGGTCGAGGGGCCCGGCGTCGGTGCTGCCGGTGTCGACCGCGTCGGCGAGGCGTCGTACGGCGTCGGGGACGGCGGCGGGGAGCGGCACCCCGTGCTGGTGGGCGGCGGGCGCGGACTCGGCGATCGGGGTGAGCGCGTTCAACAGGGCGAGCAGGCGCACCAGTTCGGGGTTGCGGCCGTGGGCGAGGGCGCGCCGGGCGAGGACGAGGTCGTAGGCCTGGTTGAAGGACTGGGTGACGGCGTAGCGGGTCTCGGCGTAGTTCTCGGGGTCGGCCGCCGACGCGAGCAGGTTCGCGACGGAGCGGTACGTGGTGGCGACGGCCGCGCGTTCCGGCACCCCGGACCGCAGCGGCCAGGCGAGCAGCGCGAGCGCGAGGACGAGGAGTCCGCCGCCCGTCATCAGGAGCGGCGCGAGCCACCACTCGCCCGGCAGGGGCAGCCCGGCGCCGATCACGCAGTTGAGCAGGAGCAGCAGCCCGGACACCGAGGCGACCGCGCCGATCGTCGAGATCATCCCGGAGACCAGTGCCACGCCCGTGACGGTGGCGACGGCGACCCAGCCCTGCCCGTACACGAGCGTGCCGACCGTCACGCCGACCGCGCCGAAGAGCTGGGGGACCGCGATGTTGAGGATCCGCATCCGGTAGGCGTCGGCGGTGTCGCCGATGACGCCGGACAGGGCGCCCATGGAGGCGAGCGCCCCGTACGCGGGCTGCCCGGCGGCGAGCCCGATCGCGAGCGGCAGCGACAGCGCGAGGCCGGCGCGCGCGACGGCCGCCCAGGGGACCGGCGCGGGGTGCGGACGCAGGGTCCTGACCAGCCAGTCGGGTGGCGCGAGATGGCGGGCCGGGGACTCTGGGCGCATGCCGTCCATTGAACGCTACGGGGCCCGGCCGCTCAGGACGCCGCCGGCCGGTGCATCGTCAGGTCGACCAGGAGGGCGCGGTGGTCGGTGTCGGCCAGCTCGACGAAGCGGGCGGAGTGCGCGGAGAAGTCCTCGCTCACGAGGACGTGGTCGATCTGGGTGCCGAGCGGCGGGCGCAAGCGCGAGGGCCAGCTCGGGGCGCGGGACTTCCCGGCGAGGCGGGCACTGTCGTGCAGGCCCGCGTCGAGGATGTGGCGGAACGCGGCGTGGTCCTGCGTGGCGTTGAAGTCCCCGGCCAGGATGGTCGGCTGCGAGCGGCCCGCGGCGGCGAAGTCGCGCAGCTCGCCCAGTTCGGAGCGCCACAGGCCGACCTGCCGGGGCAGCGGCGGCATCGGGTGCGCGAGCTGGAGCCGCACGCCGTGGCCCTTCACATCGGCGACGGCGCCTGGCATGCCCATGGTCCCCGGGACGCCCGCGGCGGCCCTGAGCGGATACCGGCTCAGAATGACCGACCCCTGTGAGCCTCCCGCCTCCACGGCCTGCCGGTACGGGAAGTCGGCGCGCGGCAGCTCACGGCGCAGGGTGTCCTGGCACCCCTCATCGCACTCCTCGACGAAGACCAGGCCGGGCCGCTCGCGGCGCACCGCGCCCACGAGCGACTCGGTGCCGTGCCCGAACCGGACGTTCGAGGTGAGGACCCGCACATCGGCGACCGGCGGCCCGCTCGCGTCGACGTCCTTGCCGTACGGCTCGATGTACCAGGCGAGGGCGCCGAGCGCCGCGACGCCCCACACCATGCCGATACGCCAGCGCGCGAGCACAGTGAGCAGCAGCGCGGCGCCCGTCGGCGCGAGGAGCCAGGGCAGGAACGCCAGGAGCTGCGGGACGGGGGTGACCCCGTCCACGTCCGCGATCCGGCAGCCCACGACCGCGCTGACGCCGGCGAGGAGAAGGCCCGCGGTCCAGGCGGCCACGGTGCGGCCCGGCCTGCGGTCCCGGTCGTCGTGGGGGAGGACCGGCGGTGGGCCGGGCGCTTGCGTCACATGCTCCAAGGCCCTGGCCCGCCTTCCGCTCGCTCCGGCACCCTCCGGCGCCGGATGCCGGAATCCTTCCTCAAAGACGGGGAGGCCCGGGGAACGGTTGCCCGCTTCAGGCGCGGGCGGGGCGCCTGGGACCCTCGGTGGCCAGCGCCCAGATGACGAAGACGCCGATCGCGATCGCGATGAGCGACCAGAAGGGTTCGTAGGGCAGGAACATGAAGTACGCGATGACGTACAGCGAGGCGATGGCGATGCCGACGCCGCGCGCCCAGTCGCCGCCCTTGAGGATGCCGAAGCCGGTGACCGTGACGATGACGCCGAGCACCAGGTGGATCCAGCCCCACGTGGTGAGGTCGAAACCGTAGGTGTAGTTGCCGATGCGGGTGTACACGTCGTCCTTGGCGATGCCCGCGATGCCGTTCAGGATGCCCAGGATGCCGCTGACGATCATCAGGACGCCGGCGAACACCGCGCCGCTCGTCGCCCACTCGTTGCCCGCGCCGTCACCCCTGGTGGGGTCGGGCCCGGGGGAGCGGTGCTTGTCCGACCAGACGCCGTGGCCCGCATCGGGGTCGGGGGGCGGCGTCGAAGTGGGAGTCTCACTCATCAGTCCTCCTCGGTGTCACTGGAATGCTCACCCGGGAAGCGTCGGGCCGCATTTCGGGAGGAACCGGATGGGCCGGAGGACGCGGCGGGGTTCTGCGGCGCAGGTGCTCCGGCAGCCAGGCGCGGACGGCCACCGCGAGGGCGGCGCTCACGGTCCACCAGGACGCGGTGCTCACCGACGAGCCGAGGGCGTCGTAGGCCGCGCCCGCCGCGGAGCGGTCCACGTCCGAGGGCAGGTTGTCGAGGGTGACGGAGCGGCTCGTCGCCAGCGCGACGAGGAGCGCTCCCGCGGCCACCGCGACACCGAGCGCGGTCGCGGTCACGGCCCGGCGGCGGCGCCGGGCGAGCGCGAGGCCCGCGGCGGCGGAGGCGACCGCGGCGAACGGGAGCCACAGGCCCGCCCGTTGGAGCAGGTGCAGCGACGGGCGCAGCCGGTCGAGGTCGCGCGCGCTGATCACGGTGATGGAGGTGTGCGTGACGGGGATGCGGTCGGCGAAGGGCACGCCGTCGTTGCCGAGCTGCTGTTTGACCTGCCCGGTGACGGGCGCGAGGTCGAGGGTGACCGGGCCTTCGGTGCCGTCGTCGATGGCCTGCTGCACGGCGTCGTGCGCGGCCCGGCTCGCCGTGTTCCACGCCTTCTGGAAGGCGTCGGTGCCGGTGAAGGACCGCACGGCGTCACGCACGAACGCGTCCACGGCCGACTGGATCGGCCCCGCGTCGAGTTGCGGCACGATGGCGTTCGTGACGGCGTCGGCGACCGCGCCCCGCACGGCCGGTTCCGCGGCGAGCGGAGCCATCGTCGCGACGTACCGGTCACTGTCCCCGACCTCGTACTTCGCCCAGACGGAGAGCGTGCCGAGCGGCACGAGCAGGCAGGCCAGGGTCAGCAGGACGACGGACAGGGCTCTTCGCATCACCCTCCCAGGCAACGGGCGGGCGGCAGGGAGCGCCAGCGGGGGCGGGGCAGATGGCGGCTTCCGCGGTGGCGGGCTCGACCGAACGGGGGGTTCCCGGCCGGTCAGTCCTCGCGGGTGTAGTAGCGGTAGAACATGGTCGCGAACACAGCGACGGCGACCGTCAGGGCCATGATCGTGGAGCGCAGGACCGAGGCGTCGGTCAGGCTGTAGAGATAGCCGAACGCGATACCGGCCCACGCCGCCCAGGTGACGGCGCGCAGTTCGCGCGGCAGCCGGAACGAGGCCCGGTGGACCCCGAAGGTGACCACGGCGACGATGACGCCCGTCAGGACGCCGAACAGGACGTTGCCCGTGGTGATCGGGCTCGGGCCGGCGTCGCGGCGGATGCCCGCGGCCCAGATGCCGTAGACGACGCCGAGCAGGAGAGAGAGCTTCATCGAGAGCCTGGAGCCGGCCGCCATGGAGCGCATGCCGGAGGTTCCTGAGGCGGGTGCCGCGTGAGCCATGACGGCTCCTTTCTGCCTTTCCCCCCGCCTTCCATTGACCTCCGTCGTCTTCCGATCCGCAACATCGCGGCCGGTTCTCTGTCGCTCTGCCGCTCTATGCCGCGGGGATACGGGCGAACCGCCCGGCGACGTGCAGATCGGCCTCGATGCGTGAGGCCGTGGCGAGCAGCGCGGGCAGGACCTCGTCCGTGACCCGGGCCAGGTCGCGGCGGCTGCTGTGCGTGGCGACGTTCACCGCGGCGACGACCTGCCCGGCGAGGTCGCGCACCGGTACGGCGACGGAGCGCAGCCCCTCCTCCAGCTCCCCGTCCACGAGCGCGTGCCCCTGTCGCCGCACGTCGTCCAGGAGCGCGCCGAGCAGGCCGGCGCCGGTGACGGTGCGCGGGGTGAGGGGAGTCAGGTCGGCGCGGGCGAGGAACGCGGCCCGCGCGTCCGGGGCCAGACCCGCGAGCAGGACCCGGCCCATGGACGTGGCGAAGGCGGGGAAGCGGGTCCCGACCGAGATGTTCACGCTCATCACCCGGCTCGTCGCGACGCGCGCCGTGTACCGGATGTCGTCGCCGTCGAGCACGGTCAGGGACACCGAGTCGTGCAGCTCGGCGGAGAGCGCCCGCATGTGGGGCGTGGCGATCTCGGCCAGCGTCAGATGGGACAGGGGCGGGAAGCCGAGGGCGAGGACGCGGGGCGTGAGCCGGAAGTCCCGGCCGCGCGAGGCCACGTATCCGAGGTGCTCCAGCGTGATCAGGGCGCGGCGCGCGGTGGCCCGCGCCAGGCCCGTCGCCGCGGCGATCTCGGTGAGGTTCAGCTCGGCCCGCCCGGCCCCGAAGACGGTCAGCACGGCGAGCCCGCGCGCCAACGACTCGACGAAGTCCCGCCCGAGCCGCTGCTTGGCCTCGGCGGCCCAGGCGGCGTCGGGCCCCTTCGCCTGCGCTCCGGCCGGCGCTCCGGCCGGCGCTCCCGCAGGCGCGGGAGCGTCCGGTGCCGGACCCGGCGCAGGGCTGTCCGGTGCCGGTTCGCGCAGTGCCTCCTCCATCTCCGTGACAGCGGCCCGCAGCCGTCCCAGCATCGCCTCGCGCAGGGACGCGGCGGTGTGGCGGCTGGTGTGGCTGACGACGCTGACCACGCACGCGACGGCGCCCCCGGGACCCCGTACGGGCACGGCGAGCGCGACGAGGCCGGGCTCGATGAGCTGGTCGTCGAGGGCCCAGCCGACGGCCCCGGCGTGCGCCACGCGCTCCTCGAACCGCTCCTTCTCCGGTTCCTGACGGGGCGGCACCGCGGGGAACCCGCGGTCCTCGGGATCCGCCGCCCGCCGGGCCCGCCACCGCGCCCACATGTCCTCGTCCCACGCGCCCGCGAAGAGCGGTCCCGGCGCGGTGCGTTCGACGGGCAGCAGGTCGCCGATGCGGAAGCTCAGCGACATGGCGCGGCGCCGAGTCGCCTGGTGCACGAAGCGGATCCCGTCCCCGTCCGGGACCGCGAGGGACACCGACTCGTCCAGCTCGTCCGCGAGCCGCTCGGCGCGCGGCCCGAGCAGCGCGGGCACCCGCAGGGCGCCCAGATACGCGTTGCCCACGGCCATCAGCGGCGGCGCCAGCGTGGCGTCACGCCCGTCGAGGCGCAGGCAACCCATGTGCGCGAGGGTCGCGCAGATCCGGTCGACCGTGGACCGGGCGAGGCCGGTCGCCCGCGCGAGCTCGCTGAGGCTGAGGGTGCCGCCGGCGTCGGTGAGCCGCCGCAGCACGTCGATGCCGCGCATGAGCGGCGCGACGGCCTCCGCGGGCACCGCGACGCCGGGGTCGAGGGTGGGAACCGGTCCAGTGGACATGTGCGATGACTGCTCTCCGTGGCGCATTCTCAGGCAACGGTAGAGGAATCCCCCCGCCACCCGGTTCCCGGCCGCCCCGCGGGTGCGCTCAGCGGGCGAGGAGTTCCAGGATCCGGTCGAGCGCCGCGGGGGCGAGATGGCGGCGGAGGGACTCGACGACCTCTTCCGGGGTGCCCCGGCTGTCGATCTTGATTACGCCGTAATCACGCCGGGCCTTCGGCACGGTCGGCGGGGGTGCGCCGGTGTCGCCGGGGAGCGCCTGTTCCTCCTGGGGGAGGCGGGCGATGCGGCGGGCGTCCTCGACCGAGACGCGTCCGTCGGCCAGTGCCTCCTGGATGTCCTCGCGCAGCTTCATCAGGGACAGCCGCTGCGAGACGAAGCCCTGCGTCTTGCCGATGCGGGCGGCGACCTGGCGCTGCGAGTAGCCGTAGCTCTTGATGAGCCCCTGGATGGCCTGGGCCTGCTCCAGCTCGGTGAGGTCGTCGCGCTGGACGTTCTCGATCAGGGCGTCCTCGTCGGTGCGGGACGCGTCCTCGCGCACCAGTACGGGCACCTCGTCCAGGCCCGCCATCCGGGCCGCGGCGAGCCGCCGGTGGCCGTGCAGGACGACGTAGGGGGCCCGGCCCACGGCCTCCTCGTGGTGGGGGTGCGCCGCGACGAACACGGCACGGGGGACCACTCCGAGCGCCTGGAGCACCCCGCGCTCGCGCACGGTCTCGGCGAGCCCGTCCAGGTCGCGCAGCTCGTGGCGCGGATTGTCGGGGTTCTCGGCGAGGTCGGCGAGCGCGACGGTGACGGGGTGCGCGGCGTCGCGGGCGACGGGCTCGGCGCCTGACCGCGACGGCTCCGCGGCCGGGGCGGCGGCGGAGGAGGAGGACAGCAGGGAGGACAGATCGGTACGGCGCCCCATCAGACGTTCACCTTCTTGGCGGTCTTGTCGTTCTTGGTGTTCCCGGCGTTCCTGGCCTTCGCGCCCTTGGCCGCCGCGGGCTGCGCGCTCTTCTTCGTACTGGTACGGCTGCTGCTCGCGGAGCGCTTGGCGGGGGCCGGGATCGCGGCGAGGCCCACTTCCAGGGCGAGGCGGAAGAAGTCCTCGCGGGCCTGGAGCGCGACGCGGTTCGCGCCGTACTGGGTGACGACGAGGCCGTCCGCGGAGGCGCGCGTGTGCAGCTTGTAGTGCCGTACGACCGTACGGGCCAGCGGCCACTCCTGGGCCTCGACGAAGGCGCGCGTCTGCTCCAGGTCGGCCTTGCCGTCGCGCGGGTCCCAGTTGTTGATGACCACGCGGTAGGGCAGGCCGCGCGGCTTCACGACGCGCTCGATGGTGCGCTGTGTGGGCTGGAAGCCGAGCGGCTCGGGCTCGATCGGCACGATCACGTCGTGGGCGTTGGACAGGACGGCGCGCAGCGCGTCCGCGGCGGCGCCCTTGCCGAGCGGGTCCTCGCCGGCGGACTCGGCGAGGTCGAGCCAGCCCGGGGTGTCGACGAACACGTGCTGGGCGGAGGGGATGCGGGAGAGCGCGGCCAGCCCGGACAGGTCGTCGTGGGCCTGCACGAAGTCGAAGGGGAGGCCGCCGCCGACGCGCTCCGACCACCACACGGCGGAGCCCTGCGGGTCGATGGAGACGGCGACGACGGGCGGCCGGCCGCCCTCGGTCCCCGCGCCCAGCACGTCCGCGGTCACGGCGGCGAGGTTGACGGCGAGCGTGGACTTACCCACGCCGCCCTTCTGATTGAGGATCACGTGTACGTGGGCCATGCTCGCCACACTCCCTGAGAGACCGGCGTAACGAACGAATCTGATGAAACGCGCGAAACGGGTGATTCTGTACCTGGTCACTGTGGCAGTCAGGCAGGGGCGCGCGGAGCGAACACGCCGTGGACGGCGGGTGGTTACGCCCAGACATCCACCTGCTCGTACCCCACGGCCCGCCCCTCGGCGTCCAGGAGCCGCCCCATCAGCTTCACGGCGCGCAGGGCGACGGCCCGGTCGGCGATGCGCAGGTGGGGGAGTCTGCCGGCGAGTTTGACCTCCAGGAGCTGTGCGTCGAGCAGGGACGCGACCCAGACCGTGGCGATCAGGTTCTGCGGCCCCGCGGTGCCCACGCAGAGCCGGATCTCCGGGAGCTTCGCCAACTCCCGGGCCGTGGCGTCGAGATGCTCGGGCGGTACGGACCCGAAGAACGTGACGGAGACGGGGGAGCCGGACAGGGAACGGGCCAGGTCGCAGCGCAGGACCAGGCGGCCCGAGTCGAGAAGCCGGCCCAGGCGCCGGCTCGCGGTGTTCACGCTGACGCCGAGGCGCGTGGCGAGTTCCCCGACGGGCAGGCGGCCGTCCTCGCCGAGCGCGGTCACCAGGGCGCGGTGGTCCGCCAGGTAGGGGGCGGCGCCGCCGGCGGAGCGGCGGGACGCGGCGAGGGCCTCCTGCTGGGTGCGGGTGAGGCTGCGCAGGCGCCAGATGCTGCCCTCGGTGTAGCTGCGGGTGATGAGGTGCGCGCGCGAGGACGTGACGCCGGGGACGGCGCCGAGCGTGTCGACGATGTACGCGGACAGGGCGCTGAAGTCGGGCGTCATGGCGGTGACGAGCAGATCGCGGCCGCCCGCCGTGTGCTCGACGGTGACGACCTTCGGGTCCTCGGACAGGACGGCCGCGACGGCCGCGTCCTGGCCGGGCGCGCAGTCGACCTCGACCAGCGCCCCGCCGCCGACGTCGTACGCGTACGCGGTGACCCAGGCGAGGCCCGCCGAGCGCAGCCGTTCCCAGCGCCGGGCGACGGTGGCCGCGTCCACGTCGAGGGCGGCGGCGAGCTTGGTCCAGGGGGCGCGCGCATCGATCTGCAGGGCGTTGACCAAGGCGAGGTCGAGCTCGTCGAGATGGTCCGGGGTGCGGGCGGGCGTGCGGGTGGGCGTTTCGGCCATGCAGGGTCGGCTCCTTCTCCTCGGCGCGAGGCGGCCTGACGGCCGTGTGACATATCCCTGCATTTGATCTACGTGAATGCCACAGAAGAGCAATTCTGCCGGTCCGAATGGCGTCTGAATAGCATCGCCCCATCGTTCGGAACCGGCCACGCCGAGACGTTGGAGGTGTCATCGCATGGAGCGTCGCATGTCTTGCATCGAACAGCCGTTCGAAACATTGAGTGGTGCGGTGCACGCCCTGCGCACCGGCGCCGTCAGCAGCCGTGAGCTCGTCACCACCGCGCTCGCCGACGCCGACAGGCTCGACCCGCTGCTCGGCATCTTCGTCACCCGCTTCCCCGAGCAGGCGCTCGCCACCGCACGGGCGGCGGACGCGCTGCCGGCCGGCGAGCGCGCACCCCTGCACGGCGTGCCCGTGGCCGTGAAGGACAACTTCGCCGCCGCCGAGGGCCCGGTCACCGCGCAGAGCCCGGCCCACGACCCCGGCCTGTGGCGCGGACTCGACGCCCCGGCCGTGATGCGCCTGCGCTCGGCCGGAGCGGTGGTCATCGGCAAGACGACCATGGCCGAGTACGCGATGGGCCGCCCCGACCCGGCGCACTCCTTCCCCGTACCGCGCAACCCGTGGGACGTGGAGCGCTGGACCGGCGGCTCCAGCACCGGCAACGGCGCCGAGATCGCCGCGGGCCACCGAGGCAAGCGGGTCGCCGCGCACGCGCAGGGCCGCGGCGGCATCCTCAACGCCGTGCGCGGCGGTGTGGCCAGCGTCGAGCACGGCTACGAGATCGACGACGAGGCCATCGACCTGATGCTGGAACGCGGCACGTTCCTCGTGCCGACGCTGACCACGGCGAACACCGACCCCGACCCGCTGAAGGCCGCGAGCTGGGCGTACGCGAAGAAGAAGCACTGGCAGGCGGTCGCGCGCCGGCACATCCCGCACGCCATCGAGCGCGGTGTGCGCGTCGCCATGGGCACGGACTGCGGCATCGCGGCGCACGGCACGAACCTGCGTGAGCTCGCCCATCTCGTCGAGTCCGGCATGACCCCGATGGGTGCGATCCTCGCAGGGACGTCCGAGGCGGCGGAGCTGCTCGGCCTCGCCCACGAGATCGGCACGCTGGAGCCGGGCAAGCGGGCCGACCTCGTCATCGCGCGCGGCAACCCGCTCACCGACATCGCCTCCCTCGGCAAGCCCGAGAACGTCCTGCTCGTGGCGAAGGGCGGCGTCCCTTACAAGGACACGGACGGCCTCGCAGCCTGACCGCCGTCTGTCACACGAATGGACGCGGCCCACGGGCCGCGTCCATTCGGGCGCTGATATCCACGAAGGAGCACATCACCGCTGTCTGTGGGGGGCCTGACCGCCCGGCGCGCCAGCGCGTACGGGCCCCAGCGAGTGGAGGACCACTCATGCGCCACCTCACCGACACCGCCCCACTCGCCGTGGACTTCACATCGGGCCTCAACGATGCCTGGTCGAAGGTCGCCCAGTTCGTGCCGAAGCTCGTGGGCTTCCTGATCGTCCTGGCCATCGGCTGGTTCCTCTCGAAGATGATCGCCCGCGTGCTCGACCGGGTCCTGCGCAAGGTCGGCTCGGAGAGACTCGCCGAGCGCTCCGGCGCGGCCCGCATGCTGGAGGGCTCCAAGTACGACATGACGGGGATCGTCTGCAAGGTCGTGTACTACGCGCTGCTGCTGATCACCCTGCAGATCGCACTCGGCGTCTTCGGGCCGAACCCCGTCAGCAACATGATCAACGGCATCGTGGCCTGGCTGCCGCGCGCCGTCGTCGCGATCGTCCTGGTCGTCGTCGCCATGGCCATCGCCAACGTCGTGCGCGACATCGTCACCAACTCGCTGTCGGCGGTCTCGTACGGCAGGACCATCGGCACGATCGTGTGGGCCTGCATCGTCGCGCTCGGTGTGATCGCCGCGCTCGGCCAGGCGGGCATCGCCACGTCGGTCACCCAGCCGGTCCTGATCGCGGCGCTCGCCGCCGCCGTCGGCATCGTCGTCGTCGGGGTGGGCGGCGGTCTCATCGTCCCGATGCGGCAGCGCTGGGAGCGCATGCTGAACAGCGCCGAGCGGGAGACGGCCAAGGCCCGCGGCATCTCCGCCTACCAGGCGGGCCGCGACGACGCGCTGACGAACCAGCCCGTCCAGGAGCGCGAGCGCACCGACGACATGTGACGCGCGCCCTCGGGCTCCCCTACGCGAGACCGTGCCGCCTCACCAGCCAGCTGATGGCGGTGAGGCGGCACACCGCGTAGTCGTGGCCCACGGGCTCGCGCCAGCCGTTCTCCGCGAGGGCGTCGAGGAAGCCGAGCGCGTAGTCGGAGAGGACCTCCCGGTCGGGGGCCTGCGGCAGCAGCGCGCCCCCGCCCGCCTCCAGCTTGTCCCGCAGTTCCGCGACATGCTGGTCGACGGCGGCCGTGAAGCCGGGCTCGAACGCGAACTCCGCGAAGCGCGGGGTGTACGAGGTGCTGATGCGGGCCAGGGGAGACATGCGCTCCACCGTAAACGGGGCATAGCGCCCCGGAACAGGTCTTTTGTCATGCCATTGGTCACAGGCCCCGGGTGGGCCCGGGGGTGATCAGAAGCCGGGCAGCGAAGCCTGTACGGCGGCGGAGCCGTCCGCGCCGTAGCGGGAGCCGTTGACCGCCCCGCCGACGAGACCGAGCACGAGAAACGCCCCGACCAGGATCTTCGCTCCGGTCCCCAGGAACAGGGGCCGCGTCGGGGACGGGCCCGCGATGGTGCCGACGACGGCGTCCGGCGCCGACTGGTCGCCGAAGAGCCGCTTCGGGTAGGCGGGGGTCAGCAGCAGCAGGTACGCGCCGAGCCGCATCCGGTAGCGCAGGACCGCGGCCGTCGCCTCGAACAGCGGCAGCGGCGTCCGGCCGAGGAGCAGCACGACGAGCCACGACAGCACGGAGACGGCCCACCAGCCTGCGGTGGTGATCGCCCCGACGAGCGCCGCGGGGATCACCAGGAGCAGCCGGAGGAACACGGCCAGCCGGTTGAGGTGCACGGACTGGAGCACGCGCACCCGCACCGGGTAGCCCATCGGCTCGCCGAGTTCGAAGGGCGGATAGCGGCCGGTGAGGAGCATCGCGCAGGCGTTCACGCGGGTGTCGTAGCCGAGGAACCCCGTGAGGTACCGCTCGACCGGACCGGGCAGCCGCCCGATGAGCAGCGCCGCGAACCAGCCGGCGACCGCCGCGAAGAACGCCCCCACCGACAGCAGGGCGAGCACGACGAGATGCGGCAGGAGCAGCAGGAGCCGCACCAGCACGAAGAGCCGGTTCTGCCGCCCCGGATGCGGGATGTCCAACTCGGGCAGGGCCTCGGCCCCCGGAACCAGCGGGACCGTGCCGTAGTGGGGTTCCATGCCGGTAACTCTGCCGAGGGGACGGTACGCGGGCACCCCGGGTCGTCCGCCCGGGTGGACGACGGCGGCCGGCACGCACGCTCGCGGGGCGCCGGGATGCCCTGGCAGCTCCGGTACGAGGACATCCCGGGCGCCTTGCGCGCGCACGCACCGGCCGCCGCCGGGTGCGCGGATGACGGGAACTCAGGAGAGGCCGGGGCCCCCGCGGCGCCCGGGCGCCGCTCAGTTCACCCCCCGGTCCCGGCCCTCCCAATACGGCGCCCGCAGCTTGTACTTCTGGAGTTTTCCGGTTGCCGTGCGGGCCAGTTCCTCGCGGAACTCCACCGATGTGGGGGCCTTGAAGCCGGCCAGGCGAGCCTTGCAGTGGCGGATCAGCTCGTCCTCCGTGACCGTCGCGTCGGGGGACCGGACGACCAGGGCCTTGATCGTCTCGCCCCACTTCTCGTCCGGGACGCCGATGACGGCGACCTCCGCGACGCCGGAGTGGCTGAAGAGGGCGTCCTCCACCTCGATCGACGAGACGTTCTCGCCGCCGGTGATGATCACGTCCTTCTTGCGGTCGCTGATCGTCAGATAGCCGTCCTCGCCGACCGTGCCGCCGTCGCCCGTGTGGAACCAGCCGCCCGCGAGGGCCTTCGCGCTCTCCTCGGGCTGCTCCCAGTAGCCCTCCAGGATCACGTTCGAGCGGGCGAGCACCTCGTCCTCCTCGTCGGTGCGCAGCGTCACGCCGAGCGCGGGCGCCCCGGCCCGTACCAGCTTCTCGGCGCGCGCGGAGGCGTCCAGCCCGTCCCACTCGGCGCGCCCGCGGTTCACCGTGAGCAGCGGCGACGTCTCCGTGAGGCCGTAGATCTGGATGAACTCCCAGCCGAGTTCGGACTCGACGCGGGCCACCGTGCGCGTGGGCGGCGGCGCCCCGGCCACGATGATGCGGACCCGGTCGCGCCCCGGGATCGCGCCCTTCCAGGAGCGCGCGGCGTCCAGGACGGCGTTGACGACGGCGGGCGCGGCACACATCACGGTCACGCCGTGCTCGGCGACACGGCGCAGGATCTCGGCGCCGTCGACCTTGCGCAGCGCGATCTGGCGCACGCCGAGCGCGGACATGGCGAACGGCATGCCCCAGCCGTTGGCGTGGAACATCGGCAGCGTGTGCAGATAGACGTCCCGGTCGGTGACGCCCGCGTGCAGGGCGAAGGTGACGGCGTTGACCCAGATGTTGCGGTGGGTGATCTGGACGCCCTTGGGCCGGGCGGTCGTGCCGCTCGTGTAGTTGATCGTGGCGGTGGCGTTCTCGTCGGGCGTCCAGTCGCTCGGGTCCGCGTCGAAGCGGTAGAGCTCGGAGTCGGTGGCCGCCCCCATGGTGAAGCGGTGCTTGGCGGGGACCGAGGCCAGGCGGTCGGTCAGTTCGGGGTCCACGAGGAGGACGTCGGCGCCCGAGTGCGCGACCACGTAGCTCACCTCCTCCGCGGTGAGGCGGAAGTTGACCGGCACGAGGACGCGGCCGTAGCCGCTGACCCCGAAGAACGAGGTCAGCAGCCGCGCGCTGTTCGGCGACACGACGGCGACGCGCGCGCCGAGCGGCACCCCGAGCGCGTCGAGCCCGGCGGCCTGGGCCCGTGCCAGCTCGGCCACCCGGCGGTAGGTGAGATCCTCCCAGGGTTCGGCCGGCTGGACCGGCTCGTCGACCACTCCGATCCGGTCCCCGTAGACGGTGGCGGCACGTTCCAGAAAATCAAGGGCCCCGAACGGGACGAACATCCTGGCCTCCCGAGCACTGACGATGAACAACACATCTGGTTCTGTGCGGTGGTTCTGTCCGACCACAGCATGGGTGAACCGGGCCGCTGCGGCATTACCTCCGGCGTAATCGACCCCGGTCCGCCCGCCCGGCAGGCTGAAGGCATCCGGAGTCCGGGCGGCGCACTCCTCCCGGGCTCCGGACCCTCGTCCGACCTGGCTGGCTGGTGTCCGTCGCGGACGGCTCCGCGCCCGTCGCCGGATCCGACGTGATCTCGCTGGCCGAGGACGGCCGGATCCGTACGGTGCGGGGGTTCCTGGACCGGATCCCGGCGGCGTGACCCCTCCCTCTAGCGCAGCGTCACCTTGAAGCTCCGCCCGTACGCGTGACGGGTGTCCACGTCCAGGCGGGTGCCGCCGGGGACGCGGGACACCCGCACCTGCGGGTCCGCGGTGACCGGGCCGAGTGGGCTCCCGTGGAGCAGGACGCTCACGGTGTCGCGCTGTGTCGTCGGGTCCGCGACCGCGACGGTGGTCGGGTCGCCGTGGCGCCGCCCGCGCCGCACCAGCAGCGACGCCGGCCCCTCGACGCGCAGGCCCGCGGTCTCGTGCCGGCCGGGCGTGAAGGTGTTCGCGGCGGTCAGACCGAGGCCCTCGTGGGTGACGGCCTGGAGGCGCGGTGTGTTCGCGTGGACGGTCAGGGGGCCGTCGTGACGGGTGTACGAGCGCAGGGCGGCCGCCGCCGCATTGGGCACCAACGCATAGGCCAGGCAAGCGGGTTCGGCCCCCGCCGCATGGTCGACCGTCACGCCGAGGACCTCGCGGGTCACCGCCGTGTCCGGGTTCGAGGTGCGGACCACGCGGCGGCTGCGGGTGACCTCGTCGAGGGAGACCCGCACGCGCGGGGCGTCGAGGAAGACATAGCCGAGCGACGTGCCACGGGTCGTGTTGGCGTAGCGCAGCCAGTGCAGGTCGCCGGTGCCCGGACCGGACCACGGGCGGCCGTCGCGCAGCGCTCCGGTGACCGTGGTCAGGTCGTCCGGCGCGGCCGTGCGGGAGTCGACGGTCGTCGTCACGGCCCGCCCCGCCGCGTCGCCGACACCGGCCGCGAGGACCACGATCTCGTCGTCGAACAGGAACCACGACTTCGTCGCGGTCGCGTTGCGGTAGACCACGAAGTCGTCGGGCAGGATGCCCTTCTGCTTGTCCCGGTAGGGGACGTCGTCCGACTGCACCATGGCGGCCGCGCCGTACGCGCCGAGCACGGCGCCGCCCGAGTGCGGGCCGGTGCCGCACGGGAAGTAGACGTAACGGTTCTGCGACTCGGACGACGACGTGAAGTTCAGCGGGTGGCCCGGGTTGTCGTAGTACGGCTTCCCGTAGAGCTCGGGGACCGTGCGGCGCTCCTCGACCGGCGCGGTGACGCCGGCCAGCGCGTACGGCGAGACCGCCGTGAAGTAGTCGACGCCGTACGCCTGCGTCTGGTCCTGGCCGGACAGGTACAGGTAGTACGCGCCGTCGCCCTGGAACCACGGCATGAGGTTCTCGCCGCTCATGTACTCGTACTTGCTGATGCGGCTCGAACTCCGGGCGAGCGCGAAGGCGTAGCCCGGCCTGCGGTGCACGGTCCGGTCCATGGAGTTGAACGCGACCGTGCGCGCCGCGGGGTTGAGGTCCTCGGCGGGGACGGACGCGTCGCCGGTGATGTCGGCGTAGCGCGTGATGCTCACCGGCGAGACGAACGAGGACGGGTCGAGGGCGGCGCGCGAGGTGGCCCGGATGTGTTTGACGTAGCTCTTCAGCGCGGTGGCGTCGGTGCCCGCCGGATCGTCCGCGAGTGACGCCAGATCCACGACCGCCTCGACGACGATCGCGACGTCGGTGTAGCCGGTGTCCGGGCGGGACACCGCCCGGCCCTTGACGATCTCCATCATCCAGCCCTCGAAGATGAGCGGCGCGAAGCCGTTTCGCACCCAGCCCACGACGGTCGGCACCAGCTCCCCGCCGTGCGCGAAGCCGGTGCCGTCGAGGATCTTGAGGGTCTGCACGACCCGCGTGAGCAGGCCCTTCCCGTACGACCCGGTGTAGGCGACGGAGGCGTGCTGGATGAACGAGCCGTCGGCGTAGTACCCGTCCGTGACACCGTGGTCGAGGGCGTACGGGTCGATCGTCGCGAAGACCGTGAGCTGGTCGGTGAGGGCCTTGCGGACACGGGCCTCGCCGTCGGGGGCGCCGCCGCCGTCCGCGACGAGGAGGGCGCCCTGGAGGATGCGGTTCGTGGTGATGTCGGCGAGGTTGGCGCCCGTGTGGAAGCGCGAGTCGAGGTTCACGTCGCCGTCGGTGCCGTTGCGCAGGTACGCGTCCATGGAGGCGACGTAGGTGCGCAGGAGGTCCGGACGGTAGGCCTTCACCTCGTCGGCGAGGAGGACGAGGGTCTTGCTGATGTACTGGGAGAGGCCTATCTCCCAGTAGAACCAGTTGCCGTAGTAGCCCTTGGACTGGTCGCCGTAGTAACGCTCGTGCAGCCACGCGAGACCGTCGATGACGCGGCGCTGCACCGTCGCGCTGCCGTCCAGGTCGGGGGCCGCGCCCGGCGCGCGCGTCGCGAGGGCTGTCTCGTACAACTGCTTGTACGCGGTGTTGAGTCTGCCCTCGTCGGTGCCGAGCACGAGCCCGGCGAAGAGTTCACCGGGGCCCGCCGCGTCCATCGACTTCAGGTTCGCGCGGGCGGCCTTGTCGATCGCGGCGCGCTTCGCGGCCGTCTCCGGCCGGGCGTTGGACTCGGCGCTCCCGGCGAAGATCTCCACGGTGTTGGCCAGGAGCCGCGCGCTGTCCGCCGCCGCGTCGGCGGCGCTCGCCCGGCCGGTGGGGACCACCGTCATGAGACCGGCGGCTGACAGGGCGGACAGCAGGCGTCTGCGGGTGATCTCCATGGCTTCCTCCGCCGGTGAGTTGGCGTGCTGGCGGGCGGAGTCAAGCAGATGAGCCCGAGGGCGACAAGAGGTCCACGGGCCCGGAGGGAAAGCGCGTACTGCCCCTGTCCCGTACGGGTTTCGTCCTGCACGGGTCCTGTCCTGTACGGGCGCCTGTACGGGTGCCCTGTCCTGTACGGCTCCTGACCGCTACCGGTCCTGGCGCGGCGTCACACGGGAAGCCAGTCGGCGCCCTCCCCCTCCCCGTCCGGGACGACCCGGCCGAAGACGACGTCCGCGAAGTGGATGCCGAAGCCGAGGGTGCCCGGCTGCTGCAGTTCGCCGATCAGCCGGCGCCGGTGGTGCTCCGACCGGGCCGGGTCGCCCTCCGACACCGTGAACCACTCGGGGTGGCGCACCTGGAGCGGCGAGTGCAGCGCGTCCCCGAACGCGAGCAGGCGGCGGCCCCGCGAGGTGATGATGAAGCCGGTGTGGCCCACGGTGTGGCCGGGCAGCGCCAGCGCGCGCACGCCCGGGAAGATCTCCTCGCCGGGGACGACGAGCCGCAGCCGCCGCTCCAGCGCGGCCGGCGCCCCGGCGGCCGGCCCCGCCACCTGATGCCGGTTCTCCCACTCGCTCTTCGGCACCGCGAACGCGGCAGTGGTGAAGACCGGCGGATCCGCGCACGCCCAGCCGATGTGGTCCCGGTGCAGATGGGTGAAGGCCACGACCTCTATCTCGTCGGGTCGTGTTCCGAGCCGCGCCAGATTGTCGGGCAGCGAACCGCCGTGCACTGCGCCGATGTACGGGTGCTCGGGGTCCTCCGGCACGGAGTGCGGACCGAACCCCGCGTCGATGAGCAGCGCCCGCCCGCCGAACTGGACCAGCAGCCCGCCGGTGTTGGCGACGAGATGAGCGGTGTCGTTGAGATAGGCGCCACCGCCCCCAGCCCGGGGCGGCTCGGGCGGCTTGAACAGCATGGCGCCGTCCGGCACGTAACTGACCTTCAGCTCACCCACCTGCACAGAACACACGGCCGAAGGCCGTCGCAGTCGCCGGTCGTTCACGGTAGGTCTCCCAGGTGATGTTCCGAAGGGACGCCCTTAGGGGCACGGGCTCGGCCCGCGGATGTACGACGGCGGCAGCGCCCCGGACGAGCGGCGCGGGGAACGGCGCAAACGGCACACGCACCCCGCGACCCAATTCCCGCCTTCGCGGAACGGCTAGGCGCGCCTGCGCAGCACAGTCGCCGCGAGGCCCCCGCCCACCAGGGCGATGACACCCGCGGTGGCCATTCCGGCGTGCAGCCCCCCGAGCGTGGCGCCCGCGTCAGAACCGGCCCCGCCCGAGAGGGCATGCGTGCGGGCAGCGGCAATCGCGCTGAGCCCGGCCACGCCGATCGCGGCGACGTACTGCGGGAGCTGTGACAGGCCGCCCACAACGCCCTGGTCCTCCTCGCTGACGCCCGTGGTCATGACGGTGAGGAAGGAGACGACGCTGAGGACGTGGCCGAGGCCCATGACCGAGGACGTGATGACGAGCGGCGCGATGCTGCCGCTCTGCGGCAAGGTGAACATGGCGAGGGTGCCGGCACCCTGGATCAGCAGACCGGCCGCGAGGACCCGCTCGCCGCCGAACCGGCCGAGCAGCTTCGAGACGTACATGCCGCCGAGCATCGCGGCCGCGCCCTCACCGAGGTAGCTCAGACCGGCCTGGAGCGGGGTGAAGCCGAGGACGTCCTGCATGTAGAGGCTGAGCAGCACGGTCGTGCCGGCGCACATGCCGAACGTGACGACACCGAACAGGCCGGACCATCTGACGGTGGGGCGGCCCAGGACGCCGAGCGGGATCAGCGGCTCGGGGTGGCGCCGCTCGACCAGGAGGAACGCGCCGAGCAGGACGAGGCCGCCGACGACGGAGCCGAGCGAGTCGGCACGGACCCAGCCCTTGTCGCCGCCGTCGGAGATGCCGAAGACGAGACCGAACAGGCCGAGCGTGGCGAGGACCGCGCCGGGGATGTCCATGTGCCTGGCGGCGGCGGACTCCCCCATCACGGGCAGCGCGAGCGCGCCGGCCAGGGCGACGGCGCCCATGACGCACAGCACGACCATCGTCCAGCGCCAGCTGAAGCCGCTGGTGATGACGCCGCCGCCGAGCGCCCCGAGCACGAAGCCGAGCGACATGACGGCGCCGTTGAGACCCAGGGCGCGGGCGCGCTGCGGGCCCTCGGGGAAGTAGCCCGTCATCAGGGCGATGGCGGCGGGGGCGATCATCGCGGCGGCCGTGCCCTGGCCGGCGCGGGTGGCGATCAGGGTGCCGGGACCGTTGGCGAGGGCCGCGCCCAGCGAGAACAGGGTGAACAGGGCGACACCGAACGTGAAGAGCTTCTTGCGGCCCACCAGGTCGGCGACGCGGGCGAACAGCGGCAGCAGGCTCGCGGAGGGCAGCAGGCTCGCGGTGGCGACCCACTGGAGCGTGCCGGGCGAGGAGAAGCCGAGGCTGCCACCGATGTCGGGCAGCGCCACGGTGACGATGGAGAAGTCCAGGCCGCACATGAACGTCGCGCAGCACAGCGTGATCAGGACCAGCAGCCCTCGCGTGCTGAACGAGCTGTCGGCGGGGCCGGCATCGGCGACCGGCGGTGGCGGGGCGAGGACGTCGGTCTCGGTCGGCGGAGAGGACTCGGTGACGGCCATCAGGGGGGTCCTTTCGTGAGCGATCGGGCCTGACCAGCATCGAATCGGCGCATCTGCGCAACAAGAACGATCTGTGCAACGATCGATTCACCGGGCTCATGGTTCGAGGTGAGCGGGCCGGCGAGGGGCACGAGGCCGGGGACGGGGGAGGACATGGAACGCCAGGAGATCGAGATCTTTCTGACGCTGGCGGAGGAACTGCACTTCGGCCGGACCGCCGAACGTGTGGGTGTCTCGCAGAGCCGTGTCAGCCAGACCGTCGCCCGGGTCGAGCGCCGCATCGGCGCGAAGCTGTTCGAGCGCAGCAGCCGGCGCGTGACGATGACGGCCATCGGGGAGCAGCTCAGGGACGGCATCGGCCCGGCCCAGCGCCGTATCGAGGAGGAGATCGCCAAGGCCACGGCGGCCGGCCGGGGGATCACCGGCACGCTGCGGATCGGCTTCTCGGGGGCGTTCACCGGCCATCTGCTGCACAGCGTCGCCGCGGTGTTCGCGCGCCGTCATCCGGGCGTGGACGTGCAGATACGCCAGGTGCAGATATCCGACCCGTACGGGCCGCTGCGCGCCGGGGACATCGACCTCCAGGTCACCGAACTCCCGGTGGCGGAGGACGACTTGACGACAGGTCCGGTGCTGCTGTCGCAGCCGCGGGTGCTGCTCATGGCGTCCGCGCATCCGTTCGCGCGGCGCGAGACGCTGAGCGTGGAGGATCTGGCGGAGGCGACGCTCCTGACGGTGGCGAGGCCGGTGCCGGCCCACTGGCTGGACCATCACTTCCCGCGGCAGACACCGTCGGGGCGGCCCATTCCGCACGGCCAGGCGATCACGCACTGGGAGGACGCGCTGTCGCTGGTCCTCGCGGGCAAGGGGGTGACGCCGGTCGCTGCGGCGGGCGTGCGGTACTACGCGCGCCCCGGCCTGGTGTTCCGGCCGTTCGGTGATGCCCCCCGCATCGAGTACGCGTTCCTGTGGCCCGCCGACCACGAGACGGGCCGGCTGCGGGCGTTCGTGGGTGCCGCGCTGGAGCATGTGCGCTCCCTGGGCGGGCCCACCAGGGCACTGGAGACCCTGTGGGAGTCCGAGGGCGGCGCCTGAGGAGTCGTTTGCGCCGGTACGGGCGAAGGCCCGGCCCGGGGGTCAGAACCCCGGGCCGGGCCTCGGTCGTTGCGGCGATGCTCAGCTGATGCAGAGAAGGCCGAGTACGCAGATGGGCTCGGGCGACGCCGTGGAGGGGGCGGGCGTCGTCGCCTGGTCCCCGCCGGACGACCCCGAACCCGTACCCGTACCCGAACCCGTACCCGTACCCGAGCCGGAACCCGTGCTTGAGCCGGAACCCGTGCTCGAACCGGAACCCGTGCTCGAACCGCTGCCGGACTGGGCGGCCGGTGCGGGCGAGGAGGTCTGCGGGGCAGGGGCGGCGGGGGCGGCGGTGTGCGTGGCGGCGGCCGGCGCGGAGTCGGTGTGCGGCGCGGTGCTCCGGGCCGGGGCGGCGTGGCGCGGGGCTCCGGTCGGCGCGGCGGTCGTGGCCGGCGCGGGCGTGCCCGCCGGGCGGGCGTGGCGCGGGCCGGTGGCCTTGTGCGCGCGGTCGCTGCCGCTCCGCGAGGCGCGGTCGTCCGGCGTGTCCGTCGAGGAGTCCGTGTTGGCCAGGGCCGGCGAGGTGGCCACCGGGTCCGGGGCCGCGGAGGCGTGGGTGCGGTCGGGGGAGGCGTCGTTCGGCAGCGCGGCGATGGTGAGCCCGCCACCGACGATGGCGACGGCGGTCGCGGCGACGGCGCGGCGCTTGTTCTTCTTCCACTGCGCCAGCTTCCGCCGCCGGGCGGCGCGGCCGCCCTGCGAAGCGGCCACGGGCGTGGAGACCTCGACCGCGGCGGCCTCACCGCCCGCGTCGTCCAGGTCGAAGGCCTTTGCGGAGGAGAAGGCGTCGAAGTCGTCGAACGAGTCGGCGGGACCGGCAGAGCCGCCGCTGTGACCACGGACGTCGGAGGGGGACACCCCGAAGAACGACGAGGAAGCCGGGGAAGCCGAATGCGGCGACACCGACGAACGCGACGAGAACGACGTCGTCGCGGGCGGGGCTATGTCGGGGGCGTACGCGCCGCAACCCGGGCACACCAGTGCTCCGTTGAGGGTCCGACGACACGAGGAGCAGTAGTCCATCTTCGATCTTTCTGTGGCTGACTGCGCCGCCGGGACGCCGGGCATTTGGTCACGTTCGTACGCGAGATCGAGCGGCCAGCAACGCTATCGACGCTTTCCGAAGGCAATGCGGGCACGATGTGATGCTCTTGCGAAGATGTGTGACGCCTGTGACGGAAGGGGCCGGCGGGCACGGCCGCCATAACGTCACCGGTCGCCCGCCACTTGGCGCAGACCGGTCCCCCCGTCCGCTCCGGGACGGCCTGCTCCCGGGCGACGCCCCCGCAGGAGCGCACGCCACCCGGACAGCTCAACCGGCGTGGCCGGTCCCGCGCCCGGCGCGGAAGGTCGAAGCAGGTCGGCTGAGCATCCGCCGGTCAGTGACCGGACCGGAAGGGATCACCATGCGGCGCTACCCGCCCATCGCGGACCACGGAATGGTCGGAGACCTCCAGACCACGGCTCTCGTCTCCTCCGACGGCGTGGTCGACTGGTTCTGCGCGCCCCGGTTCGACTCGCCCAGCCTCTTCGCATCCCTCCTCGACCACGACCGCGGCGGTCACTTCGCGATCACCGTGGAGGGCCCGGACGTGACCACGCGCCAGCTGTACCTGGCCGACACCGCCGTCCTCATCACCCGCTTCCTCACCCCGCACGGAGTCGGCGAAGTCGTCGACTTCATGCCGCTGGACCACCCCGAGACCGTCACGGACCGACACCGGCTGGTCAGGGTGATGCGGGTGACCCGCGGCCGGATCCGCTTCGCGCTGACCTGCAACCCCCGCTTCGACTACGCCCGTGCGGTGCACCGGCTCACCCTGGACCAGGGCGCGGCGCACTTCGCGGGCCCTGACACCGACGCCCACCTCCAGACCCTGGGGCCCCTGGAGCTGGAGCGGGACGGCGAGGCCGTCCGGGCCTTTGTCGAACTGGAGCAGGAGCACATGGCGGCCGCCGTGCTGACGGTGTGCGCGACGGGCGGCGAGGCGCCCGCGCCCCCGACCCGCGAGAGCGTGAAAGAGGAGTTCGACGCGACCTGCGCGTTCTGGTACCGGTGGATCAGCCGCAGCCGCTACCGGGGCCGCTGGCAGGAGACGGTCCACAGGTCGGCGATCACGCTCAAGCTGCTCACCTACGCCCCCACCGGCGCTCCGGTCGCCGCCGCGACGGCGGGCCTGCCCGAGCAGCTCGGCGGTGAACGGAACTGGGACTACCGCTACACCTGGGTCCGCGACGCCTCCCTCTCGCTGCACGCCCTCTTCGGACTGGGCTTCACCGAGGAGGCGCACGCCTTCCGGCGCTGGCTCGCCGGCCGGCTGCTCGAGGGCCCGGACCACACGGTCACCGGTGAGCCGCTCCAGATCATGTACCGCGTCGACGGCGACCCGCACCTGGCCGAGGAGACCCTGGACCACCTGGAGGGCTATCGCGGCTCGGCGCCCGTCCGCATCGGCAACGGCGCCGCCAGCCAACTCCAGCTGGACATCTACGGCGAAGCGGTCTACGCCCTCACTCACACCGATGACCTCGCCCACGTCATGGGCTATGACGGCTGGCTCGGACTCTCCGACGTGCTCGACTGGCTGGCGCGGAACTGGGACCGCCCGGACGAGGGCATCTGGGAGACGCGCGGCGGCCGAAAGGACTTCACCTACAGCCGCCTGATGTGCTGGGCGGCCTTCGAACGGGGCATCCGGGTCGCCGGGGCGCTGGCGCGGCCCGCCGACCTGACCGCGTGGACCGATGCCCGCGACACCATCCTCCGGCAGATCATGGACCGCGGCTGGAGCGAGAAGCGGAGGGCGTTCGTCCAGCACTACGGCAGCGACGTCCTCGACGCCTCGCTCCTGCTGATGCCGGGGGTCGGCTTCATCACGCCACGGGATCCGCGCTGGCTCTCCACGCTCGACGCCATGGACGACGAGCTGGTCTCCGACAGCCTGGTCTACCGCTACGACCCCGCCGCTTCCCCCGACGGCCTGCGCGGCAGCGAAGGCACCTTCTCGCTGTGCAGCTTTCTCTACGTCGACGCCCTCGCCCGCGCCGGCCGCCTCGGCCAGGCCCGGTACGCCTTCGACAAGATGCTCACCAACGCCAACCACGTCGGCCTCTTCGCCGAGGAGATCGGCCCCACCGGTGAGCAACTGGGCAACTTCCCGCAGGCGTTCACCCACCTCGCCCTGATCACCGCTGCCCTGGCCCTGGACGAAGAACTCGACCGGGCCGGGCGATGACGCGCGGCCGGACCGGGCACGGAGGGCGCGCGGCAGGTGCGGTTGCGACGCCCATAGGGGCGACTAAAGTGAAATCTGGCTTTATGTGAGTAACTGCTCCAAGGGGATAGTTATGCTCGCAATGAAGAGAAGGCGGGTCGTTCTGAGCTCGGTCTTCATCGCCGCCTCCATCGGTCTTGCGCCCGTCGGCTGGACGCAGGCTTCCGCGGCCACACCGAGCGAGACCCACGTCAGTACAGGTGCAAGCGTCAAGGTTCCCCAGTCGCACCAGGACTACCGGCGCGGCTTCAAGGACGGCTTCCGATCCGGGTTCCACCAGGGGAAGGACCGCTGCAGGCACGGCAACCGGCACGACAACAGGCACGACAACGTGAACGGAATCGGGCATGCGGGCGGCAAGCAAGCCGCCACCGTCCACCACAAGAACGCCCAGCAGGACTACCGGCGCGGCTTCAAGGACGGCTTCAAATCCGGGTTCCACCAGGGGCAGAGGTCTTGCCACCGCTGAATCTGCGGTCGGACAGCGCACAGCCGACTGGCGAAACAAGGAGTCACGGGAGGGCGGCCGGTCCCTTCCGGAGTGAACGTCGACGGTGGGCCGTCAGGGCGCGCAGGGCTTCGGGTGAGCTAGCTCCGGAGCTCGCGAACACCTCCTACCGCGACCTGCTCATCGACTACGCGTGCGCGGGGCCGGGCCTGCCTGGGCATCTCGTGGCCGAGGCCCGCCGTATTTCCGAGAGCTGAACCTGTGATCACTGGCGGAACGCTCAGGGGCTGACCGGCTCCGCTTCTCCCCGGTGACCCCTCCGCCACTGGTTGCGCTTCCCGACAGCCCCACGTGCGGCTGGTCCGCGCCGACGGGGCGGCCGCTCTGTGAATGCCGCCCCGTCGGCCGGCCCCCTGGCGGAAGCCGGCCAGGAACATTACTGAGCTCAGGGGATAAGTCCCGGCAAGCGGTCACGTTCAGCGCAGTCCGACTGGCAGAGCACGGTGGCGGACCGAAGGATGTGCTGTGACGGTCGTGGACGCCCATTGCTGCTCAGCCGTCGCCCTCATCATGACGGCTCCCGAGAGCCGACCGGCCTGGAGGAAGAATGTCCCGAACTCCCCCTGAGCTCCTGCCAGGCGACGTCTCCGCATCCCCGCGCCGTAGGGCACTGCGCCAGTGGCTCAACCGGTTGAGCGTCGTCCTGGCGGCGTTCTCCATCGCCCTCCTGTCCGCCACGGATTCTCACGCCTATGCGGCGTCGCACAAAGACAGGCGCAGTGATCGCCTCTATGTCGCCAACGGCGGCTCGGACACCGTGTCGGTGATCAACACCCGAACCAACGCGGTCGTCGGCTCCGCGATCCATGTCGGCAAAGGCCCCGCCGGGGTGGCCGTCGACCGCGTCCGGGGTCGCGCCTACGTCGCCAACTCCGGCTCGGACACCGTGTCGGTGATCAACACCAGGACGAACAAGGTCGTCGGGACCGCGATCCACGTCGGCGTCCTCCCCGCCGGGGTGGCCGTCGACCGCGTCCGGGGTCGCGCCTACGTCGCCAACTCCGGCTCGGACACCGTGTCGGTGATCAACACCAGGACGAACAAGGTTGTCGGGACGGCGATCCCCGTCGGAGACTTCCCGTACGCGGTGGCCGTCGACAGCGGTCGCGGCCGCGCCTACGTGGTCAACGCCCACTCGTACACGGTGTCGGTGATCGACACCAGGACGAACAAGGTCGTCGGGCGCTCGATCCCCGTCGGCAACCTCCCCCTCGGGGCGGCCGTCGACAGCGTCCGCGGCCGTGCCTACGTGACCAACGGCATCTCGAAGTCCGTGTCGGTGATCGACACCAACACGAACTCGGTCGTGGGCTCCCCGATCCCCGTCGGCGGACTCCCCGCCGGTGTGGCCGTCGACAGCCGCCGAGGCCGCGCCTACGTGACCAACTCCGACTCGAACACCGTGTCGCTGATCGGGAAGAACACGAACGCGGTCGTCGGCTACCCGATCCCCGTCCGCTACGGCCCCGCCTGGGTGGCCGCCGACGCCCTCCGCGGTCGCGCCTACGTGGCCAACACCGCCTCGGACAGCGTGTCGGTGATCGACACCAGGACCAACACGGTCGTGGGCTCCCCGATCCCCGTCGGCAACGCCCCCGCCGGGGTGGCACTGGGTAAGTCGTTCCGACCCGCGCCTCACTGACCCTTCAAGGCCGGAGCCGGACGCCGAAGGGCACCTACGGAGATCCGTAGGTGCCCTTTTCGCTGGTGCCCCGGCAGCGACCACAACCTCACAACCGTGACCCGAGCACACAATCGGTCGGGGGCCGTTCCCCTGCGCGCTGTCCGTCGGACGTCGTGGGCGGCGTTGCCGGCATTCAGGTCGTCGGCGTCGCTTCAGCTGACGGCTCATCCTTTGATGCCGTCGGCGGGCCCGAGGGCGCATGAAGCCACCGAGCGGCGAGGCCGTAATGTGCAGCAGGCGGGGCGGGCGCCGCTGATGCGTCGTAGCCGTCCGACGCAACTGGGCGACCCACTCCGTATCAGGAGCCCGACGAACGCCCAGGAGGTTGACCGGTGATCACTCTGACCGCAGTCGGAGGAGTGGCCCTGGTCGAACTGGGCATGGCCCTGACTCCGGGACCGAACATGATCCACCTTGCCTCCCGCGCGATCACCCAAGGCCGCAGGGCGGGCCTGGTCAGCCTCAGTGGGACCGCCGTGGGATTCGTGTGCTACCTGCTGGCCGCGGCCGCGGCCGCGGGCCTGTCCGCGTTGTTCGCCGCCGTGCCGGTGGCGTTCATGGTGGTCAAGCTTGCCGGGGCCGCCTACCTGGCCTACCTCGCCTGGGGCATGCTCAAGCCCGGCGGCCGCTCGCCCTTCGCCCCGGCCGAGGACTTGTCTCCGGTCTCCGACGCTCGCCTGTTCTCGATGGGGCTGCTGACCAACCTGCTCAACCCCAAGATCGCTCTTATGTACGCCGCCCTACTGCCCCAGTTCCTGGACCCGCAGGCAGGTCCGGCCTGGGGGCAACTGCTCCAGCTCGGTGGTGTGCAGATCGTCGTGGGAATCTCCGTGAACGCTCTGATCATGCTGAGTGCAGCACGGGTGTCGGGGTTCTTGGCCGCCCGGCCCCGCGCCATGACCGCCCAGCGCTTCACGGCAGGCGGCCTGCTCGGCGCCTTCGCGCTGCGCACCGCCCTGTCTCGCACTCCTGTCTCCACCTGAACCAGGCTGACGGCACCCGTGGATGCCGGACAACTCCCTTGCCCAGCCCGCCACTCACCCCCTTCGGGCGTGAGCCGACCGACCGTCGTCGCTCCGCTGGATGTGCGCTGTAAAGCACCCGGTTCCCGTGCTCGGCGGAGTGGTCCAGAAGGAACTGGTGGCCCTGCGCCGGATCGCTACCTGCTAGGGCTCAACGTGCGAAGCGCCACAAGGAGCCGCGCGAAGGACCCGCCCGACAGCCCAGATGGTGCGGATGTGGTGCGCGACAGCTGAAGGCAGCTGAACAGGTCCAGACAACGAACAAGATCCAGACAACGAACAAGGCCCAGGTCGTTGACCTGGGCCTCAAGTATGGAGCGGGTGACGAGAATCGAACTCGCACTCTCAGCTTGGGAAGCTGATGTTCTACCACTAAACTACACCCGCGTAAGACGCCGGTTGAGCCGGAGTCGTAACGTCGCACACTGTACCTCACCTCGGACCCCCGGCGCTTTCGCCGTGGGGTCCGTATGCGTTGCGCGTGCTGGATGTGACTGCGGGTGAAGGGAGTTGGGGCGTACGGTGGGGCCGGCTTCGAGGGTCCTTCCGTGTGCGGAGTGCCGCCTGGAGTGGCGTCCCTTTCATCCCGTAATGTGACCCATCGTTGTCAGCCAGAAATGGCGTAGTGGCTCGTGGGGAAGGGACTCTGGGACTCGATGGAGCGCACATTCGTCCGTTGTGCCGAGGGGCACGTGTTCAGCACCGCTTCGTTCCCGATGCAGCAGGCCGACCGGCTCGGACCCGGCCGGCTGATCCGATGTCCGCGGTGTGCGCGGCTGAGGAACGCGGTTCCTGTGGAGTTCGAGAAGCGGTAGCCGGCGCATAGCCGGAAGGCAGGCGCGCGGGTGCGCCACAGTCGCGGTGCAATGGCCGGATTGTGGCGGGCCCGCGCGCTCTGCGTATCCTCGCTACGTGCTTCTCTCAGACAAGGACATCCGGGCCGAGATCGACGCCGGACGGGTCCGCATCGATCCGTACGACGAATCCATGGTGCAGCCCTCGAGCATCGACGTGCGGCTCGACCGCTACTTCCGGGTGTTCGAGAACCACCGCTACCCGCACATCGACCCCGCGGTGGAGCAGGCCGACCTGACGCGGCTCGTGGAGCCGGAGGGCGACGAGCCCTTCATCCTCCACCCCGGCGAGTTCGTGCTCGCCTCCACGTACGAGGTCATCTCCCTGCCGGACGATCTCGCCTCGCGCCTCGAGGGCAAGAGCTCCCTCGGCCGGCTCGGGCTCGTCACGCACTCCACCGCCGGCTTCATCGACCCCGGTTTCTCTGGGCACGTCACGCTGGAGCTGTCGAACCTCGCGACGCTGCCGATCAAGCTGTGGCCGGGCATGAAGATCGGGCAGCTGTGCATGTTCCGGCTGAGCTCGCCCGCCGAGTTCCCCTACGGCAACGAGCGCTACGGGTCCCGCTACCAGGGCCAGCGCGGCCCCACGGCCTCCCGTTCCTTCCTCAATTTCCATCGAACGCAGGTGTGAGCAGCAGCATGAGTGACGTACGCGAGAACCTTACGTACGAGAAGTTCGGCATTGCCGTGCGCGAGCTGGCGCAGACGATCGCCGACGACGGTTACGAGCCGGACATCGTGCTGTCCATCGCGCGCGGTGGCGTCTTCGTGGCCGGCGGGCTCGCGTACGCCCTCGACTGCAAGAACATCCACCTCGTGAACGTCGAGTTCTACACGGGTGTGGGAACGACGCTCGAGATGCCCGTCATGCTGGCGCCCGTGCCCAACGCGATCGACTTCTCGGACAAGAAGGTGCTCATCACCGATGACGTCGCCGACACCGGGAAGACCCTGAAGCTGGTCCACGACTTCTGCCTCGACACCGTGGCCGAGGTGCGCTCCGCCGTGATCTACGAGAAGTCGCACTCGCTCGTGAAGTGCGAGTACGTGTGGAAGCGCACGGATGAGTGGATCAACTTCCCGTGGTCCGTCGAGCCGCCCGTCGTGAGCCGGGCCGGGCAGGTTCTGGACGCCTGAGCAGGCGGTACGGCATGCAGCGCGCGTGGGGCCCGGCACACACAGTGCCGGGCCCCACGCGCGTTCCCGGCAGGCTAGGGCGTTGCCGAGCGGGGCTGGGTCGTCGGGATCCGTGAGGTGAAGAACATGGCGACCAGCGAGGTGAGGGCGAGGACGGCGAGTGCGGCGCGGAGGCCGTCGAGCCGTGCTTCGCTGTTCGCGTCGAGCGCCGCCTGTGAGACCTCCGCGCTCGTGCCGGCTTTGTCGAGCGCGGTCTTGAGCTGAGCGTCCGAGAGGAAGGGCGCGCCGCTCTGGAGCTCGACGGAGGTCTGGCTCTTGACCTCGGCCGGGACCGCCGGATTCTGTTCGATGCCGGTGACGAACGAGGCCGTGAGCGCGGCGATGAGGATCGACCCGGCGAGCGCTGTACCGAGCGAGGCGCCCAGGTTGGTGACGGCGTTCTGGACTCCGCCGACCTCCGCGCTCTGTGTCTCCGGCACCGCGGACACGGTGACCGACCCGAGCTGGGACGCCAGTGCGCCCATGCCGAGCCCGATCAGCAGGAGGGGGAGGGTGACGATCTCCGCACCGGCTCCCACGTCGAGCGCGGCCAGCAGGGCCACCGCGCCGGCGAGCAGCGCGAGGATCCCGAGCCGCACCACCCGGCGCGGTGAGGCATCCGGGAGGAAGCGCGGGATCAGGATCGCGCCCGCCAGCAGTGTCAGCGAGAGCGGCAGGATGCGGGCACCGGTCTTGAGCGCGGACAGGCCGAGGGCGACCGACAGATACAGCGGGACGACGAAGAACACACCCATCTGCACGAGGTACTGGAAGAAGAACATCGTCAGGCCGCCGGTGAGCTGCTTGTTCTGCAGCAGGGCCGGGTCGACGAGCGGCTCCTTGCGCTGCTCCACCAGGCGGGCCTCCCAGCGGAGGAACAGCCAGATCAGCAGCAGACCGGCCAGCGCCAGCCAGACGACCAGCGAAACACCGAGCCACGAAGGCGCCCCGGGTTTGGGCCGGAGCCAGCCCCACTCGTCCGAGCGGAGGACTCCGTAGACGAAGATCCCGAGGCCGAGGGCGCAGAGCGCGCAGCCGAGGAGATCGATGCGGGAGCGTTCGCCGACCGGCGCGTCGGCGATGCGGCGGGCGAGCACGAGGATGCCGAGCACCACCACGACCTCACCGGCGAACACCCAGCGCCAGGAGAAGTACGTCGTCGCGACACCTCCGACGAGCGGCCCCACCGCGATCGCCACGGCCCCCGCGGCCGCGACGAGACCATAGGCGGCGGGGCGGCGTTCCGTGACGAAGTTGCCCGCCACGAGCGCCACGATCGCGGGCATGATGAGGGCGGCTCCGATCCCCTCGAGGAGCGCCCAGCCGAGCAGCAGTACGGGGAGGTTGGGTGCGAGCGCCGTGGTCAGGGAGCCGCAGCCGTAGATGACGCAGCCGATCATGAACGCGCGTTTGCGGCCGATCAGCGCGCCGACCTTGCCGCCCGGGATCATGAACATCGCCATCACGAGGGTGTACGCCGTGATGGCGCCCTGGATTCCCGTCACGGTCGTGCCCACGTCCTCGGCGACGGTGGCGATCGAGACGTTCATGACCGAGCTGTCGAGTGCCATCAGGAACTGACCTGCTGCGAGTGTCAGCAGGACGAGTCGCGCCTTCGTCGAGCTTTCAGCAGTGCCTGCCGCAGGTGCCATGGGCGCATCGTGGCAGCTGTCCCAAGGGCCGTTGCTCCGACCCGCCACCGGCGTCACCCGTTGGCGGTGAGGCGGTGAGGCGGTGAGGCGGTGAGGCGGTGAGGCGGTGAGGCGGTGAGGCGGTGGCGGCGAACGCGAGTGGGGCCCGGCACACACTGTGCCGGGCCCCACTCAGGTGTCCCAGGTCTCTAGAACGTGCCCAGCTTGATGATCGACAGGAGTGCGATCAGCTGGATCGCGGAGGCTGCCAGCGCCTTCGGCCACGGCAGGTCGTGCGACCTGCTGACCATGAGCGTCAGCAGGAAGCCCGCGAGCGCCCACGTCGCCCAGCCGATGACCTGCACGAACGGGGCGTCGCCGCCGAGGAACATCGCGAAGAGCAGGCGCGGGGCGTCCGTGATCGCGGTGATCAGCATCGCGAGGCCGACCGTGGGCTGCCACGCCCCGTCACCGCCGAGCTGGCGGGCCAGCGTGTGCGTGACCACGCCGAGCACGAAGAAGCTGAGGGTGATCGCCACGCCGGTCGTGAGGACGTACGGGATCGCCGCCGAGAGCGTGGCATTGATCACGTCCTCGCGGGCCGAGTCGAAGCCGAAGATCGCGAGCAGCCCGTAGAGCAACGTCACGATGAGGGCGGGGCCCCACATCGCGTGGTCCCGCATCTGGAGGTACGTCTGGCCGGGGCGCAGGACGACCCCGGACAGCAGCGGCTTCCAGTGCAGTCGCGGACCGGCGGGTGCGGCCGGGGCCGAACCCGCGCGGTAGGTGCCGCCCTGGCTGTACGGGTCCTCGCCCACGGAGAACGCCTGGGTGTGCCCCGGGTTGTTCGCCGCGTACGGGTCGTAGCCCTGGCCCTGCTGACCGTGCCCCTGTGGGCCGTTCGGGTCGCCGAAGTACTCCGGCTCGCCGTGGCCTCCGGACTGGGGCCACTGCTGCTGCTGACCGTACGGCTGCTGCGGTTGCCGGCCGCCGTACTGGTGCTGCCGCGGTTGCCCGTTCGGGGGCGCGGGAGGGTAGCCGTACGGGGCCTGCCCCTGGGGGGCACCCTGTCCGTACGGTCGCGATTGCGAGGCGCGGTTGTCCCGGCCGCGTCCGATCCTGAATCCAGCCACGTCATCGAACGTACCTGGTCCCGGGGATCGAGGTGCCGGGCCCGGTGGATCGGGCCCGGCTTTGCTGCCGAGCTGTGACATCCCCTAAGGGTGTCGGGAGGTGCCTACGGGGTGGTCGGAGGTAAGGAGGCTCCGTACCGATTCGTTCACCAGATCACTTTGACCGCAGGGGCGTTCCCCAGCCGGCCGTCTAGTCAGCCATCACGTTTCCGAAGGACGGCGATCCGGTCGTGGAGATGCCGACGGACGACACTCCGAAGCTGACGGCGCCCGTGGTGGTCAGGCCCGTTGACGAGCCATGCAGGCTCCAGAGGGCGCCGTCACCGTTGTTCTCGCCCTGCGCGCCGACGGAGAGGTCCGCGCGGCCGTCCGCGGTGAGGTCGGCGAGCCGCACGGCCGAACCGAAGTGGTCGTTGTCCTCATCGGCGCCCGGGATGCCGGTGGTGCCCTGGTGGAACACCTTGACCCCGTCCGTGGACAGGCCGAGCGGGTTCCCGCGGAACACGGTGACGCTGCCGGTCAGCGAGGCGTCGCCGATGCTCTCGTAGTAGCTGCCGACCGCGGCGTCGTCGTGTCCGTCCCCGTCGATGTCACCGATGGAGATCGCGTTGCCGAAGTAGTCGCTCGACTCGTCCTCGCCGGGTACACCCGGGGTGTCCTGTTCGATGACTCTTTCCGTGTCGGTACGCACTCCGGCATCACCCCCGAGGTAGGAGGTGATGGCGCCGCCCACGTGGCCCTGGTCGTCGCCGTTAGGCGCGCCGACGATCACGTCGTCGTAACCGTCGCCGTTGAGGTCGCCCGTGGCCACGGTGTCGCCCTCGGCGAGAATGTCCTGGTAGGTCATGCCTGTCGCGGAGCCCAGATAGACCAGACTGCCGAAGGCGGCGCTGTAGCTGTTCGGGTTGTAGAAGCCCGTGATCAGCAGGTCGCTGTAGCCGTCGCGGTTGAAGTCCCCGGAGGTGAGGGTCCGCGCCCCGTTGGAGGTGCCGGGCTCCAGGTCGGTGCCGAGCTTGAACTTGGAGGCGGCACCGGAGGACTTGGTGAACCCTCCCCGGTAGATCCAGACCGCGCTGCCGGTGCTGCCCACCGCGAGATCGGCTGTGCCGTCGCCGGTGAAGTCGCCCACGGCCAGGGACTTGCCGAAGAGATCGTGGCCGGACGGGTCCGGATCGTTGACGGTCGTCCCGCCGGAGAGGCCGTCGGCACTGCCCCAGAGCACAACGACCGTACCGCCGTCGGTGTCGGTGCCGACGTCCTCGCCAGCGGTCCCGACCACGAGGTCGGCGAATCCGTCGCTGTTCAGGTCGCCGGATGCGAGCACGGAACCGAAGCCGTCGTTCTTCTCGGCCGTTCCGGGGACACCGCTGGTGTTCTGGCTGAGGACCGTGCGCCGGGCGGCGCTGATGCCGGAGGCCGAACCGTAGGTGACCACGACGGCGCCGGCGCAGCTCGCGCCGCCCACGGTGGCACAGACCGCGGAGGTCGCGAGGTCGCGGAATCCGTCGCCGTTGAAGTCGTCCGTGTACTTCGCGGACGCGGCCGTCGCCGGGGTCGGGAGGGTCAGGGGGGCGAGCAGGCCGGAGGTCACGGCTGCCGCCAGCGCGAGGGCGCGCCGTTTGTGCATGATGTCGGGCTTCCTGGAGTGGGGAGGCCGGGTCCGCGACGGGGGCGCGGACCCGGCCGGTTTGTGGGGGCGGCGTCAGTCCGTGAAGTTGGCGCCCAGGCGCGGGGTGCCGGTGGCGGAGATGCCGAGCGTGGACGTGTAGATGCCGGAGGACGCCGCGAGGGTGCCGTCCGCCTTGACCTTCACCGGGTAGACGGCGCCGTTGCCGCCGTTCTCGCCGTCGGCGCCGATGAGGATCTCGTCCCGGCCGTCGTGGTTGAGGTCGTCCAGATGCACGTCGGAGCCGAACTGGTCGTTCTTCTCGTTGGAGTTGGGGACGAACGCGTTGTTCTGCTCCAGGAACAGGGCGCCCGTGCCGGTGATGCCCGAGCCGTCGGCCGAGCCGTACAGGACGGTGGCCGCGCCCGCGTTGGCACCGCCCGTCAGGTCCTCGCCGGGGGCGCCGACGACGAGGTCCAGGTGGCCGTCGCCGTTGACGTCGCCGAGGTCGATCTCGCCGCCGAAGGTGTCGCCCTTCTCGCTGGAGCCGGGGACGCCCGCGGTGTTCTGCGTGAACTTCTCGGTGTCGCCGGCGGACGGGCCGCTCGCCGTGCCGTGCACGATGTACACCGAACCGCCCGTGGTGGCGCCCGCGATGCCGGAGTCCCAGGAGTTGCCGATGACGATGTCGTCGTAGCCGTCCTCGTCAGTGTCGCCGAGATCGGTGATGATGCCGGCGGGCAGCTTCTGCGCGGCGGAGTTGGTGAGACCGGTGGTGCTGCCGGGGATCCAGTAGTTGGCGTTCAGGTTGTCCGACGGGTCGTAGCCGTTGACGATCAGGTCGTCCTTGCCGTCGCCGTTCGCGTCACCGGAATGCAGGCTGTTGATCCCGTCCCCGGTCTGGACACCGGTGCTCAGCGTCTTGTGGACCGCGGCGCCGGAGGTGCGGCTGAAGCCGCCGGAGAAGACGTCGACGGTCGTTGCGCCGAGCGAGCCGACGGCTATGTCGTCCTTGCCGTCGCCGTCGAAGTCGCCTGCCTCGACCACGCCGCCGAACAAGTCGTGCTTGGTGGGCCGAGGGTCGGCGACGGTGCTTCCGCTCTTCAGCCCGGCGGCCGAGCCCCACAGGATGGCGGCGGTGCCGCCGTCCTTGTCCGAGCCGACGTCCTCGCCGAGCGCGCCGACGAGGACGTCGTCGTAACCGTCGCCATCGAAGTCGCCGTAAGCGGAGTCGCCGCCGAACAGGTCGCCGGCCTCGGCGGTGCCAGGGACACCGGGGGAGTTCTGGCTGATGGTGGCGTAGTGGTTGCCGGTGGCTCCGCCGTAGACGACGGCGAGCTGGCCCGCGCTCGCCTTGCCGTTCACGTAGGCGCCGTACGCGGAGGCGACGGCGTCCGCGTAGCCGTCGCCGTTGAAGTCGGCGTCCCCTTGGGAGACGCCGGCCGCGGCCGTGTCGGCGGACGCCACGCCGGCCGACGTGGCCAGCAGGCCCCCGGTCAGTGCGGCGGCGGCCGCGGTGGCGGTGGCGAGCCGGATCCGGACGGGGGAGGGCTCGGGCGTGCGCTTGTGCTTGGCGTGTCTGGTCATGCGTGTAACTCCTGCGTCAACCGGGGGATGTGGGGGCATCCGCAGTCAGTAAGGGTGCGTTCCGGCGGCGTTTGCCGGGAGTTGTCCCGGACATGGCCCTGCGGTCGGCTTACAGGAGACGGTTGGTGGGGGTGGAGGGTTGTACGGGGCGAGTGGGAATCCGTGGGATCCGCGGGCGCCGCGCCACCGGACAGGAACGAGCCCCGTCGGCCGGGGCGGGTCGACGGGGCTCGTTCACGCGGGTGGGCCCTACTGGAGGAAGCCCTCGATCAGGTCCGACGGGACCGGCGCGGCGCCCGTGGTGGTGATTCCGGAGGCCGAGCCGGGCAGACGGAGCGAACCGACCATGCCCGCCACGTACAGGTCGGCGTAGCCGTCGCGGTCGGTGTCGCGCAGCCGCACCGTGGAGCCGAACATGTCGTCCGTGTCGAGCGCCCCGGTGACCCCCGGACTGTTGCGGGCGAACCACTGCGAGCCGGTGCCGCTGACGCCGCTCGCGCGGCCCTTGAAGACGTGGACGCCGCCCGCGTACTCCTTGTCGTCGATCTTCTCGCCGTAGGCGCCGACCGCCAGGTCCTGGTAGCCGTCGCCGTTGACGTCGCCCGCGGAGACGGACCAGCCGAAACTGTCGTCCGGCTCCGGCGTGCCCGCGACGCCGCTGGTGGACTGGGAGATGCGGGCGCTGGTGCCGGGGCCCGTCGAGGAGCCGTACCAGAGGGAGACGCGGCCCTCGTAGCCCGAGTAGGCGGGAGTGCCGATGGCGACGTCGCCGTAGCCGTCCTTGTTGAAGTCGGCGATGACGCCGTCGCCGCCGTAATCCTCCGAGTTGACGTGGAGGGACGGGCCGGACGTCAGCGTGGAGCCGCCCTTGACGAACCAGGCGTCCGCGGCCGTGGCCGCGCCGGAGAAGGTGTCGCCGACGATGACGAGGTCGGTCTTGGAGTCGCCGTTCACCTTGCCCGCGATCAGTGCGGTGGAGTCGAAGCCCGTCTTGTCCAGGGTCGAGACCGAACCGGCCACTCCGGAGCGGGTGATGGGGCCGCGGTACACGTATGTCTTGCCGGCGTTGACGGCCGCGAGATCCGGTTTGCCGTCACCGTTGAAGTCGCCGGTCGCGAGGTCGTTCGCGAAGTAGCCGAACTCCTGCTTGGCCTTGTTGGTGACGGATGTCCCGCCGGACAGGCCCGTGGGTGAGCCCCAGAGGATCATGACGGCTCCCTGGTCCTCGTTGCTGCCGACGTCCTCGCCCCGGGCGGCCACCGCGAGGTCGCCGTAGCCGTCCTGATCGAAGTCGGCGGCCGTCCTGACTTCGCCCCACATGTCGTCGGCCTCGTCCTCGCCGGGCACTCCGGCGCTGCTCTGGTCGATCACCTGGGTCTTCGTGCCCGGACCCGTGGCGGTGCCGAAGGTGATGAGGAGGGCGCCGCCGGGGCTGTTCCAGGACATGGACGCGTAGTCGCGGTACCCGTCGCCGTTGAAGTCGTCGGCGTACTTGGCCGTGGCCGCGGAGGCGGGGCCGGAGGGCAGGGTGAGAGGGGCGAGGCCGGCCGCGACGAGTGCGGTGAGGGCCGTTGCGGTGCGCATGCGCACGGGTGGGGCTCCTTTCGGGGTCAGCCGCTGATGTGGTCGCCGAACATGGCCTGGTCGCCGTCGAAACCGAGCGCGGACGGGCCGAAGCTGGTGGCGCCGGACGTGGTGAGGCCCGTGCTGGATCCGCGCAGGTTCCAGACCGCCCCGGTGCCGCCGTTCTCGAAGGCCGCGCCGGTCGTGAGGTCGGCCCGGCCGTTCTTGTTGATGTCGCGGAGCAGGACGGCGGAGCCGAAGCTGTCGTTCTTCTCCGAGGCGCCCGGCACGCCGGACGTGCTCTGGGAGTACGCCTGGGCGCCGGTCACGGTGAGGCCGGCCGCGGAGCCGCGGAGCAGGACGACGGTGCCCGCGTCCGTGGCGGAGCCGATCGCCTCGCCGGGCGAGCCGATCGCGAGGTCGCCGTACCCGTCGCCGTTCGCGTCGCCCACGGACAGGGAGGCGCCGAAGCGGTCCATCGCCTCGGCGGTGCCGGGAACGCCGGCCGTCGCCTGGGTGTAGCTCTTCTGGGCGGTCAGGGCGGGTCCCGTCGCGCTTCCGGGGAGGACGGTGACCTTGCCGCCGAGGGCGCCGCCCGGGTCGGACGTCTTGTCCAGGGGGTTGCCGAGAACGATGTCCCCGTAGCCGTCCTTGTTCAGATCGCCGACAGTGGCCGCGTACGCGCCGGGGAGCGTGATCGCGGACGGGGAGGTGACCGGCTGGAGGAAGAGGTACGTGGCCGCGTACTGGTCGTCGGCGCCTTCGCCGTAGGGCGCGTAGCCCTGTACGACGAGGTCGTCGACCCCGTCCCTGTTGGTGTCGCCCGCGGTCAGGCTGCCGGATGTGGCGTTGGGGTCGAGTGCGGTCGTCACGGTCGAAGTGCCGCCGCGCGTACCGGACGTGGTGAAGCCGCCGCGGATGATGTCCACGGTGGAGCCGGTCGAGCCGACCGCGAGGTCGTCGTGGCCGTCGCCGTCGAAGTCGCCCACGGCGAGCGTCGTGCCGAAGTAGTCGTGCTTGGTGGGGCGCGGGTCGGTGACCGTGGTCCCGCCGGAGAGTCCGCTCGCCGAGCCCCACACGATGGTGACCGCTCCGGCGTGCGTGTCGGTGCCGGTCTTCTCGTTCGGGGCGCCGACGACCAGGTCGGCGTATCCGTCGCCGTTGAGGTCGCCGGTGGCGAGGGAGTAGCCGAAGGTGTCCTCGGTCTCGGGCGTGCCGGGAATGCCGGTACTGGCCTGGCTGAGCACCGTCCGCTTGGCGGTGTTCAGTCCGGCGGACGAGCCGTAGACGACGGCCGCGCGGCCGGCCATGTATGTGCCGGACACTGTCGCGGTGCCCGCGGTGAGGGCGATGTCGCGGTATCCGTCGCCATTGAAGTCGCCGGGCAGCCCGGACGGCGCGGCGGTCGCGGAAGTGGCGGGCAGGGCGAGCAGCCCCGTCGTGAGAGCCGTGGCCAGGAGCAGGGTGCGCTTGCGCATGGGGATCCAGGGGTGCGTGGTCGGGAACGGGCCCGCACCGAAGCGGTGCGGGCCCGACGAGCGGGCGAGAGGCCCTAGTTGGCCGCGTTGCCGCCCAGCATCGGGGAGGCGTCCGTCGAGACGGCGAGGGAGGTCGCCGAGAAGGAGCGCGTGCCCGTCGTGGTGATCTTCGTGCCGTTCGACGGGAGGTACGTCAGCGCGCCGTTGCCGCCGTTCTCGCCGTACGCGCCGATCGTCAGGTCGGCCTTGCCGTCGCCGGTGACGTCGGTGAGCTTGACCTCGTTGCCGAAGTAGTCCTTCGCCTCGTCCGAGCCGGGGACGCCGGCCGTGGACTGGGCGAAGAACTGGCCGCCGGACTGCGTGTCGATGCCGTTCGCGGAGCCGTAGAGGACCGTCACGGAGCCGGTGTCGGTGACGCCGCCCAGGTTCTCGCCGGCGGCGCCGACCACCAGGTCCTGGTAGTTGTCGCCGTTGATGTCGCCGAGGGACAGCTCGCCGCCGAAGTCGTCGCCGCGCTCGGAGCCGCCGGGCACGTTGCCGGTGTTCTGGCTGATGGCGGTGGTGGCGGCGGGGCCGCTCGCCGAGCCGTACGTGATGTTGACCTTGCCGCCGTCGGTCGACTCGGTCGGGTCCGGGGACCCGTCCGTGGGCTCGTCCCACTCCTGGCCGGTCACGATGTCGCCGAAGCCGTCGCCGTTCACGTCGCCGATGTCGGTGATGACGCCGGGCTTCAGCGTCTGTGCGGACGACGCGAGGAGGCCGGAGGCGCTGCCGGGAACGTAGTAGTTGGTGTTCCAGCCCGCGCTGGTGTTCGTCTCGAAGCCGTCGACCACGAGGTCGGTGGCGCCGTCGCCGTTCACGTCACCCGCGGTGAGGGTGAGCGGGCCGGTGCCGTCGCCGGACTGGATCGGCGGCTTGAGCGTGTAACGGCCGCCCGCAGTGCCCGACTTGGCGATGCCGCCCTTGTAGACGTAGACCGTGCTCGCCGTGGAGCCGACCGCGAGGTCGTCCTTGCCGTCGCCGTCGAAGTCACCGGCGGCGAGCGTCTTGCCCCACTGGTCGTGGGAGGAGACGGCCGGGTCCGCGATGGTCGTGCCGCCGGTGAGGCCCGACGCGGAGCCCCACATGATCATGACGGTGCCGCCGTCGGTGTCGCCGTCCACGTCCTCGAAGCGCGCGGACGTGGCCAGGTCGTCGTAGCCGTCGTCGTTGAAGTCGCCGTACGCGCTGACCCAGCCGAAGCCGTCGTTGGTCTCGGCGGTGCCGGGGACGCCCGTCGTGTTCTGGCTGACGGTTTTGCGGGCGGCGGCGTTCAGGCCGTTCGCCGAGCCGTACAGGGCGACGATCTGGCCGGCGCCCTTCTTGCCGCCGACCGTCGACCAGCCGGCGGAGAACGCGATGTCCCCGATGTGGTCGCCGTTGAAGTCGGCCTCGTGGTGGTGGACGGAGTCGGCGGCGAGGGCCGAGCCCGTGGAGAGGGAGAGCAGCCCGCCCGTCAGCGCGACCGCGGCGGCCGAGGCGAGGGCGATACGTATGGGCTTGTGCATGCGGGATTCTCCTGCAGCATGCGGGGATGCCTGGCGGGCATCCGCAGTCAATGGGGTGCGTTCCGCGGGTGTTTGCCGGGAGTTGTTCCAGGCGTGGCCCTGCGGTTGGCGAACAGGAGACTCGTAGTGGGGCCAGAGGGTTGTATGTGGTCCACAGTTATTTCCGGCGGCCCGGGTCTCGGTCTTCCCGGAGCCCGTTCGGCGCAGATCAGCGCAGGACCGTCCCGAAGGCACGCCCCGCGCCGCTCGTCACCGTCCCGAAGTCCGCGCCGTTGAAGGACGTGGCGTACGACGTGGTGACGTACGGGACCGCGCCGCGCAGGACCCAGACGGCGCCCGCGTCGGCCGAGGTGCCGATGTCCTCGCCGTTCGCGCCGATCGCCAGGTCGGCCCCGCCCTTCATGTACACGGTGCAGGGCTTGCCGTCGGCACGCTCCCCGTAGAGGACGTACGTGTAGCCGTCCTTGGAGAGGAACGTGGGCGCCTCCATGCCCTCCAGGCGGACGCCCTCGGGCAGGAGGTCGCCCTCGGGGGCGACGGCGCGGGTCGGGTCCGCGCTCTCGGCGTAGTACCACCAGCTGTCGGAGCTGATCACGGCGAGGTCGGCGGACCCGTCGTCGATGTCGACGAAGGAGGCGGCCTCGCCGAAGCGTTCGGTGTCGGTGGTGGGGGAGTTGAGGATCTTGGCGCCCCGGTCGAAGGCCCTGGGGCCGCCCCGGACGATGGTGACGGAGCCCGTGGTGTTGCACGCGGCGCAGCGCACGCGGGCCCGCCCGGTCTCAGAACTCCGCTGTGGAGAAGGTGACTTGAGGCTTTCCGGCGAGGAGAGCGCCGCCCTTGACTCCGGGGTACACGGCGATCGTGTCCGTGCTCTCGCCGAGGTACGTGCGGAGCACGAGGTCGGCGCGTCCGTCGCCGTCGAGGTCGGTCGCCTCGAGGACCTCGGTGGTGCCGGCGGCCCCGGGGGTGACGGGCACGGCCGCCCTCCCGTTCGCGGGCAGGACCTTCGGGGCCTTCGACGCGCCGCCGGACACGACGAGTTCGGCCACGCCGTCCCCGTCGAAGTCACCCGCGGTGATGGCCGTCCCGGTGGCCTCGAGGGCGGCGGCGCCCGGCCGCGAGAGGGTGACGCCGGAGGCCGTGAGCAGCGCGGTGTCCGCGCCCGCGCCCTTGGTGAACCGGCCCACCGCGAGGCCGAGGCCGGACGGCAGCGCGGCGCCGGAACGGGCCGGTCCCTGCGGGCCGCCCAGGACGATCCGGGACGGTGACGAGCCGCGGGAGGTGCGGCGCACGAGGAGGTCGTCGTACCCGTCGCGGTCGACGTCGAAGGCCGGGCCCACGGGTACGTTGCCGGGTGCGGTCAGCGGCTTGCCGGCCGCGCGCGGGGCGCCGTTGCGCGTGAAGGGGCCGCGCAGGAAACTCAGCCGCCCGCCGCTCGCGTGGACCGTGAGGTCGACCGAGCCGTCCCCGTCGAAGTCGCCGCACACCGGCTGGTCCGGCCAGTCGTTGCCGAACCGCGCCTGGGCGGGGACGACGAGCTTCACGCCCCGGTGGGTGAGCCCGCCCGGGCCGCCGAACAGGATCTGCAGCGGCACCGGCGGCTGCCCCTGCCCGTCGAACGGCGGATCGGTCGACACCACCAGATCGGTGAAGCCGTCCTTGTCGAGGTCGCAGCTCGCCTCGGAGTCGAACGCGGCGGGCGTCTCGCCCTCGGTCGGCGCCGCGTACTTCGCGGGACGCAGCAACTGCCGCGCCCCGGGCACGAGTCCGTGCCCCTTCTTCCCGTACACGACCCCGATCCCGGCGTCGTCCCCGAGCCCGTCGTGCACGAGATCGTCCAGTACGAGGTCGGGGGCGCCGTCCCCGTTGAAGTCGTCCGGCACCTTGCTGCCGCGGCCGTGCGGGACGGGGAGCGCGGCGCCGGACTTGCCGGACATGGCCACGGGGCGGTGCTTGGCGGGGGCGGGCTCGTCACCGCCGCCGCAGCCGGTGACGGCGGCGACCATGAGCAGGGCGCACCCCGCCGCGGCCCTGCGTATCGCGACGCCGCGGCCGCCCCGTTTGCCCACCATCGCCTCTGACCCCGCCCGCCTCATGCGCCACTTGACCCGTTCATGATGCCGCCGGGGTGAGGGAGGGGGTAGGGGCGGGGCCCGCCGGTTCGGTCGCGGAGCGCGGCCCCTGTCCCGTAAACGCCCCTCCTGTGTCCGGTAAACGCCCCCCCGCGAACGCCGAAGGGGCCGACCGGGTCTCCCCGGTCAGCCCCTTCGCGTACGGCGGTACGGAACTACGGAACCGCTACTTCACCGGCTCCGGCTCCGGCGCGTCCTCGGTCTCCTGCGAGCCCGCCGGGGGCGGGTTGTCGGAGGGTGTCTTCACGGAGTCGAGGAGGAGCTGGGCGACGTCGACGACCGTGACGTGCTCCTTGGCCTGGCCGTCGTTCTTCTTGCCGTTGACCGAGTCGGTCAGCATGACGAGGCAGAACGGGCAGGCGGTGGAGACGATGTCGGGGTTCAGCGACAGTGCCTCGTCCACGCGTTCGTTGTTGATGCGCTTGCCGATCCGCTCCTCCATCCACATCCGCGCGCCGCCGGCGCCGCAGCAGAAGCCGCGTTCCTTGTGGCGGTGCATCTCCTGCTGGCGCAGGCCCGGGACGGCGTCCATGATCTGACGCGGGGGCGTGTAGACCTTGTTGTGACGGCCCAGGTAGCACGGGTCGTGGTAGGTGATCAGGCCCTCGACCGGGGTGACGGGGATGAGCTTGCCCTCGTCGATGAGGTGCTGGAGCAGCTGGGTGTGGTGGATTACTTCGTAATCGCCGCCGAGCTGCGGGTACTCGTTGCCGATGGTGTTGAGGCAGTGCGGGCAGGTCGCGACGATCTTCTTCGCGGACTTGGGCTTGGCGGACTCGGGCACGACCTTGCCGTCGTCGTCGAGTTCCTCGCCGAACGCCATGTTCAGCGCCATGACGTTCTCCTGGCCGAGCTGCTGGAACAGCGGCTCGTTGCCCAGGCGGCGGGCGGAGTCACCGGTGCACTTCTCGTCGCCGCCCATGATCGCGAACTTGACGCCCGCCATGTGGAGCAGCTCCGCGAAGGCCTTGGTGGTCTTCTTCGCGCGGTCCTCGAGCGAGCCGGCGCAGCCGACCCAGTACAGGTACTCGACCTCGGTGAGGTCCTCGATGTCCTTGCCGACGACCGGGACCTCGAAGTCGAGCTCCTTGAGCCACTCCAGGCGCTGCTTCTTCGCCAGGCCCCAGGGGTTGCCCTTCTTCTCCAGGTTCTTGAGCATCGTGCCCGCCTCGGACGGGAACGCGGACTCGATCATCACCTGGTAGCGGCGCATGTCGACGATGTGGTCGATGTGCTCGATGTCGACCGGGCACTGCTCGACGCAGGCGCCGCAGGTGGTGCAGGACCACAGGACGTCCGGGTCGATGACGCCGTTCTCTTCGAGGGTGCCGATCAGCGGCCGCTCGGCCTCCGCGAGCGCGGCGGCCGGCACGTCCTTCAGCTGCTCGGCACTCGCCTTCTCCTCGCCCTCCATCGACTTGCCGCCGCCGGCGAGCAGGTAGGGGGCCTTGGCGTGCGCGTGGTCGCGCAGCGACATGATCAGCAGCTTCGGCGACAGCGGCTTGCCGGTGTTCCAGGCGGGGCACTGCGACTGGCAGCGGCCGCACTCGGTGCAGGTGGAGAAGTCCAGCAGACCCTTCCAGGAGAACTGCTCGACCTGGCTGACGCCGAAGACGTCGTCCTCGCCCGGGTCCTCGAAGTCGATCTCCTTGCCGCCGCTGGTCATCGGCTGCAGGGCGCCGAGCGCCGTGCCGCCGTCCGCCTCGCGCTTGAACCAGATGTTCGGGAACGCGAGGAAGCGGTGCCAGGCGACACCCATGTCGGTCTTCAGGGCGACCGTGATCATCCAGATGAAGGAGGTCGCGATCTTCAGTCCGGCGAAGAAGTACGTGAGGTTCTGCAGCGTGGAGACGTCCATGCCGCGGAACCAGGCCACGACCGGGTACGAGACGAAGAACGAGGCCTCGTAGGAGTCGACGTGGTGCTGGGCGCCCTCCAGGGCGTGCAGCGTGAAGATGCAGATGCCGACGATGAGGATGACGGCCTCGACGAAGTACGCCTGGCCGGTGTTCGAGCCGGCGAAGCGGGACTTGCGGCCCGGCCGGCCCGGCCGGTTCAGCTGCCGGATGACGATCAGCGTCAGGATCCCCAGGGCCGTCATCGTGCCGAGGAACTCGACGAAGACGTTGTACGGGGCCCATTCACCGATGATCGGGAGCAGCCAGTCCGCCTGGAAGAGCTGGCCGATGGCGTTCACGATCGTCAGCAGCAGCGAGAAGAAGCCCACCGCCACGAACCAGTGCGCCACACCGACGATGCCCCAGCGGTTCATCCGGGTGTGGCCGAGGAACTCCTTGGCCACCGTCACGGTGCGCTGTACGGGTTCGTCGGTGCGGGTGCCGGCGGGGACGTTCTGGCCGAGCCGCATGAAGCGGTAGATCTGCGCGATGGCTCGGACGAACAGTGCGACGCCGACCACGATCAGGACCAGCGACACGATGATCGCGGCGAGTTGCATTCGGGGGCTCCTCGGGCCTGCGAGGGTGGATATTCAGCGATTACTAAGCGGTAACTTATTTCAGTCCATGCTGAGACTACCCACTTGTGTGGCCGCACTGTAGCCAGCCGGGCGGTGATCTGCGTCGCTGAGGCCACCCTCGGTCGACAGCGAAAGCAAATCGTGTTATTCACCCCATATTGCGACATAAGCGACTAGCTTATGAAGGTCTCCGGCCGGGCGTGCCCCTCCGGTGTCACCCCGATACCGCAAACCGAGCTGACGGGACGTCCGCCGTGTCCTACGGGATCGCCGCCGCCGCGACCGCCCTGCTGGCGGCCTCCGCCCTCACCGCCCTGCTCCGCCCCGTCGCCCTGCGCACCGGACTCACCGTCCGGCGGGTCGGCCGCACGGGGCGGCGGACGCCACGCCTGGGCGGCGCCGCCATCGCCACGGTGACGGCCGTGGTCACCGCCGTCGGTGCTTGCACCGGACTCCTTCCGCTCGGCTCCGGCGTCCTGACGCTGCTGATCGCGGCCGGGGCCGTCGCCGCGCTCGGGTTCCTCGACGACGTGCGGCCGGTGGGGGCGCGGGCCCGCGTCGTCGTCGAGGCGGGGGCGGCGACCTTCGTCGTGCACACCGCTCAACTCGGCTTCCTGGCCGGCGCGCCGGCCGTCCTGTGGATCGTCTTCGTCACCAACGCCTGCCGGCTCTTCGACACCTCGGACGGGGCGCTCGGCACCGTCGCCGTCGTGACCGCGCTCGGTCTGAGCGCCTGCGCCACCGCCCAGGGGCTCGGCCCCCTCGCCGCCACTCTCGGGGTGCTCGCGGCGGCGCTCACCGGGTTCCTCATGCACAACTGGCACCCCGCGCGGATGCGCCTCGGGAGCTGCGGGTCCCTGTTCACGGGCTTCCTGCTGGCGTCCGCCGCGGTCCTGGTGAACGCGGGCCACGAGGCGCTGCCCGGCGTGGGCTCGCTGTTCGCCGTGACGGTCGTGGTGACGGCGGACGCGGCCCTCGTGGCGGTGTCGCGGCGGCGCGCGGGGCGGCCGCTCTGCCAGGGCGGCGCCGACCACATCGCGCACCGGCTCCGTCTGCTCGGCCTCACCCCGCGGGGCGTGGCGGTGGTGCTCGGCATCGCGTCGCTCGCCGGTGCGGTGACCGGACTCATGCTGCACGACGGGACGCTGGATCCGCTGGCCGCGCTGTGGCCGCTCTGCGCGGCGGCCGGGTCGGTCGCCGGGCTGCTGCGGGTGCCGGTCTACGGGGTGCGGCGGCGGGGTCGCCGGCCCGTACGGACCGCTGTCGTGGACGTCGCAGGTTCATGACGAAGACCCCGACGCGGTAACTGACCTGCGCGTTTCTCCTGGCTTCCATAAGGGCGACATAAAAGTTGAGTCGGCTCGACTCAGCTCTGTTGACCGAACGGCGGCCGTCATGCATCCTTGAGCCAGATCCACTCAAGTAGTCATGCTGGAGGAATTGAAATGGCACGTGCGGTCGGCATCGACCTGGGCACGACTAACTCCGTCGTCAGCGTTCTCGAAGGCGGCGAGCCCACCGTCATCACCAACGCCGAGGGCGCCAGGACCACGCCGTCCGTCGTCGCCTTCGCCAAGAACGGTGAGGTGCTCGTCGGAGAGGTCGCGAAGCGCCAGGCGGTCACCAACGTCGACAGGACGATCCGTTCGGTCAAGCGCCACATGGGCACTGACTGGAAGATCGAGATCGACGGCAAGAGCTTCAACCCGCAGCAGATGAGCGCCTTCATCCTGCAGAAGCTGAAGCGCGACGCCGAGGCGTACCTGGGCGAGAAGGTCGCGGACGCGGTCATCACCGTCCCGGCGTACTTCAACGACTCCGAGCGCCAGGCGACGAAGGAGGCCGGTGAGATCGCCGGTCTGAACGTCCTGCGTATTGTCAACGAGCCGACGGCCGCTGCCCTGGCCTACGGTCTCGACAAGGACGACCAGACCATTCTCGTCTTCGACCTCGGTGGCGGCACCTTCGACGTCTCGCTGCTCGAGATCGGCGACGGCGTCGTCGAGGTGAAGGCCACGAACGGCGACAACCACCTCGGTGGTGACGACTGGGACCAGCGCGTCGTCGACTACCTGGTCAAGCAGTTCAACAACGGCCACGGCGTGGACCTCTCCAAGGACAAGATGGCGCTCCAGCGCCTGCGCGAGGCCGCCGAGAAGGCGAAGATCGAGCTCTCGTCCTCGACCGAGACCACGATCAACCTGCCCTACATCACGGCGTCCGCCGAGGGCCCGCTGCACCTGGACGAGAAGCTCACGCGCGCCCAGTTCCAGCAGCTCACGTCCGACCTCCTGGAGCGCTGCAAGACGCCGTTCCACAACGTCATCAAGGACGCGGGCATCCAGCTCTCCGAGATCGACCACGTCGTTCTCGTCGGTGGCTCGACCCGTATGCCCGCCGTCGCGGAGCTCGTCAAGGAGCTGACCGGCGGTCAGGACGCCAACAAGGGCGTGAACCCGGACGAGGTCGTCGCCATCGGCGCCGCCCTGCAGGCCGGTGTCCTCAAGGGTGAGGTCAAGGACGTCCTGCTCCTCGACGTGACCCCGCTGTCCCTCGGCATCGAGACCAAGGGAGGGATCATGACGAAGCTCATCGAGCGCAACACCACGATCCCGACCAAGCGTTCCGAGATCTTCACGACGGCCGAGGACAACCAGCCGTCCGTGCAGATCCAGGTCTACCAGGGCGAGCGCGAGATCGCGGCGTACAACAAGAAGCTCGGGATGTTCGAGCTCACCGGTCTGCCGCCGGCCCCGCGTGGTGTCCCGCAGATCGAGGTCGCCTTCGACATCGACGCCAACGGCATCATGCACGTGACCGCGAAGGACCTGGGCACGGGCAAGGAGCAGAAGATGACCGTCACCGGCGGCTCCTCGCTGCCGAAGGACGAGGTCGACCGGATGCGCCAGGAGGCCGAGCAGTACGCGGACGAGGACCACCGTCGCCGCGAGGCCGCCGAGACCCGTAACCAGGGCGAGCAGCTCGTCTACCAGACGGAGAAGTTCCTCAAGGACAACGAGGACAAGGTCCCCGGCGAGGTGAAGACCGAGGTCGAGGAGTCCGTCGCCGAGCTGAAGGAGAAGCTCAAGGGCGAGGACACCGCCGAGATCCGCACCGCCACCGAGAAGGTCGCCGCCGTCTCGCAGAAGCTGGGCCAGGCCATGTACGCCGACGCCCAGGGTGCGCAGGCCGCGGGCGGTCCCGAGGCCGGAGCCCCGGGCGACGAGCACAAGGCCGCCGATGACGACGTCGTCGACGCCGAGATCGTCGACGAGGACCGCAAGGACGGTGCCGCGTGACGGAGGAGACCCCGGGCTTCAGCGAGAGCGACAAGCCTGACGTCCCCTCCGGCGCCACCCCCGACGACGCCGAGCCGAAGTCCGCTCCCTCGCCCGACAAGGGCGAGGGGGCGGCCCCGGCCGGGGACGCAGCAGCAGGAGCCGCTTCGGCGGTTCAGAACGCAGGCCTGACGGCCCAGCTGGACCAGGTACGCATGGCGCTCGGGGAGCGCACCGCGGACCTCCAGCGGCTCCAGGCCGAGTACCAGAACTACCGTCGCCGGGTGGAGCGGGACCGGGTCACGGTCAAGGAGGTCGCGGTCGCGGGCCTTCTGACCGAGCTCCTTCCCGTACTCGACGACATCGGCCGTGCCCGCGAGCACGGCGAACTGGTCGGCGGCTTCAAGTCGGTCGCCGAGTCGCTCGAGATGGTCGCCGCCAAGATGGGGCTCCAGCAGTTCGGCAAGGAGGGCGAGCCCTTCGACCCGACGATCCACGAGGCCCTGATGCACTCGTACGCGCCGGACGTCACCGAGACGACCTGCGTCGCGATCCTGCAGCCGGGTTACCGGATCGGCGAGCGCACCATCCGCCCCGCGCGGGTGGCCGTGGCCGAGCCGCAGCCCGGGGCCCAGTCGGCCAAGGGCGAGTCCGCCCAGGGCAGGGAATCGGCTGCCGCCGACGACGAGGACAGCGGTGGCCCGGACGAGGGCTGACGTCAGTAAGCAGCGAGAGGAGGGACGTCGAGGATGAGCACGAAGGACTTCATCGAGAAGGACTACTACAAGGTCCTCGGCGTCCCCAAGGACGCCACCGACGCCGAGATCAAGAAGGCGTACCGCAAGCTCGCCCGTGAGAACCACCCCGATGCCAACAAGGGCAACACCAAGGCGGAGGAGCGCTTCAAGGAGATCTCCGAGGCGAACGACGTCCTCGGTGACCCCAAGAAGCGCAAGGAGTACGACGAGGCGCGCACCCTGTTCGGCAACGGCGGATTCCGTCCGGGGCCGGGCGGGCCGGGCGGCGGCTCCTTCAACTTCGACCTGGGCGACCTCTTCGGAGGCGGCGCCCAGGGCGGTACGGCGGGGGGCGCAGGCGGGTTCGGCGGCGGACTCGGGGACGTCTTCGGCGGCCTGTTCAACCGGGGCGGCGCGGGTGCCGGCACGCGCACGCAGCCGCGCCGCGGTCAGGACATCGAGTCCGAGGTCACCCTCAGCTTCACCGAGGCGGTCGACGGGGCGACGGTGCCGCTGCGCATGTCGTCGCAGGCGCCCTGCAAGGCCTGTTCCGGCACCGGCGACAAGAACGGCACACCGCGCGTGTGCCCGACCTGCGTCGGCACGGGCCAGGTCTCGCGCGGCGGCGGCGGCGGTTTCTCGCTGACCGACCCGTGCGTGGACTGCAAGGGCCGCGGCCTGATCGCGGAGACCCCCTGCGAGGTCTGCAAGGGGTCGGGCCGTGCGAAGTCCTCCCGGACGATGCAGGTCCGCATCCCGGCCGGCGTCTCGGACAACCAGCGCATCCGGCTTCGCGGCAAGGGTGCACCGGGCGAGCGGGGCGGCCCCGCGGGCGACCTGTACGTGGTCGTGCACGTGGACTCCCACCCGGTCTTCGGCCGCAAGGGCGACAACCTCACGGTCACGGTCCCGGTCAGCTACCCGGAGGCCGCGCTCGGCGGTGAGGTCAAGGTCCCCACGCTCGGCGGGCCCCCGGTCACGCTCAAGCTGCCCCCGGGCACGCCGAACGGGCGGACGATGCGGGCCCGCGGCAAGGGCGCCGTCCGCAAGGACGGCACCCGTGGCGATCTGCTCGTCACGGTGGAGGTCTCGGTCCCCACGGATCTGACCGACGCCGCGAAGGACGCCCTTGAGGCGTACCGGAAGGCGACTGCGGAGACCGATCCGCGGGCAGAACTGTTCCAGGCCGCGAAGGGAGCATGAGCGTATGGACGGCCGTCGACGACAGAGTTCCTTTGTTGGCAGGGCCTACGAGCTGACCGACGAGACTCCGGTCTATGTCATCTCGGTGGCCGCCCAGCTCAGCGGGCTGCATCCGCAGACCCTGCGCCAGTACGACCGTCTCGGCCTGGTCTCCCCGGACCGCACGGCGGGCCGCGGCCGGCGCTACTCGGCCCGGGACATCGAACTGCTCCGCCAGGTGCAGCAGTTGTCCCAGGACGAGGGCATCAACCTCGCGGGCATCAAGCGCATCATCGAACTGGAGAACCAGGTCGCTGCGCTGCAGGCGAGGGTGGCCGAACTGTCCTCGGCGGTCGAGGGCGCCGCGGCGGCGATGCAGCAGCGCGAGGCGGCCGTCCACGCCTCCTACCGGCGGGACCTGGTCCCGTACCAGGAAGTGCAGCAGACGAGCGCGCTGGTGGTGTGGCGGCCCAAGCGGCCGCCGGAGCAGTAGGCACGACGGATACGCGCATGTGTGAAGGGGCCTGGAGGCCGACAACTGTCGGCCTCCAGGCCCCTTCACGTGTCCCTCAGCGTCGCCCGACGCCTCCCGCACGGCCCGTACCCCCTGGAATGGCCGCATTCTGCCAATCGCCCGCTCATGTCCCTCGGTTGTGCGGCCCTCGGCAGGGTGTCGCGTAGATGACCTGCGCGTTCGTGAAGGGGTGGCTGGGTCTGCTGTCCGGAGGGCCGTGACCGGCAGGTTTGGGACACGGCCCCGGCGCGCCGTTCGCCCGGCGGAGCGCGCCCGCGCGGCGTGGCGGAGGGTCCGGCGGACGGTCCTGCCCCTCAAGGCTGTCGCGGGGTGTACGCGGGGCGCCGAAGCGGAGGTGGCGTGAACAGGGTGCGGAGGAGGCGTGGGGGAACCGTGACTTTGCTCACCGAAGGGGCCGGGCGCGGTCGGGGCGGACGGCTGTGACGGTTGTGGCCACTGGGGTTACCCGGAGTACGAGCAGATTCATCTCCGGAACGCATGGGCCCGATTACGAGTCGTTACGGATTCACCTCTTGACGCTGTGTTTCAGGCGGAGTTGGCTTCCAGCCACCTCGGCCGCAACGACGCGGTCACTTCAGGGAGGTATGGAAAGTGAATCCGCGTACGAAGCGTGCCGTCGTTGTCGGCGTCGCGTCCGCCATGGCCGTGACTCTCACCGGGTGCGGGAGCAGCTGGCTCGAGCCGGAGAGCGACTCCGCGGGCAAGGCGTCCGCCCGGCAGAACCAGGACCTGAAGATCGGTGTCCTCCTGCCGGAGAAGGAGACCGCCCGCTACGAGAAGTTCGACTATCCGCACATCAAGAAGGAAGTCGAGGGCCTCACCAGCGGCAAGGGCCGTGTCCTCTACGCCAACGCGGAACAGGACGCGAAGCGCCAGGAGAGACAGGTCGACCAGATGATCGCCGACCGGGTCGACGTACTCGTCCTGGACGCGGTCGACTCCAAGTCCATCGCCGGATCGGTCAAGAAGGCCAAGGACGCGGGCATCCCCGTCATCGCCTACGACCGCCTGGCCGAGGGCCCCGTCGACGGCTATGTGTCGTTCGACAGCGACCAGGTCGGCCATGTGCAGGGCATGGCGCTCCTCAAGGCACTGGGCAGCAAGGCGTCCAAGAGCAGCCGGATCGTCATGATGAACGGCTCGGTCACCGACCCGAACGCCGCGCTCTACAAGGACGGCGCCCTGGCCGAGCTCAAGGACCAGGTGACGATCTCGAAGTCGTACGACACCAAGGACTGGAAGCCGGAGAACGCGCGGGCCAACATGGCCACCGCCATCCAGGCCGTCGGTGCGCAGAACATCGCCGGTGTCTACTCCGCGAACGACGGCATGGCGGGCGGCATCATCACCGCTCTCAAGGCCGCCGGTGTCACCCACCTGCCACCGGTGACCGGTCAGGACGCCGAACTCGCCGCCGTCCAGCGCATCGTGACGGGCGACCAGTACATGACGGTCTACAAGCCGTATCCCGAAGAGGCCTCCGCCGCCGCGCAGATGGCGGTCCTCATCGCTCAGCAGCGCGGCATCGAGTTCGACGCGCTCGCGAAGGACCGCGTCGACAGCCCCACCACCCCCAATGTGAAGTCGCTCCTGGTCCAGGTCGTCCCGATGACGCAGAGCAACATCAAGTCGACGGTGGTCAAGGACGGGATCTACAAGGTCGGGGACATCTGCACGGCGAAGTACGCGGCGGACTGCGCGCGGCTCGGGCTGAAGTAGACCGGCCGATCGCACGGCGCCCCTCCCCTTGGTGCGGGGCGCCGTGTCGCCCCGCTGCCGGAGATCGTGCACTCGGCCGTGTGGGGCCGGCCGGTCGGGGGTCGGGGGTCGGGGGTCGGGCGTCGAGGTGTCGGGTCCGGGCCGCGGTTCCTCACGCCGACGCGGGCCCTGAGCCCGCAGCCCGGGACCTCCGGCCCGGACCCGAGGTCAGCGGTCCTGTTCCAGCATTCCGGACTGACCGATGAGATAGCCCAGCTGGGCGCGGCTGTCGCTGCCGAGTGTGCTGGCTAGCTTGGCGATGTGGACGCGGACGGTGCGGATGTTCATGCCCAGGCGTTCGGCGATGACGGCGTCGTTGTGCCCCTCGATCAGCAGCCCGGCTATGGTCCGCTGCCGGGAGGGGACGCCGCTCGTCACCGGGGTCCCCCGGCCCGTGTCGGGGAACAGGGGGGTGGCCAGGCGCCACAGCCGTTCGAAGGTCGTGACCAGATACGCGATCAGGGCGGGGTGCCGGATCTCCAGGGCGACCGTGCGGTCGGGGTTCGCCGGGATGAACGCGACGCTCCTGTCGAGCAGGATGAGCCGTTCGGTGACCTCGTCCAGGGTGCGGACCTCGACGTCGCCCTCCAGCTGCTCGTAGTGGGCGAGCACCGCGGGCGAGTGACGGGACGTGTGCTGGTAGAGGGTGCGCATACGGCAGCCGCGGGCCAGCATTTCCTGTTCGCGCGGCAGGGCCGCGGCCAGGAGTGTCGCGGGGCGGTTCCCGCCGGGCTGGATGGTGAGCAGCTCCGCCTCGGACTCCGCCATGGCTTCGCCGATGGCGTCGTTGATGCGCTGGAAGCCGAGCAGCACCGTGAGCATGGGGGCGTGGGGGACCGCGGCGCGCTGTGCGTCGAGGGCCATCAGCGGCGCGAACGCCTCTGCCAGGCGGGCTTCGCGGCGGCGTTGCTGGGCGATCTCGTCCTCTATGGTGCGCAGGAGACCGGGCAGGGCCACGGCCGGCGCGACGGGTGTGAGCCACTGGATGTCGTCGGCGGCGGTGTGCAGGAGACCGAATTCGAGAAGGCAGGGCGTGGGGTCGGCGTCCTCGCGGTGGATACGGCCTTCTCGCAGGGCGCGCGCGTAGAGCTGCGAGCCGGCCGCGCACAGCTCCTCGACTCCGTGGGGATGGACCTCGGCGGTCACGTGTGGCTCTCCTCCTTCGACATTCAGTGATCCTGGTCGAGGATCCCCGACTGCGCTATGAGAAAGCCGAGTTGCGCGCGGCTTCCGCTGCCGAGCGCGGCGGCGAGCTTGGCGATGTGGGCGCGGCAGGTGCGGACGTTCATGCCGAGGCGGCGCGCGATCGCCTCGTCGACGTGGCCTTCGATGAGCAGCTTGGCGATCGACCGCTGGACTCCGGTGATGCCGTCGGTCGGGGGTGCGTAGGGGGTCTCCTCCAGGAGGGGGACCCCGCGGCGCCACAGTTGCTCGAAGACCTTGGCCAGGTATTCGACGAGGCCCGGATGCCGGAGTTCCAGGGCGACCGGGTGCTCTCCGGGGACCGGTATGAACGCCACGGTCCGGTCGAAGACCATCAGCCGCTCTATGAGTTCCTCGAGGGTGCGTATCTCTACGTTCCCCTTGGCCATGTGCTCGGCGTACACGAGAGTTCCCTGGCTGTGCCGGGCCGTGTGCTGGTAGAGCGTGCGCATCGTGATGCCGCGCGCGATGACCGCCTGGCCCCGTTCGAGCGCCTCCGCCAGGGAGTGCTCGCTGCGGCCGCCGCCGGGCTGGACCGTGAGGATCTCCGACTGGCACTCGGCGATGGCGAGTTCGATGGCCGAATTGATCCGGTTGATTCCTTCGAGCACGGTGACGGCGTGCGTCGTGGGCAGGTCCTGCGCACTGATGGCGATGAATGGCTCGAAGTATTCGGTCAGTTCGACCGCTTGGCTTCGTCGCTCCTGGATTTCCCGTTCGATGGGGTGGAGGCGCTGTGCCAGGGCGGCGGCGGGAGGAACCGGGCGGAGCCAGCCGGCGTCATCCGGGTCTGGGTGGAGAAGGGCGAAATCCATCAGGCAGGGAGCGGCCGTCACTTCGCTTCGGGCGATGCGTCCGGAACGCAGAGCACTGGCGTACAACCGCCTGCCCTCGTCGCACAGTTCAGTCGTGGCGTGAGGATGTGTCCGATGTGCGTCATTCATGGTCATAGATCCACCCCCCAGGGTCCTGAACGTGCAGGAACATGATGCATCGATCCTGTGGTGTTTGGATGGCCGAATGAGCCATCGTCTAGTGAGTCGGGGGAGAGAAGCCATGGAAGTGAGGACGAAGCCCACTATGTGCAAGAAAATGCTTCGCTCGGTGATGGCTGTTGCCTTCTCCGCCGGTCTGGCTTTCGGTGTGCTCAGCACCCAGGACCTCTCCTGGAGTGGCACACCCGCCACTCACGCGTCCGCCGGAAAGAACATCGCGCCTCCGGATCTTTCCTGGAGTGTCGCTCCCGTGGACGCGGCCGTATGACGACACCCCCCGACGACAGAACATTTCGCCGTGAGATGGCGACCGCCTACCGGTCCGGGTGGCATTTCATCGACCTCGCCACGGCGATTCCTCATCGCGGCGATTCGTTGATGGTCACCCTGTTCGGTGAGCCGATCGTCGTCGTGCGGGACGAGTTCGACGACGAGGAGATCCGGGCCTACCGGTGTCTTCGCCGCCCTCGGGGTGCCCCACAGCCCGTGCGGTGCGCCGTCCGATACGGAATGGTCTTCGTCAACCTCGACCAGCGTGACCACCAGCTGGATCGGGAGGCGGGACCAGAAGTTCCGCGTACTGCCTCAGCCACCCCCCGCAGTGCCTGACGCGATTCCCCCGTCGTTGTAGATCGCGCAGGTGCTTCCCCCCGCAGCGGCGCCACCGTGGACCTGAACACGGTGGCGCCGCTGCAGTTTTGTGTCACCGTCACGACGGCGACCCGTTTCCCGTCGCCCGCGTCAGCGTGATCTCGATGGCCACCCGGTCCGGGTTGGGTGCGGGCGCGCGCTCGTAGCGCTCCGCGTACCGGCGTACCGCCTCCTCGACGCGGTCCGGCTCCGTGCGGACCACCGCGAGGCCCTCCAGCGTCGCCCAGCGCCGGCCGTCGACCTGGCAGACCGCGACCCGGGCCCCGCCCTGTGCCGTTTCCGACCCCGCGAGCACGTGCGCCACCTTCGCGCTCGACTTGTTCGCGATCACCCGCGCGAGGCCCGCCTCCGGGTCGTACGTGACGCCGACCGGCACCACGTGCGGGGTGCCGTCGGGGCGCAGGGTCGTCAGCGTGCACAGGTGCCGTTCCCGCCAGAAGCCGAGGAATATCGGGTCGGGGTTCAGGGGGTCGTTCCGCTTGGCCATGCTCCGGAAGATATCCCCGTTCCAGGACATATCCCGCCCGGGGGTATCCGGCTCCCGTCCTTGAGTGGAATCGACTCAACTTTGTGTATGCTGTCAGGGTCAGTGTGCTGGAGAGGTATACGCAAGGAGGAGAGTGCGCACGTGGACGCCGAGCTGACGAACCGGAGCCGGGACGCGATCAACGCGGCCACCAGCCGGGCCGTGTCCGGAGGGCACGCGGATCTGACTCCCGCGCATCTGCTCCTGGCGCTTCTCGAGGGCCGAGAGAACGAGAACATCACGGATCTGCTGACGGCCGTCGAAGCCGATCAGGCCGCCGTGCGGTCCGGGGCCGAGCGGGTCCTCGGCGCGCTGCCCAGCGTGACCGGCTCGACCGTCGCGCCGCCCGGACCCAACCGGGACCTGCTGGCGGTCATCGCGGACGCGGCGCAGCGCGCCAAGGAGCTCGGGGACGAGTACCTGTCCACCGAGCATCTGCTCATCGGCATCGCCGCGAAGGGCGGCACTGTCGCCGACGTACTGACAGAACAGGGGGCGAGCGCCGAGAAGCTGCTCGCCGCCTTCGAGAAGAGCAGGGGAGGGCGCCGGGTGACCACACCCGACCCCGAGGGCCAGTACAAGGCCCTGGAGAAGTTCGGCACCGATTTCACCGCCGCCGCGCGCGAGGGCAGGCTCGACCCCGTCATCGGGCGGGATCAGGAGATCCGGCGCGTGGTGCAGGTGCTGTCCCGCCGCACGAAGAACAACCCCGTCCTGATCGGTGAGCCCGGCGTCGGCAAGACCGCCGTCGTCGAGGGGCTCGCCCAGCGGATCGTGAAGGGTGACGTGCCGGAGTCGCTCAAGAACAAGCGGCTCGTCTCGCTGGACCTGGGCGCGATGGTCGCCGGCGCGAAGTACCGCGGCGAGTTCGAGGAGCGCCTCAAGACCGTCCTCTCCGAGATCAAGGAGAGCGACGGGCAGATCATCACGTTCATCGACGAGCTGCACACGGTCGTCGGGGCCGGGGCGGGCGGCGACTCGTCCATGGACGCGGGGAACATGCTGAAGCCGATGCTCGCGCGCGGCGAGCTGCGCATGGTCGGCGCGACCACGCTCGACGAGTACCGCGAGCGGATCGAGAAGGATCCGGCCCTGGAGCGCCGCTTCCAGCAGGTGCTGGTCGCCGAGCCGACGGTCGAGGACTCGATCGCGATCCTGCGCGGCCTCAAGGGCCGGTACGAGGCCCACCACAAGGTCCAGATCGCCGACAGCGCGCTCGTCGCGGCCGCGTCGCTCTCCGACCGGTACATCACGTCCCGTTTCCTGCCGGACAAGGCCATCGACCTCGTGGACGAGGCCGCGTCCCGGCTGCGCATGGAGATCGACTCGTCGCCCGTCGAGATCGACGAGCTCCAGCGCGCCGTCGACCGGCTGAAGATGGAGGAGCTGGCGCTCTCCAAGGAGACGGATCCGGCCGGCAAGCAGCGCCTGGAGAAGCTGCGGCGCGACCTCGCCGACAAGGAGGAGGAGCTGCGCGGCCTCACGGCCCGCTGGGAGAAGGAGAAGCAGTCCCTCAATCGCGTCGGTGAGCTGAAGGAGAAGCTCGACGAGTTGCGCGGCCAGGCCGAGCGCGCCCAGCGCGACGGTGACTTCGACACCGCCTCCAAGCTCCTCTACGGCGAGATCCCCACCCTGGAAAGGGACTTGGCGGCCGCCACGGAGGAGGAGGTGGAGGCGTCCAAGGCCGACACGATGGTCAAGGAGGAGGTCGGCCCGGACGACATCGCGGATGTGGTGGCGGCCTGGACCGGCATTCCGGCCGGGCGGCTCCTGGAGGGCGAGACGCAGAAGCTGCTGCGGATGGAGGACGAGCTCGGCAAGCGCCTGATCGGGCAGAGCGAGGCCGTACGCGCGGTGTCCGACGCCGTGCGCCGCACGCGCGCCGGGATCGCCGACCCCGACCGGCCCACCGGTTCCTTCCTGTTCCTCGGCCCGACCGGCGTCGGCAAGACCGAGCTGGCCAAGGCGCTCGCCGACTTCCTGTTCGACGACGAGCGGGCCATGATCCGCATCGACATGAGCGAGTACGGCGAGAAGCACTCCGTGGCGCGCCTCGTGGGCGCTCCTCCCGGCTACGTCGGGTACGAGGAGGGCGGCCAGCTCACCGAGGCGGTGCGCAGGCGCCCGTACAGCGTCGTCCTGCTGGACGAAGTGGAGAAGGCGCACCCGGAGGTCTTCGACGTCCTGCTCCAGGTGCTCGACGACGGTCGCCTGACGGACGGCCAGGGCCGCACGGTCGACTTCCGCAACACGATCCTCGTGCTCACCTCGAACCTCGGCAGTCAGTTCCTGAGCGGACAGGAGCCGACGACGAGCGAGGAGCAGAAGAAGCAGCAGGTCCTGGACGTGGTACGGGCTTCCTTCAAGCCGGAGTTCCTCAACCGGCTCGACGACCTCGTCGTCTTCTCCGCGCTGAACAAGGAGGAGCTGGAGCGGATCGCGAGGCTCCAGATCGGCCGGCTCGCCAAGCGGCTCGCCGAGCGGCGGCTCACCCTGGACGTCTCCGACGCGGCCCTGGCCTGGCTCGCGGAGGAGGGCAACGACCCCGCGTACGGCGCCCGGCCGCTGCGCCGCCTCGTGCAGACGGCGATCGGCGACCGGCTCGCGAAGGAGATCCTCTCCGGCGAGGTCACCGACGGCGACACGGTCCGCGTGGACGCCTTCGGCGACGGCCTGATCGTGGGCCCGGCCACCGGAAAGACGCTCTGACGCAGGGCGAACGCCGATGCCGGGCCGGGGCGGTGCCACAACTCGGCCGATCCAACCGGTTGGGGGTTGTCACATCCCACCCGGCATGGGGGAGGATGGCGGAATCCGTACGAAGGGACCAAGCACGTGAGCATCGACCCGTCCTCGATTCCGAATTTCGGGGGACAGCCCGAGCAGCCGCAGGGCTCAGGACCGGCGGGCCCCGTGGTCCCCGATCAGGACCTCGTCAAGCAGCTCCTGGAGCAGATGGAGCTCAAGTACGTCCTCGACGAAGAGGGTGACCTCGCGGCTCCGTGGGAGGAGTTCCGCACGTACTTCATGTTCCGCGGCGAGGACGACCAGCAGGTCTTCTCGGTGCGGACGTTCTACGACCGCCCGCACGCCCTCGAGACCAAGCCCGCGCTCCTCGAGACCATCGACGACTGGAACCGCCGCACCCTGTGGCCCAAGGTCTACAGCCACACCCACGACGACGGCACGGTCCGCCTCATCGGTGAGGCGCAGATGCTCATCGGCACGGGCGTCAGCCTGGAGCACTTCGTGTCGTCGACGGTCAGCTGGGTGCGCGCCGCCATCGAGTTCGACCGCTGGCTGGTCGAGCAGCTCGGCCTGGAGCAGGCCGTGGACTCCGCCGCCGACGACGAGAAGCCGTCCGACGACGAGTAGGCAGTCTCCGTAACTGCCTACAGGGGCCTGTGCGCGAACGCGACCAGATACGTCCCGTACGACAGTGAGAGCCCGGCCAGGGCGCCCACCACCAGGAGGGCGCTGCGCGGCCGGGCTTTCGCCGTTCGCGCCAGCGCGAGGGCCAGTGGCAGCAGCAGCGGGAACGCGGGCAGCAGGAAACGCGGCTTGGACGGGAAGAAGCCGGCGCCGCCGAGCGCGATGAGCAGGAGTACACCGCTGTAGACGATGAGTGGCAGCGGGGCCGCCCGCTCGGCGACGAGCAGCGCGAACAGCAGCATCGCGGCGGCGACGATCAGGACCGTCATGGGGAAGACGAGGGGATCGCCCTTGAGTAGCAGATGCTGTACGACGCGCCATGCGCCGACGCCGAAGTCGAAGCGCGAACCCCAGTCCCGCTGCACGGCGAAGTAGCCGCCGAGCGGATCACCCCTTTGGACGCCGACCCACAGCACGTACCCGGTCCAGCCGAGCGGGGCGATCACCGCGCCCGTCCACAGCCTGTGGGAAACATTTCTGCCGCGCTTGCCGATCACCTCGTACACCGCCGTGACGAGGACCGCGGCGGCGACCGCGAACCCGTTGGGGCGGGACACCCCGGCCAGTGAGGCGAGCGTGCCCGCCCAGATCCACCGGCCGGTCAGGACCGCGTACAGGGACCACGCGGCGAAGGCGGTGAGCAGGGGCTCGGTGTACGCCATCGTGAGGATCACGGAGTGCGGCAGCATCCCCCACAGCAGGACGAGGAGGAGAGCGACCGGCCGGGAGTACAGGCGCACCCCGATCGCGTAGATCCCTGCCGCGGCGGCCAGGGACGCGGCCCAGGCGATGAGCATCCCGGTGGCGCCGCCGCTGAGGGGGAGCACGGTCTGTACCGCGCGGACCAGGCCCGGGTAGAGCGGGAAGAACGCGAGGTCGTTGAAGATGATGCCCGGTTTGTAGGGGACGGAGCGGCCGTAGCCGTCCGCGGCGATCCTGAGATACCAGAGCGAGTCCCAGGACCGGCCGAGCAGGACGGTGGAGCGCTTTCCGGTCAGTGAGGCGGCGAGGCTCATCGCGGCGACACCGGTGAGCCGGACCACGGAGAACAGGACGAGTGCGGTGAGCAGGGGGGCGGCGGCCCTGAGCCGGGCCGAGCGGGAACGTGGTCCGGCGCCGGGCTCCGCGACGGGGACGGTGGCGGGGGCCGGGGCAAGTTGCTGCTGGGTCACATCTCCGCACCTTGTCGGCACCGCGCGGCGCGCGCGAGTCGGGAGCGTCCGCACGGGTGCGGATGGAGGACGGTCGGCGTGGCTGCGTGACAACGGGGCGCGGGGAGGGCCCGTGTCGGTCCGTCAGGAAGGGTCCTCTGCACGGCAGATGCGGTGTACGCGGCCGGGGCAGGGACCCGTACCGCCGGAACGCATCAATTTCCCCACAGAACACGCCAGTTGAGTACCTGGCCAACGGCCGGCCGCGGCACCGGATGCCGTCGCCCGGGCCATGAATCGAACAATTCAAGCCTTGATGGCCACCAGGGCCCCTTTCGGCGCGGCTGACCACGGGCCACTTTGGGAAGGAGGTGGGTCTGCGCCGCGGGGCCGCGAGCGGGAGCCGACAGGGGGAAGTTTGACGTGAGGACTTCTACGACTGACATCGAGACCGGACTTGTCGATCTCAGCCGTTGGGGCCTTCAGGAGGCCATGGCACTGAGGGACCCGTTGGTGGCGGCCGCGCAGAACGCGCTGCTCGAGCATTTGACGGAGGACGCCGTCGGGCAGGTGGGCGACGGCGGCGGCCAGGACAACCCCTACCTCAGTGCGAGACGGCACAGCGGCACGGCGCCTCAGGAGCCATGGCACGAACACGGGCCGCCCGTGCCGTCCGGCCCGGCATCCCCATGCGACGAATCCGACACGCCCGACCGGCCTGCCCTGCCGTGCTGACACGGCACCACATGCCGGTCGCCGACCTGGAGGCCATTGCCGCCGGCCGCATCAGCGAACCCACCGGGAACCGTGTCGCGGCGGCGGAACGCAGCCGCCGCATGCTCATGCTGCGGGCCCTGGCCGCCGATCGCCGCGGCGAAGCCGGTAATCTCCACGGCTTCCGCAGCGGGGGCCGCTTCTGGTGTCCAAGGTGTCGGGGCAGTCGGGACAGTACGCTGAACTCAGCGGGATCGGTCCCGCTCACATGGTGTCCAGGAGGTGCGTCATGACTGCCGAGACGGTGGCTCCTGCGTGGATGCACGAGCAGATCACGGCGGAGCAGTACGAATCCTGGTCCGAGGAGCAGTGTGCGGGGATCGAGATCGTGGACGGGATGGTCGTCGTGAGTCCCAGTGCGTCCAAGCGCCACAACCGGCTTGCCCGGATTCTGGCGAATGCCTTGGAGGCTGCCGCGGGGCCGGAGTGGAACGCCGACACCGACTTCGACGTCCGGCTGCAGGATGTTCCGCTGACAAATCGGCGTCCGGACGTTGTCGTGTATCGCGCGGACACGATCGATGTCTCGCCGACCCGGCCGGAGCATGTGCTGCTGGTCGTGGAGGTTGTCTCTCCGGGGTCGGAGACCACCGATCGGATCGTGAAGACGGACCAGTACGCGAAGGCCGGCATCGCCTTCTACTGGCGGGTCGAGCAGGCCGCGACCGGGGTCCCGCTCGTGTACACCTACGTGCTCGATCCGGCGACCAGGGCCTATCGGGAAGGTGACGTCTTCACCGGTGTCGTCAAGGTCTCGGCGCCCTTCCCGGTCGAAGTCGACCTCGGCCGCATCTGAGCCTCACGCCGGCGCCCCAGGCAATTTGCGTGAGCGCCGCGTGAACGGACTGGGCGGTACGAGGCCGGATCAGCTGTCATGGCGGTCGGCCGTACGCTTCTGAACAGCACGAGCGCCACGAGATCCATGAGCGAGTCGATCCGGTAGTCCGCTGTCGCGACCACGTCGGCGTCATCCGCCCAGGTGCCCCCCACGGACCGCGACGCAGATGGGCAGTCCGTAGCCCTGCCCGCGCGGCAGGGAGCGTGTCGTTCTGAGGGTGATCTCCTACGTAGAGAACGTCTTCGGCTGCACCGCCGGCCTCGGCGACGAGCCGCGCGAAGAAGTCCGCCGAGGGCTTCGCGACGCCCCATTCGCCGGACGTGGCGACCAGGTCGGCGGGCAGGTCGAGAGCTCGCAGCAGCTCGCCGGCGCGGGTGGTCTGGTTGCCGGCGACGATGACGTGAACGCCCCGCTCGCGCAGCGCGGCGAGGGCCGGGCGGTCGTCCTCGTACAGGTCCGACTCATCGAGATATTCGCCGCGGCCCGCTGCTTCGCGGGCCCGGTAGGCAGCGGCGATGTCAATGCCAGGACTCAGAAGCCGGGGTGCCTCGGCGTTGTCCTTGCCCTGGGCGACGACCGCCCCGACAAGCGCCGACACCGTGTGGCGTGGAGCCAGTCGGCCCATTGATCCCCAGTAACGGTCGTCCCGGACGGGGGGTTTCGCCCACGTCGAATGCGATGGTGCGGATCATGCCGTGACCTCAACTTCGACAACGTCGATTCTGCTGGCCAACGTAACTACGCCAGCGTCCCGAGGCGCTCGACCGCTTCCTCCAGGACCTCGACCCGCTTGCAGAACGTGAAGCGGACCTGGCTGCGGCCGACCTCGGGGTCGTCGTAGAAGACGGAGTTGGGGACGGCGACGACGCCGCAGTGTTCCGGGAGGGCACGGCAGAAGGAGTAGGCGTCCTTCTCGCCGAGGGGAGTGATGTCGGTGGTGATGAAGTACGTGCCCTGCGGCTCGTAGACCTCGAACCCGGCCGCGCGCAGGCCGTCGCCGAGCAGGTCCCGCTTGCGGCGCAGGTCGTTACGGAAGTCGTCGAAGTACGAGTCCGGCAGCCGCAGCGCCTCGGCGATCGCGTACTGGAACGGGCCCGCACTGACATAGGTCAGATACTGCTTGGCCGTGCGCACGGCCGCGAGGAGCGGGCCTTCCGCCGTTACCCAGCCGACCTTCCAGCCCGTGAATGAGAAGGTCTTGCCCGCGGAGCCGATGGTGACCGTGCGCTCGCGCATGCCGGGCAGGGACGCGATGGGGCGGTGGGCGCCGGCGAAGACCAGGTGCTCGTACACCTCGTCGGTGACGACCAGCAGGTCGTGCTCGATGGCGAGGGCGGCGATGGCGCCCTGTTCCTCGGCGGTAAGTACCATCCCCGTCGGGTTGTGGGGGGTGTTGAGGAGCAGGAGGCGAGTCCGCGGGGTGATCTTGGCGCGCAGCTCATCCAGGTCCGGGCGGAACGACGGCGCATGCAGGGTGAGAGGGACCCGCTTGGCGCCCGCCATGGCGATGCACGCGGCGTACGAGTCGTAGAAGGGCTCGAACGCGATCACCTCGTCGCCGGGTTCGAGCAGCGCGAGCATGGACGCGGCGATCGCCTCCGTCGCTCCCGCGGTGACCAGGACCTCGGTGTCGGGGTCGAAGCTCAGGTCGTAGAAGTGGCGCTGGTGATCGCTGATGGCCGCGCGCAGTTCGGGGATGCCAGGGCCCGGCGGGTACTGGTTGCCGTGGCCTTCGCGCAGGGCGCGCACGGCCGCCTCGCGTACGGACTCCGGGCCGTCGGTGTCAGGGAAGCCCTGGCCCAGGTTGATCGCGCCTGTCGCCGTCGCGAGCGCCGACATCTCCGCGAAGATCGTCGTCCCGAGCCCGTCGAGCCTGCGGTTGAGCAGGGGCCTGTCGTTCATCTCTTCACCGTTCTCGCTCGGGTTCCCGTCGACTTTCCGAGGACCATCCTGGCTCATGGTCGGCTGTGGCCTCGCGCGGCAGGGGGAGGATCGAAGGGGAGGGGAGAGATGTGCTGCTTGCGTCAGGTTCCTCCCCGGGCTGCAGAACAGCACGGGCCTTTGCCGAGATGTCGCGCAGGATCGCGTCCTGCAAGGCACGCAGAGTTGAGATCGCGGAAACCAGTAGCCGCGCTGTCGCATGCAGCGGATCGACCTTGACGTGGAAATCCTCGCGGATGCCCGGGTCGGGCCAGGCAATGCTCAGGCGAGAGAGGGCGCGTGCGGAGATCTCTCGGGAGTTCTGGCCCGGGGCCGCCTGTGCGATGTCGCTGCTCCGGCTTCTCATCTCGTGGAGGAGCTACCAACCGTCCTCGTCGTGCGTCGGCCGCAGCGCCACGACTCCTCGGGTGGGTAATGCCGGACGTTGCGTCACGGCGATGTGCGCGCCGTCGGGACGAGTGCTCAGCATGAAGGTGCCGGGTGGCCATGCTGTCGCAGTCTGTGCAGGGCTACTGAGCCGAAAGTTCTTTACATAGGGCGCCAAGAGGTCGAAGAGGTCGTTCGGGGTGATCACATCGACGCCGGGCTCGCCCGGCCTGTGAGGAATGGAGCGCGCGGAACCGCTGCCCGTTTTCGCCTTGGCTACCTTGCCGAGGAGCCGTGTCTCCCAAGCCGGACTTGCGGAGGCGCAATAGTCGGCATGGATCGCGTCGGCCAGCTCCATTGCCCTTCGCACAGCCGTCTGGTGGCGCTGGATCATCTCTTCGATGAGGCGGAAGGCTGTGTCGTACCTGGCGATGATCCCTGGCGGGGGGAGAGGGAAAGTCATGTGGCGGAGCGTGCCGAGACTCACCGTCGGTTCGACGTGCGCCGTCACGTCCTCTTCGATCCGTGACTTCGCCGTGGGCGTCTGCAGCCAGATACGCAGCCACTTCACGACGTGTGGGTCTCCACGAATGATTCCGATCGACCTGGAGGCAGCCCTCCCCGCATGGTCAGCAGTGACATCGACTTTTGCGGCATGTGCGTCCTTCCTGAGGTCAAGGAGATCCACGAGAGGCCGAATGGCCCGTGTGATCCCCGGCGACAGGTAGGACAGTAGAAGCTAGGGTCCAAGTGGCCCATGGTGCACGGGGTTTGGGATTTCCTAAAGAGCCCGCGCGCGAAGACCAGGTGTCTGGCGAGTGCACGCCTTTTGGGACTTGCGAGAGCGCGAGCACAGCTGTCGGCGTGATCGCGTGCGTGAGACGTGAGGGAAATAGGTGTGCGAAGAAGGCTTGCCCCAGCCGACCTTCCAGCCCGTGAACGAGAACGTCTTGCCGGCCGACCCGATGGTCACCGTGCGCTCGCGCATGCCGGGGAGCGTGGCGAGCGGGATGTGCCCGGCGTCGCCGAACGTCAGGTGCTCGTACACCTCGTCGGTGATGACCAGGAGGTCGCGCTCGACGGCGAGGGCCGCGACGGCGGCGAGTTCCTCGCGGGTGAGGACGGTGCCGGTCGGGTTGTGCGGGGTGTTGATCAGAAGGAGGCGGGTGCGGTCGGTGACCGCGGCGCGCAGCTCGTCCAGGTCGAGCCGGAAGGCGCCTCCGTCGGGGCGCAGGGTGACGGGGACGCGGGTGCCGCCCGCCAGCGCGATGCTGGCCGCGTAGGAGTCGTAGTACGGCTCCAGCGCGACGACCTCGTCGCCGGGTTCCACCAGGGCGAGCAGCGAGGCGGCGATCGCCTCGGTGGCGCCGGCCGTGACGAGGACCTCGCGGTCCGGGTCGAAGGTGAGACCGTAGCGACGCTCCTGGTGCGCCGCGATCGCGGTGCGCAGCTCGGGGACGCCGGGGCCCGGCGGGTACTGGTTGCCGTGGCCGTCGCGCAGCGCCCGCACGGCCGCCTCGCGGATCTCCTCGGGGCCGTCCGTGTCGGGGAAGCCCTGGCCGAGGTTGATCGAGCCTGTCGCCGTGGCCAGCGCGGACATCTCCGCGAAGATCGTGGTCCCGAACTCGGCGAGACGGCGGTTGAGCAGGGGGCGCGCGCTGGAGGTCATGCCCGCCATCCTGCGCCGAACCTCCGGAGTTCCTCAACTCGTCTTCAGGGCGTGCTGATGCGGCGCCGTCCGACGGATTTTCCTATTCCGACATTTACTTCTCATTAGAGTTTATGCATCTATTAACGGCATATAGTGCGCCTGTGTGTGTGGCCGTCCGGTACGAGGCGTCTGGCCTGCCGCCGCCGGTCACGCGCCGGCACCCGGAAGCCCGGACACGGAATCGGAGACATCGGTGAGCAGAGAACACCCGCCGTAGTAGCTGCCTGCGCAGCCCTCTCACGCGGCTCCCCGGATGCCTGCCGGGCGGGTCAGGCCGCGAATTCCCTGAAAGACCCTCAGAAGTTCCTCAACTCTGCTTTGGCGGGGCGCGGGCCCGGGAATCCCCGAATCACGCCCGACGGGGGCGTTCTCGGGGGAATGAGAGGAAGGTGAGGGCCGTGATCATCGGAGCCATCATCTTTGGGCTTGTGGTCGTGGGCATCGTCGTGGCTGTGTCGTCCGCGGGCGGCTCGGGCAAGGCGCGGAAGACGTCGCTGAGCATGGGCCGGTCGGGGCGCTCCAGGGGCAGCTGGTGGGCCGGCGGCGGCGGTGCGGCGAGCGGATACTCCTGCTCGTCCGGCAGCTCCGGCGGACATCACGGACACTCCTGCGGCGGCGGATCCTCGTGCGGGGGCGGAAGCTCCTGCGGCGGCGGGTCCTCCTGCGGCGGAGGCGGCGGGTGCGGCGGCGGAAGCTGACCGCGACACCAGGACACGTACGGCCCACAGGGAGGCGGCTGACACGGGGCAGCCGGTCCGCGTGGGCCGTACGTATGTGTGAGGGGGTCGGGAGATGTGGGTGCGGGCAGGGCGCCATATGCGCCTGGAATGGTCCGTTGTGCGGGAAGCGCATGCAAGTTGCCCGGAGAAGTTGAACAGTTGAGCTGTGGGGTCCCCGGAGGGGATGGAAACCCGGCGAAGTTGGGTAAAAACACTGTGGCGGCGCCGCTGTTCATGATTCCCTCTTAACCGTCAAAGCGGCCCTCGTACGTTCTCGTGGGCACGTGCCGGCCCTCCCCCCTCAGCGCCGGCCTCACCTTCCTTTTGCGTGTTAGCGGAGCCGACCCATGCTCACGACCCTGAACACCGCCTACACCGACACGCGCGCGGACGACCTGGCCTGGGCCCTCGGCCGCGAACCGCTGCCCGCGCTCGCCACGCTCGACCTCGAACTCGACGGTGCCCAGCTCCAGTTGAGGCTCCTCGGTGCCTCGCACCAGGTACTCCTGGAGGAGGAGCGGGGCACCTGCTCCGAGACCGTCGCCTGCATTCCGGGCAGCAGTACCCCGCTGCCGCTCGGCGTCGCCAAACGCATGGGCGACTGGGAGTACGAATTCGCGGCACACGTCGAGACCCTCTCGGAGGGCTCGTTCGCGGGCCGCGCGCAGGAACTCATCGCGCTGGTGTCCGACCACCCCAACGGCCTCGCCGGGGTGTTCCCCGGCAGCCCGCACGCCTTCACGGCACTGCTCGCCCACCGGCAGGAGGGGCAGGTGCACTGGCGCACCTGGCACGCCTATCCGCAGGAGGGTCAACTCGTCGTCACCCGGACCCGGGTGGGCGTGCGGACCCCGGCCGCGCTGCGGTGACGCCGTGCGCCACGCCCCATGCCCGCACACGCCCACTTCCACACGTGTGGGTGACCGGACGGAGTTGCGGGGTGACGTAGCGTTCGCAACGTGATCGAGCCGCGCACCCCCGTCCCGTCCGGCGTCCGACGCGCCCGGAGCGAGGAGGGCAGGGCACCCCTTCCCGTGAAGCCGGCGACGGGCCGGTTCCTCGTCCTCGCGGGCGTCTTCCTCTGCGCGGCCTGCGGACTCGTGTATGAACTCGAACTGGTCGCGCTCGCCTCGTACTTGATCGGCGACTCGGTCACCCAGGCGTCCGTCGTGCTGTCCGTGATGGTCTTCGCCATGGGCATCGGCTCGCTCGGGGCCAAGCGGCTGCGGCTGCGGGCCGCCGCCGGGTTCGGCGCGGTCGAGGCCGCTCTCGCGCTGGTCGGCGGGTGCAGCGCGATGGCGCTGTACGCGGTGTTCGCGTGGACCGGCGACTGGGGCGGGTCCTGGGCGGGCGGCTCGCGCTACATGCTCGTCGGGTTCTCCCTCGCCATCGGTGTGCTCATCGGCGCCGAAGTGCCCCTCCTGATGGTGCTCATCCAGCGGATCAGGCGGCAGGACGCCGGCGGCGCCGTCGCCGACCTGTTCGCCGCCGACTACGTGGGCGCGCTCGTCGGCGGGCTCGCCTTTCCCTTCCTTCTGCTGCCGATGCTCGGGCAGCTGACGGGCGCGCTGCTGACCGGAGCGGTCAACGCGCTCGCGGGCGGCGCCCTCGTACTCGGCCTGTTCCGCAGGGACCTGACGCGCCGGGGCCGCTGGACGCTGCTCGTGGCGAACGTCGTCGTGCTCGGCCTGCTCGCCTGCGCCGCGGCCCGCGTGGACGACTTCGAGCGGGCCGCCCGGCAGGCCATGTACGGCAGGGACGTACGCGTCGCCGTCCAGACCGGCGTACAGGAAGTCGTCCTCACCGGCGGCAAGCACGAGCCGCTCGGCCTCTACCTCGACGGGCGCCTGCGCGTCAGCGGCCGGGACGAGCAGCGCTACCACGAGGGACTGGTGCGGCCCGCGATGGCCGGGCCGCACGCGCGCGTGCTCATCCTCGGCGGCGGTGACGGCCTCGCCGCCCGCGAGGTCCTGCGCTTTTCCGGGGTGCGGCAGGTGGACATCGTCGAGATCGACCCGGGCGTCGTACGCCTCGCCAGAAACGATCCGTCGCTCAGCGCGCTCAACGGACACGTGTACGAGGACCGGCGCGTGCGGGCCGTGACCGGGGACGCCTTCCAGTGGCTGCGCGGGCCCCACACCCCGTACGACGTCGTGATCTCCGATCTGCCCGACCCCGGGATCACGGCCAGCACGAAGCTGTACTCGCAGGAGTTCTACGGCCTGGCGGCCCAGGTCCTCGCGCCGGACGGGCGGCTCGCCGTGCACGCCGGGTCGCTGTCGTCGCGGCCCCGCGTGTTCTGGACGGTCGACACGACGCTGCGCGCGGCGGGCCTGCGGACCGTGCCGTACTGGGTGGGTACGGGCGAACCGCCGGCGCCGGCGGGGCGGCGGCACGGGGCGTGGGACCGGCTCACCGGGATCGCCGACGGGCCCGACCGGACGCTCGACGGGACGCGGGCGCCGAGCGACTGGGGGTTCGTGCTCGCGGGCCTCGGGCCACCGCCGGAGGGCGCCGTGCCGCGCGACCGGGTGCGCGCGGCGGAGCGCTCGCGGATCACCGGACTCGCCCCGTCGACCTTGGTTCATCCGCGGTACGCCGGCTGAGTACGCGCCGAACGCGGGACGCGTGGGGCCGGGCGTGGGTAGGCTCGGGCGGCATGGAGCATGAGGTGTTCGTTCCGGTTCCGGCGGAGTCGTTGAGGGGCGCGCTGGCAGCCCCGGAGTTGGTGGCGAGGGCGGTGCCCGGGCTTCAGCGGGAGGCCTCCGGCGACGGCGGCAGGCTGAAGCTCCGGATCGGCGGCCACACCATCACCTACCGCGGCTCCCTGCGCGTCACCGAGACGGAGACCGGCGCGTTCGCGATCGAGGGCGACGGCATCGAGGCGCGCGGCACCGGGTCCGTGAAGTTCGCGGTGACGGTGCGGGTCGCCGCCGTGTCCGGCGGCTCGAACGTCACGTTCGTCGCGTCCGGCAGCGGGGACGGCCGGGTCGCCGAACTCTCCGAGGACGCCGTGCAGTCCGCGGTGCGCCGTCTCCTGAGCCGCTTCGCGGAGGCGCTCGGCACGGCGGCTGAACCGGGGACGGACCCGGGGGTGGAGGACGCGGCCCCTGCGGAAGACGCCGCCGAGGACACGGCGGACGCCGCAGACGACGCAGACGACGCGGACGCCACCGACACGGACGCAGACGCCGAGGACGAGGACCACACCTCCGCCTTCGAGACCGAGATCCCGCCGCCCTCGCTCGCCCCTTTCGCGGAGCTGGAGCCCGAAGCCGACGCGGCCGGCGAAGAGGCCGGGTTCGATGCCGACGTGCCTCCCGCCGAGGCCGCCCACGCCCGCCGCACCATGATCGGCCGCAGCGCCGAGGAGGTCGACCACGCGCCGCCGCGCGGTCGCTACGCCCCCGTGCCCGCGCCCGAGTCCACGGCGGCCACCGCCACCCTGCGCTGGGCCGCGCCCGCCGCCGCCTTCGTGGTCGCGTCCGCGATCGTCGTCGGCCGAGTACTGCGCCGCCGGCACTGATCGAAACGTAAGGTCGGCCCGTGACTACCCAGGAAACGACGCTGACCGCGGGTGACGCGGAAGTGACCGTGCAGCCCGGCAACGGCTGTCGCGTGAGCAGCCTGCGGATCGGCGGCACCGAACTCCTCCGGCAGGGGGAGCGCTACGGCTGCTTCCCGATGGTGCCGTGGTGCGGCCGCATCAGGGACGGCAGGTTCCGGGACGGCGGTCGGACGTACCAGATGCCCCTGAACTCGCCGCCCCACGCCATCCACGGCTTCGCCCGCGACGCCGAGTGGACGACCGCCCGCGCGAGCGCCGACGAGGCGGTCTTCACGTACGACCTCGCCGAGCCCTGGCCCTGGACCGGCCGCGTCACGCAGCTGGTGCGCCTCGCCGAGGACTCGCTCACGCTGACGCTCGGCATCGAGACGTACGGCGACTCGTTCCCCGCGCAGGCCGGCTGGCACCCCTGGTTCAACCGGACCCTCGACGGCTCCGCCGACGGCGTGCGCGTCGAGTTCTCCCCGGCCTGGCAGGAGGAGCGCGGCGACGACCACCTCCCCTCCGGCAAGCGGATCGACCGCACGGAAGGCCCCTGGGACGACTGCTTCGGCATGCCCGATGGCGTGGACGTGACCCTGACCTGGCCGCAGCGGTTCGAGGTCAAGGTCGCGAGCCGGGAGCGGTGGGTCGTCGTCTACGACGAGCAGGAGGCGGCCGTGTGCGTGGAGCCGCAGACCGGCCCGCCGGACGGCCTGAACACGCTGCCGCGCCTCGTCACCCCGGTGGACCCCCTCGAGGCGTCGACCACCTGGACGTGGCGAGCCCTCTGAGCCGGAGCCTTAAGCTCGTAGCCATGACGAACGACGTGCGCGACGCGCTTCTCCAGCAGATCAAGGACAAGGCCGTGGTGCACGGCAAGGTGACGCTCTCCTCCGGTCTGGAGGCGGACTACTACATCGACCTGCGCCGCATCACCCTCGACGGTGAGGCCGCCCCGCTGGTCGGTCAGGTGCTCCTCGACCTGACCGCCGACCTCGACTTCGACGCCGTGGGCGGCCTGACGATGGGCGCCGACCCGGTCGCCGGTGCCATGCTGCACGCGGCCGCCGCCCGGGGCGAGCGCCTCGACGCGTTCGTGGTCCGCAAGGCCGCCAAGGCGCACGGCATGCAGCGCCGCGTCGAGGGCCCGGACATCAAGGGCCGCCGTGTCCTCGTCGTCGAGGACACGTCCACCACCGGCGGCTCCCCGCTCACCGCCGTCGAGGCCGTGCGCGAGGCCGGTGCCGAGGTCGTCGGCGTCGCCACGATCGTGGACCGCGCCACCGGTGCCGCCGAGAAGATCAGCGAGGGCGCCGGGGTGCCCTACCTGTTCGCGTACGGCAAGGACGAGCTGGGCCTCGACTGAGGCCGGTCGACAACGGTCCGGACCCAGTACGCGACCAGTACTGGAGCTGTCCGGCAAGTCTGGAAAGATGGGGGCGACGATGACGTCGCCATCCGGGGCCGATCCAGACGAGAGGCCCCAGGTCAGGGTCTGACAGCACACACCCGCACATCCCAAGGAGCGGACACATGCCCATCGCAACTCCCGAGGTCTACGCCGAGATGCTGGACCGGGCGAAGGCCGGCAAGTTCGCCTACCCGGCCATCAACGTGACCTCCTCGCAGACCCTGAACGCTGCGCTGCGCGGCTTCGCGGAGGCCGAGAGCGACGGCATCATCCAGATCTCCACCGGTGGTGCGGAGTTCCTGGGCGGCCAGTACAACAAGGACATGGTGACGGGCGCCGTGGCCCTCGCCGAGTACGCGCACATCATCGCCGAGAAGTACGACGTCACCGTCGCGCTGCACACCGACCACTGCCCCAAGGGCAAGCTGGACGGCTATGTGCGTCCGCTGCTCGACATCTCCGCCGAGCGCGTCAAGGCCGGCCGCAACCCGCTGTTCCAGTCCCACATGTGGGACGGCTCCGCGGAGACCCTCGCCGACAACCTGGCCATCGGCCAGGAGCTGCTTGCGAAGGCCGCCGCGGCGAAGATCATCCTCGAGGTCGAGATCACCCCGACCGGCGGCGAGGAGGACGGCGTCAGCCACGAGATCAACGACGAGCTGTACACGACCGTCGACGACGCGATCCGCACCGCCGAGGCCCTGGGCCTGGGCGAGAAGGGCCGCTACCTGCTCGCCGCGTCCTTCGGCAACGTGCACGGCGTGTACAAGCCGGGCAACGTCGTCCTGCGTCCGGAGCTCCTCAAGGACCTCCAGGAGGGCGTCGGCGCCAAGTTCGGCAAGACGGCCGGGTCGCAGCCGTTCGACTTCGTCTTCCACGGCGGCTCCGGCTCCACCGAGCAGGAGATCGCGACCGCGCTGGAGAACGGCGTCGTGAAGATGAACCTCGACACCGACACCCAGTACGCCTTCACGCGTCCGGTCGCGGACCACATGTTCCGCAACTACGACGGCGTCCTGAAGGTCGACGGCGAGGTCGGCGTGAAGTCGCAGTACGACCCGCGCACCTGGGGCAAGTCCGCCGAGGCGGGCATGGCCAAGCGCGTCTCCGAGGCCTGCGCGAACCTGCGCTCCACGGGCACGAAGCTCAAGTAGTACGAGGCCGGCCACCGGAGGCCCGGCATCCCTGTCGGGGTGCCGGGCCTCCGGTGTACCCCGAGGGAGATGACTGTGCGCTACGACTTCGACACCCCGGTCGACCGGCGCGGCACGTGGTGCGTCCAGTGGGACGGGGTCGCGGACCGGTTCGCGGTGCCCGATCTGCTGCCGTTCACCATCTCCGACATGGACTTCGCCTGCGCGCCCGAGGTCCTCGCGGCGCTCGGGTCCCGGCTCGCGCACGGCGTGTTCGGGTACACGGACTGGCGGCACGACGACTTCCGCGGCGCCGTGCGCGACTGGTTCGCGACCCGGTACGGCACCGAGGTGGACGTGGACGGGCTCGTGTACGCCCCGTCCGTGCTCAACCAGATGGCCCAGCTCCTGCGCATGTGGACGCGGCCCGGCGACGGCGTCGTCCTGCACACCCCCACGTACGACGGCTTCCGCAAGGCGGTCACCGGGCTCGGCCGCGAGATGCGCACCGCCGGTGTCGACGACTGGGCGGGTCTGGAGCGGGAGCTGGCGCGGCCCGACAGCCGGGTCCTGATCCTGTGCTCGCCGCACAACCCCACGGGCAAGGTGTGGACGGACGCCGAGCTGACCCGGATCGCGGACCTCGCCCGGCGCCACGACGTCGCCGTCATCAGCGACGAGATCCACGCCGACCTCACGCACAGCGGCCATGTCCACCGCCCGTGGACGCCGTACGGCGATGGCCTGCGCTGGGCGCTCGTCACCTCCGGCGCGAAAGCCTTCAACTTCCCCGCGCTGAGCGGGAGTTACGGATTCGTCGGCGATCCGGACGACCACGCCGAGTTCGTGCGGCGCATGGACACCGCGGAGGGCCTCGCCTCGCCGGCCGTCCTGTCGCTGACCGCGCACATCGCCGCGTACCGCGAGGGCGGGGCGTGGCTGGACGGCGTGCGGGAGTACACGCACGGGAACCTGGAGATGCTCGCGGAGCGGCTGGAGGCAGCGTTCCCCGGGCTCGGGTGGCGGCCGCCGCAGGCCGGCTATCTCGCCTGGATCGATCTGCGTCCTCTCGGCGTCGACGACGACGCGCTCCAGCGGGAGCTCGTCGAGCGGGAGCGCGTGGCGATCATGCCGGGCACCACCTACGGGGCGCCCGGATTCGTCCGCCTGAACGTCGGCTGCCCGCGTGCCAAGGCCGAGGCGGGCGCGGACGCGCTGGTGCGGGCGCTGGGCAGGCTCGCGATCACCGGCATGGAACGCACCGCCGGTCATGGCGCAGACTGGAACCCATGAGCCTTCACGAGAACCTTCTCGGGGGACCGCCCCCGACCGAGCTGCCCGACGACCCGGAGCCGCGCGAGCTGCTCGCGAGCGGCACGGCGCCCGCCGATGTCGCCGCGAAGTACCCGACCTCCTCCCTCGCCTGGGCGCGTCTCGCCGACGAGGCGTACGAGCGCGGCAGCGTCGTCGAGTCGTACGCGTACGCCCGCACCGGCTACCACCGAGGCCTGGACTCCCTGCGCCGCGCGGGCTGGAAGGGCCACGGCCCGGTGCCGTGGGAGCACGAGCCGAACCGCGGCTTCCTGCGCGCTCTGCACGCCCTCGCCCGCGCCGCGCAGTCCATCGGCGAGCAGGCGGAGTACGAGCGCTGCGCGCAGTTCCTCAAGGACTCCTCGCCCGCCGCGGCCCAGACCCTGGGCTAGCCTCCCGCGCTTGTGCCAGGCCCGCCCGTGACGATGTGACCGGGCGGGCCTTGCCGTTTCGGGGGACGATTGCGGAGGATGCCCGTGGGGACCGGGGCCCCCGTGCCGGAATTCGGCAGGGGCGGACCGCTACCCGGAGTACGTTCAAGGAGACAGCGATGTCCCACGAGGCTCACGAGTCGAACGAGCCAGAGACGCCGTATCTCGACTTTGCGGGAACCACCCCCTACGAGGACTACGTCCAGGCCGATGTCCTCACCCACCTCCAGCACACCCGCTCCGACGACCCCGGAGAGATGGTCTTCCTGGTCACGACCCAGGTGATGGAGCTGTGGTTCACGGTCATCGTCCACGAGTGGGAGACCGCGTCGCGGGCCCTGCGCGGCGACGACGTGCCGACCGCGGTGGCCGCCCTGAAGCGCTCCGTGCGCGAGCTGGACGCGCTGAACGCGTCGTGGCGCCCGCTCGGCCAGCTGACCCCCGCGCAGTTCAACTCCTACCGGGCCGCTCTCGGCGAGGGCTCCGGCTTCCAGTCGGCGATGTACCGGCGCATGGAGTTCCTGCTCGGCGAGAAGTCCGCCTCCATGCTCGTCCCGCACCGGGGCGCGCCGCGCGTGTACGCGGAGCTGGAGAAGGCCCTTCAGGAGCCGAGCCTGTACGACGAGGTGCTGCGGCTGCTCGCCCGCCGCGGCCACGCCGTCCCCGAGGCCGTGCTCAAGCGGGACGTGGCGCAGAAGTACGAGCCGTCCCCCGAGGTGGAGGCCGTGTGGACCGCGCTGTACGCCGGTGACGAGGGCGACGAGCTCGCCCGCCTCGGCGAGGCCCTCACCGATGTCGCCGAGCTGGTGTGGCGATGGCGCAACGACCATCTGGTGGCGACCCGCAGGGCGATGGGCGCCAAGACGGGCACGGGCGGCTCCGCGGGCGTGGCCTGGCTGGAGAAGCGCGCGCAGAAGAACGTGTTCCCCGAGCTGTGGACAGCGAGGTCCCATGTCTGACATCACTGCGCTTGCCGGTAAGGCGCTGGAGCTGGACACCGCCGACGAGCTGGGCAAGGTGCGCGAGCGGTTCGTCCTGGACGACACCGGCGACACTGTGTACCTCGACGGCAACTCGCTCGGCGCGCTCCCCGCGCATGTGCCGGGGCGCGTCGAGGACGTCGTGCGCCGGCAGTGGGGCGAGCTGCGCATCCGTTCCTGGACCGAGTCGGGCTGGTGGACGGCGCCGGAGCGGATCGGCGACCGGATCGCGCCCCTCGTCGGAGCCGCCGGGGGACAGATCGTCGTCGGCGACTCGACCAGCGTCAATGTGTTCAAGGCGCTGGTCGGCGCGGTGCGCCTGGCCGGTGAGGGGCGCGACGAGATCCTCGTCGACGCGACGACGTTCCCGACGGACGGGTACATCGCCGAGTCCGCCGCCCGGATGACGGGCTGCACGCTGCGTCCGCTGACTCCGGCGGAGGTCCCGGGCGCGCTCGGCGACCGTACGGCCGCGGTGCTCCTCAACCACGTCGACTACCGCACGGGCCGTCTGCACGACCTGCCCGCGCTGACCGCGGCGGTGCGCGCGGCGGGCGCCGTGTCCGTCTGGGACCTGTGCCACAGCGCGGGCGCGCTGCCGGTCGGGCTCGACCGGCACGGGGTCGACCTCGCGGTCGGCTGCACCTACAAGTACCTGAACGGCGGCCCGGGTTCACCCGCGTACCTGTATGTGCGCAGTGATCTGCAGAGCCGTTTCGACTCACCGCTGCCGGGGTGGAACTCGCACGCCGAGCCGTTCGGTATGCGGCCCTCGTACGAGGCCGGGGACGGGGCGGTGCGGGGCAGGGTCGGTACCCCCGACATCCTGTCCATGCTCGCCCTGGAGGCGGCGCTCGACGTCTGGGACGGGGTGTCGGTCGACGCGGTGCGCGCCAAGTCGCTCGCGCTGACGGACTTCTTCCTGGAGTGCGTCGAGGCGTATGTGCCCGCGGGGCGGGTCGAGTCGGTGACGCCGGAGGCGCACGCCGAGCGCGGCAGCCAGGTGGCGCTGCGCGCCGACGACGCCGGGGCCGTCATGGAGCGGCTGATCGCGGTGGGTGTGGTCGGTGACTACCGCGCGCCCGACGTGCTCCGGTTCGGCTTCACCCCGCTGTATCTCGGGTTCGCCGAGGTGGAGCGGGCCGCGCGCGTCCTCGCGGATCAGCTGGCGGCCGCGGCGGAGTAGACGCCCGCTTCCGCCGCCGCGACGGCGGCGTCGGCGGCCTGGTCCGCGTCGGCTTCGGTCGGCGCGGATCCGGCCGTCAGGAGCTGGTAGTACAGGGGTGCGGACACGGCCCGCACGACGGCCGCCGCGTCCGTGCCGGTCCTCAACTCGCCGCGCCGCACGGCCTGTTCCACGCACGGAGCCCACTCGGCGACCCGTACCTCGTAGAAGCGGCGCAGCGCCGCCGACGTCTTCTCGTCGCAGGTCGCGGCGGCGATGACGGCCCGGAACAGGGCGCCCTGGCGGGGGTCGGCCAGGGTGTGGCGCACCAGGCGGGCGTTGGCCCGCAGGTCGCCGCGCAGGGTTCCGGTGTCGGTGCGCGGCAGCGACTGCTCGGCCATGTCGGCGAGCAGATCGGCGACGAGCCCCGTGACCGAGCCCCAGCGCCGGTACACCGTCGTCTTGCCGACCTCCGCGCGCCGCGCGACGTCCGCCAGGTCGAGATGGGCGAAGCCCTGTTCGGCGAGCACGTCACCGGCGGCGTCGAGGACGGCGGCGCGCACCCGCGCCGTGCGCCCGCCGGGACGGACCGTGCCGGGCTCCGCCTGCACGGTGCCGGGTTCCGCCTGCACGGTGCCGGGTTCCGAGGGTGAGGTCCCGTGCTCTGCTTGTTCGGGCATACGGCCCAGGGTAACGGCACAGGGGAACCGTTTATCCGGTTACGGTGTGTGTCCGCCCACGTGACCGGCCTGGTAGCGTCCGCATACTTTCCAATTCCGCCGTGACGCTGAGAGGTTGGAGCATGCCGGACGACGCCGCCGCCCGCGACGAGGCCGAAGAGGCATCGGCCTTCTCGCACCCCGCGGTCCCGCCAGACGTCACCGCCGCGTACGGGGCTCACCCGGACCAGGTCATCGACTTCTACGCGCCCCGCGACGGCGCGGAATCCGCGCCCCTGGTGGTGCTCCTGCACGGCGGCGCGTGGCGCGCGCCCTACGACCGGCAGCACCTCACGCCTTTCGCCGACTTCCTCGCGCGGCGCGGCTTCGCGGTCGCCAACGTCGAGTACCGGCGCGGCAGTTCACTGCCCCAGCAGGGCGGTACCGCGCCGGTGGCGGGGCGCTGGCCGGAGACGTTCGACGACATCGCCGCCGCCCTCGACGCCCTCCCCGGCCTCGTACGGGACGCGCTGCCGCAGGGCGACCCGCGGCGCACCGTCGTCGCGGGGCACTCGGCCGGCGGGCAGCTCGCTCTGTGGGCCGCCGCGCGGCATCTGCTGCCCGAGGACGCGCCCTGGCGCACCGCCGCCCCCGCACCGCTGCGCGGCGTCGTCGCGCTCGCCCCGATCGCCGACTTCGTGACGGCCCGCGACCTCGACGTCTGCTCCGGCGCACCCGCCCAGTTCCTGGGCGGCAAGGCCGTGTTCGAGAAGCGCCTGCCGTACGCCGACCCGGCCGCGCTGCTTCCCACGGGCATCGCGACGACGCTGGTGCAGGGACGGGCGGACACGACGGTGCCGTACGCGGTCGCGGAGGCCTACGCGGACGCGGCGGCGAAGGCCGGCGAGGTCGTGGGGCTCACGCTCCTGGAGGACGTCGGCCACTTCCCGCTGATCGACCCCGCCGCGGACGCGTGCGCCGTGGTGGCGGAGGAGATCGCCCAGCTGGCGTGGTGACGGCGCCCGGCTCCGACGGGCGCGTGTAGTACCTGCGACGGAGGGCCCAGAACCCTCCTCCCGTGGGACGCGTTCGGGGCGGGCCCCCGCTTACGGTGCTGTACGTGACCGAGACCCAGACCCGGACGATGCCCACGGGGGCGGCCAAGAGCCACAGCCCCGAGTACCGTCTCGCCGCCGGCGCGCTGAGCGGCCTGCGGCAGGACCTGTTCAAGGATCCCTTCGCCTACCGTCCGCTGCCGCCGTGGTCGCCGGACGGCCCGCTGCTCGGGCGGCTGCCGGAGCGGGTGCGCCGCTACGCGGTGTGGACGCCGCACGCAGTGGTCCTGGGCGCCGCCCTGTTCACGCTGCTGATCGCCCTCGCCGTCGGCGACTCGATGGGTGGCGACGTGATGCACGCGCTGGCGGGGTTCGTCCCGGCGCTCGCCGTGGCGATGACGCTGCTCAGGCCGGTCGGGGCGTGGTGGATATCCCTCGTGTCGACGCCGTTCGTCGCGATCATGGGAGGGGACGGATTCGGCGCCCCGTGGGCGCCCGCCGGGTTCTTCGCGCACGTCGTCGTGATGACCGTGGTCGCGGCCAGGACCCGGCCCCGCACGGCGGCCTGGATGTGGGCGGGCACGGCCGCCTTCGGCTTCTTCGCGTCGGTCCTCTGGTACAGCCTGGACTCGGACACCGGACCGATGCTCTTCGTCTCCGCGCTCGCCCTCCTCGTCACCACGACGGTGCACGTCAGGCGCGAGGCGAAGGTGGAGATGACCGCGCAGCGCCAGGTCACGGCCGTGGAGCGGGACAGGCGCACGCTCCTGGAGGAGCGCACGAACATCGCGCGCGAGCTGCACGACGTGGTGGCGCACCACATGTCGGTCGTCGCGATCCAGGCGGAGGCCGCGCCGTACCGCGTGGAGAACCCGCCCCCTGAGCTGGAGCAGGCGTTCGTCACGATCCGCGAGAACGCGGTGGCGGCGCTCACCGAGCTGCGCCGGGTCCTGGGCGTCGTACGGGCCGAGGATTACGAGGCGCCCGACGCCCCGCAGCCCACGCTCGCCGACCTCGGCCGGCTCCTGGAGAACGTCGGGGAGGCCGGGCTCCGGGTCGGGCAGACGGTCACCGGCGCGGTCCGCGACCTGCCGCAGGGTGTCGAGCTGTCGGCGTACCGCATCGTGCAGGAGGCGCTGAGCAACGCGCTGCGGCACGCGCCCGGCGCCGAGGCGCGCGTCGAGGTGGCGTACGTCCTCGGAGGGCTCGGCCTGCGCATCGTGAACGGCCCGCCGACCGGCCTGGTCAAGCCCTCGCCGGGCGCGGGCCACGGGATCACCGGCATGCGGGAGCGCATCGCGATGCTCAGCGGCGAGATGACGGCGGGCCCGACGGCGGACGGCGGCTACGAGGTGGCGGCGTTCGTGCCGGTGGCGTCACCGGAGCCGGAGCCCGCGCCGCAGCCGACGACGGCGCCGGACCGGCCGGGGGATTCCGCATGACCATCCGCGTACTGATCGCCGACGACCAGATGATGGTCCGTGAGGGCTTCTCGGTGCTGCTCAACGCGATGCCCGACATCGAGGTCGTCGGCGAGGCTGTCAACGGCCGCGAGGCCATCGCCCGGGTCCGGGAACTCTCCCCGGACGTCGTCCTCATGGACATCCGCATGCCGGAGCTGAACGGCATCGAGGCCACCCGCGAGATCGCCGCCATGGACCGCAGCGCGAAGGTGCTCGTCCTGACCACCTTCGACCTCGACGAGTACGTCTACCAGGCGCTGCGCGCGGGCGCCTCCGGCTTCCTCCTCAAGGACGCCTCGGCCCGCCAACTGGCCGACGGCGTACGGGTGGTGGCCGAGGGCGAGGCGCTCCTCGCCCCCTCGGTCACCCGCCGCCTGATCACGGAGTTCTCCAAGCTCTCCGAGATCCCCAAGCTGCCGGCGGTGGCGAACCCGGGGGCGTTCGGCGAGCTGACGGAGCGTGAGACGGAGGTGCTGGTCCTGATCGCCCAGGGCCTGTCGAACGCGGAGATCGCCGAACGGCTCGTCGTCGCCGAATCGACCATCAAGACCCACGTCAGCCGGGTCCTCGTGAAGCTGGGCCTGCGGGACCGCACCCAGGCGGCGGTCTTCGCGTACGAGGCGCGGCTGGTCAGGCCCGCGTAGGCGGTCGGCGTGCAGCCGCGGTCGGCGTACAGGGAGGGCCGTCAGCTCCGGGGGCCGAGGTCGAGCGTCTCGCGGTGTGCGTGCCACCGCTTCATCAGGCCCTTCAGCTCGCTGTCCAGGAACTCCATGAACGCCGCCGTCTCGGCGATGCGCAGGCCCGCGGGGCTGTCCGGGCCCAGTGATTCCACCCCGTCGCGCAGGACCCTCTCCCAGCGCGCGAGGAGCTGGTCGCGGCGGGTGAACGTCTCGAACCACAGGTCGTTGTGGAGCCGGTAGCGGTCGCGGCGCGAGCCGGGCTCCCGCTCGCGGCCGACCATGCCCGCCTGCGTCAGATAGCGCACGGCCCCGGACACCGCCGCCGGGCTGATCTGCAGTCGTTCGGAGAGCTCGGCGGAGGTCAGCGCGCTCTCGTCGGAGGCGAGCAGCGAGGCGAAGACGCGGGCGGCCATCCGCTGCATCCCGGCCTCGGTCATCTCCGCGGCGAACCGCTCCACGAAGCGTGACACCGCCGCCTCGGCGCCGTCCTGGTCCGCCCCGGTGGCGCCGTCGCCGTCCTTCGTCGCGCTCATGTCCCGATCATCTCCCCTGGGTGACGTGCGGCCTCAAGTTTATACGCTTCCTTAACTTCACAAGTTTGTGAAAGTAGCGTACGTTCTGAAACATGACGAAGGCAATGACCGTCTCCGGACTGCACAAGTCGTTCGGCAAGACGCACGCTCTGGACGGCCTCGACCTGGACGTCGAGGCCGGCGAGGTGCACGGCTTCCTCGGCCCCAACGGCGCCGGGAAGTCCACCACCATCCGCGTCCTGCTCGGCCTGCTGCGCGCCGACTCCGGTGCGGTGCAGCTGCTCGGCGGCGACCCCTGGGCCGATGCCGTCGCCCTGCACCGCAAGGTCGCGTACGTGCCGGGCGACGTCACGCTCTGGCGCAACCTCAGCGGCGGCGAGGTGATCGACCTCTACGGGCGGCTGCACGGAGGCCTCGACAAGGCGCGCCGGGCGGACCTGATCGAGCGGTTCGAACTCGACCCGACCAAGAAGGGCCGCACCTACTCCAAGGGAAACCGGCAGAAGGTCGCCCTGGTCGCCGCGTTCGCGTCCGACGTCGACGTCCTCATCCTCGACGAGCCGACCTCCGGCCTCGACCCGCTGATGGAGGAGGTCTTCCAGGAGTACGTCAAGGAGTCCGCCCGCGAGCGGGGCCAGACCGTGCTGCTGTCGTCGCACATCCTCAGCGAGGTCGAGTCGCTCTGCGACCGGATCAGCATCATCCGCAAGGGCCGTACGGTCGAGACCGGCTCGCTCAGCGAGCTGCGGCACCTGACCCGCACCAGCGTCACCGCCGAACTGGCCTCCGCGCCCAACGGACTCGCCCAGCTCCCCGGCGTGCACGACCTGGACGTCCAGGGCCTGCGCGTCAAGCTCCAGGTCGACAGCGACAAGCTCGACGCGGTGCTCCGCTCGCTCACCGGCTCCGGCGTACGGTCGCTCGCCAGCACCCCGCCCACGCTGGAGGAGCTGTTCCTGCGGCACTACCAAGGCGATGGCGCGGACGGGGCCGGCGCCGCCGGTGCCTCCGCCGAAGGGGCGATGTCGCGATGACCGCCGCCGTGGCCGACACGCGGTTCGCCCCCCGCGCCGCCGGAGCGCGCCAACTCGCGGGCACGGGGACCCTGTTGAGGCTCGCGCTGCGCCGCGACCGCGTCATGATCCCCGTCTGGGTCGCCGTCATCCTCATGATGGTCCTGTCGATGCCGGGCTCGCTGAAGAGCGTGTACAGCACCGCCGCCGAGCGCGCCGACATCGCGCAGTCGATGGCCACGAACAGCTCGATGCGCGCCCTGTACGGGCCGGTCTTCGCCGACTCGATCGGCGGACTCACCGCGTGGCGCATCGGGGTCTACGGCGGGCTGTTCGCGGCCGTCATGAGCCTGCTCGTCGTCGTACGGCACACCCGTGACGAGGAGGAGAGCGGGCGGCAGGAGCTGGTGTCGTCGGCGATGGTGGGGCGGCGCGCCCCGCTGACCGCCGCCCTGCTCGCGGCGCTTGTCGCCAACGCGGCCACCGCCCTGCTCATCGCGGGCGGCCTCGCCTCCCAAGGGAACGGCGGCGCACTGGCGCTGGGGTGCGCGGTCGCCGGGACCGGCATGGTGTTCGCCACGATGGCGGCGATCGTCGCGCAGCTCACGGAGAGCGCGCGCCTCGCCAAGGGCCTCACGTCGGCGGTGCTCGGCCTGGCGTTCGTCCTGCGCGCGGCCGGGGACGCGGGGACCTCGGGGTCCCCCCGGGCCTTCGGCTCCGGGGGAGGCTCTTCGGTCCTGACCTGGCTGTCGCCGCTCGGATGGCTGGAGAACACGCGGGCGTTCGCGGACGAGCGCTGGTGGGTGCTGCTCCTGTTCGTGGCGGGCGTCGCCGCCCAGGGTGTGGTCGCGTACGGCCTCGCGGGGCGGCGCGACATCGGGATGAGCTTCCTGCCGAGCCGCCCCGGACCCGCCGAGGGCCGGCTCGGCACGGCGGGCGCGCTCGCCTGGCGGCTCCAGCGCGGCACCGTGTTCGGGTGGAGCGCCGGGTTCCTCGTCGCCGGCATCGCGTTCGGCGGGATGACGCAGGGCGCGGCCGATCTTGTCGGCGACAACGAGAAGACGCGCGACATCATCGAGCGGATGGGCGGCCAGTCCGGCGTCACGGACGCGTTCCTCGCCACGATGGTCGGCATGCTCGGCATGGTCGCCGCGCTCTACATCGTGTCGTCGGTCCTCCGCCTCAGCGGCGAGGAGACGTCGCAGCGCGCCGAGCCGGTCCTCGCGGCGGCGGTCGGCCGGCTGCGGTGGGCGGCGGGCCATCTGGTCATCGCGTTCGGCGGGGCCGCGCTGATCATGGTGATCGGCGGCCTCGGCCTCGGGATCGGCTACGGGAAGAGCTTCGGCCCCGTCCTGGGAGCCTGCCTCACGCAGCTCGCCGCGATCTGGGTCATCGGGGGCCTCGCGGTGCTGCTGTTCGGGGTGTTCCCGCGGGCGGCGGTGGCGGCCTGGGCCGTCGCGGGCATCGCGCTCCTGATCGGCTGGATCGGCCCGGCGTTCGAGCTCCCGCAGTCGGTCATGAACCTCTCCCCGTTCGGCCATCTGCCGAAGCTGCCGGGCGGCGAGATGGCCTGGACCCCGGTCCTGACGCTGACGGCGATCGCGGTGGTCCTCGTCGCGGCGGGCCTGACGGGCCTGCGCCGCCGGGACCTGTCGAGCTGACCGACCGGCGTCACCCGGGCAGGGTCAGCCCCCACGCACCCGCCCGCACCGTCCACGTGCGGGTGCGTACGGGGCCGGCCACCACCTGGTCCGCGCGGTAGCGGAAGTCCGGGCCCGACACCGTCACCGTGTGCGCGAGGACCCGCAAGGGCCCCGCCTCCGCCCCCACCGAGGACGGCCTGACCTCGACCCTGGCCCGGCCCGCCGCGTCGGGGGCCACGCTCACGCCCTCGACCGGACGGTCCAGATCGACCAGCGTCACTCCGTCCGCCTCGACCCGCAGCCGCTGCGGACCCGGGGCGGGCGCCGTCGCGCGCGGCGGGCGCGCCGCCAGTGTGCGGACGAGGGACTGGCAGGTACGCAGCCAGGGGTGCGCGGGATGGGAGTCCAGCGCCTCCGGGTGCGCCACCGGCGGGATCCGCAGATTCCCGAGAACCACCCCGTCGGAGTCGTCGACGAGCAGATCGAGCCGCCGCTCGACGCCCTCCAGGGCCGCCCGCGCCGCCGCCACCGCCCCGGTCGGCACGCCCAGGGAGCGCGCCAGCGAGACACCCGTCCCGACCGGGACGAGCGAGAGAACGGCACCCGTCAGCTCGCGCTCGCGGTGCAGCAGCGCCACCGCGCGCAGCAGCGCCCGGTCGTCCCCGATCACCACAGGCCGCCGGGAACCCCTTCTGACCAGCGCCTTCGCGAATTCCTCCGGCCCGTCCGGCAGACACACCTTCACCGTCGCACCGGCGCCGAGCACGTCCTTCGCGATGCGTACCGACTCGCCGTCCGCACGCCGGGCGACCGGATCGACGACCACCAGTAGCTGGTCAAAAGCCGCCACCTCGGTCCTGCCTCGCTTCCTCGGGTAGCATCTTGGTGCAAGAGCCCCTTGCGCTATTGCGCCAGGGGCTTCGTCTATTCCGGGGCACACCAAGGCACACCCATACAGGCGGCTACGGCCCCTGACCTTGGTCTTGCCCCGCCCGGAAGGGGTGTACGCCTGTGCCCGCACTTGTGCTGCTCGGTGCTCAGTGGGGTGACGAAGGCAAGGGAAAGGCCACCGACCTGCTCGGTGGATCCGTGGACTATGTGGTGCGCTACCAGGGCGGCAACAACGCCGGTCACACGGTCGTCGTAGGCGACCAGAAGTATGCGCTCCACCTCCTCCCTTCCGGAATCCTCTCGCCGGAGTGCACGCCGGTCATCGGAAACGGTGTCGTCGTCGACCCGTCGGTCCTGCTCTCCGAGCTGAGTGGACTGAACGAGCGCGGCGTCGACACGTCGAAGCTGCTGCTCAGCGGCAACGCGCACATCATCACGCCGTACAACGTGACCGTCGACAAGGTGACGGAGCGCTTCCTCGGCAAGCGCAAGATCGGCACCACCGGCCGCGGCATCGGCCCGACGTACGCGGACAAGATCAACCGCGTCGGCATCCGCGTCCAGGACCTCTACGACGAGTCGATCCTCACCCAGAAGGTCGAAGCGGCGCTCGAGGGCAAGAACCAGCTCCTCACCAAGGTCTTCAACCGGCGCGCCATCGAGGCGGAGCAGGTCGTCGAGGAGCTGCTCGGCTACGCGGAGCAGATCAAGGGCTACGTCGCCGACACCACCCTGATCCTGAACAAGGCGCTCGACGACGACAAGGTCGTCCTCTTCGAGGGCGGCCAGGGCACGCTGCTCGACATCGACCACGGCACGTATCCCTTCGTGACGTCGTCGAACCCGACCGCGGGCGGCGCCTGCACGGGTGCGGGCGTCGGCCCGACGAAGATCAGCCGCGTCATCGGCATCCTCAAGGCGTACACGACCCGTGTCGGCGCGGGCCCGTTCCCGACCGAGCTGTTCGACGAGGACGGCGAGGCGCTGCGCCGCATCGGCGGCGAGCGCGGTGTCACCACCGGCCGTGACCGCCGCTGCGGCTGGTTCGACGCGGTCATCGCCCGCTACGCGACCCGTGTGAACGGCCTGACGGACTTCTTCCTCACCAAGCTGGACGTGCTCACGGGCTGGGAGCAGATCCCGGTCTGCGTCGCCTACGAGATCGACGGCAAGCGCGTCGAGGAGCTCCCGTACTCGCAGTCCGACTTCCACCACGCGAAGCCGGTCTACGAGTACCTGCCGGGCTGGTCCGAGGACATCACCAAGGCCAAGACCTTCGCCGACCTGCCGAAGAACGCGCAGGCGTACGTGAAGGCCCTGGAGGAGATGTCGGGCGCCCCGATCTCCGCGATCGGCGTCGGCCCCGGCCGCACCGAGACCATCGAGGTCAACTCGTTCCTGTAGGCCTCGCGCCCCGGAACAGCAGGCGCCCCGGTCCGCTTCGGCGGGCCGGGGCGCCTTCGCATGTGCGGTCAGCCTCCGAAGACCGAGCCGAACTGTGGTGTGCCGGACGTGGACACGCCCACGGCCGAGGGCGAGAGCGACAGGGCGCCCGTCGTGGTGATCCTGCCGCCGCTGGACTTGAGGACGGTGACCGCGCCGTTGCCGTCGTTCTCGCCGCCGGCTCCGACGGCCAGGTCCGACCTGCCGTCGGCGTTGAAGTCCGACAGCAGGACGTCGGTGCCGAACGCGTCCTTGTACTCGCTGGTGCCCGGGACGCCCGCCGTGTCCTGGGTGAAGGTCTGGGCACCGGTTCCCGTGACTCCCGAGGCCGAGCCGTACAGGACGGTCACGGCGCCGCTGTCGCCCGTTCCCGAGGCCGCGCCGTCCTCGGCGAGGGTGCCGACGGCGATGTCGGAGAAGCCGTCGCCGTTGATGTCGCCGACGCTCACCTCCCAGCCGAACAGGTCCGACGCCTCACCGGTGCCCGGGACGCCCTCGGTGTCCTGGGAGATCACGGTGGTGCCGCCGTCCGGTCCCGTGGCGGAGCCGTACGTGACGTGGATGTCGCCCCCGAGGGACGTGCCCGGCTGCTCCTCGGAGTTGGAGGAGTCGGAGGTCAGGCCGGTGACCACGTCACCGAAGCCGTCTCCGTTGATGTCGCCGATGTCGCTGATCACGCCACCGGGCAGCGCGGTGGCGGTGGCGGAGGGGCCGGACGCGGTACCCGGCAGGTAGTAGTTGGCGAGGTAGTCGCCGTCGCTGGTGGCGTTGTTGCCGCTGACGACGAGGTCGTCCTTGCCGTCGGCGTTCACGTCGCCGGCCGTGAGCTTGCGCAGGTGGTACGGGCTGGTCGCCCGCACCGGGGTGGCGACGGCGGTGACCGAGCCGACCGTGCCCGACTTGGAGATGCCGCTCTTGAAGACGCGGACGGACTTGCTGCTGTCCGCCGTCACGAGGTCGGTCTTCCCGTCGCCGTCGAAGTCGCCCGCCGCGACGTCGAAGCCGAACCGGTCATGGCTGGAGGGCGCCGGGTCCGCGATGGTCGTGCCGCCCTTCAGCCCGCCGGACGAGCCCCACAGGATGGTGACGGTCCCGCCGTCGGTGTCACCGGGCATGTCCTCGTAGGGGGTGCCCACGGCGAGGTCGGTGAAGCCGTCACGGTTGAAGTCGCCCGGTGACGTGACGTATCCGAAGAGGTCGCCGGACTCGGGAGTGCCCGGCACGCCCGTGGAACTCTGGGTGAGGGTGGCGCGCTTCGCGGCGCTGATCCCGTTCGCCGAGCCGTAGAACACCGTGATCTGTCCGGCCTGCGCGTGGCCGTCGACGGAGGCTTCGGGAGAGGAGACGGCGACGTCCGGGTAGCCGTCGAGGTTGAAGTCGGCCTCGTGCGGCTGGGTCGCGGAGGCGCCGGGCGTCGCCGAAGCCGCGCCGGACGAGAGGGAGAGCAGGCCTCCGGTGAGGGCGGCCGCGGCGGCCGTCGCGGCCGCGAGACGGGTACGGCCGGGTCTGACTACGGGGGTGCGCTTGTGCTTCGGCATGGCGGATTCTCCTGCGGCGGGCTCGGCATGGCGGTTTTGGTGCTCAGGAGACCCGTGCCGGAGGCCGAAGGTTGTAGGCGCCATCGGGCTTTTTTCTGAGGGAGTTCCGGGGAGCGGGGGCGCCTGCGTCTGCGCACGGACCGGTGGCTCAGCCGCGGCAGGCCGCGGAGCCGTCGGGGGAGGTGCAGGACAGGTGCCCGGCGCGGGCGATGACGCGGTTGGCGGCGCCCTGGGTGAGGAAGTCGAGGAAGCTGTCGGCCAGGGAGCCGTCCTCGGGGTTGCCGATCGTGTACGCGTACTCCACGGCGTGGAAGGGATAGCCCTTCGTGATGTTCTCGCCGGAGGGGCCGAGGCCGTTCAGCTTCAGGGTGTGGGAGCCCTTGCGCGGGGTGCCCTCGGGCGGGGCCGCGTACCCGATCGTGCCGTCGATCCGGGCGACCCGGTCGAGCAGGTCGGGCGTGTTGTGCTCCTCGCAGCGCAGCACCTTCGAGGTGGGCAGCAGGTCCTTGGTGCGGCAGTCGCGCGACGACGTCGAGAAGGAGTCGGGGCGGCCGAGGACGCGGGCCTCGAAGGCGCCGCGCGTGCCGGAGCTGCCGGTCCTGCGGACGGTGCGCACGGGCAGGTCGGGTCCGCCCACGTCCTTCCAGTTGGTGATGTCGCCGAGATAGAGCCGGCGGACCTGGGAGACCGTCAGGTTGGTGAGCGGCTTGCCGTCGACGATCACGGCGTCGTTGACGACCATGGCGAACGCCATCGCGGCGACCTTCTCGTCGTGCAGCTTGCCCTCGGGGTCGCTCTCGGAGGTCGGGCCGTCGGAGAAGGCCATGACACTGGAGTGGTCGCCCGCCGTGTCCGAGGGGTCGGACTCCAGGAGCTGGCGGACACCGGTGCCGCTCGAGCTGGTCGCCACGGTGATCTTCGCGTCGTCGCAGTCGCGCGTGTACGCGTCGCGCAGCGCCTCCATCGCGGGCCGGAACGCGGAGGACCCGGTGAGGGTGAGTGAACCCGAGGCGCAGCCGCGGGGCTGGGGGACCGGGTCCGGCAGCGTGGCGAGGACCAGCAGGATCGCCATGCCGGTGCCGAGGATTCCGACGGTCCAGCGGCCGAGCGCGCTGAACAGGGGCGGCTTGTCGTCGGGGTGGGCGCCCTGGTTGGGGTGGACGGTGCCGTCGTTGAGGCGGCCCTCGATGTCCACCTGGGTGCCCGCGCCGCCGCCGCGGAGCATCACGAGGAGCTTGTAGTAGTCGCCGCTGTTGAGGGCGACGGGCGGCAGGAGGAGGCTGTTCTCGCCGGGCGTGTAGACGGGCCGGGAGTCGAGCCGTATCTGCCGGGCGGTGTTCGAGGTGAGGGCGGGCTGCACCGGATACGCGTCGGTGATGCGGCGCCCGGCGAACGTCACGGTCAGGCCCTTGGGGTCCGAGATGTAGTCGCCGTCGGTGATCGTGGCCGCGCCGTCGTTCTCGATCCGCAGGAGGACCAGGGTGGTGTCCTCGGTGATGTTGCGCCGCGGGATCAGGCCGTCCGGGCCCGGCAGGTCCTCGGAGATGGCGCGGCTGAGCGGGATGTCCATCTGGATGCGATGGCCGATCCGCTTGCTGTGCTGCTTGCGCCGCTCGACGTACCACAGGGCCAGTGACGCGGCGATGGACAGCACCGTCGTGGCGATGGCGACGAGGTTCTGCGCGTCCTTGAGCCAGCCCATGGTGTACTCCCCCCGGAACCTGATGGTGGAGTCACCGTAGGGGCTCGTGCGGCGGCACGGCGGACGTCGTCCGAGGTGTCGACCGCTGTTCGCCGCGCGTTCACCCCGGACCTCGCCGGAGCGCACAACTCGCCTGTCCGCAGGCTGAATTCAGAGCCGAGGCGCGCCCGTCACCCCTTGCTGTACGTCAGCTCGTCGCCGTTGTCCATCGTGCGGCGCAACTCGCCCGACGGGAGCACCTCGACCGAACTCGGCTTGCCCGGACTGCACGAACCGGAGGGGCCCGAGACGACGTCCGTGGCGCCGATGCGCAGCGTTCCGCCGGACGCCGACACCAGCGCGCCCTGGAACACGCAGTGGTACGTGCCGCCGCCCTTGAGCGGGCCGTCCGCCGTCATCGACAGGACCGTGTCCCCGGGGCTGCCCTGCTGGATGCTCAGACGGCGGGTGTTGTGGCCCGTGCCGTTGTCGATCGAGGCGGTCCAGGTGCCGAGGAACTCGGTGGGCACGTCCCCGCCGGCGGGCGGTTCGGAGGACTCGGGCGGCTGCGAGGTCTCGGGGCCCTGTGAACTGGGGCCGCCCGTCGAGGGGCCCGGGCTCGTGGGCGCGCCGGACGTCGGCTGCTTGGGGTCGTCGCTCTGGGAGACCGTCTTGCCGTCGTCCTTCATCAGCGCGTACACCGATCCGCCCGCGCCGAGCGCCACGACGAGCGCCACCACGATCAGCGCCGCCGTGGAGCGCCCGCTGCGGCGCGGCTCCGGCTGCGGGGCGCCGATGGGGACGACCGCCGGGCCGTACGGGGGTGTGGAGCCGGGGCCGTAGGGCGGCGTCCCGCCCCAGCCGCCCTGCTGCGGGTAGCCGTAGACGGGTGCCTGGGGGTGGGGGTGCGGATACCCGTATGCGGCGGAGGCGGGCGGCGGTGCCGTCGGGAGCGCGGGGGCGGGCGGGCCGGAGGGGGAGACCATCGTCGGCAGGCGGTTGACGGGCGTGGCGCCGGGTGTGCCGGGCGGGGGAGGGGTCGCCTCGTCGCCGTCGCCGTCGCCGTCGCCGTCGCCGTCGCCACCGTCTCCGGTTCCGGACGGTGCGGGCTTGCCCTTGTCGAGGCCGGGCGGCTGCCCGGAGGGCGCCCCGGCCGGACCGTCAGGGTCCTCGTTGTCCAGCAACTGCACGGCGTGCCGCCCCAGTTGGGCCACCAGCGCCCCCGGTAGCCACGGGTCACGCGTGCGTCCGCCGTCGCCGAGCGTGTCCTCGGCGCCGGTCCGCTCCAGGAGCTGGTCCAGGGTCGGGCGGGCCGCGGGGTCCTTGCGCAGACAGTCCCCCACGAGCTCCTGGAGGCCCTCCGGGAGCTCGGTGAGGTCGGGTTCCTCCTGGGCGATACGGAACATCAGGGCGTGCACCCCGCTGTTGGCCGTGCCGAACGGCAGCGCGCCCGTCGCCGCGTAGGCGAGGACCGAGCCGAGGCAGAACACGTCGCAGGCCGGGGTGATCCGGTCGCCGCGCACCTGCTCGGGGGCCATGAAGCCGGGCGAGCCCACCAGGGCGCCCGTTCTCGTGAGGCCGCCGTCCGTCACGGTCTCCAGGGCGCGGGCGATGCCGAAGTCGATGACGCGGGGCCCGTCGATCGTCACCAGGACGTTCGACGGCTTCAGGTCGCGGTGGATGAGGCCCGCCGTGTGGATGTCCTTGAGCGCGTGCGTGAGGCCCGCTGCGAGGATCCGTACGGAGCGCTCGGGCAGTGCGCCGTGGTCGTGCGAGACGACCGTCTGGAGCGAGGGCCCCGCCACGTACCCCGTGGCCACCCAGGGGATGTCCGCCTCGGTGTCCGCGTCGAGGACCGGCGCGGTCCACGCCCCGCCGACCTGCCGCGCGGCCTGCACCTCGAGCCGGAACCGGTTCCTGAACTCCTCCTGCTCGGCGAGCTCCTGGCGCACCAGCTTGACCGCGACCGTGCGTCCGCGGTCCGAGCGCGCCAGATAGACCTGGCCCATCCCGCCCGCCCCGAGCCGCGCCAGCAGCCGGTACGCACCGATGCGCTGCGGATCTCCCGCCCCCAGCTTCTCCATGTCGCGCCACCCTCCCCCATGTGTGACCAACATCCCGAGAATAGTGGGCGGTTGTGACACTGGGGACGGGGTCGCGTCTACGGTTCGGTAACAGGGTGGGCCGCCGGGCCGGTGCCGTCACCACGTCCAGGGCCGCCCACAGTCGTTCGCGCACCCGTACCGTCGCGGCGAGTCCGTCCTCGGAAATTTGTTTCCGTCAAGCGGAACAATCTTGCGGTCCGGTACGTACTCTTCACGACGACTCACGACGACTCACGACGACCACGTCACGACGTACCCCTTCACGACTACGACCTCCCCCGACCGAGGAGACCGTGTGCTGAACAGGACGCCTGTCGCCGTCCGCGCCCTCGCGCGCGCCGCGCTCGCCGCCCGCCCCGTCGGGCTCCACGAGACCGACGCCGAGGCCCCGCTGCTGCGCCATCACGGCCACAGTTATCTCGTCCCCGTCGAGCTCTTCCAGGACTTCGCCGCCCTGCTCACCGACCCCCGCAGGCCGGGCGGCCCCTACCGCGCCCTGTCGGTGGGCGGCCGCCGCTGGTTCGGATACCGCTCGACGCACTACGACACCCCCGCCCTGCGCACGTTCCACGACCACGCGCAGGAGCGCGCGCCCCGCTTCGGCATCAGGGAGCGGCTCTACCAGGACAGCGGGAAGCGGCAGTTGGAGCTCAAGGTGCGCGGCGCGGGCGGCGCGACGGTCAAGCACCGGACCCGTCTGGCAGAGGGCGACGACCCCCTCGACGACACCGGGCGCGCCTTCGTCGCCGGGGTCCTGCGCGGTACGTACGGCATCGGGGCGCCGCAGGAGCTGGCCGCCCGCGTCGTCACCGAGTACCGGCGTGCGACGTTCGTCGCCGACGGGCAGCGGCTCACCTGTGACGCGGGGCTCGTGGTGCGCGACGCGGGTGAGGGGCGCGCGGTGCGGGCGGACGGCGGGTCCGTGCTCGTGGAGACCAAGGCGGGTGCGCCGGGGCGGCCGACGGACGCGGACCGGCTCCTTGCGCGGTTCGGGGTGGCGCCCGTGGCGTTCGGCAAGTACTGCGGCGGGCTCGCCGTGCTGCGGCCCGAACTGGCGGCCGGACCGTGGCAGGAAGCGGTGCGGACGCTGTTCCCCGGAGCGGTGCCTCCGGGCGAGGGCGACAGTGTGTCGCGTTAGCGGCCGTCCCACAGACAGGACGCCGATGGTCTTCCACCATGCGGACATTTACCCTCGGGGCCATGACCCCTCAGCCGAATCCCCAGGTCGGCGCTGCCGTCAAGGCCGCGGACCGTGCGCACGTGTTCCACTCCTGGTCCGCACAGGAGCTCATCGACCCGCTGGCCGTCGCCGGTGCCGAAGGCTCGTACTTCTGGGACTACGACGGCAACCGCTACCTCGACTTCACCTCCGGCCTCGTCTTCACGAACATCGGGTACCAGCACCCGAAGGTCGTCGCCGCGATCCAGGAGCAGGCCGCCTCCCTCACGACCTTCGCGCCCGCGTTCGCCGTCGAGGCCCGCTCGGAGGCCGCACGCCTCATAGCCGAGCGGACCCCCGGCGACCTGGACAAGATCTTCTTCACCAACGGCGGCGCCGAGGCGGTGGAGAACGCCACCCGCATGGCCCGGCTGCACACGGGCCGTCACAAGGTGCTCTCCGCCTACCGCTCGTACCACGGCGCCACCTCCACCGCGATCAACCTGACCGGCGACCCGCGCCGCTGGCCGAGCGACCAGGGCGCGGCGGGCGTCGTCCACTTCTGGGCGCCGTTCCTCTACCGCTCCCCGTTCTACTCGGAGACCGAGCAGCAGGAGTGCGAGCGCGCGCTCCAGCACCTCGAGGACACCATCGTCTTCGAGGGCGCGGCCACCATCGCCGCGATCATCCTGGAGACCGTCCCCGGCACCGCCGGCATCATGACGCCGCCGCCGGGCTACCTCCAGGGCGTGCGCGAGCTGTGCGACCGGCACGGCATCGTCTTCATCCTCGACGAGGTCATGGCGGGCTTCGGGCGCACCGGCAAGTGGTTCGCCGCCGAGCACTACGACGTCGTGCCCGACCTGATGACCTTCGCCAAGGGCGTGAACTCGGGCTACGTCCCGCTCGGCGGCGTCGCCATCTCCGGCGCCATCGCCGACACGTTCGGCAAGCGCCCCTACCCGGGCGGCCTCACCTACTCCGGGCACCCGCTGGCCTGCGCCGCCGCCGTCGCCACCATCAACGTCATGGAGGAGGAGCGCGTCGTCGAGAACGCCGCCCACCTCGGCGAGACGCTGATCGGCCCGGCGCTGCGCGAGCTCGCGGAGCGTCACCCGTCGGTGGGCGAGGTCCGCGGCCTCGGCATGTTCTGGGCGCTGGAGCTGGTGAAGGACAGGGAGAGCCGCGAGCCGCTGACCCCGTACAACGCGGCGGGTGCGGCGAACGCGCCGATGGCCGCCTTCGGCGCCGCCGCCAAGAAGAACGGCCTGTGGCCCTTCATCAACATGAACCGCACCCACGTGGTCCCGCCGTGCAATGTCACGGAGGCCGAGGCCAAGGAGGGCCTCGCCGCTCTCGACGAGGCGCTGACCGTGGCGGACGGCTACACCTCGTAGGGAAAGCGGTACTCCGTGTCACTCCCCGTAGTGCGTAGGCTGACCAGCTGACCAGGACAGCCTCACCAGCTGACGACGCACTACGGGGGAGGGACACCACGTGCCCGGAACCGACGGCGGAGCTGCCGTCCAGCGCAGCACGCTGCGCCAGCAGATCGCCGACGCGCTGCGCGACGAGATCCTCGCGGGGCGGCTCGAACCCGGCCAGGAGTTCACGGTCAAGGAGATCGCCGAGCAGTACGGCGTCTCCGCGACTCCGGTCCGCGAGGCCCTGGTCGACCTGTCCGGGCAGGGCCTCCTGGACTCCGCCCAGCACCGCGGCTTCGCGGTCCACGAGTACTCCCTCGCCGACTACCGAGGCATGATCGAGGCCCGCAGCCTCGTCACCGACGGCATCTTCCGCGGCCTCGTCGCGAACGCCGACGCGCACCACGTGACCCCCGCCGCCCTCGCCGGGGTCCGCCGCCGCGGCGAGGAGGCCGCCCGCGCGGCCACGGCCGGCGACCTGAATGTGCTGATCGGCTACGACCTGCGGTTCTGGCGCGAGCTCAGCGCCCTGTTCGGGAACCCGTACCTCTCCGACTTCTTCCACCGGCTGCGTGTCCAGTCGTGGATGTACGCCGTCCCGCACCTGCGCCGGGTGGACGACCTCAGGGGCCGCCTCTGGGCCGGGCACTGCGGCCTCGTCGACGCGCTCGCTAACCGGGACGCGCGCGCCGCGCAGGACATCGTCACCGCGTACAACGCGGACTCCCTGGCCCTCGTCGAGCGGCTGGCCGCGCGGTGAGCACGGAGCGGACGGACCGTCCTGTCGCGGCGCGCACGGGCGTCGTGGACCTCACCGTCGTCGTCCCCGCGTACAACGAGGAGCACCGGCTCGGCCCCACCCTGGACGCGGTCACCGCCTACCTGGAGGACGGGGACGGCGGGAACCGGTGGGGTGACTGGGAGATCGTCGTCGTCGACGACGGTTCCACCGACCGCACCGGCGAGATCGCGGAGCGCGCGGCGGCCGCCGCCCCGGAGGGCCCCGGCCGCACCCCCCGCATCCGGCTCGTCCGGAGCCCCCGCAACCGCGGCAAGGGCCACGCCCTGCGCCAGGGCGTCCTCGCCTCCCGGGGCCGCCGCGTCCTGGTCACCGACGCCGACCTCGCCGCGCCCATCGAGGAGCTGGAAGCCCTCGACAAGGTGCTCGGCGAGGGGCACGCGGCGGCGATCGGCTCCCGGGCGAGGCCCGGCGCGACGATCGCCCGCCACCAGCACCGGCTGCGCGAACTTCTCGGCCGCACCGGCAACTTCCTGATACGCGCGACGAGTGTCCCCGGCATCAGGGACACCCAGTGCGGCTTCAAGCTCTTCGACGGCGACCGGGCCCGCGCCGCGTTCGGCGCCGCACGCCTGGACGGCTGGGGCATCGACGTAGAGATCCTGATGTACTTCCGCCGCTCCGGCTGGCCGGTCGCCGAGGTGCCCGTGCGGTGGTCGCACCAGGCGGGCTCGAAGGTCCGCCCCTTCGACTACATACGGGTCCTCGCCGAGCTGGTGACGCTCAGGGCGTGGGCGGTGCCGAAGGCCCACCTCCTGATGGCGGCGCTCTTCCTCGTCCTGTCCGTCGCCCTGTACTCGGGCCGGTGGGCGGCGCCCGCCCACCGCTACCTCCCCGACTCCCTCCAGGACCAGAACCAGTGGGAGTGGTTCTTCGCGGTGACGGCGGACAGCGTCCGCCACCTCCACAACCCCTTGTTCACGACGCTCCAGGGCTTCCCGGACGGCGTGAACCTGATGGCCAACACCGCGATGCTGGGCCTGTCCGTCCCGCTCGCGCCCGTGACCTGGCTCTTCGGCCCCGCCGTCGCTCTGAACGTGGCGATGACGGGCGGCCTCGCCGCCACCGCGTTCGCCTGGTACCGGCTGATCCTCAGACGGCTCGTGCGGACCCCGTGGGCCGCCGCGACCGGCGCGCTCCTCGCCGCGTTCGCGCCCCCGATGGTCAGCCACGCGCACGCGCACCCGAACTTCGTCGTCCTGTTCATGATCCCGCTGATCATCGAGCGGGCGCTGCGGCTGTGCGAGGGCAAGCGCGTGGTGCGCGACGGCGTCGTCCTCGGTCTCTTCGCGACGTACCAGATCTTCCTCGGCGAGGAGCCGCTGCTGCTCGCCGTCATGGGCATGGCGCTGTTCGCGCTCGCCTACGCCGTCGTGCGCAGGGACGTGGCGAAAGCGGCCTGGCGCCCGCTCCTGCGCGGGCTCGGGATCGCCGCGGCGGTCGCCCTGCCACTCGTCGCCTTCCCCCTGTACTGGCAGTTCCTCGGCCCACAGAGCTACAAGAGCGTGCTGCACGGCGACAACGCGGGCAACAGCCCTCTCGCCCTCCTCTCCTTCGCCGAGCGCTCCCTCGCCGGCTCCCGCGAGCGCGCCGCCACGCTCGCCCTCAACCCGACCGAGCAGAATGCCTTCTACGGCTGGCCGCTCGTCGCGCTGGCCTTCGCGATCGTCGTACGGCTGTGGCGCAGCGCCGCCGTGAAGGCGCTCGCGTTCACCGCGGTCGCGGCGGCGCTGCTCTCGCTCGGCCCGAAGTTCCGCATCCCGCTGACCGACGTCGTGCTGCCGGGCCCCTGGGCGCTGCTCGCCCACCGGCCCCTGTTCGAGTCGGTCATCGAGTCGCGGGTCGCGATGGTGTGCGCGCCCGCGCTCGGGATGCTGCTCGCCCTGGCGCTCGACCGGCTCGGCGCGGCGCGGGTGCCGTACCGGCTCCTCGGGATCGCGGCGGTCGCCGCGGCGCTCGTGCCGATCGTCCCGGCGCCGCTCAGGGCCGTCGAGCGGGCCGACGTCCCGGCGTTCGTCGCCGACGGCACCTGGAAGCGGTACGTCGGCCCCGGCGAGAGCCTCGTGCCGGTGCCGCTGCCCGACCCGGGCAACGCGGAGGCCCTGCACTGGCAGACCGAGGCGGGCCTCGGCTTCCGCCTGCCCGGCGGCTACTTCAACGGCCCCTACGGACCCGACCACGTCGGCATCTACGGCGCCTCGCCCCGCTGGACCTCCAACCTGCTGCGCGACATCCGCTACTCGGGCCGCGCCCCCGAGATCACCGACGCGTGGCGCGCCCAGGCCCGCCGCGACTTCGCGTACTGGCACGCCGGCGTCCTCGTGCTCGCGCCGCAGCAGAACGACGGGGTGCTGCGGGCGACGGTCGACCAGCTGGTCGGCAGGGCCGGAACGTGGACCGGAGGCGTATGGATCTGGGATCTGAGCAATGTGCAGAGGGGGAGCTGAACCGGCTCCCCGCGCATTACGCTGCCTTTCCGCTGTTCATTACGGGCTTTCACACCGGAGGAGTCGCCTTGGCCTGTGACCTGTGGCTGGTCCCGCTCGTCGATGTGCTGTGCCACAGCCCCGACAACCCCTTCGCCGAGGAACTCGCGCTCTACGACAAGGCGTTGCACGAGGCAGGACTGCCACCGGTGCCGGTCTACTCGTACATGCCCGGACTCTCCGGTGACGTGGCCCCCGTCGCCGGCTTCGACTACGACGCGCTGCACTTCCTGCGCCGCGCGTACCTCCTCCAGATGTGCGGCCTCGCCGTCACACCGGTCGACGAACTGGGCGGCGACTACGAGCAGCTCCTGGAGATGTTCGAGACGACGGCCCAGCAGTCGCACCTGGTCTGGCACTACGACCACGCGGGCGCGTACGTCCCCGTGGACTTCCCGAGCCCGCTGTCCAACGACGAACTCCTCGCCGGCGGCGGCCCCCTCTGCTCCTCCCACGCGCTGCTGCGGGAGCTGGAGTACGTGGCCCGGTCGATCGGCATAGACCCGGCCAACCCGCCGGCGCCCCCGGTGCCGCCGGAGGGCCCCACGTCCCTGGAGGAACCGGCGGCCCCGGCCCCCGTGGACGACAGCCCCTTCGCCCGTGAACGCCACGTCTGGCTCGGCCTGCACGCGGCCGCGACCCGGAGCCTGGCCCAAGGCTCCATGATCATCTTCAGCTGACCTGGAGCCCCGTGCCCGAGATGCGCCCCGCCCACGTCCGCGACCACCCCGCGCTCGTCCGCCATGTGCAGAACTGGTGGGGCGACTCGCGGAGCCCCGCCCGGGCCCGCGAGCTGTCCCGGCTGCTGCCGAAGGTGTTCCTGCAGTTCTTCGCCGGCACCAGCCTGGTCGTCGAGGACGGGGCGGGCATCAGGGCGTTCCTCGTCGGCTTCCACTCCGCCGACGATGACACCGGGGCGTACATCCACTTCGTGGGGGTCGACCCGGAGCTGCGCGGGCGGGGCGTGGCCCGGGGCCTCTACGAGACCTTCTTCCGGCAGGCCGCCGGCGCCGGGCGCCGGGAGGTCCGCGCGATCACCTCGCCGGGCAACAAGGGGTCCGTCGCCTTCCATCGGGCCATGGGCTTCACGCTGGTCGCGGGCGACCGCGAGATCGACGGCGTGCCCGTGCACAGCGACTACGACGGGCCCGGGGAGGACCGGGTGTGCTTCGTCCGCGCGCTCGCGCCGCACCGGGAGTGACGCGGGGCGGGGCGGTCAGCGCGGCTCGGGCGGGCGCTGGCGGGGCATGTTCGGGCGGGCGCCCGGGGGGAGCGGGAAGCGGCCCGGCGGGGGTTCCACGGGGCGGGTGCCCGGGGCGACGGAGGACTGCATCACCAGCGGCGCCGGACCCGAGCGGAACTCCACCATCCAGTCCGCCGTCTCCGCCCGCACCAGCTCCGTCACGTCGTCCGTGAAGCGCCGCAGCACCGACAGGCACCGCTCGGCGGCCTCGCTGGCCGTGCCCTCCGTAGGGCCGAGCACCTCCCGCACGCTCTCCGACGCCCAGTCGAACTGGAGCGCCTGGAGCCGCCGCTGCACCGCCTGGGCCGTGGCCACGTCCCTTATCCAGCCCGACGTGAGCCCGAAGTACCGGTCGCAGGCCACGCACGCCACCGCGAGCAGCAGCGCCAGATACCCCCAGGGCGCGACCCCGCCGAGAGCCCCGGTCAGGTCGAGCAGTGGCAGCGCCGCCCCCGACACCGCACCGGCGACCGCACCGCCGCGCAGCGCCCGAGCCCCCCGCCGCTTCCACACCCGGTCGGCGAGGTACCAGTACGCCGTGTCGAGCGCCCCGCGCTCCACCCACCGGTAGAGCTCGTCGAGCCGCTCGGCGGGCTCGCCCCAGTCCCCGACGGGGAACGTCCGCCCGGTCAGGTCGCCCGGCCGCACCGCGTCACCCGTGCCGTCACTGCGCTCGCCCCGCGCGCCCCGCTCCTCCTGCGGCGGTCCCTCGGGCTGCATCTCCGGCTGGCTCACCCGGCACTCCCTACGACTGGTCCTGGTCACGGATGGGGCTCATGTGCAGAGCATCTTCCTACCGCCCAATGGGTGGCCAAGGACCCGTTTTCGCGGTATTTCCGCCCGGAAGTGGGTCTTGATCAGGTATAGGCGGCGGGCCCGACTCACTCGAAAGAGTGCAGCGAAAGGTGCCGGAGCGGGCGACACCCCGACCACGTAGGCTCGTTCCAGGGCGGAGACCCCGCCCTGGAACGCAGGCCGAAACAGGACGCAACAGGAGCTGATCGTGATTCCCGGTGGTGGCCAGCCCAATATGCAGCAGCTGCTCCAGCAGGCCCAGAAGATGCAGCAGGACCTCGCCAAGGCCCAGGAAGAGCTGGCGCTGACCGAGGTCGAGGGCCAGGCCGGCGGCGGTCTGGTCAAGGCGACGGTGACCGGTTCCGGCGAGCTGCGCGGCCTCGTCATCGACCCGAAGGCCGTCGACCCGGAAGACACCGAAACCCTCGCCGACCTGGTTGTCGCGGCGGTTCAGGCGGCGAACGAGAACGCGCAGACGCTCCAGCAGCAGAAGCTCGGTCCGCTGGCCCAGGGTCTGGGCGGCGGAGGCATCCCGGGGCTTCCCTTCTAAGGAAGCCGCAGCGCAACTAACGTACGTACTACTCAGCGGCTGGCATGCTCAGCGGCACGGCATCACCAAGCAGAAGTCGGAAGGCACTCCGTGTACGAAGGCGTGGTCCAGGACCTCATCGACGAGCTCGGCAGGCTGCCGGGCGTCGGTCCCAAGAGCGCGCAGCGGATCGCCTTCCACATCCTGCAGGCGGAGCCGACGGACGTACGGCGTCTCGCGCAGGCCCTGATGGAGGTCAAGGCGAAGGTCCGCTTCTGCGCGACCTGCGGCAATGTGGCGCAGGAGGAGCTGTGCAACATCTGCCGCGACCCGCGCCGCGACCTCACGGTCATCTGCGTCGTCGAGGAGCCCAAGGACGTCGTCGCCATCGAGCGGACCCGCGAGTTCCGGGGCAAGTACCACGTGCTCGGCGGGGCGATCAGCCCCATCGAGGGCGTCGGCCCGGACGACCTGCGGATAAGGGAACTCCTCGCCCGTCTCGCCGACGGCACGGTCACCGAGCTGATCCTGGCCACGGACCCGAACCTGGAGGGCGAGGCCACGGCGACGTACCTCGCCCGCATGATCAAGCCGATGGGCCTCAAGGTCACCCGCCTGGCCAGCGGGCTCCCGGTCGGGGGCGACCTGGAATACGCGGACGAGGTCACGCTCGGCCGCGCCTTCGAGGGGAGACGACTCCTAGATGTCTGACGCCACACTGAACGCCGTCAAGGACCATCCGGACGACTTCGCGGTCCAGATCTCGGACCAGATCGAGTCCTTCCTCGTCGCGGTCGCCGAGGTGGCCAGGGGCGACGAGCCGGACTCGGCCGTTCCCTTCCTGCTCCTCGAGGTCTCCCAGCTGCTCCTGGCGGGCGGTCGGCTCGGCGCGCACGAGGACATCGTCCCCGACGAGCGCTACGAGCCCGATCTCGGCCCCGAGCCGGACGTCGACGACCTGCGCCAGAAGCTCGCCGTGCTCCTGGAGCCGATCGACGTCTACTCCGAGGTCTTCGACCCGTACGAGCCGCGCAAGGCGCCGGTCGCCTGCCGGATCTCGGACGACCTGGCCGACGTCATGGCCGATCTGCGCCACGGCATGGCCCACTACCGCGCGGGCCGCACCACCGAGGCCCTGTGGTGGTGGCAGTTCTCCTACTTCTCGAACTGGGGCTCCACGGCCTCCGGCGCCCTGCGCGCGCTCCAGTCCCTGGTCGCGCACGTCCGCCTGAACCAGCCGCTGGACGACCTGGACGGCCTCGACACCGACGAGGACCTCGCCGAGGAAGCCCTCGCCGAGGCGGCGGGCAAGGTCATGGCGGAGGAGATCGCGGGCCCGCTGGGGCTCCGTACGGTGAAATGACCCCTCACCTGTGGATACGTGCCGGTGAAACGACCCCCACCCGGGGGGTGCTCGCCGGCGAGATGAACCGGCCGGTGAAGTGACCCACCCCACTTTTCCGGTTGCCGGGCCGGGGCGCGGGCATGCGCCTGTCCGAGCGGCCGGAGCGTGAAGCCCCACCGGGCCCCTGTGCCCGGTGATCACTTCCTGGGCGGGACATCTCAGGATGTGGTATTCCCGGGGCTGATTTCGGCCGCTCGTTAGACTGAGCCGACCGAGACAAACTGAGCGAGGAGCGCACGTGGGCCTTGTCGTGCAGAAGTACGGAGGCTCCTCCGTAGCCGATGCCGAAGGCATCAAGCGGGTCGCCAAGCGAATCGTCGACGCCAAGAAGAACGGCAACCAGGTGGTTGTCGTGGTGTCCGCGATGGGCGACACGACGGATGAGTTGATCGATCTCGCCGGGCAGGTATCCCCGATCCCTGCCGGGCGCGAATTCGACATGCTGCTGACCGCCGGAGAGCGGATCTCCATGGCCCTGCTGGCCATGGCGATCAAAAACCTGGGCCACGGGGCCCAGTCGTTCACGGGCAGTCAGGCCGGCGTCATCACCGACTCGGTCCACAACAAAGCCCGGATCATCGATGTGACCCCGGGACGGATCAGGACGGCGCTCGACGAGGGCAACATCGCCATCGTCGCCGGGTTCCAGGGCGTCAGCCAGGACAAGAAGGACATCACCACGCTCGGCCGTGGCGGGTCCGACACGACCGCCGTCGCCCTCGCCGCGGCCCTCGACGCCGAGGTGTGCGAGATCTACACGGACGTCGACGGCGTGTTCACCGCCGACCCCCGCGTCGTGAAGAAGGCGCGGAAGATCGACTGGATCTCCTTCGAGGACATGCTGGAGCTCGCCAGCTCCGGGTCCAAGGTGCTCCTCCACCGCTGTGTGGAGTACGCGCGCCGCTACAACATCCCGATCCACGTCCGCTCGTCCTTCTCGGGACTGCAGGGCACCTGGGTCAGCAACGAACCGCACTTTGATCAAGGGGACCAGAAGGTGGAGCAGGCCATCATCTCCGGTGTCGCTCACGACACCTCCGAGGCGAAGATCACCGTCGTGGGTGTCCCGGACAAGCCCGGGGAGGCCGCGAACATCTTCCGGGCCATCGCCGACTCCCAGGTCAACATCGACATGATCGTGCAGAACGTGTCCGCGGCCTCGACCGGCCTCACGGACATCTCGTTCACTCTCCCGAAGACCGAGGGCCGCAAGGCCATCGACGCCCTGGAGAAGACGAAGAGCGCGGTCGGCTTCGAGTCCCTGCGCTACGACGACCAGATCGCCAAGATCTCCCTCGTGGGCGCCGGTATGAAGACGAACCCGGGTGTCACGGCCGGGTTCTTCGAGGCGCTCAGCGACGCGGGCGTCAACATCGAGCTCATCTCGACCTCCGAGATCCGCATCTCGGTCGTCACGCGCGCCGACGATGTGACCGAGGCCGTGCGCGCCGTGCACACCGCCTTCGGCCTCGACTCGGACTCCGACGAGGCCGTGGTCTACGGAGGCACCGGCCGCTGATGGCTCAGACCGACAGGCCGACGCTCGCGGTCGTGGGAGCGACCGGGGCCGTCGGCACGGTCATGCTCCAGATCCTTTCGCAGCACGCGGACATCTGGGGCGAGATCCGCCTGATCGCCTCCTCGCGCTCGGCCGGCCGCAAGCTGGCCGTGCGCGGGGAGGAGGTCGAGGTCATGGCCCTGTGCGAAGAGGTTTTCGACGGGGTCGACGTCGCGATGTTCGACGTACCCGACGAGATCTCCGCGCAGTGGGCGCCCGTCGCCGCCTCCAAGGGGGCGGTCGTCGTGGACAACTCGGCCGCCTTCCGCCTGGACACGGACGTGCCGCTCGTCGTGCCCGAGGTCAATCCGCACGCCGCGCGCGTGCGGCCGCGCGGCATCGTCGCCAACCCCAACTGCACGACCCTGTCGATGATCGTCGCCGTCGGCGCGCTGCACGCCGAGTTCGGGCTGCGCGAGCTGGTCGTCTCCAGCTACCAGGCCGTCAGCGGGGCCGGCCGCGCCGGCATCGACACCCTGCGCCAGCAGATGTCGCTCGTGGCGGGTACGGAGCTCGGGACCCACCCCGGCGACGTACGCCGTGCGGTCGGCGACAACACCGGCCCCTTCCCCGAGCCCGTGGCGCTCAACGTCGTGCCGTGGGCCGGGTCCCTGCGCGAGGACGGCTGGTCCTCCGAGGAGATGAAGGTGCGGGACGAGTCCCGCAAGATCCTCGGCCTGCCGGACCTCAAGGTTGCGGTGACGTGCGTACGCGTCCCCGTCGTCACCACGCACTCCCTGACCGTCCACGCCCGCTTCCAGAGCGAGGTCACGGTCGACAAGGCGCGCGAGATCCTCGCGACGGCGCCCGGTGTCGTGCTCTTCGACAATCCGGCCGCCGGTGAGTTCCCCACGCCCGCCGATGTGGTGGGCACCGACCCGACCTGGGTGGGCCGTGTCCGGCGCTCGCTCGACGACCCGGCCGGGCTCGAATTCTTCGTGTGCGGGGACAATCTGCGCAAGGGCGCGGCCCTGAACACCGCGCAGATCGCCGAGCTGGTGGCCCAGGAGTTCCCGCCCGTCGCGTGAGTTCGGCCTCTTCACCGTCCGGAAGCCGGACTTGGTGTTCCTTTATCCGGCGCGCTTTATAAGATCTGTGTAGGACCTGTGAGCGATAGGTGGTCTTAACCACTTGAACGCGGCGGTCCGCGCGCCCGATGATTCGTCGAAGATCCCTCCCCGTTCCGTGCAACCGCGCACGGGACGGGGAGCGTCTTTGCGATCGCCTTTCGGGGGCGCCGGGCCTAGGGGCGCCAGGGGAATCTGGGGCATAGGGGAAGAGCGGGTACGCATGAGGGCACTTGACGCAGCGTCATGGATGATGCCTGCCGCAAACAGGACGCCTGTCGCGTACAACCCTGACGGGGGGAAGCGTGTCCAACAGGCGTGGCAGAGGTACTCGATTTCACAGCGGTTCAGGCGAGGGGCGCGGTCCTTCGCCCGCCCCGGCGTCCCCGGATGTCCGGTTCGTCCGGCGGCATGCCGGTGATCGCCCCCATGCCAGCAGCGCGGCCTGCCCGCATTCCCGCTCAGCGCGAAGGCGCTGAGGAGACGATGGCGGCAGGCACCACGGTCGACCATCTCACCGAGACCTACCGCGCCCACTACCGGTCGCTTCTCGGTCTCGCGGCCCTGCTCCTGGACGACACGGCCTCGTGCGAGGACGTCGTGCAGGAGGCGTTCATCAGGGTCCACTCCGCCCGCAAGAGAGTGCGCGACCCAGAGAAGACGCTCGCGTATCTGCGGCAGACGGTCGTGAACCTCTCGCGCTCCGCCCTGCGCCGCCGCATCCTCGGCCTGAAGCTTCTGACGAAGCCGATGCCCGACATGGCGAGCGCGGAGGAGGGTGCGTACGACCTTCTTGAGCGCGACGCGCTGAAGAAGGCGCTGCGCGGGCTGCAGCGCCGCCAGCGCGAGGTCCTCGTCATGCGCTACTTCGCGGACATGACCGAGGCGCAGGTGGCGGAGGCCCTGGGTATCTCCCTCGGTTCCGTGAAGGCGTACGGCTCCCGGGGCATAGCGGCGCTCCGCGTCGCCATGGAGGCCCCCGCATGAGCAGCGACAAGCACCGCAATGATCGGGATGAGCAGAACAGGCGTGTGGGATCCGGGGATGGAACTGTGAATCACGGCCCCGGCCAGGACGACGGCCTCTGTGGCGGTCCCAAGGATCCCTTCGGCCGCCCGGACTCCGCGGGCGGCGCGGACTCCGTCGACCCGCTGGACTCCCTCGGCAGTGACGAGCTGGCGCTGCGGCGCCTGTTGCACGAGGCCGTGGAGGAGATCGAGCCGGCGGACGGGACGCTCGAACATCTGCGCCGCGCAGTGCCCGCCCGGCGGGCCCGCAAGCGGCAGGCCGTCGTCGGTATGGCGGCCGCGGCCCTGTTCATCGGCACGGCGATCCCCGCGCTCGTCCATGTGACGGGCCAGAGCGGGTCGAACGACCGGCCGTCCATCGCCGGCAACAGCGAGGCGACGCGCGGCGGTACGGGTTCCGGGAAGGGTCCCGACGGCGGCGAGAACAGCACGGGGAGCCCTTCGGGCAAGTCCAGGTCCAAGGACAAGGACGGCAAGAAGGGCAAGCCCGGTGACAAGGGCAAGGGCGTTGGTGGTGGTGCCACCGGCGGCCCTGATCCCGCGAGCACGGCGGCCGCGAGCTCACCGGTCTGCGGGGCGGCCGACCTCGGCGGCGCCCCGGCGAACGTCGGCGCGGCCGACGCGGCCGGCAGGGTCTACGGCTCCTTCCGCGTCACGAACGTCTCGCAGGCGAACTGCTCGGTGGACGCGCCCGGCGCCGTCTCCGTCCTCGCCCAGGGCGCGGCCGAGCCGTCCAAGGTCAACGTCGTCGACCACACGGCGGGCGACGCCGCGACCGGGCTGCCCGACCCGTCGACGGAGCCCAGCCAGCTGATCCTCGAACCGGGCATGTCGTACGAGGTCCGCTTCGCATGGATCCCGTCCGCGGAGTGTCCGACCACGGGAGGCGGGGGCGACCCGTCGCCCAGCCCGAGCCCGTCCGGTGGCACCACGGGTGACGCGACGGGCTCGAACCCGGAGCAGAGCGGCCTGTCCACGCAGCTGGTGGCGGAGGGCCCCACGGCCGACGGCAGCGTGGCGGTGTCCCACACAGCGGAAGCGGGCTCGCCCTCGTCCAGCGCGACCATCCCCAACGCGTGCGCGGGAACGGTGTACCGCACGGGGATTCTTCCGGCGTCGTAGGGGGAGCGGGGAGCGGGGAGCGGGGAGCGGGGAGCGGCGGGGCGAAACCCGGGCTCAGCCGGGGCGCCTCGCCCTTGCCCTCGCACTTGCCCTCGCGCCGGGGTGCCCGGCCGGAGGTGCCGGACTAGCTGCGGGCCGCTTCGGGGCTCGCGGGCTCCGGGGAGTCCGCAGCGTCCGCAGCGTCATCCGATTCCGTGAGACCCAGCGCGGTGTCCCGCGCGAACTCCGCCTCGCGGCGCAGCAGGCGGAACCACATGAAGACCACGAAGCCCGCGAAGACGAACCACTCGCCGGTGTAGCCCAGGTTCTGGAACGCCTTCAGGTCGAGGCCGCTGCCCTGCGGCGCCGTCGCGGGAACCGCCGTCATCCCCGAGTCCGCCTTGTCGAGCGTGACCCACGCGTCGTAGACGTCGTACGGGACGAGGTTCACCAGGGACGCCGCGCTGATCGCGCCGAGCTGCCCGGCCGGCAGGCCCCCCGCGGCGGGCGCCCCGCCCGAGCCGGGGCTCTCGGAGGCCTGGAGCGCACCGGTGACGGTGACCTCGCCCCGGGGCGCGGCGGGAGCCTTCGCGGCGCTCGCCGCACCGGGCACCCAGCCGCGTACGACGGGCAGCGCCCGGCCGGCGCCCCCGTCCGTGCGCAGCAGCGTCACCACGTAGAAGCCGGTCCTGCCGTCGAGTTCACGGTCGGGGACCAGGAGCTGCTTGCCGTAGTGCCCGGTCGCAGTGGCCCGCTTGCCGGACGTCTTCTGGTCCACGGGCAGCAGGGAGTCGAGCGGCCGGGGCGCGGCCTTCTCGTTCGCTGTCGACTGCGCCGAGGCGTCCTTGTGGCCCTGCACCCGGTCCTCGAAGCGGCCGAGCTGCCAGGAGCCCATGAAGACGCAGAAGGGGATGGCGAGCACGACGAACACGTTGATCCCCCACCACCGGGGGGTCAGGAGGAACCGGTACACCCTCCCCACGGTACGGCTCCCGCGCGGGGACCCGGGCCGCGGGGTGGGCCCGGCCCTCAGGACCGTCCCCCCGCCCCGGGACCCGTGGCCTCGCGTCCCGCTGCCCGCCCCGCGCGAGAGCGTCGCCGTCAGGGCAGATGCCGCGCCGCGAAGTCCAGCTCCAGCCGTACCTGCTTGATCCGCTCCTCCACGACGAGCGAACCGTGCCCCGCTTCGTACCGGTACACCTCGTGCGTCGCGCCGCGTGCCGCGAGCCGGTCCACATAGTTCTCGATCTGGCGGATCGGGCACCGCGGGTCGTTGACCCCTGCCGAGACGTAGACCGGGGCCTTCACCTCGTCCACGTACGTCAGCGGGGACGAGGCGGTGAAGCGGTCGGGGACCTCTTCCGGGGTGCCGCCGAACAGCGTGCGGTCCAGCGCCTTGAGGGCCTCCATCTCGTCGTGGTACGCCGTGACGTAGTCCGCGACGGGCACGGCCGCGAGGCCCACCGCCCAGACGTCCGGCTGGGTGCCGACGCCGAGGAGCGTGAGGTAACCGCCCCACGAGCCGCCCGCGAGGACGAGCCGGTCCGGATCGGCGAGCCCGGACGACACGGCCCACTCGCGGACCGCCGCGACGTCCTCCAGCTCGATGAGGCCGACGCGGTGCTTGAGCGCGTCCGTCCACTCGCGCCCGTATCCGGTCGAGCCCCGGTAGTTGACCCGGACCACCGCGTACCCGTGGTCCACCCAGGCCGCGGGTCCGGCCGCGAACGAGTCGCTGTCGTGCCACGTCGGCCCCCCGTGCACCTCGAACACGGTGGGCAGCGGCCCCGTCGTCCCCGCCGGCTTCTGTACGAGGGCGTGGATGCGGCCGCCGGGCCCCTCGACCCAGACGTCCTCCACCGGCACCGACGCCGGCGCCTTGAGCCCGGGCGGATCGAGGACCACGCCGCCCGACGTGGACCGGACGACCGACGGCTCGGCCGCCGAGGACCACAGATACTCGACGCTGCCGTCGGGCCGCGGCGTCGCCCCTGACACCGTGCCCGGCGGCGTCTCGACGCGGGTCAGCGCGCCCGAGCCGAACTCGTACCGCCACAGGTCGCTGCGGGCCTCGAAGCTGTGCGCGACCAGGAGGGCGGAGCCGTCCGGATACCACTCGGCGGAGATGTCACCGGGCAGGTCGAGGGCGAGATCGGTCTCCTCGCCCGACGCCACGTCCCACACCATCGGCTCCCAGCGTCCGCGCCGCTGATGCCCGACGAGGAGCCGGTTGTCCCCGTCGACCGGAGCGAAGCCGAGGACCTCCAGGCCCAGCTCCTGCGTGCCGCCCTTGGTGTCGTCGAGCTCGGCGACCGTCGTCCCGTCGGGCCGCACCACACGCAGCGCCGCGTGCATGGCGTCCCCGTGCTCCGTGTGCTCGATGGCGATGAGGGTGCCGTCGTGCGAGAGGTCACCGACGCCGGCCGATTCGCGATGCCGGTAGATCTCGCGGGGCGCGCCGCCGTCGCGGACGACATGGATCGTCGTGCCGTCCTCGTCCGTGGAGCGGCCCACGACCGCCGTCGAACCGTCCCTCCCGATGGCCAGGCCCGCCGGGTACGAGGCTTCGAGCCCGTCCACCGCGGGGACGTCGTCGCCCCCGCCGAAGGGCTGGCGCAGCCACACCCCGAACTCGTCGCCGTCCTTGTCGCTGAACCACCAGATCCACTCGCCGTCGGGGGACAGGACGCCGTCCGTCGTCCCGTTCGGCCGGTCCGTCGCTCTGCGCTGCTCGCCGGTCGCCCGGTCCCACGCGTACAGCTCGTACGTCCCCGTCGCGTTCGACACGAACAGGGAGCGGTCCGGCGCGTCCTCCGCCCAGTCGGGCAGGGACACCCGCGGCGCACGGAAGCGCTTCTCCCAGTCCGGCATGGATCCGCCGCCCGCCCCCCGAGGGGTCCCGTTGCTCTCAGTCATGGCCCCATAGTGCCCCCACCGGCCGACAATCCGCTGGCGAGGTTCCCCAGCCTGTGGACAACCCCAGCCTGTGGACAACTCCTGCCTGTGGATGACTTCCCGGTCACACGGGCGGCTCGGCGGGGGCCGGGCCGAGGGTGGTGGTGCCGGGCGCGGCGCGGTGCCCGAGGCCCGTGCGGTACGTGTCGAGGGCGGCGTCGATACGCCCCGTGCGGCGGTAGAGGTCGCCGAGCAGGCGGCACAGGTCGGCCAGGTCGCCCGCCGCGCCCGCGCGCTCGAGCAGGCTCAGCGCGGTGACGTAGTGCTCTTCCGCGGCCTCGGTCGCCGCGGTGTCCTCCGGGTCGCCCGCGGCCCCCGACTCCTCCGCGATGATGCCGAGCAGCCGGTGCGCGCCCGCCGCGTGGACGGCGCCGCGCTCCGGATTCAGGTCGCCGAGCAGGGCCCGCAGCAGCGCGGCGGCCTCGTCGCTGCTGCCCCTGCGGCGCAGCACGTCGGCCAGCTCCACCTCGACCTGCGTCGTGTAGAGCACCGCCCGCTTGGCCGACAGCATGTCGCGCGCGATTCTCAACTCCCGTTCCGCGTCGGCGAGCCGTCCGTCCTGAGCGTGCACATAGCCGCGCATCCAGTGGCAGTGCGCGAGTTCGGTGCGGATCTGGAGCCGCTGGTACAGCTCGGCGGCCTTGCTCAGGGAGGCGTCGGCCTCCGCGGCGCGCCCCTCGGCGAGGAGCGTACGGGCCACCGAGCGGTGCATCTTGGCGACGAGTACGGGGTCCCCGGCCTGCGGGGCCAGTGACAGCGCCAGCTCGGCGGCCTGCGCGGCGCGCGCGTGGGCGCCCATGTCCATGTACGGGGCGATGGTCGCGGTGTAGAGCAGGAGCAGGGCGTCCGGGTCGTGCAGGCCGCTGGTGTTCAGCTCGTCGAGCGCGGACTCCAGGAGGTAGCACGCGTACCGCAGCTCTCCGCAGAGGTAGTGCGCGAGGGCACGCGCGCGCACGACGGGGGCGCGCTGGGGCAGTGGTGCGCCTGCTGCGACGAGCAGTGCCTCGGAGGCCTCGAAGTGCCGGTGGGCGTCGGGGAGTTCGCCGGTCTCCAGGGCGCACTCGCCGAGGCCGAGTTCGGCGGCCGCCTGTTCGGCGGTGAGGCCGTGCCGCCCCGCCTCGGCGCGCAGCTCCTCGTAGAGGACGGCGGCCTCCTCGGCGGCGCCCGTGGCGAGCCCGCGCTGGGCCTCGGTGAGCCGCAGGCGCAGCCGGGTGGCGAGGTGGGCGGGCTGCCCCGTCGTGAGCTCCTCGTAGGTCACGCCGAGGCGCTCGGCGACGTGCCGCAGGGCGGCCTCGGAGGGGCGGACACGGCCCGCTTCCAGGGTGGAGATGTAGGCGGGCGTATAGACGGGCTCGGCGACCTGACGCTGAGTCAACCCGCGTTCCGTACGCAGACGGAGGACGCGGCGGCCGATGGTTTCGTCGGCAGGTTCGGCGTCCGGTACGAGGCCGGGTTCCCCGTCCGGTATAGAGCCGGGGCCCCCCGCCTCCGGGGTGTTGTCGTGCGTCATCGTGGGGCGCGCCGCCCTTCCTGTCCCGCTCCGTGGTTCCGCGTCCGCAACTGTCCTTCGCTGCGGAGCACTTGAGTCTCACCCCTTGTCAGCGGTCACGCCACCCCCTAGGTTGATCGACCGATTAAGTCTGATTAACCCAGCACTTATGTCTCCTACTTGAGTACCCGAGGTCCTCGTGCCGATACCCAAGTCCCCGCGCCGTCCCCTGCCCGCCGCGCTCCTGGCCGGCGTTCTCGCGGCCGCCGCCCTCGGTGGTGCGGGCCTCGCCGGTCGCGCCGACGCCGCCGAAGCCGCGGGAGGGCGCGACGCGGGGACCCGTACGGTCGAGTACTTCGCCGACTCCCACGGAGAGGGCCGGCACGTCCGGGTCCCCGCCGCCGTGCCGGCGAAGATCCGCGGGGAGAAGGGCGCGCCCGCGACGTCCGAGCCGGACGGCGAGGTCACCCCGCTGCAGAGGACGGGCCCCTCCGAGGGCCGCCTCGACCTCGTGATCATGGGCGACGGCTACACGGCGGACCAGCAGGAGGACTTCAGGCAGGACGCCGACTCCAAGCTCGATTCGATCTTCGCGATCGAGCCGTACAAGAGCTACAAGGGCCTCTTCAACTTCTGGCTCGTCAACACGGTCTCGAACGAATCAGGTGTCTCCGGGGACCCCACCCAGGACGTCGTCAAGGACACCGCGCTCAGTAGTTACTTCTTCTGCGACGACGTCGAGCGGCTGCTGTGCATCGACGAGAAGAAGGTCGACTCGTACGCACAGCGGGCCCCGGACTCCGACATCGTCTTCGTCGTCTCGAACGCCACGAAGTACGGCGGCGCCGGTTACAGCGGCATCCAGTCGACCGCCGGGCACACCGGCATCGCCACGATGTCCTCCGACAACGACCGCTCGTACCTGATCGGCGCCCACGAACTGGGCCACTCCATAGGCCTGCTGGCCGACGAGTACCAGTACGACGGCTACGGCAGGTACCCCGGCACGGAGCCCGTCGAGCCCAACACCAGCGTCCTGACGGCGGACGGCATGTCCGGCGCCCAGGCCAAGTGGTACCGCTGGCTCGGCGAGAGCGACCCGGCGGGCGGGACCGTGGGCACGTACGAGGGCGGCGGCTACTACGAGTACGGGATCTACCGCCCCACCCAGAACTCGATCATGCGTGCCCTGGACACCGAGCAGTTCAACCTCGTCGGCCGCGAGGCGATGATCGCCGGCTTCTACCGCGACGCCGACGTCCTCACCGCCCGCACCCCCACCACCCGCACCCTGCGCCCCCAGGACCACATCCGCGTGGACCTGGCGCCGCTCGCCAAGGGCCTGTCCGACGTGCGCGTGCACTGGTACGTCGACGGGGTCGAGGTGCGCCGCGCCGCCGCCGAGCGCACCGTCACCGGCAAGGAGCTCGGCGCGGGCAAGGGCACGCACACCATCACCGCGACCGCGGACGACAACAGCGCGTCGCTGAGGGACCCGGCGGCGATCCGGGCGGCGTCCAACAGCGTCACCTGGACGGTGAAGACGGCCAGGTGACGGGCCACGCGCGCGAGGAGGCCGGGTTCAGCGACCGGTCTCGCGCCTTGCTTGCCGCCATTCGTGCCCTCCGCTCCGCAATAATTCGCGCCCCGAATTACCGACAAATTACGGCACAGGCAGCCGTGTGCAACAGAAATCGGCCGCACCATTACTCCGGAATCCCCATAAATAGGGGTCCGTCGGATGGATGTCGTTAAAGGCCGTTACCTGGGCGGGGTGAGTCCGTTGAACTGGTATGCGGACGCGATCTCGCGGCCGTACCTGTCCAGCAAAAAGGAGAACGTGATGTCTCGCATCGCGAAGGCCGCCGCTGTCGCGCTCGGCACCGGCGCCGTGGTGTTCAGCGGTGCCGGCCTGGCCATGGCCGACGCCGGCGCCCAGGGCGAGGCCGCCGATTCGGCCGGAGTCATCTCGGGCAACGCCGCCCAGGTCCCGGTCCACGTCCCCGTCAACCTTTGCGGCAACACCGTCGACATCATCGGCCTGCTGAACCCGGCCTTCGGCAACGCCTGCGCCAACGACGAGGGCCACGACGGGGGCCACGACGGGGGCTACGACGAGGGCGGCGACAGCGGCTACGGCGGCTGACACCCCGACCAAGGCCCCCGGCGCGGATGCGCGGGGGCCTTTTTTCATGAGCGACGCGGATTATGCGTACCGATACAAATGCGCGTGCTCGATCATGGAACTCGGCTTCACATTCCAGGGCGGCATCGGCTCGTCAAGAGTCACGACACGCCCCTTCTCAGCCGTCCCTCCGGCCGGCAAATAAGGCGCCGAGTCGGGGTATTTCCGGTGCCAGCGCGACCACAGCAGATCAACGAACGCGTGGTTGAGCCAGAAGACCGGGTCGTTCACGGCGTCCGCGCCGAGCATGTGCCCGCCGACCCACCGGTGCACCCGGTTGTGGTTACGGAACTTGCCGTTGCCCACCCCCGAGGTCCAGCCCTCGACCTTGTTGCGGAACCCGTGTGAGGACGTCGAGTTCCACGGGGCCGAGTCGTACAGCGCATCCTTCATGGCCCAGGCCAGTTCGTCCTTGGTGGGCAGCTCGATCGGATCGTGCGGGCGGCCGAAGTCCCGGGTCAGGTACTCGCCCTCCGTCACGCCCTCCGTGATGGGCCAGTGCCCGCTCGAGTAGGCGAAAGGCCCCGTCGTCACCCGCCGGTCGGAGCGGCGGCCGTTCCCGCCGAGGAAGCGCTCGCCCCACAGCGACGACGTGGGGGAGCGGTCCACCGTCCAGTCCCAGTAGGGGACCGAGACTCCGGGGTCCACGCGCTGAAGGGCGCCTTCGAACTCCAGGAGGAACTGCCGGTGCCAGGGCAGGAAGGTCGGCGCCATGTGCGCGACGCGCTGCCCGCCGTCCCCGTCACCGACGTAGAACTCCACGTGCTGGCGCACGAATTCGTCGTACCGCCCGCTGCGTTTGATCGCGAGCAGCGCGGACACGAACCGCTTCTTCTGCGCCGCCGTGAGCGCGCTCTGGTTCTGCCGCGTGTAGACCAACGACGTACTGCTCCTTCGACTTCGGCTGTGCCGCGGCGCTCAGAGCGCCGGCCGGCGCAGTATCTGGTGACCGAGCTCGTCCACGGCCCCCCTCGCCGCGTCCAGGGGGGTGGGATACGACTGGTAGTGGTCGACCATGCTCAGATAACTGCCGTCGGCACGGCGCATCAGATGCAGCGGCCGGCCGTCGACCGTGACGTCCCAGCGCCCGGACCGCTGCCCCGGCTCCTGCCCGAGGTGGGCGCGCGTCATCGAGCCCTGTCCGCGCGTTCCGCGGATGTGGCGGCCGCGGTAGGTCTCCTCGAAGTCCGTGCCGGACGCGTCCCGCGGATCGTCGTGCGGCTCGCGGAAGGCCCGGCCGACGAGGGCGGCGGCCGGCACCACGGCGGCGGCGAGCGCGACCCCGATCAGCCGCCGCACCGCGGTCCGGCGCGTCACGCCCTCCCGGCGACCGACATGCGGGGTACCGGCTTCCACTGGCGTCTCCTCTTCCGGACTGCGTGCATTCACGCGATGTCGAGCGCGGCTCCCGGCTCCGTCATCAGCAGCGGCGTAACGACCGCGGCCTCGGGAAGCGCCGCCTTCGGGAGCCCGAAGCGGTCGGCCGGCGGGCTGGTGAGCGGCGGGTTGACCGACGCTCCGGGTGTGGCCGTCCGCACGTCGGACCCCGCGGTGGCCAGGCCCGCGTGATCGACCTTGTGGTCCCCCGTCACCTGGGACAGCGGCGCCTCGAGACGCGTTGCGGGCAACTCGCTGCTGAGCGGAACCGACGGCAGCAGCGGCTCGGGAAGCATCCGACCGGTCACGAACCGCGGGGCGTCGGGTCCGCCCGGCAGCGGGATCGGCACCCCGGTCGACAGCTCGGGCGCCTTCACGTGCAGCGCGTTCTCCACACCGGTCAGGGGAACGGCTACGGGTACCTGCTCGCCCGCGGCGGCGGGAGCGGCGCCCGCGCCCGCGGCGGCGAGGCAGCCGGCCAGTACGGCGAGCGTCCTTCGGGCAGTTGACTTCATGTCGGACACGGATCCTTTCGGGCTTCGCGGTACCTGTCACCGCGAAGGGAGTAACGACCCGGCGGGCGGCAGCAGTACAAAGTTCCCTCGCTCGGCGCAATCGGCCTATGTACGGCTCAGCTGGTCCAGAAGTCCCACCAGCGCGTCAGGATCAGCATCCCGATGATCCCGACGTGCAGCACGGGAAGGACCCACGTGAACTCGCCGAAGAACGACCGCAGCCACGACGGCGCGGGCAGGAACCCGTGGCGCACGTTGAACGACGTCACGTACCAGAACATGACGATCGTGGCGGCCCACGCCAACGAGCACCACAGACACAGCGAGTTGATCCGGTACAGCGACTGGAACTGCAGCCACGTGCAGAACCCGACCCCGAACAGCGTGCCCGCGTTGAACGTCAGCCAGTACCAGCGCGGGAACCGCGCCCGCCCCAGCAGGCTCATCCCCACACAGATCACGACCGCGTAGGCCGCGAGCCCCAGCATCGGATTCGGGAACCCGAACGCCGACGCCTGCTCGCTCTTCATGATGTTCCCGCACGACACGACCGGGTTCAGACTGCAGCCCGGCGTGAAGTTCGGGTCCTCGAGCAGCTTGAACTTGTCGATCGTGATGACCCACGCCGCGAGCAGCCCCGCCGCACCGGTGATCACCAGAAGCAGCGCGAAACCCAGGGGACGGGACTCCGGAGCGGAACGCGAAGCCTCGACGATCGCCTCACCGTGCCGAGCCGGACCGGACTGCCGCGGCATCCGGGCCGGGCGTCCCTCGGTGTTCGTGGTTCCCATGGGCCACTTCCCTCTCGTCAGACGCGCAGCTTGCGTACGGGGAGCAGGCAGTGGGCCGCGCCGGTCAGCGTCGCCTCGTCGCCCGCGAACGAGGTGAAGTCCTCCTCGGCGACCGGGCTGCCGGGCACCGCCGAGGTCCAGGGGCGCGTGGTGAACACGAAGTACGCGTAACCGCGTTCGGCCGCGGCGGCCAGCCACTCGGGGGGCGCGACGCACTGGGCGTTGAGGTACGGCATGTTGACGACGGCCTGGCCGGCCTCGACGAGCAGCGAGACGGGGAACCTGGGATTTTCCGTGGCGTCCACGACCTTGCCGACCGGCAGGCCGTTGTTCTCCAGCAGAGCTCGTACCGCTTCGGTCGATGCCTCCTGCCCGCCCGCGCCGTCCCCCAGGGAGTAGGCCAGCAGGAAGGGCATGTCCCCTGCCTCGTCCGGGTGTTCGCCGCTCCACGCGATGACGGCGAGGGTGCCCAGATCGATGGCGCGGAAGGCGCGGTTCTCAGTCGGCGTTGAAGTCACCACGGCAGCGTAGCCACGGTCGCCGGGCGCCCCGGCGACCTTTCACCCGCTTGGGGGAACGGCCCCCACTCGAACGAGAATTGGGGTCCTCCGGGACAGGCCGAGAGGCCGGTCCGGGCCCGCTCGGCGCGGGGGACCAGCCTCTTGTCGGCCCGGGTGCCGCTGCGCGCGAGAGGTGCGCGAAGGGCTGCTTCAGCCGTTGTGGCCGCTGTTGCCGAAGGCCGGGTTGAGACCGGCGATGCCATTGACGGTGTTCCCGACGACGTTGACCGGAACGTCGATCGGCACCTGGACGACGTTGCCCGAACCGACGCCCGGGGAGCCCGCCGCGGAACCCTCCGCGTCGGCTCCGCCGTGGGCGAAGGCGCTGCCCGAAGCGGCGCCCGCAGCGAGACCGGCGACGGCCATGACCAGAGCAGCCTTCTTGGCAGTGTTCATCTTCAAAACCTTCTCGATTGGGGTTTTCAGAGCTTGTGGACCTGGCTGTACGTCGGGTGGTGGGAACACACCCGCGCAGATCGCTACTTGCCGAGGGGAAGGCCGCCGAGGAGCCCGGCCGGGGCGCCCGCACCGGCGTCGTTCACGTTGTCCGCCGTGTCCTGCACCGTGTTGAGGACCGAACCGCCCTGCTCCGTGTCGAGCATGTTGGTGTGCAGAGGCTGGGCGTCGAGCACCGACTGGTGGCTCAGGGTCTCGATCGCGCCGTTGAGGCTCGTCGGCGTGAGGTCGGAGGCGAAGGCGGGTGCGGCTGCACCGGCGATGACCATGGATCCGGCGACGACGGCGGCGGCCTTCAGGGGCTTCATCATGTTCCTTCCTTGGGGTGACGATTTGTCACCAGCGACGGAATGTCCAACGAGCGTCCCCGGATACGGAAACTCTGAGGTCAGGGGATTCGCCGAACCCACTCGAACGAAGGGCCGTGGAGTTCTCATATGAGATTTAGGAGGAGATGAAGGGTCGGCGCGGGACGCCCGATCAGGCACGGCCGGAACGTGAAAAGCCCGTCGCGCCGGTGCGGGACCGGCGCGACGGGTTGTCGGGGGCGTCCGCTGTGCCGCGGGCGCGCCCCCGTCAGTTGAACAGGGCGGGAGCCTTGGGGAGAGCCGGCGTCTGCGGGAGCGTGGAGGGGGACGAGAGGGACGCCGTGGACGGGAGCGGGAGTCCCGGGAGCGCGGGGAGCTTGGGCAGGCCCGGCAGGTTCGGCGCGGGCAGGCCGCCGCCGAGCAGCGTGGCGGCGAGCAGGTTCACCAGGCCGGTGACGACGTTCGTGGCCGCCGTGGCCACGCCCGCGACGTCACCCGCGGTGGACGCCTTGATCAGCGCGTCGACGGCGGTCTGGAGCGCGGTCAGGGCGTCGCTCTTGACGTCCATCCGGCGCGCCTTGGCGTCGTCGGGGGTGGCCGCCTTCGGTGTGGTGGTGGTTGCGGGGACGGTGGCCTTGGCGGTGTCGATGACCGCCTTGATCGCGTCCGCGTGCTTCTGTGCCGCCTCGGCGGACAGCTTTCCGTCGTCGGCCTTGAGGACCGCGGTGAGCAGGTCCGTGACAGGCGTGATGACGGAACTCATGCTGCCGAGCACGCCGACCTGGCCCAGCAGCGCATCCGCTCCGGGAACCGGTGCGCGCTGTGCTTCGACGCTGCTGGAGCTTCCCGGGTCGCTTTCGGCGGCTATCGCGGGGGCTGCGGTGCCGAGGAGGATCGTCGCGCAAAGAGCGGTGGTAGCTATGCGCCGTACGGGCTGATGGGGCATGCGTGTTCCCTTTCGGTGGTGTGTGTTCGATCTTGTGACCACCGTGAGATGGGTGGTCGCTCTGCGCAACCGGGCGACGGCACCCCGTGACCTGCCACCCTCGCCTCTCGGCGTGTCGTGCCAGGTGGGGCGGCCGTTCGGGGGCTGCGGCGCCCTCCCCCCATACGGCGGAACGCATGCGAGAACGGCCGCCCCGAAAGGGGCGGCCGTGGAAGTGTCCGGGGGAACCGGATCAGCGGTTGGTGCAGTGGTTGCCGAATGTCGGGTTCAGCAGGCCGATCACGTTGACCGTGTTGCCGCAGACGTTCACGGGGATGTGGATGGGGGCCTGGACGACGTTGCCCGAGATCACGCCAGGGGAGTGGGCGGCGGCAGCCTGCGCGCCGCTGTCGGCGGCGGCGACGCCGGCGGTGCCGGCCAGGGCGGCGGCGGCAACGGTGGAAAAGACAAGGGCCTTCGCGGTACGCGACATGGGGTAGTGCTCCTCGGTCGGTTGATACGTCACCGGGGCAAGCGCCCGGCTCGTGGATCAACGTGCGCCACCCGGGCGGGGTTGCGCCCCCGATCGAGTGACGGTGTGGCGGATACTTCACTTCTTCACCATTCCGACACACATGTCGTGTTTCTCGGATAAATGAGCATCTGTCGCTACAGTGGCTCACCTCCCGGCCCGGCGAGGCGGGGCGCAGAACTCTTTCCCACCAAATGTGACTTTCGCATTCTCATTTCCGTGATTCAGAAGCTCTTGTCCCTGAAAGGGAATCGGCCATGCGTCATCACACCGGCTCGTTCCTGCGCCGCACGGCGGTGGGCGTCATTTCTCCCGCCGACGCGCGGGACCGCGACCGCACGGTCCACCGGGCCCGGCCCGTCGCGCTCGGGAACGCGGCCGACCCGGCCGACGACGTGCTCGATCCGAGCAGCAGTGAACCGGGACGCGCGCAGTCACGAAGGGTCCCCTCGTACGCCGGCACACTCGGCCACGACTCGGACGTCTTCGCGCTCGGCCGGGGCATCGGGCAGCGGGGGCCGGGTCGCGACCTCCGTACGACATCGCGGCGGGACACGGCCTGGACCGGCGTGTACTCCGCAGCGGTCGACGCCAGGTCCTAGCGCGTTTCCCTCCTCCATGACCAAGGGAAACGCGCATGCAACTGACAGCCGCACCCCCTCGACCGCGTGTCCTCCACGTCACCCAGCCCGTCGACGGCGGAGTGGCCCGCGTCGTCCGTGATCTGACCGAGGCTCAGCTCTCCGCAGGCATGCGGATCAGTGTGGCCTGCCCGCCCGACGGGCCCCTGGCCGGGTCGCTGCGCCGTATCGGCTGTGACGTCCTGCCCTGGGAGGCGACCCGCTCACCCGGGCCCGGCATCGCGCGCGAAGTACGCGGCCTGGCCCGGCTCGTGGCGCAGGCGCGACCGACCCTCGTCCACGCGCACAGCGCCAAGGCCGGACTCGTCGCGCGCCTCGCCGTCCGCGGCCGGGTGCCCACCGTGTTCCAGCCGCACGCCTGGTCGTTCGAGGCGGTCGACGGCGCCACCGCCCGGATCGCCCTCGCCTGGGAGCGCCGGGGCGCGCGCTGGGCCTCCCGGGTCGTGTGCGTCAGCGAGGCGGAACGCGCGACGGGCGAGCGTGCCGGGATCACCGCGCGCTGGGACGTCATCCCCAACGGCGTGGACCTCACCCGCTTCGTGCCCGCGCCCGAACCGCGCGAGGCCACCGCCGATCCGCTGGTGGTCTGCGTCGGCCGCATCTGCCGGCAGAAGGGCCAGGACGTCCTGGTGCGCGCCTGGCCCCTCGTGCAGGAGAGGTTCCCGCGCGCTCGGCTCGTGCTGGTCGGGGACGGGCCCGACGTGGCGGCGCTGCGCCGGCAGGCCACCGCCGCCGTGCGGTTCGTGGGCGCCGACGACCCGGTGCCCTGGTACCGGCAGGCCGACCTCGTGGTGCTGCCGTCCCGCTGGGAGGGCATGGCGCTCGCGCCCCTGGAGGCCATGGCCTGCGGGCGGCCCGTCGTCGTCACCGACGTGGACGGTGCCCGCGAGAGCCTGCCCGCCGGCCTCGCGTCCGACTGCCTCGTCCCGCCGGACGACCCCGCCGCGCTCGCCCGCGCCCTGACCGGTCTGCTGCGCGACCCCCACCGGCTCGGCGCGCTCGGCGGCCTCGCCCTGCAGCACGCGCGCAGGCACCACGACGTGCGGCGCACCGCCGACGCGGTCGCAGACATGTACCGCGAACTACTGGGCGCGGAGCCCACAGAGTGCAGGGAGCCCATCAACACGTGACCGCGGAACGTACCGTCGCCTCCCCCGCGGGGCAGCCACACGCCACTGCGCCGAGCACCCTGACCGCCTCGGTCATCCCGCCACGCGCCGGGGCGGGCGGCCGCCGGTCACCTGCGGGAAGGCGCGCCGCCGAGCGGCACCCCTCCCGTACGCCGCTGCTCGCGGCGGACGGTACGGCCGCCGTGCTCAGCACCCTCGTGATCGCGCCGGTCCAGCGCCACCCGCTGCTCGTGATCGCGCTGGCCGCCGGGGTTGCGGCGGCGAACGCGCGCGCGGGCCTCTACCGCGGCGACGCGCCCCGCCTCCTGCTCGACGACTGGCCCGCGATCGGCGGCCGCATCCTGGTGATCTGGTGCGCCATGGCGGCCGGGCTCGCGGGGTTCCCGCAGTTCGACCCGCTGCCCGCCGCCACGCTCGCGGCGGGCGCCGCCCTGCACTGCCTCCTCGCGGGCGCGGGCCGCGGCCTCGTCTACTGGCGGCGCCGCGAGGCCGCCGCGCGCCGCCCTTGCCCGACCCTCCTCATCGGCCCGGAGACCATCGCCCGGCCGGTCGCCACCGCCCTGCTGCGCCACCCGCGCTCGGGCGTACGCCCCGTCGGCATCCTGGCGGACAAGGAGCCCGAACGCCCGCCCGACCACGACGGGCCCGACCTGCCCGTCCTCGGCACGGCCGACGAACTGCGCCGCGTGATCGTCCAGAACGGGGTGCGGCGGGCGCTCGTCCTCGACGGCGCGGCGCCCGACCGGGCGGCCTGGCTGGCGGTGCTCGGCGAATACGGCTGCGGTGTCTGGGAGTTCGACCCGTCGGCCGACCCTCACCCGGCGCGCGCCGGCGACGCGGCCCGGCACCTCGCCGGGTTCCGCTACCGGCCGCGCCCGCCCGCCCGCCGCCGTGGCAGCGCCGGCAAGCGCGCGCTCGACCTCGTCGTCTCCGGCACCCTTCTCGTTCTGACCAGCCCGGTCCTGCTCGTGTGCGCCGTGTGGCTGCGCCTCGCCGAAGGGCCCGGCGTCGTCTTCCGGCAGGAACGCGTCGGGAAGCACGGGAAGCCCTTCACGCTGCTGAAGTTCCGCACGCACCGCCCGAGCGACGCGATGGAGTCCGCCACCCGGTGGAGCGTCGCCGACGAGAAGCAGATGGCGTGGTTCTGCCGGTTCCTGCGCCGCACCTCCCTGGACGAGCTGCTCCAGCTGTGGAACGTGTTCCGCGGCGACATGAGCCTCGTCGGCCCGCGCCCCGAACGCCCTTATTTCGTCATGCAGTTCAGCCAGGCCCACTCCGGATACGCCGAGCGGCACCGCATGCCGACCGGGATCACCGGTCTCGCCCAGATCCACGGTCTGCGCGGCGACACCTCCATCGAGGACCGCGCCCGCTTCGACAACGCGTACATCGACAGCTGGTCGCTGTGGCAGGACATCAGCATCCTGGTGCGCACCGTGGCCGCCCTCGTACGCTCCACGGGGAGTTGACCGCGTGACTGCCTCTCCCGCGGACGCCGGGCTGCGTACGGCTCCAGGTCCCACCGGTGTGCGCCCCGCCCCGGCCGCCGCGCTCGTCGCCGTCCTCGGCCGGTACGCGCCCGTGCTCCCCGTCCTCCTGATGGTCGCCGTGCTCGGCCTCCCGCTGACTCCCGGCTCGGCGGGGTCCGGGGGCGGCAGTCTCGCCGACGCGGTCTCCGGTCTGGTCGTGGCCGTCTGCGTGGCCGTCACCCTGCGCCGCGCCGAGCGGCCCCTGACCCCTGCCGCCGCGATCATCCTCGGGATGCCCGTCGTCGGGATCGCCGTCGCCGCGGCGGGCGCCGGCTCGCCGTCGGCCGCGCTCGTCGGCATGGTCCGCTACTGCCAGATCTTCGTCCTCGTCCCCGTGTCCGTCCTCGTCCTGGTGCGCGACCGCCGCGACTTCCGGCTGCTCGCCTGGTCGTTCGTGGGCCTCGCCCTGTGGCAGGGCGGCATCGGCATCCACCAGTACCTGACCGGGACCGGCGCCTCGTACATGGGCGAGGACATCCGCGCCGTCGGCACCTTCGGCCCCACGGACGTCATGGGAATGGCGACGGTGGTGTCGTACGGGCTCGTGGCCGCCGTCGGTCTGGCCCTCGGCGCGCGTACCGCCGCCCGGTGCACCCCCGCCCTGCTGTGCGCGCTCGCGCTGCTCCTGCCGCTCGCGCTCTCCTTCAGCCGGGGTGCGTGGATCGCGACCGTCGTGGCCTGCGGCGCGCAGGTGCTGTTCGCCGGGGTGCGGCGCGCCGTCCGCCTGTTCGCCGTGACCGCTGCGGCCGCCGTCGTCCTGGTGGGCGGCTTCGGCGTCGGGACGCAGCTGCTCCAGGAGCGCATGAGCAGCATCACGCAGGTCGCCGACGCCCCCGACCAGTCCGTCACCGACCGGTACACGATGTGGGCCGCGGCGGTCGACATGTGGAGCGAGCACCCGGCGACGGGCGTCGGTCTCAAGGGGTTCCCCGCCCACCGCGACAGCCACGCCTCGCTCGGGCTCTCCTCGGGCAGCGACACGGCGGGCGCGGGCGCCGCGTTCAAGCGCCAGCCGCTGCTGTCCCCGCACAACATGTATCTGCTCGTCCTCAGTGAGCAGGGCCTGATCGGCCTGGTCGCCCTCGGGGGCGGCTGGACCGCCCTGCTGCTGCTCGCCCTGCGCCGCCTCGGCCGCGCCGCGCGCACCCGGCCCGGCGCGGACTGCGGCCTCGTCGCGTGCGGCCTGCTCGGCTGGCAGCTCGTGGACTTCGTGTACGCCGACATCGGCGGTCCGTCGACCGTACTGACCGCCCTCGTCATCGGCCTCGTCGCCTGGTGGGGCCTTGCGCCGCGGGCGCTCCCGAAGGAGACGGCGACTTGGTGACCCTCCCCGCCGCGGACGGCGACACCCGTACGGCAGCGGGCCTGCCCGCCCAGCTCACGGCCGAGCCGGCCGCCCCCGGGCCCCCCGGATCGTCGAACCGCCGCCTCGCACGGGCGGCCCTGCTCACGGCCGTCCTCTCGGCCGTCGGGTCGATCCTCGGTCTCGGCCGCGACCAGTCCCTCGCCCACCTCTTCGGCGCGGGCAGCGAGACCGACGCGTTCCTGGTCGCGTGGACGGTCCCGGAGTTCGCCGCCACGCTCCTCATCGAGGACGGCCTGGCGTTCGTGCTCGTGCCCGCGTTCAGCGCGGCCGTCGCCCGCCGCGCGCAGGCCAAAGGCACCGATCCCGTACGGTCCCTCGTCTCGTCGTCACTGCCCCGCTTCGGCCTCGCGTTCCTGGCCGCGACCGCGCTGCTGATCGCGGGTGCGCCGTTCCTCGTACACGCTCTGGCGCCCGGCCTGCCCAACCCCCGACTGGCCGTCGACTGCACCCGGTTCACCGCCACGTGCGCCCTCACGTTCGGCCTGACCGGATACTGCAGCGCGGCGCTGCGGGCCCACGGCTGCTATCTGCCACCGGCCGCGATCTACGTCGCGTACAACGCCGGCATCATCGCGACGATGCTCGTGTGCGGGACGCGCTTCGGCGTGCGGTCCGCCGCGATGGGGGTGGCCGTCGGCGGCTGCCTGATGGTGGCTGTCCAACTGCCCGCTTTTCAGAGGCGGCTGAGCACCGCGAAAGCCACCGAGAAGCTCACGGACGAGGTCGGGGACGGGACCGGGAACGAGGTCGGGGACGACCCCGGAGGCGAGATCGTGGCCAAGGGCCGGGGCATGCGCCTCGGGCTCATCGCCGCCGTCCTGGCCTTCGCCCTGTGCAAGCAGTCGCAGGTGTTCATCGAGCGCTTTCTCGCGTCGTCGCTCGCCGCGGGCTCCATCTCGCACCTGAACTACGCCCAGAAGGTGGCCCAGCTGCCGATGGCGTTCTCCCTGATGTTGTGCACCGTCACGTTCCCGGTGGTGGCGCAGGCCGTGGCGCGCGGCGACATCGCGGCGGCCCGCGCCCGCATCGAGCGCGACCTCGGCCTCGCCGCCTGCGTGGTCCTCGTCGGCGCCGCCGCGGTCTTCGCCTGCGCCCCGCAGATCATCCAGGTCCTGTTCCAGCGCGGCGCGTTCACCGCCGCCGACACCGCCGCCACGGCGTCCGTCATGCGCGTCTACGCGCTCGGTCTTCTCGGCCACTCCATGGTGGGCGCCCTGGTCCGCTCCTACTTCTCGGCGGGCCGCCCCACCTGGTACCCGGTGGGCGCGATGGCCGTGGGCATGGCCGCCACCGCCGGTGTGGGCGCCCGGGCGGCCGACCTGTGGGGCGTACGGGGTATCGCGGGCGCCAACGCCTTCGGGATCACCCTCACCGCCGTACTCCTCCTTGCCGCGATGGGCCGGCGCGGCGTCCCCGTCGACGTCCCCAAGGTCCTGGCCGAGATGGGCAAGCCGCTGCTCGCCGCCGCGGGCGCGACGGTGGCGGGGCTGATGGCGGCGTCCTCCTTCACGTCTCCGCTTGCGGCGGGCGGGGCGGGGTGTCTCGCCGTGGCGGCCGTGTTCGTCGTCCTCCTGTGGGCGCTGAGGGCCGAGTCCCTCGCGCCCCTCGTTCCCGTTTTCCGCTCCGCGACCAGAAAGCTCCGGCATGCCCGTTGACGCAGGACGCACCGATGACACAGGTCGCACCGGGACAAGCGCCGTTCCGCGCGCCCGGCCGCGGCCGGACCGTACCCGCCGGCTGCTCCCCGAGCCGCCGGTGTGGGTCGCGATGTACCACTCGGTGGACGACTGCCGCGACGACCCGTACCGCGTCACCGTCTCCCCCGAGCGCCTCCACGAACAGCTCCGATGGCTGCGCAGGCGCGGGCTGCGCGGGGTGGGCGTGGCGGCGCTCCTGGAGGCCCGCGCGCGCGGCGCGGACCGTGGTCTGGTGGGGCTCACCTTCGACGACGGCTACTGCGACTTCGTCGACAACGCCCTGCCGCTGCTTCGCCACTACGGCTGCGGCGCGACCCTGTTCGTCCTGCCCGGCCGCCTCGACGGCGTCAACGAGTGGGACCCGCTGGGCCCGCGCAAGCCGCTCCTGTCCGCACGCGGCATCCGGACCGCCGCGTCCGCGGGCATCGAGATCGGCTCGCACGGCCTGACCCACGTCGACCTCACCCGCGTCGGCGACCACGTCCTGCGCGCGGAGACCGAGGACAGCCGAAGACGCCTGGAGGAGCTCACCGGAGGCGAGGTCCCCGGTTTCTGCTACCCGTACGGCACCGTCGACCGCCGCGCCGCGGACGCCGTCCGCCGCGCCGGATACCGCTACGCCTGCGCCATCTCGCCGGGCGACCTCACCGGCGACTTCGCCCTGCCGCGCGTCCACGTCGGCCAGCAGGACGCGGCCTGGCGCCTCGAACTGAAGCTGCGCCTGCATCGCCTGCGCCGCCGCCCGTCCACCCCGCCGGAGGCCCGTACATGAGAACCCTCCACATCATCACCGGCCTCGGGACCGGGGGAGCCGAACAGCAGCTGCGGCTCCTGCTGCGCCATCTGCCCGTCCACAGCGACGTGGTGACCCTGACCGACCCGGGCACCGTCGCCCGCGGCCTGACCGCCGACGGCGTCCGCGTCGTGCACCTCGGCATGACCGGCAATCGCGACCTGGGTGCCCTGCCCCGGCTCACCAGGTTCGTGCGCGAGGGCCACTACGACCTCGTGCACACCCACCTGTACCGCGCCTGCGTCTACGGCCGCTTCGCCGCGCGCCTCGCCGGGGTCCGCGCCGTGGTCGCCACCGAGCACTCGCTGGGGGAGAGCCGGATGGAAGGGCGCCCGCTGTCGGCCGGCGTCCGCGCGCTCTATCTGGCGGGCGAGCGGGTGGGGCGGGCCACCGTGGCCGTCTCCCCGTCGGTGGCCGAGCGCCTCGCGCGATGGGGGGTGCCCCGGCACCGCATCCACGTCGTGCCCAACGGCATCGACGTCGGCCGTTTCGCACACGACCCGGCGCTACGGGACGCCACCCGCCACTTGCTCGGCCTGCACCGGGACGACTTCGTCATCGGCGGAGTCGGCCGCCTCGTCCCCGGCAAGCGCTTCGACGTCCTCGTACGGGCGCTGGCTCAACTGCCGGACTACGTCAGGCTTCTGCTCGTCGGGAGTGGGCCCGAGGAGGAGCGGCTGCGCAGGCTCGCCCAGGAAGTGGGCGTCGTGCGCCGCGTCGTGTTCGCCGGGGAGCGCCCCTACGCCTCGCCGTCGGGCCGCGTCGGCGACCCCGATCTGCCGGCCCTCATGAGCGCGATGGACCTGCTCGGCTCCCCGTCGGACGAGGAGGCGTTCGGCCTCGCCGTCGTGGAGGCGCTCGCCTCCGGGCTGCCCGTCCTCTACGTCAGCTGCCCCGCGGTCGAGGACCTGCCGCCGCACCTGGAGTCCACGGCCGTCCGCGTCCCCGGCGACCCGGAGTCGTTCGCACGGCAGACGCTGCGGATCGTGGCGGCCCGGCCCTCCGGCCGCACCCCGTCCCCGGCAGCCCGCCACTACAGCATCGCCCGAAGCGCCGAACAGCACCTGCGGCTGTACGAGGCGGCCCTGGGCGGTTCGGATTCGAGAGTTCGAGAGTGAGTAAGTGATGACCGATGCTCCGCACCGGCGGGTCGGCCCGGCCGGTCCCCTCGCCCGGACGGCCGCCCGCGTGAAGCGCCTTCCCCTGTGGTCGCTGATCGTGGCCGGGGTCCTCCTCGGCGGCCTCGCGGGCGGCCTGTACGGCGTGCTGAAGACGCCGCAGTACTCCGCCACGAGCTATGTGATCGCGGTGCCGGACGAGAACTCCGACCCGTCGACCGCGCTCGGGTTCGCCCAGGCCTACGGCCGTGTCGCCACCCAGATCGCGGTCCTCGGCGACGCCCAGGCGCGGGCGGGCGTACCCGTGAAGGTGCTCCAGGACAGCGTGCGGGCCGAGACCTCGCCCGACGCGCCGATGGTCGCGGTGTCGGCGACGTCCGCGCAGCCGGGCAAGGCCGCCGCCATGGCCAACGCGGTGGCGCGGGCGCTGACCGCCGACGCCAACCGCACGCAGACCGGCACCAAGGTGAAGCTCCTCCAGTTCTCGCGCGCGGTGAAGCCCACCGCGCCGTCGTCGGCGTCCCCCACGGTGACCGCGCTCGTGGGCGCCTGCGCCGGCGGCCTCCTCGGCGGGCTCGTGATGCTGGTCCGTCCCCGGCGCGAGCCGGCGGAGGCGGAGGCGACCGTCCCCGGGCCCGCGGCTGCCGCGGACCTGCACAGGAGCGTCTGATGCGGCCCGGGGGCGGGGGCCTGTCGGCCGAGGTGTGCACCGACGGCGTCCGGTTCGGCGCGCTGGGCCCCGAGTGGGAGGCGCTGTACCGCAGTTCGCGCACCGCCACCCCGTTCCAGAGCCACGCCTGGCTGCACTCGTGGTGGCTCTCGTACGGGTCCGGGCGCGGCCTGTGCGTGGTCCTGGTCCGGGACGGAGGCCGGCTCGTCGCCGCGGCGCCGCTGACGCGGCGGTGGCGGCCCCTGCCGGTCCTGGTGCCGCTGGGCGGGAGCATCTCCGACTTCTGCGACGTCCTCGTCGACGATGACGGTGATGATGAGGGCGGCCGGGTGCGCGCGCTGGGCGACGCGCTGTGGCGGCTCGCCCGAACCCACGTGATCGACTTTCGCGAGGCCCGCCCGGGGAGCGCCGTCGAGCGTCTCTACGAGTGGTGGCCGGGGCCGAGGCGCCGCCTCGACGACTCCCTCTGTCTGGAGCTGCCGCCCGTACCGATGGACGACATCGTGGGCCGGCTGCCGCGGGCCCGCGCGCAGCGCGCCCGCGCCAAGGTGCGCAAGCTGGACGCCCTCGGGATCGAGCGCCGCGTCGTGCCGCCGGACGAGGTCGACGGCTCGGTGCGTCGCCTGGTCGAGCTCCACCAACTCCAGTGGGAGAGGCGCAAGGTGACGACGGAACACCTCAGGCCGCGCTTCTCCGAGCACCTCACCCGCTCGGTCTCCCTGATGGCCAGGTCGGGCGACGCGGTCGTGACCGAGTTCCGTATCGACGGAACGGTCCTCGCCGCCGACCTGACGCTGCTGTCCCCGCGCCTGACCGGGGGATATCTGTACGGCGCCCATCCGGACCTGCGCGAACGCAAGGCGGACGTCGCCACGATGCTGCTGCGCTCGTGCAGCGAGCACGCCCGGGACCGCGCGTCCGGATCGCTGAGCCTGCTGCGCGGCGACGAGCCCTACAAGCGTCACTGGCGCCCGCACAGCGTCGTCAACCAGCGTTTCGTGCTGGCCCGCCCCGGCACGTCGGCGGGTCTTGCCCTCGCCGTCGGCGACGTGACGGCGCGCCGCCTGGGCAAGAAGGCGCTGCACGCGTGGCGGGCCCGGGGCGGCGACACGTCGTGACGACCGTCGCCACCGGCCGGGACTCCGGCGCGTCAGGAGCGCCGCGACCACCAGTCGAACCGCAGGCACAGCCTCCCGTCGAGCCAGTAGTCCACCCAGTCGCCGAGGCCGAGCGGTGCGCAGTCGGGCGGGGTCACCGGAGGCGTGACCGGCGGCTTCTGGGGCGTCTGCGGTGTCTGGGGTGTCTCGGGCGTTGTCGGCTGCGTGGGCTGGGTCGGCTTGGGCACCGACGGCACCGACGGATCCAGGCGGCCGGAGAGCATCGAGCGGTAGACCAGCGACGACTGGGGGTTGTCGTCGCACTGCCAGACACCGTGCGGGCAGTAGTCCGTGATCGTGTTGTAGAGAGGCTTGTACCGGTCGATCCACTCGATCATGCGCCGCATGTACTCCGGGTTGTCCCCGTTACGGAACAGGCCCCACTCCGGGTACGAGATGACCTTGTGGTGCGCCTTGGCGAAGTCGACGTGCTCCTGAAGCCCGTACGGCTCCGAGACCTGCTCGGAGAACGACTTGCCCTCGGGCTGGTCGTACGAGTCCATGCCGATCACATCGACGACGTCGTCGCCCGGGTAGCACTTGGTCCAGGGCACGGCGTCGAGGCCGCGGCTCGGCGTGAAGTCGAAGCGGAACTTCTGCCCCGGCACCGACCGCATCGCCGTGACGATCCGCTTCCAGTACGTCTTCCAGGCCTCCGGGTCGGGCCCGCACCGGTGCGTGTACGAATCCCCGTTCATCTCCCAGCCGGGCACGAGCACCGTGTCCGGGACCTTGAGGTCGACGAGGCGCTGGGCGAGGCGCCGGAAGTGCTCGTCGAAGTCGCCGGCCGCGCCCTGCGCGAGGAGCGAGCGGACCTCCGCGTCGGAGACGTGCTCCTCGTTGCGTTCCATCATCGGCACGTTGAGCACGAAGATCCGGTCGGCCCGCTCGCGCCGCCACTGCGCCCAGTCCTCCAGGAACCCGGGGGCACCCTCGATGTTGCTCCACCGGTCGCCCGGCAGGTAGGTGTGCCCGACGCGCAGTTCGGAGCCGCCGAGCCACTTGCTGAGCCGCCCCATGCGCTGCACGCCCCTGGGCCCGTAGTCGAGGTAGGCGCCGAACGCGGGGAACGTCGAGGTGTCCGCCCGGGCACCCGTCACGCCGCCTGTGGGGGTGGGCGAAGGCGCGGGTGCCGTCGTCAGGGCGGGCTCGCCGGCCGGTGCCGGTGCGGGGGTCTCGACGGGGGCGGCGGAGACGGAGCCGGCCCCGATCACCGCTGACGCGAAGATCCCGGCCGTCATCAAGGGGATGCGCCGGCTCATGGTCCTTCGGCGTTGTGGGGACATGGCTACTCCTCGTGCCGCACTTCCTTCATTGCTGACACTCAGTCACACGAATGGGTGTTCCGCCAACCGGGGACCCGCCCGCACGCCTCTCTCGTCGCCCGTTCGGGTTATCACCAGGACGGAATCCCCCCACGTGTTCGACATCGGCGTCGCCCGCGGGGAGTACCCGCCGCCGGGCCCGGATGCTTCCCTGGAGGAGAGCGGCGCCACACCGCGCCGGGTCTCGGCGAGCGTCGCCGGAGCGGCCGTCCTCATTCCCATGGACGACGGGGAGCCATTGCGGTGAGCCGGCTGCCGGAGGAACTCCTCACCCACCACCTCCTGGTCCGGCGCGGGCGTGCCGCCGTTCGAGACGGATCACGTCTTCGCGGCGACCGGGTTCCCGGACGGCCCACGGCCGCACGGGGATGCTCGCGCCCGCACTGCGGGCCGGACTCGGCACGGACGCCCAGGCGATGCCCCGCGTCGGCTCCGGGTCCGAGTCCCGCAGGCCAGGGGTGTTCCTCGCGGGCCTGATGACGGCGGCGACTGCGCGGCGGGCGCCCCTCGGGCGGCCTCACACAGCCGGGCGGCAGGTCGGCGCACGCCCGCCGGCGACGGCCGACCGCTGAACGGTCGGACAGGTGACCGGGACCGCCGCGGGTGCGTTCGCGCCTGTGGCGTCCTTTGGAGTGACGGTGCGGGCGAACGGGTGAATCGGTTCCTCGGCGGGGGCCGGCCGGTGGTGGACTGGCCCGGTTGTAAGTGGACTGGCCCGGTTGTAAGACGGGCCCGGCTGCCTTCCCCATCAGCCGTCGGCGATTACGCCGTGGGTTGGCAGCCAGCGATTGAACGGCCCTGTCCGCCGGCCGGGAAGAGCGTGAACGTCGGCTCTTCCCGGCTTGGCGTGCGGCGATCACGTCACCGGGCGACGGTACGTCCCCGCCGGTAGAGGATCCCGCCGCCGATCAGCAGTCCCGCACTCGCCGCCGCGGCGGCCAGCAGATCCTGATCCGTCCCGGTCTCCGCCAACTCAGTGCGCTCGCCCGTGACATGGGCGAGCGGCACGGGCGCCTTCACGTCCGGGGGAGTTAGACGCTGCGTCGCCGGCGGCTGTACCCGGGCCGGAGGCTCGACGGAACGCGCGGGCGGCGGAGGCACCTCGGAGATCTCCTCCGGGGTGGCCACTCCGGAGGAGCAGCGGTTGCCCATCGCGGGGTTGGCCGCACCGGCCGCGTTCCCGGAGTTCCCGCACACGTTCACGGGAGTGTCCAGGGGGGCCTGTACGGAGTTGCCCGACAGGATGCCGGGCGACCCCTGTGTGTCGCTTTCGGCGTGGGCACCGCCCCGGGACATCTCGTCCTCGCCGTCGCCGTACCCGTCGTCCTCCGTACCGTGGGCCGCACCGCCGGCGGCCCGGTCGGAGCCGCTTCCGCGAGGGGAAGCGTGCTGCGAACGCTCGTGGTTCGCACAGGAGTTGCCGAAGGTCGGATTGAGCGCGGCGGCGACGTCGACCGTGTTGCCGCACGCGTTCACCGGGACGTCCAGGGGGGCCTGGATCGTGTTGCCCGACAGAATGCCGGGGGAGCCCGCTGCCTGCCCGTCTGCGCCCGACGCGGCGAACGCACTGGAGCCCGGCAGGGACAGAATGCTCGTCGCGGCCGCAGCCGCGACCATTCCCAAGTTCAGGGCCTGTCGCATCAAGTTGTCTTCCTGCTCGCAGATGAAAGCCGGCCTAGGAGTGCGATACGCGTCCAAGGCCGGCTGGAGCCGCGGCCCGACGGCCGGGGCGTTGAATCAGTCGTCGTTGACGCAGGCGTTGCCGAGCGTCGGGTTGAGCGCGGCGATCAGGTTGACGCTGTTGCCGCACAGGTTGATCGGGATGTGGATCGGGACCTGAACCACGTTGCCGGACAGGACACCCGGCGAACCGATCGCGGCACTCTCGGCACCGGCGTCGGCGAACGCCGGAGCGGCCATGCCCAGGGCCAGCACAGCGCCGACGAGCATCGTCGCGCTCTTCTTGAAATTCACTCTCTTACCCTTCTCTCGTCGTTCACGAACTGAGGTCATCACCTCGGTGTGAAAACGAGCCGTGACGCGGAAGGGAACTGAGCCGTCCGCGTTAAAGAAGCGCCCGGAATCGCCCCGAGGCAACGAAAACCGGGCCGCCGCGCCTGAGGAGGCGGGCGGCCCGGGTTCCCGGGGCGGGTGGATCAGCGGTTGCGGGCGCCGTTCCCGGACAGGATCGGGAAGTCGTCCAGGATGTGCGACAGCGGCTCGTCGCCCTTGGCCTGCGTGGAGTTCTCCGCACACTGCTGGTTCTGCGGGGACGACAGGACAGGGATGTCATGGACGCCGACCGGTACGACGCCGAGGACCCCACCTGCGTTGGCCTTGGCCGGCAGAGCGATACAAGGCTTGTTCAGCGAGCCCTGGACCAGGCCGAGCTGCGGGCTCATCTTGCCGTACGTGGCGGAGTTGCCGTAGACCTGCTTGGCACCATTGCCGCTGTTCGACGTCGTGCCGCCGCCGTCGCCGATGGCCAGCGCCTGAGGGGCGGCCGCAGCCGAGATGCCGACGACCGAAACGGTGACCGCGGCCGCTGCCATTGCCTTCTTAAGCATTTCCAGTTCCTTTTCGCGCAGACGCCAGTTAATGCTGCCCGGACAACAGGGTCGCGGCCGAAATGGTTGCGGCGCTTCACTCGGTCGGGCCGCACGCGCAGAGAGCGATCGGCCGATAGTCATTTATTCGGTGGCGCCTGGGTGGACCCGTCTGAGTGAACCCGGACAACCATGCGTGCAAATCCGAGTTGGGCATGGAGCTCCCGGTCGGGGGCAGCGAGAAGGGAATTCATGATGATGAAGAAGGTCATGGCGGCTGCCGCAGTCGCCGCCTCGGTCGCCGGCATCTCGGCGGTCGCAGCCCCCCAGGCGCTGGCGATCGGCAACGACGGCGGCACCACGTCGAACAGCGGCAACGCTGCCGAGCAGGTCTACGGCAACTCCGCCACGTACGGCAAGATGAGCCCGCAGATGGCGCTCATCCAGGGCTCGCTGAACAAGCCTTGTATCGCTCTGCCGGCCAAGGCCAACGCAGGTGGGGTCCTCGGCGTCGTACCCGTCGGCGTCCATGACATCCCTGTCCTGTCGTCCCCGCAGAACCAGCAGTGTGCGGAGAACTCCACGCAGGCCAAGGGCGACGAGCCGCTGTCGCACATCCTGGACGACTTCCCGATCCTGTCCGGGAACGGCGCCCGCAACCGCTGAGCCGCGGTGTCATTCCGTTGGGTCGTCCGCCTGTCCGGCGGCCCAACGGCCCTGGCCGTCGCGGGGCCAGATGTCCCGGGTGGCGATCTCGTCCCACTCCCGGTCAGGCTGCCCGGGAAGCGTTCTGCCCCGCTGCCTCCAGCTGTCGAACAGCGCCCCGTAAAGGGGCTCGTCGATCCGGCATTCGGGCGACTCCCGGCTCTGCGGAATAAAGCCCTTGGACGGTCGGTGGTTCTTGTTCTCCGGCACGACACTTCGCCTTCCTCGGGGCGATCTCTGGCTTCCTGTTCCATCTTCCTGGGAAATCGAAACAGTTGCCTTTAGAGCGAAAGAGTTACTTCCCGGCGGCGCGCGGGGCGGTCACCGTTCGAGGTATTCGGCTGGCATACGGTGCCATCAGATCTGTCCCTCGGCTGTGGAGCGAATCAGGTGACGAAACGCCGTTCACGCATCAGTCGTCGGGGAAATGTCTGCCTGTGCGCGGCAGACCTGAGCGTACTTCTCGCTGCGGCGGTTTCCAGGGCCGTTTCCACGGCGGGTAATTCCGTTTCCGCGCTGCCGGACGGGATTCAGCGGGTCGATGCGTTCAGCGGCTCCGTGAACCGGCCTGCCGAGGGGCCGGCACCCAATATTCTGCTCATGGGGACGGATGGCCGGTACACCATTTCGAGCGAGGAGACGAAGAAGTTCCACGCCGGTGGCGTCGCCTGCGGCTGCACCGATTCGCTGATGCTGATCCATGTCTCGCAGCGCCGGGACCAGGTCAGCGTGGTCAGCCTTCCCAGGGACTCGTTGGCGCAGATCCCCACGCACCGGGACCCGGGGAGCGGTTCTCCGCCCACCCCGCGAAGATCAACGCGGCGTTCGCGGAGGGCGGTCCCCCTTTCTCGGTCCGCACGGTGGAGGCCATGACGCACCTCAGGGTCGACCACTGTCTGCACATCGACTTCAGGCGGTTCATCGACAGCGTGAACGCGGTCGAGGGGGTGGACGTCTGCACCTCCGGGCGGCTGTCCGACTCGGCCGCCAAGCTCGACCTCCGGCCCGGCCGGCACCGCCTCGGGGGCGGTCAGGCCTTGCAGTACGTCCGCTCGCGCCATGTGGACGCAAGCGCCGACCTGGGGCGGATCCAGCGCCAGCACCGTTTCCTGATCAGCGTCATGCACGGAGTCGCCACCGCCGGGATCCTCGCCGATCCGGGCAGGGCGATCGGCCTGGCGCGGACGGTGCTCGGCGCCACGAAGACCGACCAGGGGTTCACGCCGGAGGAGCTCGTCTCCCGCGGCACCGATCTGAGCCGGCTGCCCGCTTCGCAGACCGAGTTCACCGTCGTACCCATCGCCGGGTTCAACCCGGTCATCGAAGGCGTCGGCACGACGCTGCGGTGGGACAAGAAGGCGGCGAAGAAGACGTTCGCCGCGCTCCACCAGGACCGGACCCTCACCCTCTCGCGACTCCACCGTGCAGCCGTCCGCCCCCCGCATCGGGGTCGAAACGGCGGTGCGCGGGACCTCGCTGGCCTGTTCCTGACCGTGAGGGCGCTGGGCCAATCGGGTTGCACCGCGAAACCGCATCAGCCCGGCTCAGTTGATGACCATGCGGCTCCGTGACCGGAGCCCGCCGATTGAAGGGATTCACCATGAAGAAGCTGTGGGCAACCGCGGCCATCGCTGCCTCCGTCGCTGGTATGTCGGCAGTCGCCGCCCCCCAGGCCCTCGCCATCGGGGACGACTCGGGCACCACGTCGAACAGTGGCAACGGCGCCTCGCAGGTGTACGGCAACTCCGCGACGCGCGGCGACATGAGCCCGCAGCTCGGGCTCGTCCAGGGCTCGCTGAACAAGCCCTGTATCGCTCTGCCGGCGAAGGCCAACGTCAGCTCGCTGGCCGGCGTCGTGCCGGTCGGCGTCCATGACATCTCGGTCCTGTCGTCCCCGCAGAACCAGCAGTGCGTCGAGAACTCCACGCAGGCCAAGGGCGACGAGCCGCTGTCGCACATCCTGGATGACTTCCCGATCCTGTCGGGCAACGGCGTGGGCAACAAGTAGTAGCCACGAAAGCGGGGGCAACCGGTGTCCGGTTGCCCCCGCTTTTCCGTGCCCGTTCTCTGCTTACCGGCTTCCTCTGCTTGCCCGCTTCGCTAGCTCACCGACGGCAGAAGCCCCGTCACCGGGGCCACCAGGTCGGTGACCTGGTGCAGCTCGTTCAGCCGGTTCAGGCCGCCGAGCTGCTCGTTCACCGTGGGGATCTCGGCCCTGTGCTCGGCCGGAATGCCGCTGGTGGTGAGGTCGTTGAGGCTGATCGGCTCCATGTTGCCGAGGGGGCCAACGGGAGCGGCCTCGGCCGCGGGCATGGCGAGAGCGGAGGCGCCGGCGGCCAGAGCGACCGCGGCGAGAACACGTCGTGTGGAGATCATGCCTCCAGCAACGGCCGTCGGGTGCCGGGGGAAACGGGCGCGACGGCCCGCCCACCCGAGAGGCGTACCGAAGTCGTACGGAATCGCCCGTCCCGGGGCGGGCGGTCGGGCGCGTGGTAGATCTGTACGCCACCGGCCTCTCCGCACGCGGGCCGGGGCGGGACATGGGGGAGGCGGGACTTGTGCGAGTCGCTCTGCTGGGTTCGGTGCAGGCCTACGCGGCCGAAGGCGCGACGCCGGTCGGCATAGGGGGAGTCAGGCTGCGGATGCTGCTCGCCCGGCTGGCCGTCGAGGCCGGGCGGCCGGTGTCCGTGGACGCGCTGGTCGACGGTCTGTGGGGCGAGCGGCCCCCGGCGGACGCCGCCAACGCCCTTCAGGCGCTGGTGTCCCGGCTGCGCAGGGCGCTGCGCGGGGCGGGCACCGTGGACTCCGTGCCCGGGGGTTACCGGCTGCCCGTCGAGGCCGGTGACGTGGACGCGTACCGGTTCGAGGAGCTCGCCGGTCGGGGCAGGCGGGAACTGGCCGCCGGGCGGGTGGACGAAGCGGCGACGGTGCTCGGGAGCGCGCTGGCACTGTGGCGGGGCGCCGCCCTGGCGGACGTACTGGAGGCGCCTTTCGCGCGGGGGTTCGCCTCGCGGATGGACGAGGTGCGGGCCGCGGCCGCCGAGGACCGGTTCGACGCGGAGCTACGGCTCGGGCGGCACGCCGAGGTGCTCGCCGACCTCGAAGTGGCGGGTGGAGAGCGACGGTTGAGCGAGCGGCTGGCCGGGCTGCGGATGCGGGCGCTGGCCGCGGCGGGGCGCCAGTCCGACGCGCTGGCCGTGTACGAGGAGACGCGCGGCAGGCTCGGCGAGGAACTCGGGGTCGACCCGTCGGCGGAGCTGCGCGCGATCCATCTGGCTCTGCTGCGGGGCGAGTTGGAGCAACCCGCTGCCCGGCCCGAGGCGGCGCCGAGCAGGATTCCCGCGCCGCTCACCAGCTTCGTGGGCCGGGACCGCGAGCTCGAAGGGCTTGCCGCGCTGCTCGCCGGGTCCCGTCTCGTCACGCTCGTCGGGCCCGGTGGCGCCGGTAAGACCAGGCTGTCCGTGGAGGCGGTGACCCGGCAGGAGGCGTACCGGCGCGGGCGGGTCTGGTTCGTGCCGCTCGCCGGGGTCGGCACGCCCGACCAGCTCGGCGACGCCGTACTCGGCGCGCTCGGCTCCTGGGACCTCCATGTGTCCGACGTGCGGCAGGCGCAGAAGAGCACGCCGACGGGGCGGGTGGCCGAGCTGATCGGGGCCGGTGAGGCGCTGCTCGTCCTCGACAACTGCGAGCATCTCGTCGAAGCCGCGGCCGAGTTCGCGTACGGGCTCCTGGCGGAGTTGCCGCAGCTGCGCATCCTCGCCACCAGCAGGGAAGCCCTCGCCGTCACCGGCGAGGCGCTGTGCCACCTCGGGCCGCTCGACGTGCCCGCCGGGACGCCGGATCCCGCCGAGGCGGCCGGCGCCGCCGCGGTGCGCCTCTTCGTCGACAGGGCCGGCGGGATCCGGCCAGGATTCACCCTCGACGGCTCCACCGTGGACGCCGTCGTGGAGATCTGCCGCCGCCTCGACGGGATGCCGCTCGCGCTGGAGCTGGCGGCGGCCAAGCTGCGCTCGATGGGCGTCGACCAGATCGCGCGGCGCCTCGACGACCGGTTCCGGCTGCTGACCTCCGGGAGCAGGGCCGCGCTGCCGCGCCAGCGGACACTGCTCGCGATGGTCGAGTGGAGCTGGGACCTCCTGGAGGAGCCCGAACGCGTACTGGCGCGCAGGCTGTCCGTGTTCCCCGGCGGCGCGACCCTCGCCGCGCTGGAGGCCGTCTGCGCGGACGAGGACCTGCCCGTGGACGACGTCCTCTACGTGGTCGGCTCGCTCGTCGAGAAGTCCCTGGTCGAGGCGTCGGGTGAGTCAGATGAGTCGGGGGATGACGAGCCGCGCTATCGGATGCTGGAGACCGTACGGGCGTATGCGGCCACGCGGCTCGTCGAGGGTGGGGACGGCCGTGGTGTGCGGGGGCGCTTCGGGGGCTACTTCCTCGCGCTCGCCGAGGAGCATGAGCCCGCGCTGCGTACGCGTGAACAGCTGCGCTCCATCGCGGTGTTCGACGCCGAGCACGACAACCTGATCGCCGCGCTGCGTGCGGCCGTCGACCAGGGGGACGCGGCCACGGCGGCCCGCTTCGTCGGCGCCCTGTTCTGGTACTGGGGAATCCGGGGGATGAGCAGCCAGTTCGAGACGGCGGTCGCCGACGTCCTCCGGTTCGGCGACGAGCTGCCCGGCCGGGCGCGGGCCGCACTCGGCGTCGTACAGCTGATGGCGGGCAGTTCCCCCGCCCCTGACGTCCCCGTACGGTCCCTGATCGATGCCTGCGAACCGGCCGGAGCGCTCGACTTCCACCCCTCGCTGCTGCTGTGGATCCCGCTCCTCGCGTTCTCCTCGGGCAACGACGACCTGGGGGAACGTCTGCTGCGGCAGTCGCTCGACCGGCCGGACCCGTGGGTGCGGGCGAGCGCGCACTGGGCGCGGGACTTCGTCCACACCGAGCGAGGTGACCTGCGGGCGGGGGCGGACTCGCGGGCGGCGGCGCTGCGCGGCTTCGAGGAGGTGGGCGACCGGTGGGGCCTCGGGCTCGCGCTGCTCGCCGTGGGCCGGGACCACTCCCTTCGGGGTGAACACGCCGCGGCCGTCGACGCGTTCGAGCGCGGGGTCGCGATCTCCTGCGAACTCGGCTCGGAGGACGACCTCTTCCACAGCCGTGCCCGCCTCACCGCGGAACGGATGCGCGCCGGCGACCTGGACGGCGCCCTGCGCGACCTCCACGCCGCGCGCCGGCAGGCCAAGGAGCGTGGCTACCGGCGCATGGAGGCAGAGCTCCTGTTCAGCGTCGCCGAATGGCACCGCCGCTCGGGCGACGTGCCGGAGGCCGAGAGCACCCTCGACCAGCTCGAAGCTCTCGTCCACCGGCTGCCGCTGCCCGAGGAGACGGCCCTCGACCTGATCACCGGATCCCGGATGGCGAACGCGCTCGCCGAGGGCGCGGCCACGCGTGCGCGCGATCTGCTGCCGAGGGCGGTGGGCGGGCTGCTCGCCCGGTTCGAGATGACGGAGATCGCGCGCGCGGCCGAACTCCTCGCCCGGCTCCTGCTGCTGGAGGGCGAGCCGGCGGGAGCGGCCACCGCGCTCGGTATGAGCGAGGCGATCCGCGGCGCCTTCGACGAGGGTGAGCCGGAGCTGCGGGAACTGACGGCCCGGCTCGTGGGGCGGCTGGGCGAGGGCGCGTACGGAGAGGCGTACGGGGAGGGGGCCGGGCTGTCCCGGGAGGAGGCGTTGGGGCGGCTCGGGGGTGACGGGGGCCGGTGACAGGTGACAGGTGGCGGGTGGCGGGTGACAAGGGCTGGGGCCGGGGCGTACGACAGCGGCCGACCGGGGAGTCCGGTCGGCCGCTGTCGGTGTGACGGGTGCTGTGTTGATCCTGGTGCTGTGTACCTCTTCGGGTACGTGGCCGGGTTCAGGCGGCGTTCCTGCGGTAGGCGCGAAGGGCCAGAGGGAAGAAGACGGCGACCACGCCGGCCATCCAGCCGAGGCTGCCGAGGAGCGGGCCCGCGACCTCGCCGCCGTTCAGCAGGCCGCGCAGCGCTCCCGCCATCAGGCTCACCGGGTTGATGTCCGACCAGGCCCGCAGCCAGCCCGGCATCGTGCCCGACGGGACGAACACGTTGCTGGCGAACGTGAGCGGGATGACCAGGACCGTCATCAGGCCCTGCACCGAACCCGGCGTCTTGACGAGCATCCCGACGTACACCGACATCCAGCAGAAGCACAGTCCGAACGCGATCAGCAGGGCGAACGCGGCGAGCGCGGCGGCCGGGCCGGTCTCCACGCGGTAGCCCATCACCGTAGCCAGGGTGAAGAGGGTGACGAGGCAGACGGCATAGCGCACGACATCGGCGAGCACGGCGCCGACGAGCGGCGCGGAGCGGGCGATGGGCATGCTGCGGAAGCGGTCGAAGACGCCCGTACTCGCGTCGGCGTTGAGGGAGACGCCCACGACGATGCAGGCCTGGAAGACCGTCATCACCATGATGCCGGGCGTGATCGTGCGGAGGTATCCGTCGACGTCACCGCCGTCGATCGCGCCGCCGAAGAGGTAGACGAACATCAGCAGGAAGACGATCGGCGTCAGGATCACGTCCACGAGCTGCGCCGGAGCCTTGCGGATCTTCACGATGCCGCGCCAGGCGAGGGAGAGGCCGTGGCGGGCGGCAAGGGCGGGGCCGATGCGGAGGGGAGACGCGTCGGCCGGGGTCTCCGCGCAGTTGGTGGGGCTGGTGGTGCCGGGGTGGGTGCTCACGCTCGTGCTCATGCCGCGTTCCTCTCGGGAAGGGTGGTCGGGTCGGTCTCGATCGAGGGAGTGGTGGGTGCCGTGCCGTGGCCGGTCAGGGCGAGGAAGACCTCGTCCAGGCTGGGGAGGCGCAGGCCCAGTTCGTCGGCGGCGATCCCGGCGCCGTCCAGCCGTCGGACGAGCGCGGAGACGAGCATCGGATCGGCGACGGGCACGGTGAGCAGGCCGGTGTTCGTGTCGTGGACGGGAGTGGTGCCGGTCAGCTCGGCCAGGATCAGGCCGACGTGGCCGAGATCGGCGAGGGCGGTCGGGCGGACCTGGAGCGTCTGGCCGCCGACCCGCCGCTTCAGCTCGTCCGGCCGGCCCTCGGCGACGACGCGTCCGTGGTCGAACACGGTGATTCCGTCGGCGAGTTGATCGGCCTCTTCCAGGTACTGCGTGGTGAGCAGCACGGTGGCGCCGTCCGCGACGAGGCGCCGCACCACGCCCCAGACCTCCTGACGGGCGTGGGGGTCGAGGCCGGTGGTCGGCTCGTCCAGATACAGCACCTGCGGCCGCCCGACGAGGCTCGCAGCGAGGTCCAGCCTGCGGCGCATGCCTCCCGAGAAGGTACTGATGGGGCGGGTGGCGGCATCGGTGAGCTCGAACTGCTCCAGCAGTTCGGCGGCCCGCGCCCTGGCGTCCCGCCGCGAAAGTCCGAGCAGCCGCCCGAGAAGTACGAGGTTCTCGACCCCGGACAGACCCTCGTCCACGGAGGCGTACTGACCCGTGAGCCCGATCAGCCCCCGCACCCGTACGGGGTCCTTCACCACGTCGAACCCGCCGACCGTGGCGCGCCCGGCGTCGGGCCGCATCAGCGTGGACAGGATCCGCACGGTGGTGGTCTTGCCGGCGCCGTTCGGCCCGAGGACACCGATCACCTTCCCGGCGGGCACCTCCAGGTCGACACCGTCCAGCGCGACCATGTCCCCGTACCGCTTGACGAGCCCTTCGGCCCGGATGGCGTATGACATCGCCTGTCCCTCCCCTTTTCCTGTTTCCTGTCGCTTCTGCTGTCGGTTCCGCTGTCGGTTCCGCTGCCGGATCTGCTGGCCGGTTCCGCTGCCGGTTCTGCGGTCGTCGTTCCCGGTGACTACGACGATGCCGAGCGCCGCCGGCAGACGGCGGACAGGCGGCTGACAGGGACTGTCAGGAGCTGTCAGCTGGCTGATGGGGCTGGCTGATGGGGCTGGCAGGGAGGTTCGGGGACGGGTGGCCGTGCGCCGGATTGCTCGGTAGTCGGTACTCGGTAGTCGGTACTCGGTCACAGGTGAGTACCAGCGCTCTGGGCGGTCATGGCGAGGGCCGAAACCCTTGGCCCATGGATACGAATGAGCGACTGCCGAAGCGAACGTTTCAGCTGTTGGCGGTCATCGCGCTGGCCGCGGCGGCACTGGCGGCGTGGGCGTGCTGGCTGGGCTGGGACCAGCAACGTGACGTGCACCCCGACGGCTCGACGACCGGCCCGTACGAGGCGTGGCAGGTGATCGGCCTCGTACTGACCCTGCTGCCACCGGTGTACTGGGCGGCATCCCGGCGCTGCACGGCGGCCGCGGTGCTCGGCCCCACGGCCGGTCTCACCGTGGCCGCGTACTACGACTGGTCGGACGACGCGAGCGGCCTCTTCGTGATCGGCGTGGGGCTCGTCATGGTGGGGAGCCTGGTCGTGACCTCGGCGCTTTCCGCTGTGATCGCCGCTGTGACGGGACATGGCCCGCAGGGCCGGGCGGCCGCCGGGGGGTGGCGGGCTTAGGGCCCTCCGGGCGAGGGAGGGGCTCGGTCCGCGCGCCGGCCTTGCCGATCTTCTTGTCCTCGTCGCCTGCGCCCCTGGGTAGAATTACTGGTTCCAGGTGTGGGCCACGTCCCGCACCTTCTGCCGTGTCGGGGCCGATGACGCCCCCGGCGAAGACCGAAGGCCGATGCCGACAGGAGAGAGCGAGCGAGCGGATGCCCAAGATGCTCAGCGCCGCCGCCTGCCCGCCCTGACCCTTCACTGACAGTCCGCCTCTGGAGCGGCACCCAGCTCCTCCGGCCGATGCCCGCCGCCAGTGACTTCAGTCCGCCGCTCGCGGACGCCGCGGAAAGCCGCCCGTCCTCCCGCGCCCTCACGCACGCCGCCCCAGATGACGCCTGGCGTGCCCGAGCACGACAGGTTCTTCCTCCCTTGTCCACTCCCGCACCGTCCTCCGCGTCCGCACAGCCCGCGTCCGCGCCGTCCACCGCCGCACTGTCCCCGGTGGCCCGGCTGCGTGGTCTGAAGCCCGACTGGCTGTCCGACCCGAAGGTCTGGCGGACCGAGATTCTCGCGGGCCTGGTCGTCGGCCTGGCCCTGATCCCGGAGGCGATCTCGTTCTCGGTCATCGCCGGGGTCGATCCGGCGATCGGTCTGTTCGCGGCCTTCACCATGGCAGTGACCATCGCGATCGTCGGAGGGCGCCGGGCGATGATCTCGGCCGCGACCGGCGCCGTGGCCCTGGTCATCGCCCCGCTCAACCGCGAGCACGGCTTCGGGTATCTCGTCGCCGCCGTCATCCTGGCGGGCGTCTTCCAGATCGTTCTCGGCGCCCTCGGAGTGGCGAAGCTGATGCGGTTCGTGCCGCGCAGCGTGATGGTCGGCTTCGTGAACTCCCTGGCCATCCTGGTCTTCATGGCCCAGGTCCCCGAGATGCACGACGTGCCGTGGCCGGTCTACCCGCTGATCGCGGGCGGCCTGCTGCTCATGGTGTTCTTCCCCAAGGTCACCAAGGTGATCCCGGCGCCCCTGGTGTCGATCGTCATCCTCACCGTCATCACCGTTGCCGCGGGGATCGCGGTCCCGACCGTCGGCGACAAGGGAGACCTGCCCACGTCCCTGCCGGTGCCGGGCCTGCCGGACGTGCCCTTCACCCTGGACACGCTGACCACCATCGCCCCGTACGCACTCGCCATGGCGCTGGTCGGCCTGATGGAGTCGCTGATGACGGCCAAGCTCGTCGACGAGATCACCGGCACCCACTCCTCCAAGACCCGCGAGTCCATCGGCCAGGGCATCGCCAACATCGTCACCGGCTTCTTCGGCGGCATGGGCGGCTGCGCCATGATCGGCCAGACGATGATCAACGTACGGGTCTCCGGCGCCCGAACCCGTCTGTCCACGTTCCTGGCGGGCGCGTTCCTGATGGTGCTGTGCATCGTCTTCGGCCCGATCGTGTCCGACATCCCGATGGCCGCGCTGGTCGCGGTGATGGTCATGGTGTGTTTCGCGACGTTCGACTGGCACTCCATCGCTCCCAGGACGCTGAAGCGGATGCCCGCGGGCGAGATCGCCGTCATGGTGATCACCGTCGTGTGCGTGGTCAGCACCCACAACCTCGCCATCGGCGTCGTGGTCGGCACGATCACCGCGATGGTCGTCTTCGCGAAGCGAGTCGCCCACTTCGCCGAGGTCACCGCGGTCACCGACCCCGACAACGCGAGTGTCGTGTACCGCGTCACCGGCGAGCTGTTCTTCGCCTCCTCCAACGACCTCGTCGGCCGCTTCAACTACGCCACCGACCCCGACAAGGTCGTCATCGATCTGAGCGCCGCCCACATCTGGGACGCCTCCTCCGTGGCCGCCCTCGACGCGATCGAGACGAAGTACGAGCAGCGCGGCAAGACCGTGGAGATCACCGGCCTGAACCAGCCCAGCGCCCGGATCCACGAGAAGCTCAGCGGCGAACTCACGGCCTAGGGACTCTCGTACGGATCATGCCGGGCCCGCGAGGCCTGGCACCGGGCCCTGGCACCGGGCCCCGGCACCGCGCCCTGGTCCAGCCTGATCCAGACGAAAGGCCCTGGTGGCAGCGGCGAGTTGGGAGCTGAGGAGATGGTCTGGCAGCTGCCCCCGGTACTCGCTCAAGGGCAGAGCGCGGACGGTTCGACCGTATCCGGCCGTGGTTCACGGACATCGACATCACCCCGACCCACGCGGCGGCCGACAGAATGCACGCAGCGATGATCCGAGCCGCCGAGCCGCCGAGCCCACAGCCGTACGCTGCCCGAACGGCACTGCCTGAGCCGCGAACCGGGAGGCCCCGAGTGAGTGACCAACCAGTCCACCACCCGCACCCGCCAGTCCGACAGCCCAAGAACCCTTTCCTGTACGTCGTTGTGTGCGCGTCCGGCATTGCCGGCGAAGTCGGCAAGCTGATCACGGCCGCTCAGGAGGCGAACTGGGATGTGGGTGTCGTGGCCACCCCGCAGGGCCTCGGCTTCATAGACGCCGAGGCGGTCGAGGCGCAGACCGGCTATCCGATCCGCTCGGCCTGGCGCGCCCCCGGTGACCCGCGCCCGCTGCCGCCCGCCGACGCGATCGCGGTCGCGCCGGCCACCTTCAACACGATCAACAAGTGGGCGGCAGGCATCTCCGACACCCTGGCGCTGGGCATCCTGTGCGAGGCGTACGGCCTGGGCATCCCCACCGCCGTCCTGCCGTGCCTCAATGCCGCCCAGGCCGCCCACCCCGCGTACGGCCAGAGCCTGGACCGGTTGCGCGGCATGGGCATCCTGATCGGTTCGCACGCACCTCACCAGCCGAAGCCCGAAGGCGGTGCCGCGCCGTTCCGCTGGGAGGAGGCACTGGAACTGCTCACGACCGGCCGCCCCGCCGGGGAGTGACCCCCGGCATGACCACGGCATGCCAGGATCGGTCGTCCGAAGCCCCCGCCACCGGGCGCAACGGACACGGACGTGACACAAGGACGGGCATGCACCACGACCACGATCACGACGACGATCACGATCACGACGACGATCACGATCACGACGACGACCACGGACACGACCACGAACTCGCCACCGTGCAACAGCACCACTGGCAGCACACGTACACCGCCCACCCGGGCATGTACGGCGAACAGCCCTCCGCGCCTGCCGCGCACGCGGCCGAGGTGTTCCGTGCGGCCGGGGCCGAGAAGGTGCTGGAGCTGGGTGCTGGACACGGCCGAGACGCCCTGTACTTCGCCCGCGAAGGTTTCACGGTCCAGGCCGCCGACTTCAGCCCCGAGGGGCTGGGCCAACTCCAGGACGCGGCCCGGTCCCAGGGGGTGGCCGAGAGGGTGACCACCGTGGTGCACGACGTGCGTGAACCACTACCGCTCGCGGACGACTCCGTCGACGCGGTCTTCGCGCACATGCTGCTGTGCATGGCCCTGTCGACGGAGGAGATCCACGCCCTGGTCGCCGAGATCGGCCGGGTACTGCGACCGGGCGGCACCTTCGTCTACACGGTCCGCCACACGGACGACGCCCACTACGGCACCGGCACGCCCCATGGCGACGACATCTATGAACACGCCGGTTTCGCAGTGCACTTCTTCCCCCGCACCCTGGTCGACACCGTGGCGGACGGCTGGCACCTGAAGGAGGTCCACGCTTTCGAGGAGGGCGCCCTCCCCCGCCGCCTGTGGCGCGTGACCCAAACCCTGCCCCGATAACCGCAGTCCGGAGACCGGCGCGGAACGCCACCGTCCTGCCCTGCCCGCCCCGCCCGCCCGACACGGCTGAGAGCCTTCACGGGCGCGTGTCACTTCCACGGTGTCGCCCGAGGGCGGATGCCGTGTGCTGTCCCTGCCACCGCCGGTGACGTAGTCCCGGTGCGTGGACTTTGGCTGCCGGCACGGTGTGTTGGCCTGCTGTTCGTGGGCTTATCTGTTCAGCTGCCCGGAGGCCGCGGAATCCTGAACGGCCTTTCGGCCCGGCACTTTCCCGCGCACCGACCCGGCTGAGAAGGGTGACGGTGCAGGGCGTATGCACCCTTCAGTCTCAAGGAGACGGACACCACGATGTCGGCACACGTCAAGGCCCGCTACGGGCGCATGACTTCAGGTCGCGAACGACGTACTTTGCTGCGGATGCTGGTTTTGATGGTCGCGGTCGCGATGGCATGTCTCGCAGGTCCCCTGCTGTTGGCCACACCTGCGCACGCACAGACCGGACGCGGCACGGCCTCCGGTGACGGCACCGCGGGAATCGCCACGGGCGACGGCGGCGGCTAGTTCGGGAGCGGCGACCAGTTCGTGTTCACCCCGCCCGCCGGGATACCCGGTCAGAGACGCTCGCTCACTCGCGTGGCGCTGTCGGCGACACGGACTAGGGGCCCGCGCTACCGGATCCGCAGGCCGGCCAACACCGGGACGAGGATGGGTCCGTCGCCTCACTGACCCGGTGTGGGCGGTCAGGCCAGCGTGCTCAGCGCACGTCCACGCAGTCACCGGTGGCGGTGACCGGCGGCGTGGTGGAGGTGCCCTCGAACTTGTAGCGGTAGCAGCGGTCGGTGGTGGCGGTGCGAGTCTGCTTCTCGACGCCCGCCAGGCTGCCGGTGCCGGTGATGTGGCTGCTGGTGGTGGCGTACGAGCCGGTCAGCGAACGCTCCTGGAGGCGGACGGTCTGCTGGGTGTAGCCCGCGTACTTGTGGGTGTCCCAGTTGGCGCGCTCCAGCTTGCCGGTGATCGTGATCGTCTTGCCCTTGGCGACGGGCTCGGGGGCCGCGTTGTTGCTCAGCCGGGACCAGCGCTTGAGGTACCAGGTCATGGCGTTGTCGGTGTTCACGTCGGTGGCCGCATCGGTGACTGCCCAGAGGGAGATCTTCCAGGCTCCGGCATCCTCGTTCGTCAGGTAGCTCTGAGGGTCGATCTTGAAGGTGGCCGTGCAGCTGTACGTGGCGTCGCCGGACTGAACGCATGGGTCGGTGTCCGCATTGAACTCCTCGGAGTTCAACCACCGCTTCATTCCGCTGTCGGTGTCGGTGCCGCGCCAGAGCGACGCGTTGCTGCCGTAGAGCTTCGACCCGCCGTTAAGCGTCCACTTCACGGTGATCGTCTGCGTGTTCGTCGTCCCGACCTGGGCGCTGTTGCCGCCGTTGACGGTGACGCCGGAGACGACGGTGGAGTCGGCAGTGCTCGCGGCCAGGGTCCTGGGCCTGGGCGCGGCGGCCTTCGCCGCCGACGCGTCGGCGGCCGCGGCCTTGCTCTGCTCCTGCGCCTCAGCCGCGCCGGTCCCGCCGGCCATCGCGGACGGTGTGACGAGCAGGCCGACGGCGAGCCCGGAGGCGGCCAGTGCGCTGACGCCCAGGGTCACCTTCTTGCCGGACGTCAACTTTTTGCGGGAGTGCTGGGACATGAGGAGGCTCCGTTATCGACTGTCGATGGGCAGATGCAGGTCGCAGGCGGGCGGACCCTCATCACGCACGGCCACAGCGGCCGCACAGTCTTGATCGGCGATGAAGCGAAAGGGTTGTACGCGAGCGACAGGTGAGGCGTGTGAGGTGCATCACCCTGCGTGTCGTGTCGTACAGCCCCCTTGGGCTGCGATAGCGGGCGGACACGGCCGCCCAGATACTGGAGACCCGTCCCGAGGAGATCCTCTTGGTTGACCACGCGGCCATGGAGCGTTGCTGGACGGCCCACACGGACGGTGAGTTCGTGAACCTGGACCTGCAGGCCACGATGAGCACGATGACCGACCATCCGACCGTGCTCCATGTGCCCACCGCCATGGGCGCCAGCGGACGACGCGAGGTCTCCGACTTCTACGCCCGCTGGTTCATCGGCCACAACCCCGCCGACTTCGCTCTGCGGTCCGTTTCCCGCACCGTCGGGGACGACCGGGTCGTCGATGAGCTGATCGTCTCCTTCACTCACGACATCGAGGTCCCCTGGATCCTCCCGGGCGTGAAGCCGACCGGCAGGGCCGTACAGATCCCCCTCGTGGCGATCGTGGCATTCCGCGACGGCGCCATCGACAGCGAGCACATCTACTGGGACCAGGCGGCCGTACTAGCCCAGACCGGCCTGATCGATCGCGCCCTCACCGCGCGGCTGCCGCTGCTGGAGGACCAGGTCGCCGCCATGGACGCCGGCACCGGGTTCAATGAGTTGGCTCTACGGTCCGATTGAAGCGGCGTTCGACCGCCAACGAGGAACCTCCTCCGACCTGCCGTCAAGGCTGATCGAAGGGGGCTTCCCCTGTGAGGCGGCGCCAGGATTCGCCCCCGGGCAGGCTGAGCCGGCGGATTTACAGCGGGCTCCCCTGGACCCTCTCGCCTGCGGCTTCTCCACCGCTAGACACTCTTGGGGCACACCTGGGGGAGAGCCCCGAGAACACCGCTTGAGGAGCGTGATGGGGCGAGTTGGGCGCTGACCTGGGTGACGTCAGCTCCCGTACCACCAACACCTCAGCTCCGCCGGCAACCGCGGTTCCCCGTGAGTCCCCGCTCCATTTGGCATGCCTGCGGCACGGACCGACCCTCTCGTTGCGAACTCGCCGGGGCCGCCCTCGAGCGCTGATATGAGCGCGCATGTGCGGTCGGCCCGGGGTGCTGCTCGTGATCGCCCGTCATGCCTGCACCGTCACCGGCCCCGCATGACCACCCTGCTGCGGACCAGTCGGTCGTGCAGGCCCTGCCTCTGCGGGCTGAGGTTGTCCATGCATCCGCGATCTCCGGCGCGTACGCTCGATGCCTTGCTCAGAGCACGTCAGGAGTGACGGCGGGGGGAGTGAATTTCCTTGATCCACTCCCCGTTCACTCCCCAGCGGCCCCACGAAACGAGTCAGGGCCGCTCTCCCGTGAAGGGAGAACGGCCCTGACCTGGTGTTTCAGCTGTCGGGGTGGCGGGATTTGAACCCACGACCTCTTCGTCCCGAACGAAGCGCGCTGCCAAGCTGCGCTACACCCCGATGTCGTTGCTCCACTGTCCCGCTGTTCTGCAGGTCGTGGCGACATCGATTACTTTAGCGGACCGGCGGCCGTAGACGAAATCCGGTTTTCTCAGGGTCCGGGGGTCAGGGTCAGGAGGGTCGCCTCCGGGGGGCAGGCGAAGCGGACCGGGGTGTAGCGGTTCGCGCCGCAGCCGGCCGAGACGTGCAGGTAGGAGCGGTGGCCTTCGGCCTCGTGGGTCGACAGGCCCTTCACGCGGTCCGTGTCCAGGTCGCAGTTGGTGACCAGCGCCCCGTAGAAGGGGATGCAGACCTGGCCGCCGTGGGTGTGGCCCGCCAGTACCAGCGGGTAGCCGTCCGCCGTGAACGCGTCCAGGGAACGCAGGTACGGAGCGTGCACGATGCCCATCGAGAAGTCGGCGCCCGAGTCCGGGCCGCCCGCCACGTGCGCGTACCGGTCGCGCTTGATGTGCGGGTCGTCCAGGCCGGTGAAGCCGATCTCCATGCCGTCGATCTTGAGGGAGCCCCGCCTGTTGGTGAGGTTCAGCCAGCCCGCCGCGTCGAAGCCGTCGCGCAGGTCTTCCCACGGGTTGTGGACGACGCCGACCGCGGGGGCGTTGCCGTTGAGGCCGTGGGCGCCGCGGGCCTTCTCGAAGAGATAGCGGACCGGGTTGCGGGGCCTGGGGCCGTAGTAGTCGTTCGAGCCGAAGACGTACGCGCCGGGGAAGTCCATCAGCGGGCCCAGCGCGTCCAGGACCTCCGGCACGCCCTCCGTGTCGGACAGGTTGTCGCCCGTGTTGATCACGAGGTCGGGGCGCAGGCCGGCCAGGGAGCCCAGCCAGCGCTGCTTCTTGCGCTGGCCGCCGACCATGTGGATGTCGGACACCTGGAGGATGCGCAGCGGGCGCATCCCCGCGGGAAGCACCGGGACCGTGACCCGTCGCAGGCGGAACGAACGGGCTTCGAACCCCGCCGCGTAGATCAGTCCGGCGGCGCCCGCCGCCGTGATGCCTGCTGTCACTTTCAGGGGAGCCCCGTATCGCGCGCGCATACGCCCATCGTGTCAGACCCGGCAGGTCCCGGAAATCAAGGGGCGTAGGGCATCGCGTACCTGCGACAATCGCTGCATGACCACGCTCAAGTCGAAGCTGCAGGAAGACCTCACCGCCGCGATCCGGGGGCGTGACGAGCTGCGCTCCTCGACGCTCCGGCTCACCCTCTCCGCCATCACGAAGGAGGAGGTCGCGGGCAAGACGGCGCGCGAGCTCTCCGACGACGAGGTGCAGAAGGTGATCACCCGCGAGGCGAAGAAGCGCCGCGAGGCCGCCGAGGCGTTCGCGCAGGGCGGCCGCGCCGAGCAGGCCGAGCGGGAGAAGGCGGAGGGCGAGGTGCTCGCCGAGTACCTGCCCAAGCAGCTTTCCGACGACGAGCTGCACCAGATCGTCGCCCAGGCGGTCGAGGAGGCGAAGGCGGCCGGCGCCGAGGGACCGCGCGCCATGGGCCAGGTCATGAAGATCGTGAACCCGAAGGTCGCGGGCCTGGCGGAGGGCGGCCGCGTCGCCGCCGTCGTGAAGCAGCTGCTCGCCGGCTGAGATGTCCGCCGGGGTGCTCGCCCGCTGAGAGCGCCCTTCGGGGTGAGGGGAAGACGTTCCGGTCTCGTGCCGGCCTTCCGCCTCACCCCTCCCCTCACACATACGCCGATGGGGCGCCCCCGATAGAGGGGCGCCCCATCCGCGTACCGTCACTGCCCGAGCGGGACTCGCCCGAGCGGCGTCCGCTCGCTCAGCGGCGTCCGCCGCCGTGGCCGTTGCCGCCGCCGAGGATGTCCGGCGGGAGGGAGATGTCCGGCCACGGGCTGTCGCCGTTCCCGCCGCCGTTCCGGCCCGGCTTTCCGTCGTTCTCGTCCGGGTCGTCGCCCCTGTCCCTGTCCCTGTCCCTGTCCCGGTCTTCCCTGGGGTCGGGGATGTTGATCAGGTTGAAGCCGGGGGACGGCTTGTCGGCGAGGGCGCCGACCATGGCGTCCCTCCAGATCGGTCCGGGGACCTGGCCGCCGAAGACCTTCGCCTGGTACTGGCCACCGATGGTGATGTTCTCCATCTCGACGTTCTGCAGGGCGCTGCCGACCCAGACCGCGCCGGACAGGTTCGGCGTGTACCCCACGAACCAGGCGTTCTTACGGCTGTCGGTCGTACCGGTCTTGCCCGCGTTGGCCCGGTCGGTCAGACCGGCCTCCCGGCCCGTACCGGAGTCGGTCACGCCGCTCAGCAGGGTGTTGATGCTGTCGGCGGTCTTCGTGGTCATCGCGCGCGAGCACGACGACTTCGGCACCGGAAGCGACTTGTCGCCGGGGGCCGTGATCGACTCGATGGCGATCGGCGTGCAGTACGTGCCGCGGTTGGCGAAGGCGGCGTACGCGCTCGCCATGGTCAGCGGCGAGATGCCCTTGGAGCCGAGCGCGATGGCCGGGACCTCGGGGAGCTTGTCGCCGTTGCCCTGGACGACGCCCAGCTTGTCGGCCATGTCCATCACCGGGCACATCCCGGTGTCACCGATCATCTGCACGAAGTAGGTGTTGATGGACTTGGCCATCGCCTCCTCCAGCTCGTACGGACCGACCTCGGACTCGTTCTCGTTCTCCACGGTGGCGCCGCCGCTGTTCACCCACGGCTTGCCGCTGCACGTCTGGACCGACTTCGGATACGGCATCCGGTACGGCGCCGGGTACTCCTTCGTCACCGGAGTGCCCTGCTCCAGGGCGGCAGCGGCGAGGAACGGCTTGAACGTCGAACCCGTCGGGAAGCCGTAGTTCGACCCGCTCATCTTGCGGTCGACCGAGTAGTTGATCTGCGTCTCGTTCTTGCCGAAGCCGTACGGCTTCGACTGGCCCATGCCGAGGATCTTGCCGGTGCCGGGCTCGACGAACGTGGCCGCTGTCGCGACCTTGTCCGTCTGGTAGACGTGATCCTTGATCGACGCCTGCACCGATTCCTGCGTCTGCGGGTCGAGGGTGGTCTGCACCCTCAGGCCGCCGCGGTTCCAGATCTTCGCCCGCGCTTCCTTCGTCTTGCCGAAGGTCGGGTCGGTGAGGAACACCTCGCGTACGTAGTCGCAGAAGAAGCCCGCGCCCTTGACCGCCGTGATGCAGCCGTTCTGCGGCTTGCTGATCTTCAGGCCGAGCGGCTTCTCCTTGGCGCGGTCCGCCTCGGCCTGGGAGATGTCGTGCGTCTCGGCCATCCGCTGGAGCACGACGTTCCGTCGCTTGGTGGCCTCCGCCTCGTCGTTGACGGGGTCGTAGCGGCTCGGGGACTGGACGATGCCGGCCAGCATCGCGGACTCCTCGATCGTCAGGTCCTTCGCCGACTTGGAGAAGTACCGCTGCGAGGCGGCCTCGACGCCGTAGGCCTGCTCACCGAAGTACGTGATGTTCAGGTAGTTGGCGAGGATGCGCTTCTTGCCGAGCTTGTCCTCGAGCTGGATCGCGTACTTCAGCTCGCGGATCTTGCGGCCGATCGTCTGCTGGGTGGCCTGGGCGAGCTTTGTCGGGTCGTCGCCGGCCTCCTCCATGAAGACGTTCTTCACGTACTGCTGGGTGAGCGTGGACGCGCCCTGCGTGACACCGCCGCTCTGCGCGTTCTCGTTGATCGCGCGCAGGATGCCCTTCACGTCGACGGCGCCGTGCTCGTAGAAGCGCGAGTCCTCGATCGCGACGAGCGCCTTCTGCATGTACGGCGAGATGTCCTTGAGGGGCACCACCGTGCGGTCGCGCGAGTAGACCGTCGCGATCGCGCCGCCCTTGTTGTCCAGGATCGTGGTGCGCTGACTGAGTGGCGGCTGCTTGAGGTTGGCGGGGATATCGTCGAATCCCTCGACCGAGCCCTTCGCCGCGAGGCCGAGCGCGCCCGCTGCGGGCAGCGCGATTCCGGCGAGGACGGCTCCCGCGAGGACACTGACACCAAGGAACTTGGCGGCCTGCTGAGTCGGTGACAGTCCACCGCCCGAGCGCTTCTTTCCCATGAGGGCAGCCTACGTTCTGATTCTCCGGACAGGCGTATATGCCTTGGCCTAAGCTGTACTCAACTGTCACAGCAGTACGGTCACGTATCAAGACGTCCGGCGAACCCGAATCGTTCCGGTAGTCATCTCACCACTCCTCCACGGTCGTTCCGTGGTTGGTGAGGGTGTGTCCGAAACCGCCTTGAGTGTCACCTGGTGTCCGCTGTGACTCAACTGAAACGCCCCGGTTTGCCGGTTTTGTCGCGCATGCCCTCGGCTCACTCCGTCGGGTGATCTGCCGCTTACGCATAGTCCGTTCGGGCCATTCAAGATTGGGCCCGAAGGGGGTGTTGCGCTGTGTCCACCTTCCGTAACGTCCTCAACTGGCGGCGGTGAATATGCCGCTGCCGCCGTGGGGGAGCCTCGATTCGGGAGAGGACGGCGCCGGTATGGGCTGGGTTACCGACTGGAGTGCGCAGGCGGCCTGCCGCACTACCGATCCAGATGAACTGTTCGTTCAAGGAGCAGCGCAGAACCGGGCGAAGGCGGTGTGCACCGGATGCCCGGTGCGGACCGAGTGCCTGGCCGACGCGCTCGACAACCGCGTCGAGTTCGGCGTGTGGGGTGGCATGACCGAGCGGGAACGCCGTGCGCTGCTGCGCAGGCGCCCCACCGTCACCTCGTGGCGCCGGCTGCTCGAGACGGCTCGTACGGAGTACGAGCGCGGTGCGGGCCTGCTGCCCGTGGACATCGATGACGACGCGACATACGAGAGGTACGCCGCCGTGGGGTGAGGGAGCCGAGCTCCTTCCAGGGCGTCCGAGGGGTGCGAGCCAAGCCGTGTGGTGGCCCGCGCCTCGGGAGGCGTCCGCACGGCTCACGCAGCTCCGGCCGGATCCGCACCGGCCGCGAGCCGGTCTCCGATGCTCCTCAGGCCTGCCAGGTCGTGCACATCGCCGGGCAGGGCGCCGACCTCGGTGACCGCCACCTCCGGGTGGAGCGCCGCGAAGCGGTCGCGTGTGCGCTGCTCACGAGCCAGCAGCTGCATGCGCTCCGCGTGCAATCGCAGCAGACCCGCCGTGAGTTGGTCTGTCGCTGCGTGGCTTGTGGTCGCGTGGTTTGCGGCCGTGCGGTCTGTCGTGCCGCGGTCTGTGGTCGCGATGGCAGGCGTGTCTGTGGCGGGCGAGTTGGGTGCATGTGTGTGTACGGGCGCGCTATGTGGGGTTTTGTCCGGCGTCTGGGCGTGCTCGTCGGCCGTGTCCCTTGCCGGGCCGGGGGAGCCTGCTTCGGGAGCGGTACGCAGCTCTACATTCCCGTCCCCCTGATCCACAATGCCGCGCTCGTCAAGATTTTCTGCGGCCGCGAGCGCCCGTTCGGCCGACAGCTGCGCGGCACCGCTGCCGTGCACCCGATTCAGTACGAGCCCGGCCAGCGGCATGTCCTCCGCGGCGAGGCGCTCCACGAAGTACGCCGCCTCGCGCAGCGCGTCCCGCTCCGGCGCCGCCACCACCAGGAACGCCGTACCGGGGGCCTGGAGCAGCTTGTACGTGGCGTCGGCGCGCGTGCGGAACCCGCCGAACATCGTGTCCATCGCCGCCACGAACGTCTGTACGTCGCGCAGGAGCTGACCGCCCAGCAGCTTCCCGAGCGCGCCCGTCATCATCGACATCCCGACGTTCAGGAACTTCATGCCGGCCCGGCCGCCGACCTTCGCCGGGGCCATCAGGACCCGGATCAGCTTGCCGTCCAGGAACGAACCGAGACGTTTCGGCGCGTCCAGGAAGTCGAGCGCGGACCGGGACGGCGGAGTGTCGACGACGATCAGGTCCCACTCGTCCTGGGCCCGCAGCTGGCCCAGCTTCTCCATCGCCATGTACTCCTGCGTGCCCGCGAAGCCCGCCGAGAGCGACTGGTAGAACGGGTTGCCCAGAATCGCCTCGGCCCGCTGGCCGTCCGCGTGCGCCTCGACGATCTCGTCGAACGTCCGCTTCATGTCGAGCATCATCGCGTGCAGTTCGCCGCCCGCCGTGTCGTCGATCCCCTTCACGCGGCGCGGTGTGTTGTCCAGGCTGTCGATGCCCATGGACTGGGCCAGCCTGCGGGCCGGGTCGATCGTCAGGACGACGACCTTGCGGCCGCGTTCGGCCGCGCGCAGGCCGAGTGCCGCAGCCGTCGTCGTCTTGCCGACGCCGCCGGAGCCGCAGCACACCACGATGCGCGTCCTGGGATCGTCGATGAGTGGGTCCACGTCGAGTGCGTGCGTGTCCGTCGGGTTCAGGCTCAGGGACGACGTCATGTGTCTCTAGATCCCTTGCTTCCGCAGTTCCGTGGCCAGCCGGTACAGGCCCGCCAGGTCCATCCCCTCGGTCAGCAGGGGCAGTTCGTGCAGCGGCAGGCCCGAATCGGCCAGCACCGCCCGCTGGCTGCGCTCCAGCTCGTGCCGTTCCGCGTACTCCGCCGCCTGGTCGAGGAGCGGGGTCACCAGGCGTTCGGCGTTGCCGCCTCTGCGGGCGCCGCCCAGGCCGGCCGCGGACAGGGACTTGGCGATGGCCGTCCTGGACACGCCGCCCTGGGCCAGCGTCAGTTCGGCGTCGTCCAGGACCGCCGGACGCACCATGTTCACGATGAGCCTGCCCACGGGGAGGTTCGCCGCCCGCAGCTCCGCGATGCCGTCCGACGTCTCCTGAACCGGCATCTCCTCCAGCAGCGTCACCAAGTGCACCGCCGTCTCCGGCGACTTGAGGACCCGCATGACCGCCTGTGCCTGGTTGTGTATCGGGCCGATCTTGGCCAGGCCGGCGACCTCGTCGTTCACGTTCAGGAAGCGCGTGATGCGGCCCGTCGGCGGGGCGTCCATCACCACGTAGTCGTAGGCGTATTTGTTCTGTTTCGTCTTGCGGCGTACCGCCTCGCAGGCCTTGCCCGTCAGGAGTACGTCCCTCAGGCCCGGCGCCACCGTTGTCGCGAAGTCGATCGCGCCCAGCTTTTTGAGCGCCCTGCCGGCGCCGCCCAGCTTGTAGAACATCTGGAGGTAGTCCAGCAGCGCCAGCTCCGGGTCGATGGCGAGTGCGAACACCTCGCCGCCCCCCGGGGCTACCGCGACCTTCCGTTCCTCGTACGGCAGCGCTTCCGTCTCGAAGAGCTGTGCGATGCCCTGGCGTCCTTCCACCTCCACCAGGAGAGTGCGCTTTCCCTCGGTCGCGAGGGCGAGCGCCAGTGCGGCGGCGACCGTGGTCTTTCCGGTACCGCCCTTGCCGCTGACGACCTGGAGCCTGCTCACGTCTTCGAGCCTAACCAGTCCGCGCGCGGGCTACGCAGGAGGCTGTCGGTCATCGCCGGTCCAGCGGCTACAGTCGGCCGTATGACCAAGTGGGAATACGCGACCGTGCCTCTTCTCGTGCACGCGACCAAGCAGATTCTGGACACCTGGGGCGAGGACGGCTGGGAGCTCGTCCAGGTCGTGCCCGGGCCGAACAACCCCGAGCAGCTCGTGGCCTACCTGAAGCGGGCGAAGGCATGAGCGGGGCCGTCGACGCGCGCCTCGCCGAGCTCGGGCTGACCCTGCCCGAGGTCGTGCCGCCGCTCGCCTCTTACCAACCGGCCGTGCAGTCCGGTGTGTACGTGTACACGGCCGGTCAGCTGCCGATGGTGGACGGGAAGCTTCCGCTCACCGGGAAGGTGGGGGCCGAGGTCACCGCCGAGCAGGCCAAGGAGCTGGCCCGTACGTGTGCGCTGAACGCGCTCGCCGCGGTGAAGTCCGTTGCCGGTGATCTCGATCGGGTCGCTCGTGTGGTGAAGGTCGTCGGCTTCGTCGCCTCCGCGCCTGACTTCACCGGGCAGCCGGGTGTCGTGAACGGGGCCAGTGAGCTCTTCGCCGAGGTTCTCGGTGAGAAGGGTGTGCACGCCCGGTCCGCCGTGGGTGTGGCCGTTCTGCCGCTGGACGCGCCTGTCGAGGTCGAGGTTCAGGTCGAGCTCGTTTCGGGCTGAGCTTTTCGCTCCGCCGAGGTTGGTGGGCGGGCCGGGAGTCGGGGCTGAGGTCCTGGGTCCGGTCCGGGCCGTCCCGGCGCGCTCCGTCTCGTAGGGGCGGGGCCGCGCCGGGAGGTACGTGCTCGCTGTTCCACGGCGTTTCGCCGTCCGGCCGATTGCCCCGCAGGTGGTGCCGGCGGCTCCGCGCGCACATCGCGCCACGGCCCCTCCGGTTTCGTACGCGGACGGGGACGGTGGGCTGTTCGCCGGGACAGCCTCAGCACTTGATCGTCTGTGGCTCTCGAACATCCGCTTGGTAGCGGATAGCCTCCGGCCATGGCGAATGGGCAGTGGTACCCCCCGGAGTGGCCCGAGCGGATTCGTGCGCTCGCGGCGGGTGAGCTGGCGGCCGCTGTGCCGCGGCGGGCCGCGACCGTCATGCTTCTGCGGGACGCGGTCGCCGGTCCCGAAGTGCATATGTTGCGTCGACGCGCCTCCATGGCTTTCGCCGGGGGCGCGTACGCGTATCCGGGCGGGGGCGTGGATCCCCGTGACGACGAGTCGGTCGTGCGGTGGGGCGGGCCCTCGCGTGCAACGTGGGCGGCCCGGCTCGGCGTGGACGAGAAGTCGGCGCAGGCGATCGTGTGTGCCGCCGTGCGGGAGACGTACGAGGAGGCGGGCGTGCTGCTCGCCGGGCCCGACGCGGCGTCCGTGGTGGGGGACACGACCGGTGAGTCCTGGGAGGCCGACCGGGAGGCGCTCGTCCAGAGGGAGTTGTCGTTCGGGGAGTTCCTCGGGCGGCGTGGGCTGGTTCTGCGGTCCGATCTGCTGGGGGCCTGGGCGCGGTGGATCACGCCCGAGTTCGAGCCCCGGCGGTACGACACCTGGTTCTTCGTCGCCGCTCTGCCGGAGGGGCAGCGTACCCGTAACGCCTCTACCGAAGCCGATCGGACCGTGTGGATCCGGCCCGAGCAGGCCGCCGACGGGTACGACAAGGGCGAGCTGATGATGATGCCGCCCACGATCGCGACGCTGCGGGCGCTGGCCGGCTTCGACAGCGCAGAGGCGGCCCTCGTGGGCGCCGCGGCGCAGGATCTTTCCCCTGTGCTCGCGCGGGCCCGGCTGGAGGGTGGGGAGATTGTTCTGTCCTGGCCCGGTCATGATGAGTTCACCAAGCACATTCCGATCACGTCCGGGGGAACCTCCGCATGACCGAAGCCGCCGCTCTTCCCGGACAGCCCCGCGGCGGGGCGCTGTCCGGGCGCGCCACCGCGCGCGCGGTCAACGTGCTGGCTCCGAACGCCTCCGCGATGACCCTGGACGGGACCAACACGTGGATCGTTTCCGAGCCCGATTCCGAGCTGGCCGTCGTGATCGATCCCGGGCCCCTCGACGACGCGCATCTGCGGAATGTCGTCGAGGTCGCCGAGGCTGCCGGTAAGCGCGTGGCGCTGACCCTCCTCACTCATGGGCATCCCGATCACGCGGAGGGCGCCGGCCGGTTCGCCGAGCTGACCCGGACGAAGGTGCGGGCCCTCGATCCCGCTCTGCGGCTCGGGGACGAGGGGCTGGGCGGTGGGGATGTCGTGGCTGTCGGTGGGCTCGAGCTGCGTGTCGTCGCCGCGCCCGGGCACACCGCTGATTCGCTCTGTTTCCATCTGCCCGCCGATCGCGCCGTGCTGACCGGTGACACCGTGCTCGGGCGCGGGACCACCGTCGTCGCCCATCCCGACGGGCGGCTCGGGGACTATCTCGACTCGCTGCGGCGGCTGCGGTCCCTCGCCGTCGACGACGGGGTCGACACCGTGCTGCCGGGGCACGGGCCCGTACTCGAAGACGCCCAGGGCGCCGTCGAGTTCTACCTCGCCCACCGCGCCAACCGGCTCGCCCAGGTCGAGACCGCCGTCGAGAGCGGTTATGTCACAGCGTCAGAAATCGTTGCCCATGTGTACGCGGGTGTGGACCGCTCCCTGTGGCCTGCCGCCGAGTTGTCCGTGCTGGCTCAGCTCGACTATCTGACGGAGCACGGGCTCATCTAGAGGGCCGCCCGGGTCAGGCTCCGCGGGTCAGGCGCTGCAGGCGGTCCTCGTCCGCCAGGACGTTCAGTTCGGTGATTTTGGTGTCTGTGATCGTGAAGGACATCAGCGACGCCGGGCGGCCCTCCGGCAGCGCCAGGAGGCCGATCGCGCCGTTGACCAGTACGACGCGCACGTGCGGTGCCATGCGCTGGAACGTGATCGCCCCGGACGCCACCGCGTGAGCGCCACGGACCAGGCGCGAGAGGTCCGTCGCCCCGGCGTCCGCCCGTAGCAGTACGCCCGGGTCCAGGACCGCCAGCAGTCCCTCGAAGTCGCCCTCGCGGGCCGCCGAGAGGAACGCCTCGACCACCTCCCGCTGGCGCACCAGGTCCGTCTCCGGCGGCGGGGCTCCCTGGACGCGGCGGCGCGCGCGGCTCGCCAGCTGCCGGGTCGCCGCCGGCGTGCGCTCCACGATCGGCGCGATGTCGTCGAACGGCACCGCGAACAGGTCGTGCAGCACGAACGCCAGCCGCTCCGACGGCGCCAGCGAGTCCAGGACCACGAGCAGCGCCAGGCCCACCGAGTCCGCCCGGAGCGCCTGCTGTTCCGGGTCCGGGGTGTCGAGGCTCGTGACCAGAGGGTCGGGTACGTGGGTCTCCAGGGGCTCTTCGCCCCTCGCCTTGCGCGAGCGCAGCAGGTCCAGGCAGATCCGGCCCGTGACGGTGGTGAGCCAGCCGCCCAGGTTCTCGACGGCCGAGGTGTCGGACCGCTGGAGCCGCAGCCACGTCTCCTGTACGGCGTCCTCCGCCTCGCTGAACGAGCCGAGCATCCGGTAGGCCACGGCGCGCAAGTGCCCCCGCGACTCCTCGAACTGCTCGACCAGGCTGTCCGTCGACGCTGAGCTCATCGGTGTCCTGCTTCCCGGGTCAGGGGCGGGGGGCCTTCACTCCGTGCACGGCTTCGTATTCTGCCGCCAGCCATGGGCCCAGGTCCTCCGTGTACGCCCGGAGGGTGTGCGGTGCGCCCACCGGTTCGTACGCCGCCTCCGACGCCCGTCGCATCGCGTCCGCCCACTGCGGGTAGTACGAGCCGAACACCTCGGCCATCCGTGTCAGATCACTGGTCCAGCCGTTCCAGCGGGGCATGACGAGCGTGAAGCCGGTGCGGACGAGGTGACGGGAGATGCCGCGGTCCAGGGTGCGGGGGTCGTCGCCTCGCGCGATGCGTTCGCGCCAGCGCGGCAGGAGCAGGCGCAGGTCGCCGTTGGTCTCCCGGGCCAGGAGGGAGTCGGGGCGGTAGCGCGGCAGGTATTCGGCCAGGTCCTCGCCGAGGAGCGGAGTGCACAGGCAGGCCACGAACCAGCCGAGGTCGTGTCGTTCGAGGTCGCTGAGGACCTGGCTCCGGCTGAGGATCAGCAGGCCTACGCCGTCGATCTGGGCGAATTGTCTGTTCAGGTCTTCGGCCAGGGCGTTGGCCTCCGCCCTGTCGTCGTCCGTCGGCTCCTCGCGCAGTGCGAGGAGGAGGTCGAGGTCGCTGCGGCCGGGGCGGGCGGTGCCGCGCGGCACGGAGCCGTAGAGGTACGCGCTCGCCATCCGCGGTCCGAAGCCGGCGAGCAGAGCGTCGCGCGCCGCGGACACGACGGGGCGGAAGTCCGGCTGGATCAGGCTCAGAGAGCCTTCGCGCTCGATGAATCCGCGCTCGTCCAGGCCGCGGGCGGTGGTGTCCATGGACCCACTGTGCCGGGTCGGGTGGCTGCCGTCCCGGCATTTTCCGCGGCGGTGAACGGGTGATCCCGCCTCCCCCGAGGGAGACGGGACCCGTACGCGTCGAACGAAGGTGTCAGCGCGAGCGCTTAGCGAGGCGCTCCACGTCGAGCAGGATCACGGCGCGGGCCTCCAGGCGGAGCCAGCCGCGGCCCGCGAAGTCGGCGAGCGCCTTGTTCACCGTCTCGCGGGAGGCGCCGACCAGCTGGGCCAGCTCCTCCTGCGTCAGGTCGTGCACGACGTGAATGCCCTCCTCCGACTGCACGCCGAAGCGGCGGGAGAGGTCCAGGAGCGCGCGGGCCACGCGGCCCGGCACGTCCGAGAAGACCAGGTCGGACATCTGGTCGTTGGTCTTGCGCAGGCGCCGGGCGACGGCACGCAGCAGGGCGGAGGCCACCTCGGGGCGCGCGTTCAGCCAGGGCAGGAGGTCGCCGTGGCCGAGGCCGAGGAGCTTGACCTCGGTGAGCGCGGAGGCGGTCGCCGTGCGCGGGCCCGGGTCGAACAGCGAGAGCTCGCCGATCAGCTCGCCGGGGCCGAGCACCGCGAGCATGTTCTCGCGGCCGTCGGGGGAGGTGCGGTGGAGCTTCACCTTGCCCTCGGTGACCACGTAAAGGCGGTCTCCGGGGTCGCCCTCGTGGAAGAGGGCGTCGCCGCGCGCGAGGGTCACCTCACTCATGGAGGCGCGGAGCTCCGCGGCCTGCTCATCATCGAGCGCCGCGAAAAGCGGGGCGCGCCGCAGAACGTCGTCCACGAGTTTCTCTCCTATGTCGACCTGCATCCGGGGACCGGGTTCCCGCTCCCCATTTTGCCGGACGGTCCAAACAGTGTGATCAGTCACTCAGGCACAAGTCTGCCGCACGGGCGTCGCAAGCTGTGGGGGAGGGGGCCAATCGAGGACTGATCTGTGGGGTCCACGGCGGATGTCAGCGGCTGCCTTTAGGCTGGCCGAGTGTCCAAAACGCCGGTGAGAGCAGAGGCCAAGGGGGCTGGGACGGTGACCGCAGGACGTAATTCCGCTGTGGGCGAACAAGCCCCGGCCACGCCCGGGAAAGCGGCAAAAGAGGTAAAGCGAGGCAGGGGTGTCGGGGATGGTGCCGGGGGCGCTGCGGCTTCCGCGGGGAAGGGCGCCGGCGGTGCCGGTGGCCGCGTGGGTTCCGGTGGTGCCGCGGGTCCCGGAGGCAAGCGTGCTGCCGCGAAGAAGGCCGGCGCGGCCGAGCCCGTGAAGAAGGCCGCCGCCAAGCCCGTGAAGAAGGCCGCCGCGAAGTCGGACAAGCCGCCGAAGAAGGCCGCTGCCAAGCCCGAGTCCCGCACCGCGCTCGTCCGGCGTGCCCGGCGCATCAACCGTGAGCTCGCCGAGGTGTACCCGTACGCCCACCCCGAGCTGGACTTCGAGAACCCCTTCCAGCTGCTCGTCGCCACGGTGATGTCCGCCCAGACCACCGATCTGCGGGTCAATCAGACGACGCCCGCCCTCTTCGCCAAGTACCCGACCCCCGAGGACCTCGCGGCCGCGAACCCCGAGGACGTCGAGGAGCTGATCCGGCCCACCGGGTTCTTCCGCGCCAAGACGAAGTCGATCATGGGGCTCGCGGCGGCACTGCGGGACGAGTTCGGGGGCGAGGTCCCGGGGCGTCTCGAAGACCTCGTCAAGTTGCCCGGCGTCGGCCGCAAGACCGCCTTCGTCGTGATGGGCAACGCCTTCGGGCGGCCGGGAATCACGGTGGACACGCACTTCGGGCGGCTCGTGCGGCGCTGGAAGTGGACGGAGGAGACCGACCCGGACAAGGTCGAGAAGGCCATCGGCGAGCTCTTCCCGAAGAGCGACTGGACGATGCTCTCCCACCACGTGATCTTCCACGGCCGCCGGATCTGCCACGCCCGTAAGCCCGCCTGCGGCGCCTGCCCGATCGCGCCGCTCTGCCCGGCGTACGGGGAGGGCGAGACCGACCCGGAGAAGGCGAAGAAGCTCCTGAAGTACGAGAAGGGCGGCTTCCCCGGCCAGCGCCTGAAGCCCCCGCAGTCGTACCTGGACGCAGGCGGCATCCCGGCGCCCCCGCTCGGCGCCACCGCGCCGCCCGCCAAGGGGGAGTGACGGATCGCGGAACGAACGGCGGGGGCAGGGGCGTTGTGTTCAGTTGGACGGGGGTGCCTATGACGCATGCACACAGTGAGGCGCAGGAAGAGCGCGTGACGAAGGACGAGTCCGTGAGGCTGAGCCGCGAGGGGCTGCCCGAGTGGCTCGACCCGGTCGTGAAGGCCGCCGACACGGTCGAGCCGCTCCAGCTGAGCCGCTTCCTGCCGCCCGAGAGCGGTGACGGGCGCCAGTCCGCCGTCCTGATCCTCTTCGGTGAGGGCGAGCGCGGCCCCGAGCTGCTGCTCATGGAGCGCGCGACCTCGCTGCGTTCGCACGCGGGCCAGCCGTCCTTCCCGGGCGGCGCCCTCGACCCGGAGGACGGCGATCCGCGTACGGACGGGCCGCTGCGCGCCGCCCTGCGCGAGGCCGAGGAGGAGACCGGGCTCGATCCGCGCGGCGTCCAGCTCTTCGGCGTCCTGCCGAAGCTGTACATCCCGGTGAGCAGCTTCGTGGTGACGCCGGTCCTCGGCTGGTGGCGCACCCCGACGCCGGTGCAGGCGGTCGACCCGGCGGAGACGGCCCGCGTCTTCACGGTCCCCGTGGCGGATCTCACGGATCCGCGCCACCGTGCGACGGCGGTCCACCCGATGGGCCACCAGGGCCCGGCGTTCCTCGTCGAATCGGCTCTGGTCTGGGGCTTTACGGCCGGAGTGATCGACCGGATCCTGCACTACGCGGGATGGGAGCGCCCCTGGGACCGCAGTAAGCAGGTCCCACTCGACTGGCGCTCATGACAGGGTGGCCCACGTGAATGTGCTGGACATCCTGTTGCTCGTCGCTGCCGTGTGGTTCGCGATCGTGGGCTACCGCCAGGGCTTCGTCGTCGGCATCCTGTCGGTGATCGGCTTCCTGGGCGGCGGCCTCGTCGCGGTCTACGTCCTGCCCGCCATCTGGAGCGCGGTGACCGACGAGGCCAAGGTGAGTACGACCGCGGCCGTCGTCGCCGTGATCGTGGTCATCGTCTGTGCCTCCGTGGGACAGGCGTTCACCACGCACCTGGGGAACAAGCTGCGCCGGTACATCACATGGTCCCCGGCCCGCGCCCTGGACGCCACGGGCGGTGCCGTGGTGAACGTGGTGGCGATGCTCCTCGTCGCCTGGCTCATCGGCTCGGCCCTGGCCGGCACGACGCTGCCCACGCTCGGCAAGGAAGTGCGCAACTCCAAGATCCTGCTCGGCGTGTCCAGAGCCCTGCCCGCGCAGGCGAACACGTGGTTCGCGGACTTCTCCTCCGCGCTCGCGCAGAACGGCTTCCCGCAGGTCTTCAGCCCGTTCTCGAACGAGCCGATCACCGAGGTCCAGCCCCCCGATCCGAAGCTGGCGAACAGCCCGGTCGTGCAGACGGCCAAGCGCTCCATCGTCAAGGTGACCGGCCAGGCTCCCAGTTGCGGCAAGGTCCTCGAAGGCTCCGGCTTCGTCTTCGCCGACCGCCGCGTCATGACGAACGCGCACGTGGTCGGCGGCGTGGACGAGCCGAACGTGCAGATAGGCGGCGAAGGCCGGATGTACGCGGCGAAGGTCGTCCTCTACGACTGGAAGCGCGACATCGCCGTACTCGACGTGCCCACGCTGAAGGCGCCCCCGCTCCAGTTCACGTCCACGGACGCCGAGCGCGGCGCAGGCGCGATCGTCGCCGGCTTCCCGGAGAACGGCGCGTACGACGTCCGCCCCGCGCGCGTGCGCGGCCGCATCTCGGCCAACGGCCCGGACATCTACCACCGCGGCACCGTGCAGCGCGATGTGTACTCGCTCTACGCGACGGTCCGTCAGGGCAACTCCGGCGGCCCGCTGCTCACGCCCGAGGGCAAGGTGTACGGCGTGGTCTTCGCGAAGTCACTCGACAGCGCACGGACCGGGTACGCGCTCACCCGAGACGAGATCAGCCAGGACATCGACCGCGGTCGCACGGCCAACCAGCAGGTGGACAGCGACAACTGCGCCCTGTGAGGTCCGGGAGGCGGTGAAGGCCGGGCCGGTGACGCGTCAGTCGCGTGTGTGCCGCAGCCGGGCCGAGACCCAGCGGGCCCGGCGGCGCAGGATGCGGGGAATGTTGATCCCCGGAGGGGTTTGGTCATGGCCCGGTTCCTGCGGGCCACCCCCCGGGTGACGGCTCAGCACCGTGGCTGAGCGGCGGTTGCGTGCTGCGTCACTGTAGTCGTGCGTCCAGCCCATACCCCGACGTGTGCCCGTGCCCCAAGGTCGGTAATCGCGCGCACGCCCCCCAATTGGCCTATGCGCCAGGCAATTGGCAGTTCGAGGGACAGTTGTTCCCGGACATGGCTCGAACACGTCACCCGATCGTGTGAGGGTGGCCGCGCGGCCGTCACCGGTCGGGCTCGGGGTCCTTCAGCCAGCTGACCAGTTCGCTGGAGAACGCGACCGGGTCCTCCTCGTGCGGGAAGTGTCCCAGACCGTCGAACAGCCGCCAGCGGTAAGGCGCTTCGACGTACTCGCCGGAGCCCGCCGCGCTGCGCGTACGCATCACGGGGTCGAGCGAGCCGTGCAGATGCAGCGTCGGCACCCGCACCGGACGCTTCATGCGCCGGTTGAACTGGATGCCGTCCGGACGGGCCATCGACCGCACCATCCAGCGGTACGGCTCGATCGAGCAGTGCGCCGTGGACGGAATGCACATGGCGCGCCGGTACACGTCCACGACCTCGTCGTCGGGCAGGCGCGGCCCGGACCAGTCCCGGATCAGCCGCCCGACCAGGGCGCCGTCGTCCGCGACGAGCTGACGCTCCGGCACCCACGGCCGCTGGAAGCCCCAGACGTACGAGCCCGCGGCGGTCTGCTTGACGTCGGACAGCATCGCCGAGCGCCAGCGCCGGGGGTGTGGCATCGAGGAGACCACGAGCCGGCGCACCAGCTTGGGCCGCATGACGGCTGCGGTCCACGCGAGATAGCCGCCCAGGTCGTGCCCCACGAGCGCCGCGTCGGGCTCGCCGAGGGACCGTACGACGCCCGTGATGTCGAGGGCGAGGTTCGCCGGGTCGTAGCCGCGGGGGGTGCGGTCGCTGCCGCCGACGCCGCGCAGGTCCATGGCCACGGCCCGGAACCCGGCGTCGGCGAGCGCCGCCATCTGGTGCCGCCACGTCCACCAGAACTGGGGGAAGCCGTGCAGGAGCAGGACCAGTGGCCCGTCGCCCATCTCGGCGATGTGGAAGCGCGCGCCGTTGGCGGCGACGTCCCGGTGGGTCAGCTCGCCGCCGCCCGGGACGCCGATGCGTACGACCGAGGCGGGCTGGGCCGAAGGGGTGGCGGGGTCCGTCATGATGACGAGCGTGCCACAGCCTCGACCGTGTCGCCGACTCGGTTCGCGGGGGTCACCTGACGGGGGTGCGGTTTGGCGTTCCCCAGTACGCCTGCCGTCTCCTTGACCGAGGCGGCGACCTTCTGCGGGCCCTTGCCCTTCTTGGCCTTCTTCGCGAAGACGACGCCGATCAGGCCGAGCAGCGCGGCCACCAGCACGTTCGCCGCGAAGGAGAGCAGGAAGCACCAGCCGAGGTTCCAGCCGCCCTCACCGTTGTGCCCGCCGGTCCAGGCCTGGATCCCGTAGGCGAGGGCGAAGCTCAGCATGGGCAGTGAGAAGAGCAGGACCACGCCGGCCGCCGAGAGGGCGCCTCCGCTGACCGCGCCGCGCTTCACGTCCTGCTTGAGCTGGGCCTTCGCCAGAGCGATCTCGTCGTGCACCAGCGCGGACATCTCGGTCGTGGCCGTGGCGACCAGCTGGCCGATGCTGCGTTCGGCGCCGACCGGTGTGCCGTCGGGTGCGCTCATCGCGTACTCCCTCTTCATCTTTACGGGCATCTGTAGCAGATCTGCTGTCAGATCATGCCGGACGACTGCTCCCGTCGCTTGCCCCGCCCGTCACTTCGGCAAGCCTGCGGTGTTCGGCGGCCTTCTTCTCGTAGATCTCCGCCATCCGCAAGTGGTACTCCGGCTTGTCCTCCTCGTAGATGTCCGGGATGCCGTCGAGGTCGTCGTCGCGCTCCTCGTCGGCGCACATCGCGCGGTACTTGGCGTTCCGGAGCTTGAGCAGGACGCTCGACAGGACGGCCGCGATGAGGGAGCCCATCAGGACGGAGGCCTTGATCTCGTCGGTCAGCAGAGGGCTCTCGGTGAAGGCGAGTTCGCCGATGAGAAGCGAGACGGTGAAGCCGATGCCGGCGAGGGACGCGACGGCGAACACGTCGGGCCAGGCCAGTTCGTCGGAGAGCGAGGCTCTGGTGAAGCGGGCCGTGAGCCAGGTCCCGCCGAAGATGCCGACCGCCTTGCCGACGACGAGCCCGAGCACCACACCGAGGGTCTCGGGCTTGGTGAATACGTCGGTCAGGGCGCTGCCCGACACCGCCACACCCGCGCTGAACAGGGCGAACAGCGGCACGGCGAGCCCTGCCGAGAACGGCCGCACCAGGTGCTCGATGTGCTCGCCGGGCGAGTGCTCCTCGCCGTCCCGCCGGGTGCAGCGCAGCATGAGCCCCATGGCGACACCGGCGATGGTGGCGTGGATGCCGCTGTTGTACATCAGGCCCCAGATGACGAGCGCGAGCGGCACGTAGATGTACCAGCCGCGCACGCCCTTGCGCAGGAGCAGCCAGAAGACGCCGAGGCCGACGACGGCGCCCGCGAGGGCGGCGAAATCGATGTGGCTGGTGAAGAAGATCGCGATGATCAGGATGGCGCCGAGGTCGTCGACGACGGCGAGCGTGAGCAGGAACGCGCGCAGTGAGGACGGCAGTGAGGTGCCGATGACGGCGAGGACCGCCAGCGCGAACGCGATGTCGGTGGCGGTCGGCACGGCCCAGCCGTCGAGCGAGCCGCCGCCCGTGACGTTGACGAGGAAGTAGACGAGTGCGGGGACCGCCATGCCGCAGAGCGCGGCGGCGACGGGCAGCATGGCCGCCTTGGGGTCGCGCAGGTCGCCCGCGACGAGTTCCCGCTTGAGCTCGATACCGGCGACGAAGAAGAACACCGCGAGCAGCCCGTCGGCGGCCCAGTGCTCGATGGACAGGTCGAGGCCGAGCGCGGAGGGGCCGATGTGGAAGTCGCGCACGGCTTCGTAGCTGTCGCTGAGCGGGGTGTTGGCCCAGACGAGGGCGGCGATCGCGGCGACGAGGAGCAGCACTCCGCCGACGGTCTCGGCACGCAGGGCGTCCGCCACGAACGTACGCTCGGGAAGGGAGAGCCGGCCGAGGACCTTACGGCTGTTCTTGCTGGGGGCGGGCGCGGCCACGGGTGAAGACCTCCGGTCGGGTTCGGCTTTCGCGAACGCGCCGACGAGGGGTCGTCGACGGCGTTGCCGACCAGACTTCCCGGCACACCAGTTGAGCTTTCACCCTACCGGGTGTACGCGGGCCATACCTGGTGATCGTCACTTTACGCACGAAATGGGCACCCGGCGCGTTCGGCGGCGGGTGCCCATTTCGTGGTGTGCGGTGCGGTCAGTCCTCGCTCGACGCGGCCGGGAGCTTGGTCTGGATGAGGTCCATGACGGACGAGTCCGTCAGGGTCGTGACGTCTCCCAGCTCCCTGTTCTCCGCGACGTCGCGCAGCAGGCGCCGCATGATCTTCCCGGAGCGGGTCTTGGGCAGTTCGGCCACGGGCAGGACCCGCTTGGGCTTGGCGATCGGGCCGAGCGTCGCGCCCACGTGGTTGCGCAGATCGGCGACGAGGCCCTCGTCGTCGGCGGACGCCGTGCCGCGCAGGATCACGAAGGCCACGATGGCCTGGCCCGTCGTCTCGTCGGCCGCGCCCACGACCGCCGCCTCGGCGACGGAGGGGTGCGAGACGAGCGCCGACTCGACCTCGGTGGTCGAGATGTTGTGACCGGAGACCAGCATCACGTCGTCCACCCGGCCGAGCAGCCAGATGTCGCCGTCCTCGTCCTTCTTGGCGCCGTCACCGGCGAAGTACTTGCCCTCGAAGCGGGACCAGTACGTGTCGATGAACCGCTGGTCGTCGCCCCAGATGGTACGCAGCATCGACGGCCACGGCTCGGTCAGGACGAGGTAACCGCCGCCCCCGTTCGGCACTTCGTGAGCCTCGTCGTCCACCACCGTCGCCGAGATGCCGGGCAGGGCACGCTGGGCGGAGCCCGGCTTGGTCTCGGTGACGCCGGGCAGCGGCGAGATCATCATCGCGCCGGTCTCGGTCTGCCACCAGGTGTCCACGATGGGGCACTTGTCGGCGCCGATGTTCTTCCGGTACCACATCCAGGCCTCGGGGTTGATCGGCTCACCGACCGAACCGAGGACCCGCAGACTGCTCAGGTCGAACTTGGCGGGGATGTCGTCCCCCCACTTCATGAACGTGCGGATCGCCGTCGGCGCCGTGTACAGGATCGTCACCCCGTACTTCTGCACGATCTCCCAGAAGCGGCCCTGGTGCGGGGTGTCCGGGGTGCCCTCGTAGATGACCTGCGTCGCGCCGTTCGAGAGCGGGCCGTAGGTGATGTACGAGTGCCCGGTGACCCAGCCGATGTCGGCCGTGCACCAGTAGACGTCGGTCTCCGGCTTGAGGTCGAACACCGCGTGGTGGGTGTACGAGGCCTGCGTGAGGTAGCCGCCGGACGTGTGCAGGATGCCTTTGGGCTTACCTGTCGTGCCGGACGTGTAGAGGATGAACAGCGGCTGCTCGGCGTCGAACGCCTCGGGCGTGTGCTCCGCCGACTGCTTCTGCGTGATCTCGTGCCACCACACGTCGCGGCCCTCGGTCCAGGCGACGTCCTGCTTGGTGCGCTGGACGACGAGGACCTTCTCGACCCCGTCGACGCGGCTGACGGCGTCGTCGACGGCGGGCTTGAGCGCGGACGGCTTGCCGCGCCGGTAGCCGCCGTCGGCCGTGATGACGACCTTGGCGTCGGCGTCCTGGATACGGGCCGCGATGGCGTCGGCCGAGAATCCGCCGAAGACGACCGAGTGCGCGGCGCCGATGCGCGCGCACGCCAGCATCGCGACGACGGCCTCGGGGATCATCGGCAGGTAGACGGCGACGCGGTCGCCCTTCTGCACGCCCAGCTCGGTCAGCGCGTTGGCCGCGCGGCTGACCTCGTCCTTGAGCTCCGCGTAGGTGATGGCCCGGCTGTCGCCCGGCTCACCCTCGAAGTGGATGGCGACCCGGTCGCCGTTCCCGGCCTCGACGTGGCGGTCCACGCAGTTGTACGCGACGTTCAGCTTCCCGTCGGCGAACCACTTGGCGAACGGAGGGTTCGACCAGTCGAGGGTCTCGGTCGGTTCGGTGGCCCAGGTCAGCCGGCGGGCCTGCTCGGCCCAGAAGCCGAGCCTGTCAGCCTTGGCCTGTTCGTACGCCTCCGCGGTGACGTTGGCGGCGGCCGCCAGGTCGGCCGGCGGCGCAAACCTTCGCTCTTCCTTAAGAAGGTTGGCCAGGCTTTCGTTGCTCACGACATCTCCCTTTCCCAGGGTGTCCGTTGTGTCCCAGACCACAGCTCATCAGACGGCCCCCCTCGGTGACAAGGGGGGTCCGACAAATGGTTTAGACCTGTTGGGCTCTACGCGTACGTGCCGATGACGTCACTCACCGGCACGCACGCTCTCACGGACTGGTTCACGCCGGGCGCAGTTCGCCTTCCGGCTCCACCTGGTCGAACACCTCGTCGGGCTGCTCGGTGAGCAGATAGGCCTGTGCCTCGCCCACGTGGAAGTACATCCCGTGCAGTTCGAGCGAGCCCTCCTGGAGGCGGCGGGCCACCGACTCGTGCGCCCGCAGGTGCTCCAACTGCTGGACGACATTGGTCAGGCAGAGCTGCTCGACCGAGTCGGCGGGGTCGCGCCCGGCGAGCCGCGCCCAGGGCTGGTTCGCGGTCGCCATGCGGGCCAGGCTCGGCAGACCGTGCCTCAGCCACCGCTTCAGGGGTGTCTGCGTGCCGCCCTCGGGCGGACTGTTGAGCAGCGCCTGCATCGCGCCGCAGCCCGAGTGCCCGCACACGGTGATCGACTGCACCTTCAGTACGTCGACGGCGTACTCGATGGCCGCGGCGACCGAGTCGTCACCACTCTCGGCGCCCGGCAGCGGCACCAGATTCCCCACGTTCCTGACGACGAAGAGGTCGCCGGGGCCGCTCGAGGTGATCATCGACGTCACGAGCCGGGAGTCGGCGCAGGTCAGGAACAGCTGGGTGGGGCGCTGCCCCTCACGGGCGAGCCGGGCCAGCTCGCCCCGCACATGCGGCGCCGTGTTCCGCTGGAACGCGCTGATTCCGCTGGCCAGTTGATACCCGCCACCGCCGGCCGGGGGAGCGGCGGTCTCGGCCTGCGGGCGGTCACAGTGGTGGTTGCGCCAGGGCGTCCACGGCCGGCAGCAGGAGTGCGACGCCGACGCGGGCTCGGCGATACGGGTCCCGGCCCGCCCGGTCACCTCGACCTTCCCGCCCTGCGCGACATGCGACTTCTGCCAGTCCTGCAGGGACTCGAACGCGGCGTGGTCCATGAAGGACCCGTCCAACTCCACGACACAGTCCACTCCTTGGGGTACCTGGTGCAGTACGCGGCTGAGCCGGGGCACGGCGAGGAACGTCAGTTGCCCGCGCACGCGCACGTGATGCGTCCCGCCTCGGCCTGCGGCGCTCGTCGTGCCTGCGCCGTCTGTTCTGTCTGTTCCGTCCACGGTGTGGGTGATCCGTGTGCGGGCGAGCCGGTGCAGGGCGACCGCGACGGCGACCGCGATGCCGAGGGCGACGCCTTCGAGCACGCCGAGGACGACCACGCCGAGCGTCGTCACGGCGTAGACGAGGACCTCGCGGTGGCGTGTGACCGTCCGGATGTGGTGCAGGGACACCATCTGGATTCCGACGGCCATGACCAGGGCGGCGAGTGAGGCGAGGGGGATCAGCTCGAGCACCGGGACCATCAGGAGCGCGGCCACCACTACCCAAACGCCGTGCACCATCGTGGAGTTCCTGCTCTCACCGCCCGCGTTCACATTCGCGGCGCTGCGGACCGCGACCCCGGCGACGGGGAGTCCGCCGAGGGTGCCGGAGACGATGTTGGCCGCCCCCTGGCCGAGCAGTTCCCGGTCGAGGTCGGAGCGGCGGGCCTCCGGCCGCAGCGCGGGCTTCGAGGACGCGAGCTTGTCCACGGCGACGGCGCCGAGCAGCGACTGCACGCTGCACACGAGCGTCACGGTCAGAACGGCCGCCACGAGGCCCAGCACGGGCCCTTCGGGCAGGCCGGCGAGGGCGTGGCTGCTCCAGGACGGCAGGTCGACCTTGGTCACGGCGATCCCGGCGAACGCGGCGGTCGCGGTGGCGCAGGCGACGGCGACCAGCGCGGCGGGCACCCGACGCAGGGCTCGCCCGGCGCGTCCGGGGATCCGTGGCCAGGCGAACAGGACCGCGAGCGTCAGAAGGCTCAGGCCCAGTGCGGCCAGGTCCACGTGGGTCAACTGGGCGGGCAGCGCACGGAGATTGTCGAGTACGGCGCTCTGGGGGGTGCCGCCGAGCACGATGTGCACCTGGGCGACCGCGATGGTGACGCCGATTCCGGCGAGCATGCCGTGGACGACGGCGGGGGACACGGCGAGCGCGCCGCGGGCCACGCGCAGGCAGCCGAGGCCGATTTGGGCGATTCCGGCGATGACGGTGATCGCACAGGTCGTCCGCCAGCCGTAGCGGTGGATGAGGTCGGCGGTGACGACGGTGAGGCCGGCGGCCGGGCCGCTGACCTGGAGGGGGGAGCCGCCGAGGCGGCCGGCCACGATTCCGCCGACGGCGGCGGCGACGAGTCCCGCCTGGAGCGGGGCCCCGGTGGCGAGGGCGATTCCGAGGGACAGCGGCAGGGCGATCAGGAAGACCGCCCCGGACGCGGACAGGTCGGCGCCCGAGACGCGGAAGCGGCGGGGCGGCTTCGGCGGCGGGCTGTGGGGTGGATGGGTGCGGCTGGTTTCGTCGGTCCGTGTCGGATCGGCAGGGCGTGTGGGGACGCAGGCTGACATGTTTCCCGTCTCCTCCGGGGCAGCGCGGTCGCGGAACGAGGGGCCCCGTCTGTGGCGGGGCAGGGTCGCGGCCGTGGATCACGGCGTGCAGCGGCGGGATGAATCAACGCTCGGTAAATGGATCGTAATACAGAGTAAAGGTTGTGGACGGATTTTCGGGTCAAATGGGGCAGCGATTCACCCCGGTGGGTGAATGGGGCGCCTTTCTTCGGCTTGTCGTATTAATCCTTCCTCGGGTCTCGTGCGACGTTGGTGACGCCATCGATAAATGCGGCATTTCACCACATTGATCCCGCCTTGACGTGAAGAGATCCGAGCCGAAGAGACCCAAGGAAGAAGGTGGGCGGACATGGCCGCCACCAAGAAGCCCGCCGCGAGCTTCACCGTCGTCGCGGCCTGTGCAGCTGTCCTGTCCGGTTGCGCGATCGGTGGCCACCAGGGGACTCCCCGGAACGGCGCTCCCGGCCCGAAGGAGGCGGCCCCCGCCCCCGCGCCGGGAAGCGCGATTCGGATGATCGGGGACGGCTCGACCGCCTTCACCGGAGGCCAGCCGCATCTGCCGAAGGCCGAGCGCCTCAAGGCCGGCCAGAAGCCGCCGCAGTTCGTGGTGTTCTCCTGGGACGGCGCCGGGGAGGACAGTAAGAAGCTGTTCTCGCACTTCCGCAGGGTCGCCAGGGAGAACAACGCGACGATGACGTACTTCCTCAGCGGCGTGTACCTGCTCCCGGAGGAGAAGCGCGACCTCTACCGGCCGCCGCAGCACTCGCCGGGCAGCTCGGAGGTCGGCTTCAACGACGAGCAGGGGATCAAGGACACCGTGGACCAGCTCCGCGGCGCCTGGCTCGAGGGAGACGAGATCGGCACGCACTTCAACGGCCACTTCTGTGGCAAGGGCGGCGGCGTCGGCGAGTGGTCGGTGGCCGACTGGAAGGACGAGATCCGCCAGGCCAAGTCCTTCGTGAAGTCCTGGAAGACGAACACGGGCATGAAGAACGCGGCCCCGCTCCCCTTCGACTACGACAAGGAGCTCATCGGCGCCCGCACCCCGTGCCTGGAGGGCCAGAAGAACTTCCGACGGGCGGCCCACGACCTCGGCCTCCGCTATGACACCAGCGGCATCGGCAAGCAGATCTGGCCCAACAAGAACGATGGCCTGTGGGACCTGTCGATGCAGCTCGTGCCCTTCCCCGGGCACAAGTCCGAGCAGCTCACCATGGACTACAACTTCATGATCAGTCAGTCGGGCACCGCGACCCAGGGCGACGCCGACAAGCAGGAGCTATGGGGTGACGAGATGCGCGACAGCCTCCTGAAGGGATTCGACCGCGCCTACAAAGGCAACCGCGCGCCGCTGGTCATCGGCAACCACTTCGAGTCCTGGAACGGCGGCAACTACATGCGGGCCGTCGACGAGACCGTCCACACCGTGTGCAACAAGCCCGAGGTGCGCTGCGTCTCCTTCCGCCGGCTCGCCGACTGGCTGGACGCCCAGGACCCGAAGACCCTGGACCGGCTCACCAAGCTGGGCGTCGGCGAGGCCCCCAAGCAGGGCTGGGCGTCCTTCATGTCGGCCGGCCCCGCCCCGGCACCCAAGGGGGCACCGGGAGCGCCGGCGGTGAAGCGGTAGCCGAGCCCCGTCGGGTGTGGCCGTGCCGGTCAGGCGGTGGCGGCCACGCTCTCCTGGAGGACGAAGGCGGGGTCGACCTGGGCCGCCAGGTCGGCGCCCGTCTTCGCGTTGCCCCAGCTCTGGGCGTTCTTCAGGTGGAAGTGGACCATCTGGCGTGTGTACCGCTCCCAGTCGCGGCCCGCGTAGGCCGCGTCCGCGGCGGACCGGAGCGTGCGCAGGGCGGCCGCGTTGGGCTCCTCCAGGAGGCCGAACCGGGGAGGGCGGCCCTTCTCCATGGCGCGTACCCAGTCGGAGTGCCCGACGGTGACGAGCAGGTCGTCCCCCACCTGTGCGCGGAGGAAGTCGAGGTCGTCCTGGCCCTGCACCTTGTTCCCCACGACCTTCAGCGTGATGCCGAAGTCCCGTGCGTACTCCTTGTACTGGCGGTAGACCGAGACCCCCTTACGCGTCGGCTCGGCGACGAGGAACGTCATGTCGAAGCGGGTGAACATGCCGGAGGCGAAGGAGTCCGAACCGGCGGTCATGTCGACGACCACGTACTCGTCGCGGCCGTCGACGAGATGGTTCAGACACAGCTCCACCGCTCCGGTCTTGGAGTGGTAGCAGGAGACGCCGAGGTCGGCTTCGGTGAAGGGGCCCGTGACCATCAAACGCACGGCGCCGCCGTCGAGTTCCACGGGTCGGGCGCACGCGTCGTACACCGGATTGTTCTCACGCACCCGCAGGAGGCGCGAGCCCTCGCCGGGCGGGGTCGTCTTGATCATCGTGTCCGCGGAGGCGATCCGTGGATTCGAGCCGCGCAGGTAGTCCTTGATGAGGGGGAGGCGTGCGCCCATGGCGGGCAGTTCGGCCGCCTGGTCGTCGTCGAGACCCAGCGCGGGCCCCAGGTGCTGGTTGATGTCGGCGTCCACTGCGATGACAGGGGCGCCCATGGCGGCGAGGTGACGGATGAAGAGCGAGGACAGCGTGGTCTTCCCGCTGCCGCCCTTCCCCACGAAAGCGATCTTCATGTTCACCAAGGGTAGTGGGATCGTCGCTGTTCGTGTCCGTCCAGCGTGAAGAAGACCACTCCTTCGTGGGGCGGGCCCGTGGACTGCGTAGGGTCGTACCCATGAGTACGACAGCCGACCCCCTTGCCGCCCTCGGGGCCCTTCCGGGCGTGGCCGACTCCGTGGACTCCGTGCGCAAGGCCGTGGACCGGGTCTACGGCCACCGGGTCATGCGGCGTCGCAGCCATGCGGTCACCTCCGAAGCCGCGCTGCGGGGCGCGCGCGGAAGCGCGGCGCTGTCCGGCGCGGACTGGCCGCTGGAAGAGGTGCGCCGGCGCTCCGACTTCAGCGGCGCGGGCGGGGACGAGGAGGCGCGCACCGTCGGCGCCGCCCTGCGGCTGACGGCGGAGGCGGGCCAGCTTCTGTCGATCTGGCGGCAGTCCCCGCTGCGAGTGCTCGCACGGCTTCATCTCGTGGCGGCCGCCGACAACGGTGACACGGTGGGGCGCCCCCGGCAGGGTGGCGAGCCGGTCGACGAGCCGATGGTCGAGCTGCCGCTGCCTGACGCGCAGGAAGTGGCGGGCCGGCTGGAAGGGCTCTCCGGGCTGATCATCGCGGGCGGCTCGGCTCCGGCCCTGGTCACCGCGGCCGTCGTGCACGGAGAACTGCTCGCGCTGCGTCCCTTCGGGTCGCACAACGGGCTGGTCGCGCGCGCGGCCGAGCGCATCGTCCTGGTGGGCAGTGGTCTCGACCCCAAGTCGATCTGTCCGGCCGAGGTGGGGCACGCGGAACAGGGGCGCGCCGAATATCTGGCCGCACTCGAGGGCTATGTGTCGGGCACTCCGGAAGGGGTGGCCGCGTGGATCGCGCACTGCGGGCGGTCCGTGGAGCTCGGTGTCAGGGAGTCGACGGCGGTGTGCGAGGCGCTCCAGCGCGGAGCGGCTTAGCCTCGCCGTTTCAGTTGGGGCTGCTGGGCGGCTGAGCGAGGTTGTTGGAGGCCGTGTCGGCCGATGGACATGGTGAGGGCCCGACGCGAGGTCGGGTTCTCCAAGGTCCTTGAGTCGAGGTGGGCGGGGACGGCGAGTCAGATGGCGGGGCGGGGCAGTGCGGCCAGGCGGTGGAATGCGGCCGCGAGTTCATGTCGCCAGGGCCAGTTAGCCGAGATCCGAAGGTGGAGGCGGCGGCCGCCTCGGGTGATCCGGGCGGCGACGTGCAGGATCCGGTAGCGGAGCTTCTTGGGTTCGGCAGCCGCGAGTTCGCCGGCCAGCAGGAGGGCGGGTCCAGGCGAGGAGGTCGATCGCCGCGAGGCTGAGTTCGAGCCAGGCGGCGTTGACCGGGAAGCGGCGGGAGGGGAAGCGGCCGAAGCCAGTGGTCTTGCCGCACCGGATGTGGTCCTCGACGGTGGCGTGTCCGCGGTGGCGGACCTCCAGGAACTGGGCCGAGCCGGAGGTGACCGGGGTGTCGGTGAGGAAGACCTGGTGCCGCAGGCCCTCGTCCTCGTCGAACAGCGAGAGCTGGGCTCCGGGGTGGGGACGTTCGCGGCGGACGATGACGCGGGTGCCGGCCGGGTAGCCGGCAAGGTCGGCCATGCCGGTCAGCTCGGCGACCTCGGCGGACTCTCGGAGCGTGCCGTCCTGGTCCAGGGCGGGGTGCCACACTTGCTCGGGCAGGGCCCGGATCGCGCGGCGGACCGGCTCGGTGATGGCGTATCCGACCGAGAAGAAGGTGCGGATTCCGCGTGTTCGCAGGTCTCGGACGTGGCTGAGGAAGGCTTTCGCGGATCCGGCGCTGTCGGTGCGGACGAGGATGTCGGTGCCGTGCCGGTGGGCGTCGGGGATTTGTGCGAGAGCGTCGTCCAGCACCGCGATGTGATCCGCGGCGGTATTGGCTCCGGCGTTCCCGGGCCGAAGGCGCCCGGACATGCCTTCGCCGGTGTTGGCCAGGAAACACAGCAGGGGGTGGAAGCCGAAGCCACCCTTGTAGGTGGGTGCGGCCGCCTCCTTCTCTGAATGGCAGGTGACCAGCGTGGCGTCGATGTCCAGGACCAGGCCGGGCACTTCCCGTCCACCGGCTTTCGCCGCCGGTATGCCGCAGCGGGTCTCGGATGCCTGCAGCCAGGCCACTTCCCGGGCCTGAGCACGGGCCGATCGCAGACGGTCCAGTACGCGTTCGTCGACGGCGGCCAGCAGCCGCCAGGCAGTCGGTGTCGAGGCGACCGGGCCGAACACCTCGCCCTGGTCGCGCAGTACGGCCAGATCCGTGATGGCCTCGCCGCCGTCAGCCACCATCACCGCGAGGTCGGTGGCGATCCGCCCTGGGTCATGACCCGTACCTCGTGGCCGAAGCGGTCTCAACACGGTGGAGTACGCGCTGGTCAGTCCCGTGACGTCGGCGAGATCAGCCAGTAGCCGTGCCCCGGCGTGACCCACCACCCCCGAACCATCAGCGGAGACATGAAGCCTGGGACGCGAACCGATACCCTGCACGCAGAAAGTGCCTTCCACCTGGACCGACAGAACCCCTCGACAAGGTTCATCGTCCCAGCTCAGAAGGCACTTTCGCGTTCACGGCCAGCAACCGGTCTCACCCCAAGTGAAACGGTGAGGTTAGGTGCTGTAACGCATTCCTGGAAATCCCCGGAAAAGGGTTGCGGCGGTACGAGTCCTCGTACCGCCGCTGGCATGTTCACCTGGTTACCAAGCGTCCTCGAAATTTGCCCATCAGGTCGGGAACTTAGCCCGTGGCCTGGTGCGGCTGGCCCGTAATCGACGGGTCGACGTCGCGTGGGTGCCTGGTGTTCATGCTCGGTCCGTGGGGCCTTGGTTGCGTTTAAAGGTGATCCTCTCGGATGTCCCTTGGTCTCGCGGGCCGTTGCCTCATTTGTACTCCAGGTGTCGAGGAAGCGAAACCCCTGGCCGTACTTCTTTACTTTTAGGTTCAATTAGGGGTGAAACGGGCAGCCGGTGGCGGGTCTGTTTCGCGGCCGTCCGGCGGGCCTGCGTAAGGGGGCAGGTCAGCCGGCCGTGGCGCGCCGGCGGCTGGCGTACCAGACCAGACCCGCGGTGGCCGCCGCGGCGCCGACTGCGGCGGCTGCGACGAGGGCCGGCCGCGACGGCGCGGACAGCGAGGGCAGTCGCTGCTTGAGCCGGACGGGCCGGTTGAAGTCGAGAATCGGCCACTCGCGCGCGATGGCCTCGCGGCGCAGCGTCCGGTCCGGATTGACCGCGAAGGGGTGGCCGACGGACTTCAGCATCGGCACATCGGTCGCCGAGTCGCTGTACGCGTAGCAGCGCGAGAGGTCGTACCCCTCGGACCGCGCGAGCTCCTCGATGGCCTCCGCCTTCGTCGGCCCGTACGCGTAGTACTCCACCTCACCCGTGAAGCAGCCGTCGTCGCCGACGACCATGCGCGTGGCCACCACGCGGTCCGCGCCGAGGAGTTCGCCGATCGGCTCGACGACCTCCGCGCCGGACGTGGAGACGATCACCACGTCGCGCCCGGCGGTGTGGTGCTCCTCGATGAGCGACGCGGCCTCGTCGTAGATGATCGGGTCGATCAGATCGTGGAGTGTCTCGGCGACGATCTCCTTCACCTGCTGCACGTTCCACCCGCGGCAGAGTGCCGAGAGGTACTCGCGCATCCGCTCCATCTGATCGTGGTCGGCGCCGCCGGCGAGGAACACGAACTGCGCGTACGCGGTCCGCAGCACCGCCCTGCGGTTGATCAGCCCGCCTTGGTAGAACGACTTGCTGAAGGTGAGCGCGCTCGACTTCGCAATGACCGTCTTGTCCAGGTCAAAGAACGCGGCTGTGCGGGGCATCGAGTGCGTCAAGGAGTGGTTTTCCACGAGCCCGAGCATAGGCGCCCACCATTCGGCGTAAGCTTTGGCGCGTGGGTTTGCCTGAGAAGGCTCTCGGGTACACCATGGAAGTCACGGATCGTTCGCGACCGTGCTAACCCGGTCTGGCTCCTCCCCCCCCGAGTCGGACCGTGGGGACGACCCCCGCTCTCCCCCCCGGCGGGGGTCGTCGCATGTCCGGACCCACTTTGGGTCCGGACTTTTGCGTTCTCCACCCTGTTTCCGCCCCGTGCCGAGCCGCTGGCTCGAGGCTCCTCGCGTCCGGCATCCGTCACTGAGTGTAGTCGAAAGGCTGCTCTGTGGAAGCCCTGGAGAGGGTAGTTGAGGGGTCGCCCTGGATGGCACAAGTGATGTCACCGGTATGGGTGATGGGGATATTCACAAGGGCTCTCTTGTCCACAGTAATTGACCAAGATCCACACGATTTCCGGGATCGCTGCACGGTGATTCCACTCGCGAAGTCGGGACCGGTGTTCATTACCGGTTCCGCCAGCCGGTCGGGGAGTCGGCAGGACTGTCGGCCGGTCTGTGCCGCGCGAGGGGAGTGGCCGGCTCGCAGGTGCGAGCGGGACAGCGAGCGAGGGGGGCGGAAAACGTGGCGGGAGCCATCACATGCGACCGGAGGCCGGTCGCCGACGGGCGGCGGCGGACACCGCTGATCGTGACGGAGGACGTGGATCTGCTGGACGACCTGCTGCGGCTGTGCGCCGCGGCCGGCGCGCGGCCCGAGGTCCATCACGGGGTGCCGGAGCGCAGGGGGAGCTGGGAATCGGCGCCGCTGGTGCTCGTCGGGGACGACGCGGTCGAGCGGGTACGGGGTGTGGCGCGGCGGCGTGGCGTCGTGCTGGTGGGGCGTGACCAGGACGATTCGGGCGTGTGGCGGCGGGCCGTCGAGATCGGCGCCGACCATGTGCTGATGCTGCCGGACGGCGAGCAGTGGCTGATGGACCGCATCGCCGACGTGGCCGAAGGCGTGGGGAGGCCCGCGCTCACCGTCGGGGTGATCGGCGGGCGAGGCGGGGCCGGGGCGTCCACGCTGGCGAGCGCGCTCGCCGTGACCTCGGCGAGGACCGGGCGGCGCACCCTACTCGTCGACGCGGATCCGCTTGGCGGTGGGCTCGATGTGCTGCTTGGCGGGGAGGCTGCCGAAGGGATGCGGTGGCCCGCGTTCGCGGAGTCGCGAGGGCGGGTCGCGGGTGGCGCGCTGGAGGAGTCGCTCCCCGAGCTGCACGCCCTGCGGGTGCTGAGCTGGGACCGGGGCGACACGGTGGCGGTCCCTCCTGAAGCCGTACGGGCGGTGCTGGCCGCGGCGCGACGGCGGGGCGGCGCGGTCGTCGTGGATCTGCCGCGCCGGGTCGACGAGGGGGCGGCCGAGGCGCTGGCCCAGCTGGATCTGGGACTGCTTGTGGTGCCGCCGGAGCTGAGGGCCGTCGCGGCGGCGAAGCGGGTTGCCTCCGGTGTGGGGATGGTGCTGCGGGATCTGCGCGTGGTGGTGGGGCCCTCGCGCGGGGGTGTGGCCGGAGCGCTCGATCCGGATGAGGTCGCACGGCTTCTCGGGCTTCCGCTGGTCGGTGAACTTCCGGCGGAGGGAGCGCTGTGGGCGGCCGATGGGGGCGGGCTGCCGCCGGGTGGCGCGGCGCGGGGGCCGCTCGCGCGGTTCTGCGCGGCGTTCTGGGAGCGGGTGCCGGTTGTGGCGGGTGAGGGGGGGCGTGAGAGCGGGGACGGCATGTCGGGGTCGGCGTGGGTGTGAGTGCGGGTGAGGCGCGGGTGTGGTGAGTCGAAGGGGGTGGGCTGTGAGTGCCGGTGTCGTGGGTGATGGCGGTGGGCGGCGTGTGAGCGGGGGTGTGGTCGGTGACGACGGTGCGCGGCGTGTGAGTGGGGTCGTGGGCGCGCGCATGTTGGACGGGGTGCGGCAGTGGCTCGCGGAGAACGGTGCGGAGGCGACCCCCGCGCGGGTCGCGGAGGCACTCCGGGCTCAAGGGAAGCTTCTCGGGGACGCCGAAGTGCTGGGTGCGGCCGGTAAGTTGCGCTCCGAACTCGTGGGCACGGGACCGCTCGAGCCCCTGCTCGCCGATCCGTCGGTGACCGACGTGCTGGTGTCCGCGCCCGACCGGGTGTGGGTGGACCGGGGTGGTGGCCTGGAGCTGACGGGCGTCTCGTTCGAGAGCACCTCGTCCGTACGGAGGCTCGCGCAACGGCTCGCGGCGGTGGCCGGGCGACGCCTGGACGACGCGAGGCCGTGGGTGGACGCCCGGCTGCCGGACGGGACCCGCCTCCACGCCGTCCTGCCGCCCGTCGCCGTCGGCTGTGCCTGCCTGTCACTGCGGGTGGTCCGGCCGCGTGCCTTCACGCTGGAGGAGCTCGTGACGGCGGGGACGGTGCCGCCCGGCGGGGACCGAGTGCTCAGGGCCCTTCTCGACGCTCGGCTGTCGTTCCTGATCAGCGGTGGTACGGGGTCCGGTAAGACGACGCTTCTGAGCGCGTTGCTCGGCCTGGTCGGACCGGGGGAGCGCGTGGTGCTCGCCGAGGACTCCGCCGAGCTGCGGCCCGACCATCCACATGTGGTGCGGCTTGAGGCGCGGCCCGCCAACCAGGAAGGGGCTGGGCTCGTGGCCCTGGACGACCTGGTACGCCAGGCGCTGCGCATGCGGCCGGACCGCCTGGTGGTGGGCGAGGTGCGGGGCCCGGAGGTCGTGGCGCTCCTCGCCGCGCTGAACACGGGGCACGAGGGGGGCTGCGGCACGGTCCACGCGAACGCCGCCCATGACGTGCCCGCCCGACTGGAGGCTCTGGGGACGGCTGCCGGCCTCGATCGCGGCGCCCTGCACAGCCAGTTGGCGGCGGCCCTGTCGGTGGTTCTTCACCTCGTACGGGACCGGAAGGGCCGACGTCGCATCGCCGAGGTCCATGTCCTGGAACGTGACGCGGCCGGCTGGGTGGTCACGGTGCCGGCGCTGCGGTGGGGCGAGGGGGAGTTCGTGCGGGAGCGGGGGTGGGGGCGCTTGCGCGGGTTGCTCGGGGAGTTCGCGGAGTGGAGCTAGGGGGGTGGGACCGGAGTGGGGGCCGGCCTGGCGGTCGGGCGGCGGGGAGCTGGGCGGGGCGTGGGTCGGTGCGAGGGGTGATGTCCGTGGAGGGGGCGGTTGTTGTGGTTGGGGCGGTGGGGGTCGGTGTGGGGCCTGGTTGTGCGGCTCTGGTCTGTGTGGGGGCGGCGGCCTGGGTTGCTGGTGGTGGGCACGGGCGTGAGGCGCGGCGGGCGACGGAGTTGCTGGGCTCCGGCGGTGGTGTGCCGTGGGGCGTGCAGGCATGGCGTGCGGGTTGGGCGCGGTGGCGGGAGCGGTGGGAGTGGTGGGTGCTGGTCGTAGGGGCCGTGCTCGCGGTCCTCGGGGCTTCCGTGGTGCCGCTGGTCGTGGGCCTCGCTGGGGTGCCCATGGCGCGGCGGGTGCGGCGGGACCGGGAGGTGCGACGGGTGCGGGAGCGCCGGGCGGACGCGGTGATCTCGCTGTGCGGGGTGCTGGCGGGAGAGGTGCGAGCGGGGCGGCAGCCGGGGGAGGCGCTGATCGTGGCGGTGCGTGAGGAGGGCGAGACGAGAGCGGGCGGCTCGGGCGCCGGCGATGGGGCGGTCGTGGCTGCTGCCCGGTTCGGTGGGGACGTGCCGGGGGCTCTGCGGGAGGCGGCACGGGCGCCGGGGGCCGAGGGGCTGTTGGGGCTCGCGGCTTGCTGGCGAGTGGCGGTGGACCGGGGTGCGGGCCTGGCGGCCGGGCTGGAGCGTCTCGCGGACGCGCTGCGGGCCGAGCGAGACCAAAGGGCCGACCTGCGCGCTCAGTTGGCCGGGTCGCGGTCGACGGCGGTGATGCTCGCGGGGCTTCCTGTCCTGGGGCTGTTCCTGGGGAGCGTGCTCGGGGCCCGGCCGTTGAGGGTGCTGCTGCACACCGGGGCGGGGTTCGGGTGCCTGCTCGTGGGTGGGGTGTTGGAGGCAGCGGGGCTGTGGTGGGCGCTGCGGATCGTACGGGGAGCGGAGGAGCGATGAGCGCTCGGGGAGCGGAGGGGCGATGAACGTTGTCCACAGGCTGGGGCTCGTGCTGTGTGTCGTGACCGGCTTGGGGTGGGTCCTGCGTGAGGTGGCGGTGCGACGCAGGGAACGGGCGCTGCTGCGGAGGTTGAACGCCCTGCTGGAGGCGGTGGCTGAGAAGCCCGCGGGGCGGGGCGTGGATGTGCGGGGCGCCATTGGTGGGTGGGGACCGTCAGCGGGGGCGGTCTGTGCCGGATACGTGCTGGTCGGCGGGGTGGCCGGGCTGCTGGTGGGTCTGGTCGCGGCGTTCGGGGTGTGGAGGTGGAGGCGCAGGGCCCGCGCGGCGTCCGATGCGACGGCGTCTTCGGAGTTCCAGGCACGTCGGCAGTTGCCGTTGGCCGCGGATCTGTTGGCCGCGTGCATCGCCGCCGGGGCCGATCCCGTGAGGGCGGCGAGGGCGGTGGGGGAGTCGCTGGGTGGCCCGGTCGGCGAGGTTCTGGCGCGGGGTGCGGCCCAGGTGAGGCTCGGTGGTGAACCGCGCGCTGCGTGGCGGCAGTTGGCATCGATACCGGGTGCCGCTGCGCTGGCCGGGCTCCTTGAGCGGGCCGGTGATTCGGGCGCCCCGGCCGCGGAGCCGGTCGCGCGGCTGGCCGCGGAAGCCCGGGCCGAGCGAGGGCGTGCGACCACCGCGGTGGCGCGCCGGGCGGCCGTGCTGATCACGGCGCCGGTGGGCCTGTGTTTCCTGCCCGCGTTCGTGGCCATCGGAGTGCTGCCTGTGGTGATCGGGGTGGCCGGCGGAATGTTGGGAGGTCGGTGAGAGGCCGGGGAGACCGGGCCGGTGCGTGGCCCGGCGCGAGTTCGGCGGACGTCGTGTGGACGTCAGTCGGTGACGAATGTCAGAGGAATTTCATGGGGGTTGAGATGTACGGAGTGATGCGGGCGCGCGCCGGGATGTGGGTGCGTCGGATGCGTGCGGCGAGGCGGGACGCGGGGATGGTCACGTCGGAGTACGCGATGGGGCTGATTGCGGCGGTCGGGTTCGCCGGACTGCTGCTGAAGGTGCTGACCAGCGGACAGGTGCAGGCCGCGCTTCAGGGGATCGTCGAGAGGGCGCTCCATGGGTAGGGCCGGCCGGCGTGGGCCACGGGCTGGTGAGCGGCAGGCCGGTACGCGACGCGCCGGTGACCAGGGCTTCGTGACGGCGGAGGCGGCCGTCGTGCTGCCGGTGCTCGTGACCTTCACACTGGCGCTGGTCTGGGCGCTGATGGCCGCGTCCGCGCAGATCCAGTGTGTGGACGCGGCGAGGGCGGGTGCCAGGGCGATCGCCCGGCAGGACCCGCAGGGGGCGGCCGTGGAGTCGGCGAAGAGGGTCGCTCCGCGTGGCGCGAAGGTCGCCGTGAGCCGGGAGGGCGATCTGGTCCGGGTCGCGGTCGAGGCCGCGGCACCGGGGCCTGGCGTGCTGAATGTCCGCCTGCAGGCCGACGCGGTTGCGTTGGCGGAGGAGACGGTGGGGACGGCCGAGTCGGCCGACGTGGCCGGGACAGCGGAGGCGGTGGGTGATTCATGAAGCGGCGGAAGGCGTCTGCGGACCGGGGCTCCGCGACCGTGTGGGCCGTGATGGCGATGGCCGCGCTCGGGCTGGTCTTCGGGTGCGTACTGACCATGGGGCAGGCCGTCGTAGTGCGTCACCGGGCGGGTGGGGCCGCAGACTTGGCGGCTCTCGCGGCCGCCGATCACTGGATGGAGGGCCGGAAGGAGGCCTGCGCCCACGCGGCCCGAGTGGCGGCCGCACAGGACGCGCGGCTCGTGCGGTGCGCGGTGTACGGGGAAGTGTCCGACGTCACCGCGGCGGCCGACGCGGCACCGCTGACCGCGGAGGTCAGGGCCAGAGCGGGGCCCGCAGGACCCGTGGCGCCGGGGGTCCCGACCGACCCGGCTGGTCCGACGGATCCAGCCGGCCCCGCGGATCCCGGGTGACGGGCCTCGCAGGATCAGTCAGCCGGCGTCCTGATCTGGTTCCTGATCCTGCGATGCCGGCCGCCCTTCGGACGCATCCTCCAGAGATGCAGATGCCGGTACCCCCGCCGTCGGCGCGTCCCTGAGCAGGACCTTCAGCAGCCGTACCGCGCCGCGCTTGTGGAGAGGGTCGTTGCCGTTGCCGCACTTGGGCGACTGGATGCAGGAGGGACAGCCCGCCTCGCACTCGCAGGAGGCGATCGCTTCGAGGGTGGCCGTGAGCCACTCGCGGGCCGTGTGGAACGCGCGCTCCGCGAATCCCGCCCCGCCGGGATGGCCGTCGTACACGAAGACCGTGGGCAGCAGGGTGTCCGGGTGGAGGGGGATGGAGACGCCGCCGATGTCCCAGCGGTCGCAGGTGGCGAACAGCGGCAGCATGCCGATGGAGGCGTGCTCGGCGGCGTGCAGCGCGCCGCCGAGGATCTCCGGGTTCACGCGGGCCGCGTCGAGTTGGTCCTCCGTCACCGTCCACCACACGGCGCGGGTGCGGAGGGTGCGGGGAGGGAGGTCGAGTTTGGTCTCGCCCAGGACTTCGCCGGTGATGAGGCGGCGGCGCAGGAAGGAGACGACCTGGTTGGTGACTTCGACGGATCCGTAGCACAACCGCCCGTCGCCCCAAGGGACTTCGATGTCCTTCTCCAGTACGGAGATGCCGGTGGTGTCACGGGCGGTCGTCGAGTAGGTCGGGTTGGCCTCTTCGACGAGAGCGACCGAGTCCTCCAGGTCCAGGTGCTTCACGAGATAGGTGCGGCCCTGGTGGAGGTGGACCGCGCCGTCGTGGACGGTCGTGTGCGCCGAGCCGGCGTCCACGGTGCCCAGGAGGCGTCCCGTACCGGCCTCGACGATCTGTACGGGGCTGCCGCCGTCGCCGCGGATGTCCGTCAGGTCGGCGGCGCGTTCGCGGCGGGTCCAGTGCCAGGCCTTGGTGCGGCGGCGCAGCAGCTTCGCGTCCTCCAGCTGGGGGAGCAGCTCGGCGGTGGTCGGGCCGAACAGGGGCAAGTCGTCGTCGGTGAGCGGGAGTTCGGCGGCGGCCGCACACAGATGGGGAGCGAGGACGTACGGGTTGTCGGGGTCCAGGACCGTGGACTCCACCGGCTGGTCGAAGAGGGCTTCGGGGTGGTGGACGAGATACGTGTCCAGGGGGTCGTCGCGGGCGACGAGGACGGCGAGCGCGCCCTGCCCCGACCGTCCCGCGCGGCCCGCCTGCTGCCACAGCGACGCCCTGGTGCCCGGATAGCCGGCGATGACGACGGCGTCCAACCCCGAGACGTCGATGCCGAGTTCGAGGGCGGTGGTGGCGGCCAGGCCGAGGAGTTCGCCGGAGTGCAAGGCGCGTTCGAGGGCGCGCCGTTCCTCGGGCAGATAGCCGCCGCGGTAGGCGGCGACGCGGCGGGCGAGGGAGCGGTCGATCTCGGCGAGGCGTTCCTGGGCGATCACCGAGATCAGCTCGGCGCCGCGCCGGGAGCGTACGAAGGCGACGGAGTGGACGCCCTGCAGGGTCAGGTCCGTCAGCAGGTCCGCCGTCTCCGCGGTGGCGGTGCGGCGGACGGGGGCGCCCTTCTCGCCGTGGAGCTCGGTGAGAGGGGGTTCCCAGAGGGCGAAGACGAGCTCTCCGCGGGGCGAGGCGTCGTCGGCGATCTCGACGACCGGGAGACCCGTCAGGCGCTCGGCAGCGACAGCCGGGTCGGCGGCGGTGGCGGACGCGAGCAGGAACACGGGTTCCGAGCCGTAGCGGGCGCACAGGCGGCGCAGACGGCGCAGGACCTGGGCGACGTGGGACCCGAAGACGCCGCGGTAGGTGTGGCACTCGTCGATGACGACGTACTTGAGCGACTTGAGGAAGGAGGACCAGCGGGGGTGTGAGGGCAATATCCCGCGGTGCAGCATGTCGGGGTTGGTCAGGACGTAGTTGGCGTACTGCCGCACCCACTCGCGTTCCTCGACGGGGGTGTCGCCGTCGTAGACCGCGGGGCGGATCGCCGTGCCGAGCGGTTGTGAAAGTTCCTTCACCGATCTGCACTGGTCCGCGGCGAGTGCTTTCGTCGGCGCGAGGTAGAGCGCGGTCGCGCCACGCCCGTTCGGGGCCTCGGAGCCGTCGAGGAGCCGGGAGAGCACCGGGACGAGGTAGGCCAGGGACTTTCCGGAGGCGGTTCCGGTGGAGACGACGACCGACTCGCCGTCCATCGCGTGCTCGGCGGCGAGTGCCTGGTGGGCCCAGGGATGCTCGATTCCGGCCGACTGGACGGCGGCGAGGACCTCGGATCGGATGCGGTCGGGCCATACGGCATGACGACCCGGTCGAGGGGGCAAGTGCTCCGTATGAGTGATGCGCGAAGCCCGGCTCGGACCCGAGGCGAGCCGGTCGAGAATCGCCCCTGGAGAGGGGCGGGAAGCGGTGTCCGCCGCGGGTTGTCCAGGGCGGTGATTCTTGGCCATCGGCACCGAGTGTGTCACTGGCGTGACGGACAATGCTCCTAAGGCGTCGTGCACGCCTGCCGGTAAGTGATTGAATGCCATCGCGGCTGGCGATCCGTCCCGGGGGCTCTGCCGAGGTGTCCCGAGGGACGACCGCTCGATAGCAAGGTGCTGGAGGATCCGTGGACCTGTCCCTGTCGACCCGTACCGTCGGCGATCGTACGGTCGTCGAGGTCGGTGGCGAAATCGATGTATATACCGCGCCCAAGCTGCGAGAGCAGCTGGTCGAGCTGGTGAATGATGGCAGCTTCCACCTTGTCGTCGACATGGAGGGAGTCGATTTCCTCGACTCCACCGGGCTCGGCGTGCTGGTGGGCGGTCTGAAGCGAGTGCGGGCCCATGAGGGCTCGCTGCGACTGGTCTGCAACCAGGAGCGCATTCTCAAGATCTTCCGTATCACCGGCCTGACCAAGGTGTTCCCCATCCACACCTCGGTCGAGGAAGCCGTAGCGGCTACCGACTGATCGGTCGCCGGCCCACAGGCCGGTGGCTCAGCGGAAGTGGGGGCCGGGCCGATGGCCCGGTCCCTTCAGAGCACGCCCGTACATCCGAGGGGGATGCATGGCCACCGTCGAACTCCGATTCAGCGCGCAGCCCGAGCACGTCAGAACCGCCCGTCTGGTGGCGGCCGCGGTGGCGCGCAGGGCCGGAGTGGACGAGGCCGTGCTCGACGAGGTCAGGCTCGCTGTCGGCGAGGCCTGCAGCCGCGCCGTCGGCCTTCACCGGAGCAGCGGTATCACTGCACCCGTTCGGGTACTTCTCACCGAAGAGGAGAAGCAGTTCTCCATCGAGGTCGGGGACGGGGCTCCGCGGAGCGCTCCCGGCGAGCAGTCGTCCGGCGCGCCCGGCGGGTCGGACGATGCGGAGGCGGAGGGTGAGGACGACATGGGCCTCGCCGTCATCAGTGGCCTCGTCGACGATGTGGAGGTCACCGCGGACGAGTCCGGAGGACTCATTCGGATGACTTGGCCGACCACGCCGGCGACGCCTCCGTCCTGACGCGGTCCCCCCGGCGTCCACCCAACGCCCCCTGATCCACCCGTCCGTGGCCCCGCTCGGCGCCGCCCCCATGTGATCGTTTCTGGTTCCAGGCCCTGCCCTCACCCCGGTGAGCAGGGCCTATTTGCATTCCCTAGATCGTCGATCATAATTGGATCAAGCCTCAATGCTTTCAGGGCATTACTGCTTCTTGTGCGCCCATCGTGTTGGACGATCATTTGCCGGGTAGTAACGGATGGCAAATTCCGTTTCTCGCGCACTGTTTTGATCAGGCGCCGCTCCCTACAATCCGTCCACATCTTGAGCTCAGCCCAAGCGTCAAGGAGGACGAATGGCGGGGCTTTCTACCCCTCAAGCGTTTGACCACCCCTCAACCTTCGCAGCCGCGGTCCTGACCGACGACAACCGGCTCATCGTCATGGTGATCGGCATCGTCGCGCTCGCCGCCCTCGTGGTGGCCGCAGTGCTCGTACGCCAGGTGCTGGCGGCAGGCGAGGGCACCGACAGCATGAAGAAGATCGCGGCAGCGGTCCAGGAAGGCGCGAATGCCTATCTCGGGCGGCAGCTGCGGACCCTCGCGGTATTCGCCGTCGTGGTGTTCTTCCTGCTCATGCTGCTGCCCGCGGATGATTGGAATCAACGAGCCGGGCGTTCGATCTTCTTCTTGATCGGCGCGGTGTTCTCGGCCACCACCGGATACATCGGAATGTGGCTGGCGGTGCGCAGCAATGTGCGTGTAGCCGCCGCGGCCAGGGAGGCCACCCCGGCGGAAGGCGAGCCGGAGAAGGATCTCACCGCTGTCTCGCACAAGGCCATGAAGATCGCTTTTCGCACGGGTGGCGTAGTCGGCATGTTCACGGTGGGGCTGGGTCTGCTCGGCGCCTCCTGTGTCGTGCTGGTCTACGCGGCCGACGCGCCGAAGGTCCTTGAAGGATTTGGCCTCGGTGCGGCGCTCATCGCGATGTTCATGCGTGTCGGAGGCGGCATCTTCACCAAGGCCGCCGACGTCGGCGCCGACCTGGTCGGCAAGGTCGAAAAGGGCATTCCGGAGGATGATCCGCGTAATGCCGCGACCATCGCCGACAACGTGGGCGACAACGTCGGCGACTGTGCCGGTATGGCCGCCGACCTCTTCGAGTCGTACGCCGTCACGCTGGTCGCCGCGCTGATTCTCGGCAAGGCGGCCTTCGGCGACTCCGGGCTCGCCTTCCCGCTGATCGTTCCCGCGATCGGCGTAGTGACGGCGATGATCGGAATCTTCGCCGTGGCGCCGCGCCGCTCCGACCGCAGCGGCATGAGCGCGATCAACCGCGGGTTCTTCATCTCCGCGGTCATCTCGCTCGCTCTGGTGGCCGCAGCGGTCTACACGTATCTGCCGGCGACGTATGCCGAACTCAACGGCATCACCGACGCGGCGATCAAGGTGAAGGACGGCGATCCGCGGATCCTCGCCCTCGTCGCCGTGGCCATCGGCATCGTGCTCGCCGCGCTGATCCAGCAACTCACGGGCTACTTCACCGAGACCAACCGGCGCCCGGTGCGTGACATCGGCAAGTCGTCGCTCACCGGACCCGCCACCGTCGTGCTCGCCGGAATCTCCATCGGCCTCGAATCGGCCGTCTACACCGGCCTGTTGATCGGTCTCGGCGTGTACGGGGCGTTCCTGCTCGGTGGCACGTCGATCATGCTGGCGCTGTTCGCCGTCGCCCTCGCGGGCACGGGCCTGCTGACCACGGTCGGCGTCATCGTCGCCATGGACACCTTCGGTCCCGTGTCCGACAACGCGCAGGGCATCGCCGAGATGTCCGGCGACGTGACGGGATCGGGCGCGCAGGTCCTCACCGACCTGGACGCCGTGGGCAACACGACCAAGGCCATCACCAAGGGAATTGCCATCGCCACGGCCGTACTGGCGGCCTCGGCGCTCTTCGGGTCCTACCGCGACGCGATCGTTTCCGCCGCCCAGGACGTCGGCGAGAAGGTCGGCGACGGCGGCCCGATGAACCTCGTGATGGACATCTCGCAGCCCAACAACCTGGTGGGCCTGATCGCCGGCGCGGCGGTCGTGTTCCTCTTCTCCGGGCTCGCGATCAACGCGGTGTCGCGGTCCGCGGGTGCCGTGGTCTACGAGGTGCGGCGGCAGTTCCGCGAACACCCCGGGATCATGGACTACACGGAGAAGCCGGAGTACGGGCGCGTCGTCGACATCTGTACCAAGGACGCGCTGCGGGAGTTGGCCACGCCGGGTCTGCTCGCCGTTCTCGCGCCCATCGCGATCGGTTTCACGCTCGGCGTCGGTGCCCTCGGTTCGTTCCTCGCCGGTGCGATCGGCACCGGGACGCTGATGGCGGTCTTCCTCGCCAACTCCGGTGGTGCGTGGGACAACGCGAAGAAACTCGTCGAGGACGGGCACCACGGCGGCAAGGGCAGTGAGGCCCACGCCGCGACCGTCATCGGTGACACGGTCGGCGACCCGTTCAAGGACACGGCCGGGCCCGCGATCAACCCGCTGCTGAAGGTGATGAACCTGGTGGCGCTCCTCATCGCGCCCGCGGTCGTCAAGTTCAGCTACGGGACGGACGCGAGCGTGGGCGTACGGATCGGGGTCGCCGTGCTGGCGATCGCCGTGATCGTCGGTTCCGTTTACGTCTCCAAGAGGCGCGGTATCGCGGTCGGCGACGACGACAACTCCGACCATGTGTCGAAGCGGGAGGCGGATCCGGCGGTGGTTTCCTGACCCGGGTTTCACCTGGTCAGGTACGGCCGCGAGCTCAACGGGCGGGCGGGCAGCGCGTATTGACGCGCTGCCCGCCCGCCCGTGTCAGATGACGGCCCTTCAGTGAGGCTTATCTCTCTTGGTGCAAATGGCTATAAAACGCCGATAAAGCACCCATAGTGGGCGTCCGGCAAGCGATTGTCGCCCACTTGGCGTGTATGTTCCGGGGCCGAGAGCCATGGAAGGGACCAATCCGGTGAACAAGAAGCTTGCAGCCGCACTGTCCAGCGGTGCGGTACTGGTGCTTGCGCTGTCGGGATGCAGCAGCGACGACGGCAACGAGAAGCTGGACTCCTGGGCCAAGACGGTCTGTGACGCGGTCCAGCCGCAGGCCAAGAAGATCGAGAACGCCAACGCCGCGATCCAGAAGGAGACGTCGGACAACAGCAAGCCCGCAGACGTCCAGAGCACCGACTCGCAGGCCTTCCAGGACATGTCCGACGCCTACAAGGCGATCGGTGCGGCCGTGGACAAGGCGGGGGCACCGCCGGTCGACGGAGGCGAGAAGAAGCAGAAGGACGCGGTCAAGGAGCTCAACGGGATCTCGGCCTCGTACGCGGATCTGAAGAAGCAGGTCGACAAGCTCGACACCAAGGACCAGGCGAAGTTCGCCGACGGCCTCAAGGGCATCGCGGGCGAACTCGACAAGCTGAGCCAGAGCGGGAGCGACGCGCTCAAGAAGCTGGAGGAGGGCGACGTCGGCAAGGCGATGGCGAAGCAGGACAGCTGCAAGAGCGCGTCCGCTTCCTCGACGCCCTCCAAGAGCTGACGCAGGTGAGTTGATTCCGGATGCAGGCCTGGGTAGGTCGGCGTCCGGAGCCGGCTACGGGTGAGCCCGCTCCGGAAGCGCGCTCCACGCGAGCCTGCGCCAAGTGGGCTGTCTCAGTGCTCCGACGTCTTCCCCCGTGTCCCCGGTGCCGTCTTCACGCGGTGCCGGGGACACGTCGTATGTGGGTGGCCATCGGGGGTCCGGGGTGACAATGGGGGGGTGAGTAGCTCCAGTCTGTCCAAGTTGCCGTCCATTGACCGTGACGATGTCGCCGCCCGGCTGCGTGAGTCCCTGCTGGGGGCCGAGTTCACCGCCGACGGCCTGCTCGAGCTGCTCGGGGCGCCGGCCTACACGGCGCTCGCGCGGAGCGAGACCGTCCCCGCCCTGCGGGCGACCCGCGGGGACAGCCCGTTGGAGACGCTCGTACGGCTGTTCCTGTTGCAGCAGCCCGCGGAGCACGCGCGCGTGGCGGCCGTTCTGCCCGTCGAGGAGTGCCTGGAGAGCGGGTGGCTGACGCGCACCGGCGATGACGAGGTCGCCGCGGCCGTCGACGTACGGCCGTACGGGGGGCCCGACGGCGAGGACTGGTTCATCGTGTCCGACCTCGGGTGCGCCGTCGGCGGGGCCGGAGGCATCGGCAGCCGCGCCGAGGGCGTCGTCCTGGGCGTCGGCGGTGCGTCCACGACGCTGTCCGGAATCACCGTGCGTACGCCCGTGGAGAGCGCCCTCGACCTCGGCACGGGCTCCGGGATCCAGGCTCTGCACGCCACCCGGCACGCCACGCGTGTTGTCGCCACCGACCTCAACCCGCGCGCCCTCCACACGACGGCGCTGACCCTCGCCCTCTCCGGCGTGGGACCCGCGGACCTGCGCGAGGGCTCGCTGTTCGATCCCGTGGGCGACGAGACGTACGACCTGATCGTGTCGAATCCGCCCTTCGTCATCTCGCCTGGCGCGCGGCTGACGTACAGGGACGGCGGGATGGCCGGGGACGATCTGTGCCGCACGCTCGTTCAGGAGGCGGGGGCACGACTGAACGAGGGCGGGTACGCGCAGTTTCTCGCCAACTGGCAGCACGTGGACGGGGAGGAGTGGACCGACCGGCTCCGGTCCTGGGTGCCGCGCGGGTGCGACGCATGGGTCGTGCAGCGCGAGGTGCAGGACATCACGCAGTACGCCGAGTTGTGGCTGCGGGACGCCGGGGATCACCGCACGGATCCGGCGGCGTACGCGGCGCTGTACGACGCGTGGCTCGACGAGTTCGAGGCGCGCAAGGTGCGCGGCGTCGGATTCGGCTGGATCACGCTGCGCAAGGCGCCGGAGGGCGTCGAGCCGTCCGTCACGGTGGAGGAGTGGCCGCACTCCGTCGAGCAACCCCTCGGGGACACGGTGCGGGCGCACTTCGACCGCCTCGACTATCTCCGCACGCACGACGACGCCGCCCTGCTCGGCGCCCACTTCAGGCTCGCGGGCGAGGTCGTGCAGGAGCAGGTCGGGCTGCCGGGGGCCGAGGATCCGGAGCATGTGGTGCTGCGCCAGCACCGCGGGATGCGCCGGGCCACGAAGGTGGACACGATCGGCGCCGGGTTCGCGGGCGTCTGCGACGGCACGCTCAGCGCCGGCCGGATCCTCGACGCCATCGCGCAACTGGTCGGGGAGGACCCGGTCTTGCTGCGGGACCGCACGCCCGCGCAGATCCGGATGCTCGTCGAGCAGGGGTTCCTGGAGCCGGCTCAGGTCTGACGCGCGGGGCTGAGGCGATTCCGCTTTTCTTTCTGAGGCTCTCGGGTCTTCTTCCTCAAGCCCTCGGGGGCGCCGGGAGATCTCGGAAGCTCTCGGAAGATCTCGGGTAGGACTCTGAAGATCTTCCGAGAGCTCAAAAGGTCTCCGGTGGCGCCCCGCGACATCGTTGCCAAAAGCATGCGTGGCGGTAGTTCACCCGGGGTTCGTCCTGTCGTCTCCCGCGCGTGTCAGCCTCACCGGCCTGGGGGCCCAGCGCACCGGGAGGAGAAGCCATGGAGAGCGGACCAGCGATCTTCGCCGGGACCGTGTTCACGCTGTTCGGGGCAGGACTGCTGCTGTGGACCGGGGTGCGTGTCATGCACCGTGCACCCGTCGCCGACGGTGTGAACCCCGTCGCATCGGCGACGCTCGCCACCCTGGCCTCGGTGGCCTCCCTGGTACTCGGGGTGTGGTGCTTCGGCCGGTTCTGAGCGGCGTCCCGCAGGGGGTGTCCCGGGTGAGTACCTGGTGGACGTCTCGGACACCCTGTGGGCACTCCGGGCGGCAGGATCGTCGGTAGTCGGGTTACCGTTCGAGTGGCCGTTGCGGGCTTTTCCCGTTTGACACGGGGGCGGGAGGTACCGTCACACTCCGCAGCGACACCGCACGTACCGCAGTGCCGACCCCCACGTCCTGAGGGCGCGGGGGATCCCCAGCGCCGACCGGAGAGAAGAGCGAAGTTGTCCCCGACCAGCGAGACCGCACAGGGCGGCCGCCGACTCGTCATCGTCGAGTCGCCTGCCAAGGCGAAGACGATCAAGGGCTACCTCGGCCCTGGATACGTCGTCGAAGCGAGCGTCGGGCACATCCGCGACCTCCCGAGCGGCGCCGCCGAGGTGCCCGAGAAGTACACCGGCGAGGTGCGCCGGCTCGGTGTGGACGTCGAACACGACTTCCAGCCGATCTATGTGGTCAACGCTGACAAGAAGGCCCAGGTCAAGAAGCTCAAGGACCTGCTGAAGGACTCCGACGAACTCTTCCTCGCCACCGATGAGGACCGCGAGGGCGAAGCCATCGCGTGGCACCTCCTCGAGGTCCTGAAGCCCAAGGTCCCCGTCCACCGGATGGTCTTCCACGAGATCACCAAGGACGCCATCCGCAGCGCCGTCGCCAACCCGCGCGAGCTCAACAAGCGCATGGTCGACGCCCAGGAGACCCGCCGCATCCTCGACCGCCTCTACGGCTACGAGGTCTCGCCGGTCCTGTGGAAGAAGGTCATGCCGCGCCTGTCGGCGGGCCGCGTCCAGTCCGTGGCGACCCGCCTCGTCGTCGAGCGGGAGCGCGAGCGCATCGCCTTCCGCTCCGCCGAGTACTGGGACCTGACCGGCACCTTCGCGACCGGCCGCTCCGGCGACGCCAGCGACCCGTCGAACCTCGTGGCCCGCCTGAGCGCGGTCGACGGCAAGCGCATCGCGCAGGGCCGCGACTTCGACTCGGTCGGCCGGCTGAAGTCCGCGAACGTGATGGCTCTGGACGAGACGAACGCCCGCGCGCTCGCCGCCGCCCTGGAGAACACGGACTTCGCCGTACGGTCCGTCGAGTCGAAGCCGTACCGTCGCTCGCCGTACGCCCCGTTCCGTACGACGACGATGCAGCAGGAGGCGAGCCGCAAGCTCGGCTTCGGCGCGAAGGCCACGATGCAGGTGGCCCAGAAGCTGTACGAGAACGGCTTCATCACCTATATGCGTACGGACTCCACGACCCTGTCCGACACGGCGGTCTCGGCCGCCCGTGCGCAGGTCACGCAGCTGTACGGCGCCGACTACCTGCCGGACAAGCCGCGCACGTACGCAGGCAAGGTCAAGAACGCGCAGGAGGCGCACGAGGCGATCCGCCCGTCGGGTGATCGTTTCCGCACGCCCGCCGAGACCGGCCTGACCGGCGACCAGTTCCGGCTCTACGAGCTGATCTGGAAGCGGACCGTCGCCTCCCAGATGAAGGATGCGGTCGGAAACTCCGTCACGGTCAAGATCGGCGGCACCTCCGCCGACGGCCGTAACGCCGAGTTCTCCGCCTCCGGCAAGACGATCACCTTCCACGGCTTCCTCAAGGCCTATGTCGAGGGCGCGGACGACCCGAACGCCGAACTCGACGACCGTGAGCGCCGGCTGCCGCAGGTCTCCGAGGGCGATGCGCTGTCCGCCGAGGAGATCACCGTCGACGGCCATGCGACCAAGCCGCCGGCCCGCTACACCGAGGCCAGCCTGGTCAAGGAGCTCGAAGAGCGCGAGATCGGCCGCCCGTCGACGTACGCGTCGATCATCGGGACCATCCTCGACCGTGGCTATGTGTTCAAGAAGGGGACGGCCCTTGTGCCCTCCTTCCTGTCCTTCGCCGTGGTCAACCTCCTGGAGAAGCACTTCGGTCGGCTCGTCGACTACAGCTTCACCGCCAAGATGGAGGACGACCTCGACCGCATCGCGCGCGGTGAGGCCCAGTCCGTGCCGTGGCTGAAGCGTTTCTACTTCGGTGAGGGCGAGGGCTCCGGAGGAGCGGCTGACGCCGGCAACGGCGACGGCGACCACCTCGGCGGCCTCAAGGAGCTCGTCACCGACCTGGGCGCGATCGACGCCCGTGAGGTGTCGTCCTTCCCCGTCGGCGAAGGCATCGTCCTGAGGGTCGGCCGCTACGGCCCCTACGTCGAGCGCGGCGAGCGCGACTCCGAGAACCACCAGCGCGCGGACGTGCCGGAGGATCTCGCTCCTGACGAGCTCACCGTCGAGTACGCGGAGGAGCTGCTCGCCAAGCCGAGCGGCGACTTCGAGCTCGGCGCCGACCCCGTCTCCGGGAACCAGATCATCGCGAAGGACGGGCGCTACGGTCCGTACGTCACCGAGGTGCTCCCCGAGGGCACCCCGAAGACCGGCAAGAACGCGGTCAAGCCGCGTACGGCGTCGCTCTTCAAGTCGATGTCCATCGACACGGTCACCCTGGACGACGCCCTCAAGCTGATGTCCCTGCCGCGCGTGGTCGGCGCCGACGCCGAGGGCGTCGAGATCACCGCTCAGAACGGGCGGTACGGGCCGTACCTGAAGAAGGGCACCGACTCGCGCTCCCTGGAGACCGAGGAGCAGCTCTTCGCCATCACGCTGGAAGAGGCGCTCGCGATCTACGCGCAGCCCAAGCAGCGCGGGCGCGCGGCCGCCAAGCCGCCGCTGAAGGAGCTCGGCGAGGACCCGGTCAGCGGGAAGCCCGTCGTCGTCAAGGACGGCCGCTTCGGCGCGTACGTCACGGACGGCGAGACGAACGCGACGCTCAGGTCGTCCGACTCCGTCGAGGAGATCACGGCCGAGCGCGGCTACGAACTGCTCGCTGAGAAGCGGGCGAAGGGCCCCGCCAAGAAGACGGCCAAGAAGGCCGCGAAGAAGGCTCCGGCGAAGAAGGCGCCCGCCAAGAAGACGGCTGCCAAGAAGACCGCCGCTTCGAAGACGACGGCTGCCAAGAAGACGACCGCCGCGAAGAAGACGACGGCCAAGAAGGCGACGGCTTCGAAGTCGACCTCTACGGAGGAGTAGTCATCCTCCGGGGGTCCTCTGCCGAGGTCCTTCCAGGGAGGAGTGGGCACACGGCAGTGTGCACGCGCGCGTGAATGTCGTACGGCCGCCGGGGCGATTGCCCCGGCGGCCGTATGTTCGGGTGGACCCTCGGGGAGTCAGTGGGTCCGGATAGGCTGGACGAATGACGCGAGCCGAGCAGCCAACGGCCCAGAATCCGGCCCCCGACGACGCCCTGGTCGCAGATTCCCGGGAGCGCGCCGTCCGCGCCCTGCTGCGGGTGCCGCAGCTGAAACGACTGTGGAGCGCCCAGCTCGTGGGCGGCATCGGTGACGCACTCGGGCTTCTCGTGCTCGTGGTGCTGGCCCTTCAGACAGCAGTGTCCGAGAGCTCGTTCGGGGGCGGGTACCGGGGCGTGGCCTTCGCCGTCGCCGCCGTGTTCGGCGCGCGCGTCCTGTCGACGCTGCTCTTCGGAGCCGTACTTCTCGGCCCGCTCACCTCGCTGACCTCCACGGACGGTCCCCTGGACCGGCGCTGGACCATGGTCGGTGCGGACGGCGTGCGGGCCGCGCTCCTCATCGTCGCGCCCCTGTGGATCGACTGGACCCCGGACAACGCGCTGGCGGCCCTGCTCGTCACCGCCTTCGTCGTCGGCGTCGCCGAGCGCTTCTGGACCGTGTCGCGCGAGAGCGCCGCGCCCGCGCTGCTGCCCGCGCCGCCGCTCGAAGGCGCGGCCGTACGCCCGCTGCCCGACCACATGGACGCGCTGCGGCGCCTCTCCCTGCGCACCGGATTCGTGGCGCTGCCCATCGCGGCCGCCACGCTCGTCGCCGTCACTCTCGTGGGGAACCTGATCGGGGCCGGGGTCGACTGGTTCGGCCTGCACCAGGCCGCACTCGCCTCCTATGTCGCGGCCGGTCTGTTCGCCGCCTCCCTGTCCGTCGTCTACTTCCTCGAACTGCCCGACACGCAGACCCCGCGCGCGCGATCGCCGCTCGAGGGCCTGCGCCGGCCCAAGACCGGCAGCGGCGTCGACAAGGGGCGCACGGGCGCCATCCCGCTCCTCGTCCTCGCCTGCGCCGCCGTCGCCGCCGCGATCTCGGCGGCCGTCGCCGTCTCCGTACTGCACGCCAAGGACCTGTCCGGTGGCCCGGTGACCTTTGGGCTGCTCGTGCTCGGGCTCACCGGCGGCACTGTCATCGGCATCCGCTCGGCGCCCTCCGTGCTGCCGTCGCTGTCGCGCCGCAGGCTCCTCGCGCTCGCGATCGCCCTGACCGGCATCGCCCTGCTCGCCGCGGGCCTGGTCCCCGACGTCACGAGCGTGCTGCTGATCGTCACCCTCGCCGGCGTCACGGCGGGCATCGCCGCCAACACCGGGCACACGCTCCTCGACCAGGAGTCCGAGGACTACCGGCGCGCCCGCACGACCGAGCACCTCCAGGCGGTCGTACGGGTGTCCATCGCGGTCGCCGCCGTCGCGGCGCCCCTGCTCGCGGCCGCGATCGGCCCGCACCGGCTGGTGAACGGCAAGTTCGTGTTCGCGCACGGCGGCGCCGCCTTCACGCTGATGCTCGTCGGCGCCCTGCTGCTGCCCGTGGCCGCCCTCGTACTCGCCAAGGCCGACGACCGCAGCGGAGTGCCCCTGCGGCACGACCTGCGCGACGCGCTGCTCGGTGGGAACGACCCGGCGCAGGCCCCCGCGGCCACCGGCTTCTTCATCGCCCTGGAGGGCGGCGACGGCGCCGGGAAGTCGACCCAGGCAGAGGCGCTCGCCGAGTGGATCCGCGGCAAGGGCCACGAGGTCGTCGTGACGCGCGAGCCCGGCGCGACCCCGGTCGGCAAGCGGCTGCGCTCGATCCTCCTCGACGTGTCGTCGGCAGGCCTCTCGCACCGCGCCGAGGCCCTCCTGTACGCCGCCGACCGCGCGGAGCACGTGGACACCGTCGTTCGGCCCGCACTCGAGCGCGGCGCCGTCGTCATCTCCGACCGCTACATCGACTCGTCCGTCGCCTATCAGGGCGCCGGCCGCGATCTGTCGCCGACCGAGGTCGCCCGCATCAACCGCTGGGCCACCGGCGGACTCGTACCGCATCTGACCGTCCTGCTCGACGTCGACCCGCAGGCGGCCCGGGAGCGGTTCACCGAGGCGCCCGACCGGCTCGAATCGGAGCCGGCCGAGTTCCACGCGCGCGTGCGCTCCGGTTTCCTCACGCTCGCCGCCGCCGACCCCGGCCGCTACCTCGTCGTCGACGCGGCCCAGGAGCCGGAAGCCGTCACGACCGTGGTCCGGCACCGGCTCGACATGGTGCTGCCCCTCTCCGAGGCCGAGGTGAAGGCCCAGGAAGAGGCCCGTGAGGCCGCCGCGGAGGAGGCCCGCAGGAAGGCCGAGGCCGAGGCCGCCCGCAAGGCCGAGGAGGAGCGCGTCGAGCGCGAGCGGCTGGCACAGCTCGCCAAGCTGCGCGCCGAGGAGGAGGAGCGCAAGCAGCGCGAGCTGGAGGAGGCGCAGCGGCGCGAGGCCGAGCGCCAGGCCGAAGAGGCCCGCCGGCGCGCCGAGGAGTCGCGGCGCCGTGCCGAGGAGGAGCGCGCCAGGCTCCTCGCCGAGGAACAGACCCGGGCCGCCGAGGAGGAGCGCCGCCGCCGTCAGGCGGAGGAAGAGGCGCGCCTGCGCGCGGAGGCCGAGGAACGGCGCCTGGAGAAGCAGCGCAAGGCGGAGGAGGCGCTGCTGCGGGCGGAGGAGGCACGGCGGCTCGCGGCGGCATCCGCGGCGGCTGCTTCTGCGGCGGCCGAGTCCGCCTCTGCCGCTGGGGCGGGTGCCGGGTCCGCGAGTGCTGCCGGGCGTCCGGTGGCCGACAACGAGACGACCGTTCCCACACCTGTGGTGAAGCCCATGGGTGGGGCGGCCGATGAGACGGCCGTGCTGCCGCCGGTCGGGGACGCCGGTATGGGTTCCGGGACGGGTGGGGATGGTCCTGACGCCGGTCCTGCCGCTGCCGCTGCCGCCAGGGCTGGGCGTGGGGCTTGGCACGGTGGGGACAACGACGAGACGACTCAGCTGCCGGTGCCGCCGAGTCCCGGGCAGCAGCAGGGCGGGGCCGTCGACGAGACGGCGGTGCTGCCGCCGGTGCGTGATGACTCCGTGGGCGGCGGTGCCGGCGGGCCTGCGGATCGGGTTCCGCCGGGGTACTTCCGTGATGAGCGCCAGGCGCCGGCTCCGTCAGCGGGTGCCGGTGCTGGGTCGAACGACCGTACGCGTGAACTGCCCCAGGTCGACGAGGAGGGCCGACCGCGACAGCGGCCGAGGCCCGACTGGGCGGAGGAGACCCCGCTGGACGACCTGCCGTCGCTGGCGGACGAGCTGCTCGGCGGGCACGACGACGCCGGTGAGGGCGACGAAGGCGCGGGCGGCAGGCGCCGGGGCCGGCGCTGAGCCGACCGCGGGGACGTTGTTGCCGTCCGGCGACCGATGGCTGGATCGACCAGTGGCCCGGTCGCCGGACGGCGTTGTCAGTGGCGTCCCGCACAATGAATCCGGTAGAGCGAAGTGCCGGAGTTCGACGGTGAGGCGGTAGTCCATGCCCGTATGGGACGACCTGGTGGGTCAGGAGCGCGTGGCCGCGCAGCTCGACGCCGCCGCGCGGGACGCCGACGCGTTGGTCACGGCCGGCGCGACGAACACTCCGCCGCCCGAGGCCTCCAGGATGACGCACGCCTGGCTCTTCACCGGTCCGCCCGGCGCGGGGCGGGCGACGGCGGCGCGCGCGTTCGCCGCAGCGCTCCAGTGCGTCAGCCCGGACCGGGCGCTGGGCGGAGCCCCCGGCTGCGGATTCTGCGACGGCTGTCACACGAGCCTCGTGGGCACGCACGCCGACGTGGAGATCGTCCGTACGGATCTGCTCTCCATCGGTGTGAAGGAGACCCGTGAGCTCGTCCGCAGAGCACAGCTGTCGCCCGCGGTGGGCCGCTGGCAGGTCATCGTCATGGAAGACGCGGACCGCCTCACGGAGGGCGCGGGGAACGTACTTCTGAAGGCCGTCGAGGAGCCCGCCCCGCGGACCGTCTGGCTGCTGTGCGCGCCCTCCCTGGAAGACGTGCTGCCCACGATCCGCTCCCGCTGCCGCCACCTGACGCTGCGTACGCCCGCGGTCGAGGCGGTGGCCGACATGCTCGTACGACGTGACGGCATCGAGCCGGACGTCGCCGCCGAGGCGGCCCGCGTCACGCAGGGCCACATCGACCGCGCGCGGCGCCTCGCCACGGACCCGCGCGCGCGGGCGCGCAGAGCGGCGGTGCTGAAGCTGCCCCTGCGTGTCGACGACATCGGCGGGTGCCTCAAGGCCGCGCAGGAGCTGATCGACACCGCGGCGGAGGACACCAAGCAGCTCGCCGAGGAGGTCGACACCAAGGAGACCGAGGAGCTGAAGGCGGCGCTCGGCGGGCAGAGCGGCAGCCGGATGCCGCGCGGCACGGCAGGCGCCATGAAGGAGCTGGAGGACCGCCAGAAGCGCCGTAGAACGCGTACGCAGCGCGACAGCCTCGACCTGGCTCTCACTGACCTCACGGGCTTCTACCGCGACGTCCTCGCCCTGCAGCTCGGCTCCCGCGTGGCCCTCGCGAACACTGAGGCGCAGGACACTCTGGAGCGCCTCGCCCGCGCGGCCTCGCCCGAGGCCACGCTCCGCCGCATCGAGGCGATCTCCGCCTGCCGTGACGCGCTCGACCGCAACGTGGCGCCGCTACTCGCGGTGGAGGCGATGACGATGGCGCTGCGGGCGGGCTGACACGCCTTTCGTTCATTCGATTAACTCGTACGGGGCACGGTGGCCACACACCGCGACTGCCCGAACGCGGACGGTTAGGCTCGGCTGATGTACTTCAGGCGTCACCATTCCCCCGTCCGAGGCCTCCGGGCCTGTGGAGCCCTGCTCGCCGCCGCCGGACTCCTCATGTCCGCCTGTTCGCCGGGGAGTTCGGGAAGCACACGGACGGCGGACATCTCGCTGGCCGCGCTGCCCAGGGCGACCCCCGCCAATCTGTCGGCCTACTACGGGCAGTCGCTGACCTGGCGCGAGTGCGGCGTGCCCGGCTTCGAATGCACCACGATGAAGGCGCCGCTGGACTACGAGAAGCCGGAGGCTGGTGAGATCAAGCTGGCGGTGGCCCGCAAGAAGGCCACCGGCCCGGGCAAGCGCCTCGGCTCGCTCGTGATCAACCCCGGCGGGCCGGGCGGCTCGGCGATCGGCTACCTCCAGTCGTACGCCGCCCTCAGCTACCCGGCGGCGGTCCGCGCCCGCTACGACATGGTCGCGATCGACCCGCGCGGAGTCGCCCGCAGCGAACCGGTCGAGTGCCTCGACGGCAAGCAGATGGACGCCTACACGCAGACAGACGTCACGCCCGACGACCAGGCGGAGACGAACGAACTGTCGGCGGCTTTCGCGAAGTACGCGGCCGGCTGCGAGGCGAGGTCCCGGAAGGTGCTGCCGCACGTCTCCACGGTCGAGGCGGCCCGTGACATGGACGTCCTGCGTGCGGCGCTCGGCGACGACAAGCTGACGTATGTCGGGGCGTCGTACGGCACGTTCCTCGGGGCGACCTACGCGGGGCTCTATCCGACGCGGGTCGGCCGCCTCGTCCTGGACGGCGCGATGGACCCGGCCCTGTCCGCGCAGGAGATGAACCGCGACCAGACGGCCGGCTTCGAAACGGCGTTCCAGTCGTTCGCGAAGGACTGCGTACGGCGCTCCGACTGCCCCCTGGGTACGGGGAGTGCCGCCGACGCGGGCAAGCGCCTCAAGGCCTTCTTCACCGACCTGGACCGCACCCCCATCCGCACCGGCGACTCCTCGGGCCGCAAGCTCGGCGAGGCCCTCGCCACGACCGGCGTGATCGCGGCGATGTATGACGAGGGGGAGTGGGCGCAGCTGCGCTCCGCGCTCAGCTCGGCGATCAAGGACAAGGACGGGGCGGGCCTGCTCACCCTCTCCGACAGCTACTACGAGCGTGACAGTGACGGCACGTACGCGAACCTGATGGCGGCCAACGCGGCCGTGAACTGCCTCGACCTGCCGCCGTCCTTCAAGAGCCCCGACGACGTGAAGGCCAACCTGCCGTCCTTCGAGAAGGCGTCCCCGGTCTTCGGCGAAGGCCTCGCGTGGTCGGCACTGAACTGCACGTACTGGCCGGTGCCGGCGACCGGCGAGGCTCATCGCATCGAGGCGAAGGGCGCCGCCCCGATCGTCGTCGTCGGTACGACCCGCGACCCGGCCACCCCGTACCGCTGGGCACAGTCCCTCGCCGGCCAGCTCGACTCCGGCACGCTTCTCACCTACGAGGGTGATGGTCACACGGCGTACGGCCGCGGCAGCGACTGCATTGACTCCGCGATCAACGCGTACCTCGTGGACGGCACCCCGCCCAAGGACGGAAAGCGCTGCTCATAAGCTGGAAAGCGCAGCTCATAAGGGGCGCGAGGGTACTTTCCGGCGCCCCGGGACACCCGTCCCGGGGCCTCCGCAGGGGGTGTGCGGAGCACCCCCGAAAACTGTGTAGACTTGGCGACGTTGCTGACCGCACCATGGTGCAGACGGCGCGCCGCCTTAGCTCAGATGGCCAGAGCAACGCACTCGTAATGCGTAGGTCTCGGGTTCGAATCCCGAAGGCGGCTCCGTAGAAGCCCCAGGACTCACTCGCCGTGACCTGGGGCTTTTGCTTTTCCCGGATACGGCGCCGGCGTCGGGCGCGGGCGGCACGAGTGTCGGCGGTCTCGGTTCTGGTCTCAGTTACGAGGGCTGACGCGTTCCAACTGATGGCCATTCGTCGTGCTACGAGGCCTGTTGAGGCAGCGTTCGGAGGGATCCGGAAGGGTACTTTGCAGACCGCATGCCCCAACCACCTGTTGATGGGGGAGCACCGTGAACAGCCGGGACCGCGTTCCCTACTTCCGCTGGCAGCGCCACTTACCGCGCCTCATCCAGGACCGGAGTGCAGGTCTGATGATCGCTGGGGCGGCGATAGTCGCGCTCTTGTTTGGCGTCGTCGGTACCGTCACTGAGCTTTCGGGCCCATCGTCGGATCCGTGTCAACGGGCTCGTGACATTGGGGATGATGCCCGTCCTGCTGATGGAGAGGTGGACTCGGGCCTCGAACGCGAGCGGGTCGCCGAAACGGCAGGCGACTGGCTCGATGCCGCAAGGGAATGCCTAGAGCGCGGCGGCGACCCGGGTCCTGGGGCCTAGCGCTGGTGTGTAGGTCGCAGGTTTGAGTTCCGGAGGCGACTCAATGAAAACCCCAGCTCAGGCATTGTCTGAGCCGGGATTATCGTTCAGAGGATGCGGCGACGTCGCCGCCGCGCAGCGTGGGTGTCGGTGGTCTCAGGTGGGGGCTCATCGGGGGTCAGGGTCTGAGATGCGGGTGCGAAGAACTCGCCCATGCGCCGCATCGCGTCTTTCGACAGATGTGATCTGCCCTTCACGTAGCGGCGGGTCTGACTGATCTGGGTGTGTCGAAGGATTTCCATGATCGTGGTCATGCCGACCCCCCAGCTCGTTCAGGATCGTGCCCGCTGTGTGGCAGCTCCCGTCCTACAGGCGCCGGTCGTCGATCCCGGCCTCGGCGACCAGTTCCATGAACTCCTCGTAGTCCTGCCTGGGGTCGAGCGGGCGCCCGTCCTCCCGCGAAAACACGACGTCGTTCTCCTGCCACAGCTCCCCGGCCTCGGCCCGCATCGCCTCCTGTTGGGTCTTGTGGTCGGTTAGGAACGGGATGAAGACAGGTGGGATCGGGACGGGGTTCTGACTCTTCTTGGTCTTGGGCCGCGTGAAGGTCAGGCCGCCGTCCTTCCGTTCGGGGCAAGCGCTCGCGTGCTGGGTGCAGTTCTTGGTGCAGGGCTTGGGGCACCCGCGCTTGTAGCTCCTGTGCGTGGTGCAGCCCAGTGGGCACGGCTCGAAGCGGTGCAGACGCGCTCCGCAGGCGTGCGGGTCGTCGCAGCCGTGCCGCCACGTGAGGCGCTGTGGCTGCCACTTGGGGTGGGAACAGCTCTGCCTTCAGATCGACGTACGACCATCGCAGCCCTAGCGTCTCGCCTTGCCGGAAGCCCATGCCGACGCCGACGATTCTCAAGGCATCCAGATACCCCGGCTCGGTCTCCCGAAAGGCGGGCTCGACGTGCGGATACGGCGGCTGCCTGTAGCTGCGTCCCAACCGGTCGATCCCAACGAACCCGTATTCAAGCCGCCGCGCCTGAGGCGCCTCCGTGAACACCACCGCCGTCACCCGGCCCCACTGACGGTGACCTTCACATCCCACGACGTCCGGTACGCGCCCGTGATCACGTTCGGCCCTGGGAGGCCTGAGGCGTGCCGCTGGATCCGGGCCCGAAGCATCATCGCGTGATGCCGGGTGATCGCCCGCGTACGAGACCGCACGGCAGGCCCCATCCGTGCGAGCGAGGCGGCCAGCGCGACCGGGTCACGGAAGGCAGCTGTACCCGGGTGGGCGTTGCGGTGCGGGTTGGCAGGGGTCGTCACCGCCGGAGCCCAATACCCCGTGTCGGCGAACCGCCCATGTGTGCTGGAGTACTGATTGGCGAGCCGCCGCAGACGCCTCGCGCGTCCTGCGGCAGCTCGGCCCCGTACACGTCACCCCAGTTGGCCTCACAGGATCCCCGCTTCAAGGCGCACCACGCGCACGACGGCGAACGTGCCGACACCGAGATCCGAGACACGGAAGTTACGGCCCACGAGCAACGCGTCTCTGCTCGAGTCCAGAACCGTCAACAGATCCCCGGCCCGAACCTCCGGTACTTCAACCGACAGCAGCGCCTCGTACGTCGTCATCACCCGCTGTGCGGCCACGGATCCGTCGAGGGGCGCCACGGCCGCTGGCTGGCATCGGAGGACGACGGCCCCAGCACCCTCCCACACCAGCACTCGGTCCGCTCGCGCTGGCCGCAGGACGCCGGTCGTCTCGTCCAAGACGTCGTCGCCGCGTCCGCCCACGTCACGCCGGATCCGCACCCGGTGGCCGAGCATCCGCTCGACCACCGGGCGAACCCCGGACAGGCCGATCCCCACGAGCCCACTCCGCCAACTGCCGCAGCACCGCGGCCGTCCCACCGCCCGGTACGTTCTCCAGATCCACGCGAGCGAGCGCGGTCCGTTCGACCTCGACCGGGTCCATGGCCTCGAGGAACGCGGCGACGGCAGGGCCCGGACCGCCGCACAGCCCAACCTCCACGCGGGCAAGAAGATCGAGCGCTGCCGGACAGGTCTCACTCGGTGCCAGTTCCAGCAGGACGAGCGGGGCCCGCCGGGATCGGCGTGTACGTGGACGGACATCACAGAGCCACTCACGTTGTTCCCGCCCACAACGACCGTGCGCTCGTGATCGTCCAGCGTCATCTGAAACCGGTTCAGTGTCGTCACCGGCGGAGCCTACTCGTGGGCGCACTCGTGACATCAGGCAGCGATCTTCCACTCCCTGAATCGATCTTTGCCCTGCCTTTGCTCCCCTCACAGTCGCTAATTACTTGGCCTGGCTAGGGTCGTACGGCTGACGAGGCGACCACGGGGGAGTGCGCGCGTTCATGAGCAGCGGTACCGGTGACAAGGGCGAGATACTCGACATCAAGATCGCCGACCTGAAGGCGACGGCCCCGCACTTCCACACCCACAGCACGGACCTGTCCAAGGCGCTGACCAAGCTCAAGACGGCACTGTCCGCGGCTGGGTCCCCCTGGGGTGACGACGATCAGGGCACCGCCTTCCACAAGGCATACGGTCCGCACGTCAAACAGATGGAGCAGTCCGCGCAGATCCTCGCCGATGGGCTGGCCAGCATCCACGACGCGATGACGGACATGGCGGACGGTCACATCGACAACGACGACCTGGTGCGCGCCATGTTCAGCCGGATCGCCGTCAAGGGTGGCAAGGGCGAGGGCGACGGCAAGTGAGCGTCGCCGACAAGGCCAAGAAGATCGTCCAGGACATGACCGGCATGTGGTGGCCGGACGCCGACGAGGACGGCCTGCGCGACGCCGCCAAAGCATGGCGGGACTTCGCCGACGACCTCGAGGACGTCACCGCCGCCGCGAACAAGTCCGCCCGCGGCATCATCGAACACAACAGGGGTGAGGCGATATCCGCCTTCGACGACCCGTACTGGCGCCGCTACTACTACCAGAAACACGGCTGGCTCCAGGACGTGATCGACGGCGCCCGCGACATGGCCAAGGCCCTCGACAAGTACGCCGACGCCGTCCACAAGGCCGTGAAGCACCTCGAACACGAGCTGGAGATCGTCGGCGCCACGATCATCGCGGGCACCGCACTTGCCATCTTCACCGCGGGCATCTCCGAAGCCGCCGCGGCAGCGGCCACCGCCGGCATCGTGGAACTCGCCGGAACCATCGGCGTCACCGTCTCCACCGAGATCGCCACCATCGCCGGGACCACCCTGGCCACTGCCGCACTCGGCGGCATCGAATCCGTCACCGTGGACCTCGCCGTCGCCCAGCCCATCGCGATCGCGACCGGCGAGAGCAAGGGCCTCAGCCTCGACGAGGCCAGCCAGGCGGCCAAGGACGGAATGCTGTTCGGCGGCATGTTCGGCGCCGGCGCCGGAACCGTCAGGGCGGCGACCGAGGCGGGAGGTTTCAGTAACCTCTTCGACGGCCTGACACTCCCGGGACCACGGGCCGCCCTGCCCGCCGAACTCGACCTCGACTCTGTCGTCGAGTCGCCGAGACTCATCCGCCAGGACGACGACTTCGGCGCCACACACAACCCGTTTGGCCTGAAGAAGTCCCGCTTCGACCCGGACATCGGCGTCATCCCCGCAGACCCCGACGGCGACATCAGCCCGCTCCAGCACGTCCTCGGCGGCAAGAACAAAGCCGCCAAGGAGTCCAGCCAGTACACCTCTTTCGCCCCGCAGGACGGCACCGGGAAGGTCTACGGCAACGAGGAGATCCGCGTCGACTACCAGCGCCTCCAGAGGGACATCGACGCGGGCAAGGTACCGGGGGTCGAGATCCTGCCCCCGGACCAGATCCAGCAGTCGATCAACGACGAGATCAACAAGGTCGCCGGACGTGAGGTCGAGGTGCCCACCACACTCAAAGCCGGCGAGAAGGACCCCGCGCAGGACTTCGTCGACAGCCTCGGGCTGAGCAAGGGCAAGTCCCGTAAGGTCGTCGACAGGGTCATGGCCCTGCTCAACACGCGCCGCGATGGCGAGTGGCTGATCAGCGGGACCGTTCCCAAGGAGTACGTCACCGGACCGTTCCCCACCTCCGGATCGTAGGAAAGAGCAGATCACCCCATGGCCGACACCACGGACCGCTGGCAGCCGAGCCCTCGGCTGCGGGCCCTGCTCTTCACCGACTTCGACGGCAACCCCGCCGACCCGGACGACGTGATCGCCGACGCCCTGGACGACAACGGCTACCTCGAACGCACACCCGGCCTGACCGAGATCCTCCAGGACGAGGACGCCGACCCCGCCGGTCGCCTTCTCGCCTGCTGCGCGCTGACCAGCTGGGCCGACCCGCTCGGCTACGACACGGTCATCCGCATCGCGGCCGACCCCGACGACGTGGTCTGGCGCGGCCAGTCCGCCGACCGCTTCTTCAGCCAGGACGACACCTTCGGCTTGCTCGCCGACGCGGTCGGCTCCAGCAGCGACATGGTCGAGGAGCGCGACACCGCAGACCGGCGCATCGAAGCAGCCCGAGCCCTTATCTCCCTCGCGGACCGGTTCCAGTTCGACCGGCACATCTCCTCGCTACTGACTCGCGAGCTTGTCGAAGCGTGCCAGGACGAGATCCGCACGGTCGTGGACCGGGGCATCACCCACCTCGCCTCGGGTGAACACATCCCCTTCGACCTCGGCCTCCAACTCGCCCTGCTCACCGTCGCGATGAAGAAGTTCGACGAAGGGCGAGCGAACGACGCGATGCTGCGGCTCGCCGCCGCACGGCCGGGCGAACGCGCCTTGCGCGAACTGGCGGACGCGACCGGCAGCTCCCTCTGGCTGTTGTAGCAACCTTGGCCATGGCGTCTCTGGTTCCCTTCAAGAGGATCTCCGAGCAACCGAGACCGGTGCGCCTCCACCACCGGGTCCCTGGTCTGCGGCGGCCGACGTCCCAGGGACAGGAGCGGGCAAGAAGCTCAAGCCGCCGCACCAGGAGAACAGCAACACCCCACGCCACCGGTGGTGGAATCGGCGCCCCGACCCACTTCCCAGGTAGGTAACGAAAGCGGCCGAGCCGTCCCGTCGCCCTCCCCCGCGGCCCGGTCGCGGGCCGCGTCGACGGCGAGTCGTGCAACCTCCTTCGCGCACCCCCATGACAACGTGACCCCCGCCCGCTGCGCTCCTGCCTTCGGCTCGCTCCGCGCACGCTGCGCCGACGCGCGCCCACGCCTGGACAGGGCCGGTGACCATGAGCCAGGGACAGTGGTGGGCTCTTCTGGACCCAGCCGAGCCGCAGAACGCGACCGGTGCCATGGGCGGAAGGGGACGGCGAGCAGCCATCAGCTGGCGGGCGCCGCTGAATGAGCGAATTGCGGCCGTGGAGCGTAGCGACTCTCTCTGGATCACGTTGCCGCCGGTGTTGGATGTCCATCGAGCATGAGCGGGCCACCGAAGGGAAACGCCGTTGACGCTCGCCCAGGAGAACTTCACCTTGTGCACCGCCGCCACCGCCATGGTCGGCGCCACCGCCGGCTGTGCTCAGGTACTCGGCGACGACGGCCTGTTGTCCCTGCTCGACGGCGCGGAACAGGCGGGTTCCACGCCGCGGACATGTCGCTGTCCACAGCCAGGGTGAGCCCTGCTCGGTGATCACTCGGAACGAGACGGAAACGGTTGACCAGGCATCAGCCTGTCCGCACTCGAAGGCCATTCCACACCCGACAAACGATGGGCAGGAAGCATCCCAATGCCGAAGTTCCTCATCCAGGCCACCTACACGCCCGAGGGCACCAAGGGTCTGCTCAAGGAAGGCGCGAGTGGCCGCCGCGCCGCCGTCGACCAGGTCGTCACCGGCCTCGGTGGGCAGGTCGAGGCCATGTACTTCGCCTTCGGGGAGGACGACATCGTGCTTATCGTCGACTTTCCCGACCCGGTCTCCATGGCCGCCGTCAGCCTCACCGTCAAGGCCAGCGGAGCCCTCCACACCCGGGCCACCCCTCTCCTCACCGTCGACGAGATCGACGAGGCCGCCCGTCGGCAAGTCGCCTTCCGCTCCCCCGGCAAGTGAGCCTCGGAGCCCGGAGCCCGGAGCCCGGGGCCCTTGGCCCCGGTGCAGCGGTGCCCGGCTCAGTCGGTTCTGGGAGGTCGACGGTGACAGGACCTACTTGAGCTCCCGTCCCGAGCTGGACTGGCAACTCGACTGGACAGCGCCCTGTCCGGAGCTGGTCGAATCGGCCCGTGAATGGGCACGGCTCGAAGCCACCGAAGCCCCCGCCGCCGAGAACATCGTCGTAACCATCGAGTGGGCCGACCACACAGACCTCCACCCATGACCATCCCCGGTTGGCCATCCTGGTGTGACCGGCCTCGCCCGCACCACTGTGCGCTTCGTCCATAGGTGATAGGCGATTCCCTGCTCCATTACGCGAGTTCAGGGTTCGTTGCGCGCGTTCAGAGTTGATTACGCTGCCCGGTCCGGCGGGCCCGCCTCGGCTTGAAGTGGGCCCGCCGAACCGGGCAGCGTCGTATCGTGAGGCGGATCGTAGAGTGCGCGCGGCAAGATCTCGGCCGGAACGCGGCGTCGCTGAAACATCCCGTCCGCCTCACCGCATCTAAAAGGTGTGGGCGATGAGGGGGAGGGCGCCTGATGAGGCGGTCCAAGGAGAGTGGGTTCCGGGAGTTCGCGGAGGCCCGGACGAGGCATCTGTTCCGTTCGGCATGCCTGTTGACCAGTGGCGATACGCACTTCGCCGAGGATCTGGTGCAGGAGACGCTGGGGCGGATGTACGTGGTGTGGGGGCGGTCGTCACGGGTCGGGAATCCGGCGGCGTACGCCCAGACCGTCCTCATACATGCCTTCCTCGCGCACCAGCGGCGGCGCTCCGCGCAGGAGCGGCCCAGCGATGAGCTTCCGGAGACTTCGGACGGCACGCCGGGTGACGCCTCGCTGCGGATCACTCTTCTCGACGCGCTGCGACAGCTGCCGCCGAAGGACCGGGCAGTGATCGTGCTGCGGTACTGGGAGGACCGGTCCGTGATGGAGACCGCGGAGATTCTGAACGTCAGCTCGGCGGCGGTGCGTACGCGGAGCACGCGGGCGTTGGCGCGGCTGCGGGAGCAACTGGGCGGCAGCGTGGCTGAGTTCGCCGCGTAATGAGCTTGACTCGATCTTGTGTGAGGAGTGGTGGTTCGGCATGTCAGGAACAGGCGAAGACCGTGATCAGGAAGCTTTCGTGGGTGGCCTCGGGGAGGCCCTGCGGATAACCGGTGAGACGTTCAACGCCGCGGGTGGGCCGCTGGTCGACGGTGGCGTGGCACGCGGCCGGCGCAGGTTGCGGCGCAGGCGCGCCGCGACCGTCACCGGGAGCTTCGCCGCGCTCGCCGCGGTCGGATTCGGTGCGTCGTACGCTGCCGGGGCCTTCGGGGCCGAGGCCGGGCACGGCAGCCCGGTGGCCGCGCAGCCCAAGCCGGGCAGCACGACCAAGGGGAAGACGACCACGCCGGGTGAAGGGCCACAGTTCTCGGCCAGTCACCTGATCAAGACCCTTGAAGGGCTGCTGCCCGACGGCAAGTTCAGCGGGGAGTCGGGCCGCGGTACGGAGGACGAGCTCGGGCCGCTCGCCTCGGTCGTCTTCGACGACGGCAAGGGCAAGGCGGCCATCGGGCTGAGTCTGGGCCGGGTCGACCCTGAGAGCACGAGGATCGCGGAACAGCTCGCCTGCCCGGAGAAGGTATACACGCCGTACGACTCCTGCTCGAGCAAGACGCTGACCGATGGCTCCAGGCTGCTGCTCCTGCAGGGCTATGAGTACCCGGACAAGCGCGCGGACACCAAGTGGTGGCATGCGTACGTGGTGACGCCGGAGGGCTTCACCGTCGATGCGAGTGAATGGAATGCGCCGGCGGAGAAGGGCGAGCCCGTCTCCCGGGCCGAACCACCGCTCAGCACCGCCCAGTTGAAGGCTCTGGTGACCTCGAAGGAGTGGCGTCCGATACTGCGGGCGCTGCCGAAGCCGCAGGACGAGCCCGTGCAGCAGCCGGTCCCGCAGGCCGTGAGCGGAGACACCATCCTCGAGGACCTCACCTCGCTGCTCCCGAAGAGCGCCAAGGTGACGACCCGCCACGGCGACGACGGCTTTGCGTACGTGGTGGTGAACGACGGTAAGGGGGCGAGCCTCGTCCAGATCAATGTGCAGCCCAACATGTCGGACGTGGAGGGCGAGCTCTTCGGCTCAGGGGCGCAGACCCTGCCCGACGGCACGAAGGTCGTCACGCGTCAAGGGCCCGGCGAGAAGGGAGGCCGGGGCGTGGTGATGTGGACCGTGGACACGATCCGCAAGGACGGGTTCCGCGTGGTGATATCGGCGTTCAACTCAGGCACGCAGAACACCGCGGCCACGAGGACGACGCCCGCGCTGACCATGACACAGCTCAAGGCGATAGCCACGAGTGAGAAGTGGCAGGGGTAGGGCGGTGACGAGGGGCCCTCTCGGCCCTGGCCCTCGGCTCTCGGCCCTGGCCCTCGGCTCTCGGCCCTGGCCCTCGGCTCTCGGCCCTGGCCCTCGGCCCTTGGTGCTCGCCGATCGCCGACCGGTGAGCAGTATGGGCTGGTCAGTGATTGGCGATCGGTGGCCGCCGGGCTGTGAGCTCCGGGGTGTCGTGAGTTGCCTTGTGGAAGGACGTTACTTGGCGTCGGCGTAGCACTTCACCACTGCGGTGGTGAAAGGGAAGTGGACCGGGGTGTCGCCGAATGTGAGGTGGCCGGCCAGTTCTGCGGCCTCGCGGATCGCGGCGGTCACTGCTTCCGCTTCCTCTTCCGGACAGTGCACGATCACCTCGTCGTGCTGGAAGAAGACCAGTTCCGCCGCCATCCCGGTGCAGGACTGGCGCAGGGCGGCGAGCATCAGGTCGGCCCAGTCGGCGGCGCTGCCCTGGACGACGAAGTTGCGGGCGAAGCGGCCGCGGGCGCGGGAGTTCGAGGAGGCGTAGCCGGGGGTGAACTCGGTGTCTCCCGATGCCTGTTCGGGCGGCGGGCCGTCCTGGGGGATGCCTGCCTCGTCCTGATCAGCGGCGCCGGCGACGGGTGGGCAGGTGCGGCCGAGCCAGGTCCGTACGAGGCGGCCCTCCTCGCCCGCGCGGGCGGCGTCGTCGACGTAGGCGACGGCTTGCGGGAAGCGGCGGCGGAGGGCGGCGAGGTTCTTGAGGCCGTCGCCGGACGTCTGGCCGTACACCGCGCCGAGCACCGCCAGTTTCGCCTTGGCGCGGTCGCCGGAGAAGGCCCGGTCGGAGACGGATTGATAGAGGTCGGTCTCTCGCCCGGCGACCTCCATCAGGCCGGGGTCGCGGGAGATGGCGGCGAGGACGCGGGGTTCCATCTGGTCGGCGTCGGCGACGACGAGGCGCCAGCCCGGGTCGGCGACGACGGCACGGCGGATGACCTTGGGGATCTGGAGTGCGCCACCGCCATTGGTGACCCAGCGTCCCGAGACGGTGCCGCCGGGCAGGTACTCGGGGCGGAAGCGGCCGTCGCGGACCCAGTCCTGGAGCCAGGACCAGCCGTGCGCGGTGTAGATCCGGTACAGCTTCTTGTACTCGATCAAGGGCCGCACGGCCGGATGATCGATCGACTCGATCTCCCACCGGCGCGTGGATGTGATCTTGACGCCGGCCTGGGCGAACGCCTTGACCACATCCGCGGGCAGATCGGGGCGCACGCGACGGCCGAACGCCTCGGACACCTCGTCGGCCAGTTCGGCGAGGCGGCGCGGTTCGCCGCCGCCCGCGTAGCGCTCGCCGAGCAGCTCGTGCAGTACGGAGCGGTGCACGTCGGCGCTCCAGGGGAGGCCCGCCGCGTTCATCTCGGCTGCCACGAGCATGGCCGCGGATTCGGCGGCGGTGAGCAGCCGCATCCGGCCCGGGTGGGCGGTGGCGTCGTGGCGGCGCTGCTGATCGGCGTACACCTCTATGAGGTCTTCGAGGGGGACATGGACGGGTTGTGGTTCGAAGAGGGAGGACTGGGAGCCGGGGGTCGCGGCTCGTTGAGGGGGGTCCGGGGGGACGGCCGTGCCGTGGATCCTGGCCAGGGCGGCGGCCGCGGAGCGGGGTTCCCCGAAGCGGCCGGCGTGGCCGAGGAGGAGAGTCTCGGCGTCCTCGATGTCGTAGCAGCGGGGCACCCGGACGCCCGCGGCGAGCAGACGGGGGTAGACGGCCGCTGTCGATCGCCAGATCCAGCGCGTGACGTCGGGGCGGGAGCGGACCGCTTCCACGATGCTGGGCTCCTGGCGGACCGGGGCGGCGGGTGCGCCGTCGGCACCGAGCGGCGCGAGCTGGGCTCCGCCGTCCTCGGTGGCCGCGATGGCCCACTTCTCGGTCATGCCGGTGAGTCTTGCACCCGGCACTGACAGCGCCGGGGTTGTCGGGACGGGCGGGGCGGTGGTGGTGCTCGTAGAGGTGACGGCGAGCGCCCGCCCGGGCGTGGGGCTGGGCCGGGATTCCCCTCAGCTGTCGCCGCCCTCGTCGATCAGGCGGCGGACCTCGCGGTCGATCAGGCCGAGGCGGGCCTCCGCGACCAGAGGGACGACCCTGCGTTGCCGGCGGGCCTCGTGGAGGTCGATGTCGATGGTCACCAAGCTCGGTTCCCACTTGGGGGCCTGGGCCACGACCGTCCCGCGTGGGTCGACCACGCGGGAACCACCCCAGAAGGAGGCGCCATGTTCATTGCCGACGCGGTTCACGAAGACGACCCAGCACTGGAGCATCTTCGCGGTGTGGGCGAGGAGCGTGTCCCAGTACAGGCCCGTGTCCATGGCCTCCGGGTCGAGTGTCGCCGCGCTGTTCGCGGGGACGATGACGACCTCGGCGCCGTCCTGCACGGCGAGCCACGGCAGGACCGGCTGCCAGGCGTCGTTGCAGATGAGGGTCGCGGCGCGGCCGTGGCCGTGCGGCAGGTCGTACGCGCGCAGATGCTGGCCGGGGCTGACGTGCTTGCGTTCTTCCCAGGCCAGGTAGTTGGGCAGGTACAGCTTGCGGTGAGAATGGAGGAGCTGGCCACCTGCGTAGTAGACGCAGGTGTTGTAGGCGCGCAGGCTGGTGTGTTCGTGCAGCCCGATCACGACATCCGGGCCGAGCGTCGAGAGGGCGGCCAGACGCGGGTCCGTCACCGGCAGGGAGACGTCCTGGCGCAGGGCGCCGAGGTGATAGCCGTGCAGGCTCAGCTCGGGGAAGACCACGAGGTCGGCGCCCTGGGCCGCCGCCTGCTCGGTCTGCTCCCTGGCGACGGTCAGATTCGCGTCCACGTCGCCGAGCACACAGTCGGTCTGCGCAAGCGCCACTCTCATCTTCCGAGCGTCGCAGTGTCCGGCGGAGTCGGCATCCGCAGGGGCCGGTGGCGTCGTGGTTGGCGGACGCGGAGTCCTCGTGGGTGGCGCGTGCCGGCGGCCCTGCGTGTCCTGGGCCCGCGCCGGCTCACCCCACGAGGATCACCAGGACCACCTGTCGCCTCAGCCCACGAGCAGCACCAGCTTGCCCCGCACGTGGCCCGTCTCGCTCAGGGCCTGTGCCTTGGCCGCGTCGCGGAGGGGGAACGTGTCGGCGATCGAGATGTGGAGTTTGCCGTCCGCGGCGAGTACGGCCTGGTGGGTGAGACCCTCGCGGGCCTTGGCACGGTCGGTGCCGCCGGACGCGAAGGTCACGTCGTACTTGGCGGCGTCGGGGTCGGCGATGGTGACGACCCGGTCCGGCGTGCCTCCGCGGAGTTCGACCGAGTCCGCCAGCGCGCCCTTGCCCGCCGCGTCGAACACCGCGTCCACGCCCTGCGGGGCCACCGCGCGCACCCGCTCCACAAGCCCGTCCCCGTATGCGACGGGGATGGCGCCGATGGAGCGCAGATACTCGTGATTGGCGGGGGAGGCCGTGCCGATCACCGTCGCGCCGACGGCCACGGCCAGCTGCACGCCCATCGAGCCGACCGCGCCCGCGGCTCCGTGGATCAGCAGCGTCTCGCCGCTGCGTACGCCGAGCAGGTCGAGTACGCGCTGGGCCGTTTCGCCGGCGATGGGGAGGGCGGCCGCCTCGGCGGGTTCGAGTCCGGTGGGCCGCGGGGTGACGGCGGAGGCCTGCGCCAGGGCGTAGGTGGCGTACGCGCCGGTCTCGGTCCAGCCGAGGACTTCGTCGCCGACCGCGAGGCCGGTGACGCCCTCGCCGAGCTCGTCGACGGTTCCGGCGAACTCGTTGCCGGGTACGGCCGGCAGGGAGGTCGGGAAGGCCTGCTCCATCCAGCCGTTCCTGATCTTGTACTCGATGGGGTTGACCCCGACGGCCGCGACTTTCACCCGGACCTGGCCGGGACCCGCGTGCGGCTCCTCGATGTCGCCCTTGAAACGCAGTACCTCGGGTCCGCCGAACTCCTCGAAGACGATGGCTTCCATTCCGGTGTCCGCCTCTCACTTCACTTCACTGTTTCGTCGAACCGGCGGGGCCGGTCCTGCTGGTGCCCTGTGGTGCCGTGTTGTGTTCCCTGGTGATCTCGTACGTTCTCTTGCGTTCTGCAGAGTTGCGTTCTCCGGAGTCGATCGTCGCCGAGGCGTCCCCCCGAGCGCTCTCACCGCTCTCACCCGCGCACACCGTTCCGGCGCCCCCATCCCGCGCCCAGCACCCCCGCCCCCACAGCGACCACCGCACACACGCCCACAGCCGAACCAACGACACCCCACGGAAAAACGACCCAAGGCCCAGTCCCATTCCCTGTCCCACTCCAGGTCCCACTCCCGAGCTCCGCCCCCGCCCCCGCCCCCGCCCCGGACCCGGACCCGGGCGCGAGCAGGTCGAGCGCAGCCGCGAGTCCTCCCAGGTTGAGCGCGGTGACGGCCAGTCCGAGGGCCGTGCCGGCCGCTACCGCGACCAGTGCCTCGCCGGCGAGCATCCACCTGACCTGGGCTCGCGTGGCCCCCGCCCGGCGCAGGGCCCGCAGTTCCCCGTCCCGCACGGACGCGGCCATCAACTGCGTTCCGGCCAGCGAGATCGCCGTATAGGTGAGGGCGATGCCCAGGAGGAGCAGCATTCCTTGCCGGGTCTGGGGTTTCACCCGGGGGTGGGTGGCGTCGAGCCAGGCGGCTGCGGTGCGTACGCGCACAGAGTGTCCGGACGTGGCAGCTCGTAGCGCGCCCGCCGCGGTGGTGGGTGAGGCGCCCGGCGTCAGGCGTACGTCGATCCGGTCGACCGGGGCGGCGCCCGCGTTGGCCATGGTGACGTATGCGCCGTTGTCGCCGGTGCCGCGCGCCAGGACGGCGGCGATGCGGAGCGTGGTGCGACGGCCGTCGCCGAGCCAGACGGTCAGGCGGTCGCCGACGCGGTGGTGTTCCCACTCCTCGTTGACGACGATGGAGCGGTCGTCGAGGCGGCGTATGTCTCCGGCGACGACGGGGAGGCCGCTCGTCGCGGCGAGGGCCGCGGGGTCGCTCACGGCTCGCGCCTCGGAGCGGGCGAGGGTGGTGCCCTCCTCCCGTACGAAGACCGCGGTGGAGGCCGACGGGGACACGGCGGCCGCGCCCGGAACCGGCCGACGTGCAAGGCTCAAGTCAGCTCCTGTAGCGATGAGGTGGGCGTATGTCTGTTCGCTCGCCTCCTGTGCCTTCGCCGCGCTCACCGACTCCGCCGAGCCCATCAGTGAGCCCGCGAGCGCCACCGTTATCAGGACGGGTGCGGCGACCGCGGCGGTGCGGCGGACGGAGGCGGCGGCGTTCTCGCGGACGAGGAGCCCGACCGCTCCGGGCAGCCGGACCAGCCGCAGCACCGGACGCACAAGGAGCGGGGCGAGCGTGGCCGCGGCCGTGATGAGGATCATCGGCTGGGTGGTGTACGTCTTGCGCTTCAGGAGCGCCGACGGGTCGGTCCAGAGGGTGTGGACCGTCAGGCCGAGTCCCAGGGACAGGAGTGCGGCGCCGACGATCCGGCGACTCCACGGCATGACGTCCGTGTCCATGTCGGCGTCCCGCAGCGCTTCCACCGGGCCGATGCGTCCGGCGCGCCGCGACGCGGCCCATGCCCCCGCGATCGCCACGAACAGGCCGGTCCAGAAGGCGAGTTGGAACGGCCAGCAGGTCCAGTAGGACCAAGAGGTCCAGGAAGTCCAGAGTGCCGTGCCGCTGCCGCTGCCGCTGCCGCTGCCGCTGCCGCTCACGGTGAACCACGTGGGAGCGATTCCGTTGTCGATCAGCGCCCGGGCGAGCAGTGGGGCACCCCAGGAACCGAGGGCGCAGCCGGTGGCGCTCGCCGCGACCCCGACCGCGAGGGCCTCGGTGACGAGCTGACGCCGTACGCGTCCCGGCGTGGCGCCCGCAAGCCGCAGCAGCCCGAACTCTCGCCTGCGCAGGGCGACAACGAATGCGAACGTCGACGCCGTGACGAAGACGGCGACGAACGCGGAGACCCCGCCGGCCGTGCCCAGCATCGCCCGCACCGCCACGACCGCCTGCGCGTCGCGCTCCGCGCCCGGGTCCGCCAGGCGCCTTGCCGGGCCGGTCAGGACCTGCGCCCGGTCGCCGACCACCTCGCGTACGGCGGCGGCCGAGGCGTCTACGCCGACCGCGTCCGGCGCGAGATGATCACGGTGAACGGTGCCCAGATCGGCGAGCTCGCTGAGCAATTCTTCGTCCACAGGCTGTGGATAGGGAATCTTCTTCGAGTCCCGGGCACGGTTCGGGCCCCGGTCGACCTCTACGGTCAGAGTGTCGTGCGGCATGACCACGACAGGCTGCGCGGCGAACCGCTGCGGCTTGACCGCGGGCGGGTCGGCGGCCGCCGCGAGCCCCAGCCCCATGCTCGCGACCAGGGCCACCCCGAGCGCGACGGCGACGAACGCCCCCGCGAAGAGATACCGGCGCGTCCGCAGACTCGCCCAGGTGGAGGTGAGCGTGGTCAGCATGCGTCTACCTCCTTGCCGAGCGACGCGTCGTCGGTGTTACCGACGGAGGCGAAACGCATGCCGGTGGACGTGCCCGCCGCGCCCTGTTCAGGACCCGCGCCCTGTTCAAGGCCCGCGCCTCTCTCAGGCCCTTCCGGCCCTTCCGGCCCTTCCAGCCCTTCCGACCCCCCTGGCCCTTCCAGCCCTTCCGGCCCCTCAAGCCGCTCCAGCCCTGTCATCCGTGCGGCGACCGTCTCCGCGTCCGGGGTCAGAAGCTCGTCCACGACCCTCCCGTCGACCAGGAACACCACCCGGTCCGCGCGGGCAGCGGCCACCGGGTCGTGGGTCACCATCACCGTCGTCTGCCCCTCCCGGTCGACCAACTCCCGTAGCAGAGTGAGGACGTGCCGTCCGGTTGTCGTGTCGAGCGCGCCCGTCGGTTCGTCGCCGAAGAGGACGGCCGGCCGGGTGATCAGGGCGCGGGCCAGCGCCACCCGCTGCTGCTGGCCGCCGGAGAGCTGTGAAGGGCGGTGCCCCGCGCGCTCGGCGAGGCCCACGCGGCCCAGCGCCTCGCGCACCTCCGCGCGCGAGGGCCGCCGCCCGGCGAGCCGCAGGGGGAGCGCCACGTTCTGCGCGGCGGTGAGCGCCGGCATCAGGTTGAAGGACTGGAACACGAAACCGATCCGGTCACGGCGCAGGAGCGTGAGTGCCCGTTCGCCGAGTCCGGTGAGGTCGGTTCCGGCGACGGTGACGGTGCCCGACGTCGGGCGGTCCAGGCCCGCGGCGCACTGGAGGAGCGTCGACTTCCCGGACCCGGAGGGCCCCATCACGGCGGTGAAGGTCCCGGAGTGGAAGTCGAGGTCGACCCCGTCGAGGGCGGTGACGCCGCGGTACTCGCGGCGTACGGCGGTGAGGCGCACAGCAGGTGTGGTCATGCCTCAAGCCAACCGCCGCGGCGCCTCGCGGACACGACCACTGGGGGGCGTTCCTGGGGTATGGCCAGCCCTACCCCCGTATGCGCCTGAGACCATGGAAGAGAAGACACGACAGGCCGCACGGCGGACCAGTGGACCGGACAGGCAAGGAGGCGGCGCCCCCGCATGACGGAACGTACGACGCGGGCCACGGTCGAGCGTGCCTTCGCGGCCGCCCTGTACGGGGAGGGCGCGGAGGCCGGGCTCGACACCGGTGCGTCCCTGCTCGCCGCCGACCCGTCCGCCGACACCCAGCTCGCCCTGCGCGGGCAGGAGTTCGTACGCCGGTCCTGGGAGCGCGGCTGGCAGCCCGCCGACGTCATGCGCATCGTCGTACGTGACCTCGAAGAGAGTCCGCACGGACACATCGCGGCCCGCCTGATCCGCGCCGAGACCGCACGTTACGAGTACCTGCCCGCGCGCTGGGACGCACAGCTCGCCGAGCTCCCGCAGGACCCGGGGCAGGCATCCGGCTCCGGCGCGCGGGGCCCCCGCCTCGACCGCTTCTCGTACGCCACCGCCGTCCTGGAGCTGTACAGACTCCTCCTGCGCCTCCCGCCGATAGAGGCCGTGGGGCCCGTGCCCGGCGAGTCCGTGGCGCGGCCCGTCGCGGGGGAGCCGCGCGAGCTCGCCCGGATCCGCGCGCTGCTCGCCAAGGCGGAGGCGACCGGCTACCCGCCCGAGGCCGAGGCCCTGGCGGCGAAGGCGCAGGAACTGATGACCAGGCACAGCGTCGACGCGGCGCTCCTCGCGGCCCGTACGCACGCGAAGGACACGCCCGTCGCGTGCCGGATCGGCGTGGACGCCCCGTACGAGACGGCGAAGGCGGCCCTCCTGGACGCGGTCGCGTCGGCGAACCGCTGCCGTGCGGTGTGGAACAGCGGCTTCGGCTTCTCCACGGTCGTCGGCTTCGAGTCCGACCTGGAGGCGGTGGAACTGCTCCATACGTCGCTGCTGGTGCAGGGCACGGCGGCGATGACGCGGGCCGAGGCCGAGCAGCGCGCCGGGGGACGCAAGCGGACCAAGACGTTCCGGCAGGCGTTCCTCGCCGCGTACGCGCACCGCATCGGCGACCGGCTCGCGGCCGTGGCGGAGGAGGTGACCGGGCAGAGCCAGGAGGGCGGGCTGCTGCCGGTCCTGGCGGCGCGCGATGTCGCGGTGGCCGGCCGGACCGACGACATGTTCCCGCAGACCGTGACGACGCGGGTCCGGGGTGTCAGCGACGGCGCCGGCTGGGCGGAGGGAGTGGCCGCCGCCGACCGCGCCCGCGTCTCGGACCGCGCCGAGGTGCGCGGCGGCGGCACACACCGGTGAACCAACCCCCGAGCCAACCCCCTCACCTACCCCCCAACCGAACCACCCCAACCCATATGCCCGACTCGCCCGTATCCTGACGGAGTGAGCTGGTTCCGGGCGCTGAAGGACACCACCCGCTCGGGCCTGAGTGTCGAGCGGAAACGCCTGGAACCCCTGATCGCGCTGCGCGGCGCCGCCGGTCTGGCCATCGTGATCACGATCAGCCTCACGTTCTTCGGCCCGGCGGTCGCGGCGAGCTCCGCGTTCGGTGCGTTCCAGGCGGCGATCGCCACGTTCCAGCGCAGCTGGCGCCCCCGCCCCGAGCTGGCCGTCGCCTCAGGCGCGAGCCTCGGCGTCTCGACGTTCCTCGGCTACCTCACCGGCGGCCACCTCGTCCTCTTCCTCGCGCTCCTCGTCCTGTGGACGTTCCTGGCGGGCCTCGCCTGGGCGGCGGGCCCGACGATCGGCATCATCGCGTCGTCCAACGTCGCGATGATGCTGGTCACGATCACCCTGCCGACCTCGGTCGCGGCCGCCGTCGGGCACGCCGCGATGATGGTCTTCGGCGGTCTCGTCCAGGCCGCCCTCGTGATCCTCTTCCCGGTACGAAGATGGGGCGCGCACCGCGACGCCCTGGCCGACGCGCTCGCCGCGGAGGCCGACTACGCGCGCCGGCTGCGCCACGACCCGGTCGCCCCGTTCGACGGGGAACCGCTGATGCTGGCGCGCAGCGCCGCCGCGCTCACCCCGCGCCAGGCCCGCACCCGCCCGGCTCAGCTGCGGGGCGCCCGCGGCATCGCCGAACGCATCCGCCCGGTCCTCGCCTCCCTCGCGGACCCGGCCGTCGGCGTCCCGGACGAGGGGCCCGAGCGCGAGCGCGTGCGGGAACTCCTGGGCGCGGCGGGCTCGATGCTGGACGCGGCGGCGCGGGCGATCCGCCACGGGGCCCCGGTCACGGTGCCCCCGGCGGCGGTCGCCGCGTTCAGGACCCCCGACACGGGGGCGATCCTCTCCGGCCCGGCGAAGCGGGCGGCGGCGCGCCTCGGCTCGCTCCTCGGGGACGTACTGGAGACCGCCGGCGCCCGGACGGACACCCAGCATCCCGAGCCCCGCAACGAGAACGCCCAGCTCACCCGCCCCACCCTCGTCCGGCTGCTTCCCATCGCGGCCGGAGCGATGCGCAAGGAGCTGCACCGCGGTTCGCCGATTCTCCGGCACGCCATCCGGGTGGCGGCCGTCGCCGCGGTCGGCTACCTCATCGGCACCGCCCTCCCCTTCGGCCACGGTTACTGGGCGCCGATGGCCGCCGTCATGGTCATGCGCCCCGACTTCTCACAGACGTACTCGCGCGCGGTGGCCCGTTTCGGCGGCACGCTCATCGGAGTCGCCCTCGCCACCGGGCTCGTCCAGGTCGCCCGCCCGGACACCGCCCTCTCCGCGACGCTCGCCGTCATCTGCGCGGGCCTGATGTACCTCGTGATGCGCACGGGCCAGCTCGCCGCGCAGGCCTGCATCGCCGCGTACGTCGTGTTCCTGCTCGGCATGGGCGGCGAGGCGTGGGACCAGACGGTCCCCGAGCGGGTCGTCCTCACACTCGTCGGCGGCCTCCTCGCGATGCTGGCGTACGCGGTGTACCCGGCCTGGGAGACGCCCCGCCTGCGCACGCGCCTCGCGGACTGGCTGCTCGCCCTCGGCCGGTACGGCGCCGCCGTGATCGGCCGCTACGCGGAGCCCGGCGGCGGGAACCTGCCCGATGTGCGCGAGGCCCTGCTCGCCGCCCGCACGGCCGAACTCGCCTGGCAGGAGGCCGTGTCCAGGGCGCGGACCGAACCGGTGCGCCACCGCGGCCTCTCCCGCGCGGCGGCCGACGACGCCGAACACGCCCTGCGGCACATCGGCCGGGTCGAGATGCTGATGGAGGCGCACCTCCCCGAACGTGACGCGACCCCGGTCCCGGCGGCCGCCCGCCTCGCGAAGGCGCTGAGCACCGCCACGGAGGACGGCGCGCGTGCGGTGCGCGAGCGCCGGGTGCCGCGGTGGCAGGCGGTACGGGACGCTCTCGCGGACTGGGACGGCGAGGACGTACCGGACAGGGTCGTACGCAGGGGTGCGGGCCTGCTCCTCGAGGCCCTGGAGGAACTCTCCGACGCACTCGACACCGATGTCCCCCCGATCACCCTGAAACCCGACGCATCGCCCGAGGGCCGGAAACCCGAGGACCGGAACCCCACGAACCGGAAACCCGAGGTTCAGAAACCCGAAGGGCCGCCCGGTCCGGAGGACCGAGCGGCCCGATAACGGGAGAGCGGCTCACGCGGCAGCCGCGAGGGAGAGGGAACCCGCCCGCGTCAGGACGTCGGCAGCCCCATCGTCGGGAACCCCGACGGCAGCTTCCCGTGGTCCGTCTTGCGGAACGTGTCGTCCCCGAAGCCTTCCCACGACACCTTCAGGGTCGTGGCGTCGACGGACTTGACCTGCCCCATGTTCCGGTCGGTGTTCCCGTCGGCGCACTTCAGGGTGAGCATCTGCATGCCCATCTCGTCCCCGGCGGTCCCGCTGCACACGTGCTCGCCGACCAGGGCCACCTTCTTGCCGCTGATGAGCAGGGCGACGCTCTTGCCCTGGGACGTGGTGACCCAACTGCCCTGAAGACTCCCGGACTTCCCGCCGGAACCGGAACCGCCCGTGTCGCCGCCCGTGGACGCCGTGGCCGAGGCCTGCGGCGTCTCCTTGGACTTGCCTCCGTCGCCCCCGTCGCCGCTGTCGCTGCTGCATCCGGTGATCACGAGCGCCGCGGCGACTCCCGCCGCGGCGGCACCGATCCGTACGCGCTTCAGCACAAGATCCCCCTACGTTGCGGATGTGACTGCCGGTACGTGGCCCGGCCCGCAGCAAGCTACCAGCCGCCCCGCACGTCACCAGGAAGACTTCCGCACCCCGGGCAAGAAGCCCGCATGCGCCTGCTCGCGCAGGTTCACCCGGGAGAGGCCGAAGGCGCGAAGATATCCGCGCGGCCGGCCGTCGACGCTGTCGCGGTTGCGTACGCGCGTGGCGCTCGCGTCCCGCGGCTGACGTGCCAACTGCCTTTGTGCGGATGCCCGTTCCGTGCCGGTGGACGACAGTCGGCGCACGATCTCGTTGAGCTCGGCGCGGCGCGCGGCGCAACGGGCGACGACCCTCCGGCGCTTCTCGTTCTTCGCGATCTTGCTCTTCTTGGCCATCAGATCCTCACTCCACGGGCACGAATCCTGGCGACGGCGGCTTCGACGCCGATCGCGTCGACGGTCTTGATCGCCCTGGCGCTCAGCCGCAGCTGTACGTGCCTGCCCTCGCTCGGCAGCCAGTAGCGCTTGCGCTGGGCGTTCGGGTCGAAGCGGCGTGACGTGCGCCGGTGGGAGTGGGAGATGCGGTTGCCGAAGCCGGGGGCGGCCTCGGTCAGCATGCAGTGCGCGGACAAAACGACGTGCCTCTCTCGTTGGCGGTGGCCCGGTGGCCCGGTGGCCCGGTGGCCCGGTGGCCCGGAACTGTGGCCCCGCAGTCCGGAGCCGCCGTGACCCGAAGGTCGCGCGGCCCCCTGACCCTGTGACCCGGATCATTTTGGAAACGGGATTCATTTTCATATACTAGCCCCATGGCACGCAACGAACTCCGCCCAGTGATCAAGCTCAGGTCCACCGCGGGTACGGGCTACACCTACGTGACCCGCAAGAACCGCCGTAACGACCCCGACCGCGTGACCCTGCGCAAGTACGACCCGGCCGCAGGCCGTCACGTCGACTTCCGAGAGGAGCGCTGAGCCCCGTGCGCAAGGACACCCACCCCGACTACGGCCCGGTCGTCTTCCGTGACCGCGCCGCGAACCACGCCTTCCTCACCCGGTCCACCGCCACCAGCGACAAGACCGTCGAGTGGGAGGACGGCCGGACCTACCCCGTCATCGACGTCGAGATCTCGAACGTGAGCCACCCCTTCTACACGGGCAACGCGCGCGTCCTCGACACCGCCGGCCGTGTGGAGCGCTTCGAGCGGCGCTTCGGGAAGCGGGGCGGCCGGTGACCCGGCTGCCCGTAGTGATCGTCGGCGGCCTGCACGCGGAAGCGCGCCGGGCCGCCGTCGAGGAACTGCTCGCCACGGTCCCGGGCAGCGTCGCACTCCACCACGACTTAGGGTCTGCCCCGCGCCTTCGACACTCTCCTCGAGGTCTGAATGCCCCCGCGCAGCCCCGACCGCAGGCCTGACCGCAAGCCGGCCGAGCCCCGCGCCGGCCGCCCTTCCCCAAGGGCTCGGCTTCGCTCGGCCGGCGGAGACCCCGACGGCCAGGCCGAGATCACGTACGTCGACTACAAGGACACGGATCTGCTGCGGAAGTTCATCTCCGACCGCGGCAGGATCCGCAGTCGTCGCGTCACCCGCGTCTCGGCGCAGCAGCAGCGCCGGCTCACCGCGGCGATCAAGAACGCGCGCGAGATGGCGCTGCTGCCTTACGGAACACGCTGACCCCGGCGGAGCCTCAGAAGGGGAACTGGCTGCGGCCGTGCTGCACGGAGATCCACTTCTGGGTGGTGAACGCCTCGACCGTCGCCTCGCCGTTCAGCCGGCCGAGCCCGGACCGCTTCTCGCCGCCGAACGCGACGAGCGGCTCGTCGTGCACCGTCCCGTCGTTGACGTGGATCATCCCGGTGTCGATACGCCGCGCGAACGCGACGCCCCGCTCCACGTCCCGCGTGTGGACGGCCCCGCTCAGCCCGTACGGGGTGTCGTTCGCGACCGCCACCGCCTCCTCGTCCCCGTCGAACGGGATGAGGAGTGCGACCGGCCCGAAGATCTCCTGCCGCAGCACCGGGGAGTCGGCCGGCAGGCCCGTCAGGACGCTCGGCTCGACCAGGTTGCCGACGGTCTTGCCGTGCAGCAGTGCGGTCGCGCCCTCCGCGAGCGCCTGGTCGACGACGCCCGAAACGGCCTCCGCCTGTGTGGAGTTGATGACCGGACCGATGACGGTCGACGGGTCGCGCGGGTCGCCCACCTTGAGGGACCTGACCTTGGCGACGAACTTCTCGGTGAACTCCTTCTCCACCTTGCGGTCGACCAGGATCCGGTTGGCGGCCATGCAGACCTGGCCCTGGTGCACGTACCGGCTGAAGACCGCAGCGTCGACCGCGTAGTCGATGTCCGCGTCGTCGAGCACGGTCAGCGCGCTGTTGCCGCCCAGCTCCAGGACGGCGTGCTTGAACTGGGAGGCGCACACCGTCGCGACGTGCTGGCCCACCGCGTCGGAGCCGGTGAAGGAGATGACCTTCGGCACGGGGTGGGTGAGGAGCGCGTCGCCTATCTCGGCGATATCGGTGATGACGACGTTGAGCAGACCGGCCGGCAGGCCCGCGTCCTCGAAGATCTTCGCGACCAGGGAGCCACCGCAGATCGGGGTGTTCTGGTGCGGCTTGAGCACCACGCCGTTGCCGAGGGCCAGCGCGGGTGCCACCGACTTCAGCGACAGCAGGAACGGGAAGTTGAAGGGGCTGATGATGCCCACGACCCCGACGGGAACGCGGTAGAGCCGGTTCTCCTTGCCGTCGACGGGCGACGGGATGACCCGCCCCTGGGGGCGCAGCGCCAACTGGATCGACTCGCGCAGGAACTCCTTGGCGAGATGCAGCTCGAACCCGGCCTTGAGCCGCGTACCGCCGAGCTCGTCGACGATCGCGTCGGATATCTCGTTCTCGCGCTCCTCGACCAGGCGCAGCGCCCGCTCGAAGACGAGGCGGCGCGTGTACGCGTTGGTGTCGGCCCAGCTCTTCTGCGCCCGCTCGGCCGCGCGGTACGCCTCGTCGACCTCGTCGGCCGACGCCACGGTGATGGAGGCCAGCTTGTCACCGTTGTACGGGTTGAAGTCGATGATGTCCCACGCCCCGCGGCCGGGACGCCATGAACCGTCTATGTATTGCTGGGCCAGTTCGGTGAAGTAGGACATGAGATCCCTTGCTGCTGCCGGCAGACACCTAATGGCTCGTCATCTTACGTCTGTACCAGTCGAGTTGTGGCCGGGTTGGGGTGCCCGCCCGATCGTCATCGATCGTAAGACGCGGCAGAAGCAATGCTTCTCGGCCAGTCCTGGTCAACTGGTCCCGCTCGGCCGGCCCCGGTCAACCGGTCCCGCTCGGCCGATCGCGGTCAGCCGTTCTTGGCCAGCAGGCCCCGGATGATGTCCACGCTCTCCTGCGGCGTCGGGCACTCCGACTGGAGCTGCTTCATCGACCGCGCGTACTGCGTGACGTCCTCGCGCTTGTCGAGGTAGAGGGCGCTGGTGAGCTGCTCCATGTAGACGATGTCGGAGAGGTCGGACTCCGGGAAGCTGAGCATCGCGAAGGCGCCGGTCTCGCCCGAGTGGCCGCCGAATCCGAACGGCATGACCTGGAGCGTGACGTTGGGCCGCTCGGAGACGTCGATCAGATGCTGGAGCTGGCCCTGCATCACCTTCGGTCCGCCGTAAGGGCGTTGCAGCGCCGCCTCGTCGAGCACCACGTGGAACTCGGGTGCGCGTTCGGAGACGAGGAGCTTCTGCCGTTCGAGGCGCAGTGCCACACGCCGGTCGATGTCCGCCTTCGGTGCGCCCTTCATGCCCCGGGCGACGACCGCGTGCGCGTACCCCTCGGTCTGGAGGAGGCCGTGCACGAACTGCACCTCGTAGGCGCGGATGAGCGACGCGGCGCCCTCCAGGCCGACATAGGTGGGGAACCAGCCGGGCAGGACGTCCGAGTACGTGTGCCACCAGCCTGCGACGTTGGCCTCCTTGACGAGGGAGAGGAGCGCGCCGCGCTCGGCCTCGTCGGCGACGCCGTACAGGGTCAGCAGGTCCTCGACGTCCCTGGCCTTGAAGCTCACCCGTCCCAACTCCATGCGGCTGATCTTCGATTCGGATGCGCGGATCGAGTAGCCGGCCGCTTCCCGGGTGATGCCACGCGACTCGCGCAGGCGCCTCAGTTGCGAACCCAGCAGGATGCGTCGCACCACTGAGCCGCTCGACTCTCCCGCACTCACGTCGCTTCACCCTCCCCATCGCTTCCGGAGCCGAAGTCTGCCATTAAAACGCTCCGGCCCGTACTCGTTCGGTTACAGAAACGGAAAGGTTGCGAAAGGTCTCCACAAGAAGTCGTGGGAAGAAATGAGCAACAAGTGGTACGTGCGGGGACAGGTCGGGCGCGTGCACGTGCATCTGCCCTTGCATCCGCTGTACGCATTCGGAACGATGGCCCACGCACCACCGCTCCAATCGCTATGTACCGCGAATCCCGGGAGTGCCTCGCATGGGGACGAATGGACCGGCCATGCTCGAGCCGTTAAGGCAGGGGCTTCCGCCACTCGACCCTTCAGGCGTCTCCAGCTCCGCCTCCTGCGCACTTCCCGCACGGTACGAAGCGGTGGGCAGCGCCCGTAAGTTCACGCGCGGGACGCTCGACGGCTGGGACGTGGCGGAGAGATTCGACGACGTCTGCCTCGTCGTTTCCGAACTCGTCACCAATGCCCTGCGGCACGGGCTGCCCTCGAACACCCCGCGCTCACAGGACCCGCCGGTGCGGCTGCATCTGATGCGCTGGACCTCACGCCTGGTGTGCGCGGTGCGCGATCCCAGTGACGAGAGCCCCGTCGCCCGCGAGGCGGACGACGACTTCAACGCCGAATCGGGCCGCGGCCTGTTCCTCGTCGACTCGTTCAGCGACAGCTGGGGCTGGCATCCGCTGGCCGGCACGCTGAACGGGAAAGTGGTGTGGGCGCTGTTCCGGCTGTGAGTGCGGGCGGGCAACGGGCCTGTAGTTACTGGCAACTGATGGCGGGTCACTGGCAGCGGACAGCTGACGACTGTCACCTGACGGCTGACAATTGTCGTCATCTGTCAGTTGATACCTGTCACCTGTCACCTGTCACCTGTCAGTCGTGAGCTGAGCTGAGCTGAGCTGGGCTGTCAGGCGTCAGCCAGAAGTTTGCTGACCGTCACCGGTGGCCGGTCATCCGCTGCCGGTCACCCGTCCGCTATCAGATGGTCGAACTCCCCGTCCTTGACGCCCAGCAGCATCGCTTCTATCTCGGCGGGCGTGTAGACGAGTGCCGGGCCCTCCGGGAAGTTCGAGTTGCGCATCGCCACTCGGCCCCCCGGCAATTTCGCGAACTCCACGCAGGAGCCCTGCGAGTTGCTGTGCCTGCTCTTCTGCCAGACCACACCGTGAAGCTGCGTGGCCGCCATGCCGTTGTACACGTGGTGCACAGTCGCTCCCCGGTCGTGCTGTGGCCTGTGAGGCTCATGTGGCCAGCGAGTCAGGTGTAGTGGTCAACTGTCCTGGATCATAGCTGCGTTCACATGCCGATGCATGGGCAGATGCACGTGCACGGGGGGTGTTCCCGCGGTTACAGCTCTTCGAGCGTCTGCCCCAGCGCCCGCATGACATGCGAACGCCAGCCCCCGTCCATGATCTTCCGCGCCATCATCTGTGCCGGATCGTCCGGATCGAATCCGTCGTGCACAAGGAAGAGACGCGTTCCACGGCCTTCTGGCTCCAGGTTCCACGTAATGGTCCAGTCCGCAGAATTGGCCGGATCCCGGTCCTGCCACCGGACGCTGAGCATCCGCTGCTCCTCGTACGCGAGGACCTCTACGTCTACGGTGCCGGAGAAGCCGGTGTTGGGGCGCGGCACGGTCGTCATCACGTACCGGTGGCCCACCTCGAGGCGGAAGTCGTCACTGCCCGTCATCAGCCACTGGGCGATCAGCTCGGGTTCGGTGAGGGCGCGCCAGACCTTGGCGGGCGGGTGGGGGAAGAACTGGTCGACCGTAATGCTCGTGAGGCTCATGACTCGTCATCGTCGGGTATGCGGTCGAGGAGTTCGGCGAGCCCCTTCAGGCGCCCGCGCCAGAACCGCTCGTACGGATGGAGCCAGTCCTGCACCTCGGCCAGAGGGGACGCCTCGAGCCGGTATATGCGCTGCCGCCCCGCGCGCTCCTCCGACACGAGGCCGGCCTCTCGGAGCACCTTGAGGTGCTCCGAGAGGCTGGGCCGGCGCATTGCGAAGTGGTCGGCGAGCGCCTGGACGGGCTGCGGGCCCTCGTCCCTGAGGAGGCGGAGCACCTCGCGCCGTGTCCCGTTGGCGAGCGCGGCGAACAGCCGGTCCTGGCCGGTGGTGTCGGTCGCGCTCGTCATCGACATCGGCCTCAGAACCCTTCCTTCTCCGTGATGAGCATCAGCGAGTTGCCGTCCGGGTCGCTGAAGGCGGCCATGCGGCCCCACGGCACGTCGTCGGGGCCGGTGACCTCGGCTCCGGCGGCGGTGAGCCGTGCGCAGTCGGCGTCGACGTCGGTCGTCACCAACATGATCCCCCGCGTCGAACCGGGGGTGAAATCGCCCATGCCCGGACCGGACAGCGTGAAGACGGTCTGCGCGCCCGCCGGTGCGACCTGGAGCCAGCGGCCCGGCGGCATCTCGCGGTCGACGACGACGTCAAAGCCGAGTACGTCGACGTAGAAGCGCAGGGCGCGGTCCTGGTCGGAGACGGGAAGGGTGATGAAGGAGGCGTGCGTGATGTTCGCGTGGCTGCTCATGCCCAGACTATAGGTAGGGGTTTCCCTACGCGTCAAACGTAGGGAAATTCCTACGCGATACGTTCCCGGGTCCCGGGTCCCGGGTCCAGGTTCGGGTTCGGGGTCCCGGGACCGGGGTCCGGGTTCGGCGTCCGGGCGGTGCCGCTCGCTCGAGGACGGGAACTGACCGCAAGTCCCTCTACCTTCGTGAGTACAGGCAGCGAAACCGACGGAAGGCGGCCCACGATGGCGACTCACGGGAAGGCGGAGATCCGCGGCGACGAACGCGGCACCCTCCTGATCTGCCTCGCCGAGCAGCGCGGCGCCATCCGCCGGGCCGTGCTCGGGCTGAGTGACGAGCAGGCCGCGGCGACCCCGAGCGCCAGCGCGCTGGCGCTGTCCGGGTTGATCAAGCACGTCGCCGAGACCGAGCAGGGCTGGGTGGCGCGGGCCCGGCAGGTCGCGCCCGACACGCAGCGCACCGAGGCGAACTGGGCCGACAGCTTCCGGCTCGTGGGCGACGAGAGTGTCGAGTCGGCGCTCGCCTACTGGGACAAGGTGGCGCTGGCCACCGAGGAGTTCATCCGGTAGGTGCCGAGCCTCGACGACACGTTTCCGCTGCCCCGTCATGACTGGAACCCGCACGAGGGGGAGGTGTCCATGCGGTGGATGCTGCTCCATCTGATCCGGGAGGCGGCCCGGCACGCGGGGCATGCGGACATCATCCGCGAGTCCCTCGACGGGAAGACCGCGTACGAGCTGGCCGTGATGGCTCAGGAGTGACGTCCTACGCTGGGGCCCATGTCAGCGATCCGTCTCCTGGTCCTCGGGGCCGTACGCCAGCACGGCCGCGCGCACGGTTACCAGGTGCGCAACGACCTCGAGTACTGGGGCGCGCACGAGTGGTCGAACGCCAAGCCCGGGTCGATCTATCACGCGCTCAAGCATATGGCGAAGCAGGGATTCCTCGTCGCGCACGAGATCGCGCCGTCCACGGCCGGCGGCCCGCCGCGTACCGAGTACGAGATCACGGACAAGGGCACCGAGGAGTTCCGTACGCTGCTGCGTGAGGCGCTCGTGTCGTACGACCAGAAGCCGGACATCCTCTCGGCCGCGCTCGGCTTCATCGTCGATCTGCCGCGGCAGGAGGCGGTGGAGCTGCTGCGGCGGCGCGTGGACGGCATCGAGAAGTGGCGGCGCGCCGTCACCGAGTACTACACGCCCGAGGACGGGCCCGAAGGACTCGGGCACATCGGCGAGATCATGAATTTCTGGGTGCACACGGCCGACGCGGGCGCGGAGTGGACGCGGGGCCTGATCGGCCGGATCGAGGGTGGCGCATACGCGTTCGCGGGCGAGGGTGAGCCCTTTGTCGGGGTGCTCGCGGAGGGGCAGGAGAACCCCTACGCCACCGGCGAGGCGCACCCCGACGACCCTCGCTAGTCACCGCTGACCACCACTGGTCAGCGCCGGCCATCGCCAATTCGCGTTAATCAAGTTTGACTAATGACTGAAGCGGGGCTACCTTTCGCGGTGTAGTCAAATTTGAGTACCGAGATTCTCGGTGGGAGGAGCCGGATGACCGACGCCATCATCGTCGAGGGCGCACGGAAGAGGTACGGGGACAAATGGGCGCTGGACGGGCTCGACCTCACGGTCGCCCGCGGCACCGTGCACGGGCTGCTCGGGCCGAACGGCGCGGGCAAGACGACGGCCGTCCGCACCATGACGACGCTGCTGCGGGCCGACGAGGGGCGGGTCGAGGTGGCGGGTCACGACGTGCGGCGGGAGGCGGGCGAGGTGCGCCGCCGCATCGGGCTCCTCGGCCAGCACGCGGCGGTGGACGAGGGGCTCGGCGGGTGGCAGAACCTGGAGATGTTCGGACGCCTCCACCATCTGGGCGCCCGCCGTGCGCGGGTGCGAGCCGACGAACTCCTCGAGCGCTTCGGGCTCGCCGGCACCGGGCGCAAGGCGGTCGGGCAGTACAGCGGCGGCATGCGGCGCCGCCTGGACCTGGCCGCCTCGCTCATCACGGACCCGGAGGTGCTCTTCCTGGACGAGCCGACGACGGGCCTCGATCCGCGCGGGCGCGCCGAGGTGTGGGGCGCGGTGCGCTCCCTCGTCGGGGGCGGTACGACGGTGCTGTTGACGACGCAGTATCTGGAGGAGGCCGACCAGCTCGCCGACCGCATCTCGGTCGTGGACCGGGGCAGGGTCGTCGCCGGGGGCACCGCCGACGAGCTCAAGGCCCGGCTCGGCGGTGACAGGATCGACGTCGTCGTGCGGGACGGGTCCCAACTGGACGTAGCGGCAGGGCTGTTGCCGGACGGTGCCACGGTCGACGCGGACCGCCGGCTGGTCAGCGCGCCCGTCGCCGACCGGATGGCCGCGCTCACGGAGGTCGTGCGGGCGCTCCAGGGCGCGGGTGTGCAGGCCGAGGACATCGCGGTGCGCAGACCGACCCTGGACGAGGTGTTCCTGCATCTGACGGGACCGGGACAGCCGGGACAGCTCGGGCAGCCGGGACAGCCCGGGCAGCCGGTACAGAAGGACGCGGCGGAACGTGGACACGTATCGGACCGGCCGGAGGTGAAGGCATGAGTACGCCGATGAGCTGGGCCGTCGCCGATTCGTGGACCATGACACGGCGTGAGCTGGCGCACTGGGCGCGCCGGCCCACGCAGATCGTGGTCGGGCTGGTCTTCCCGGTGATGCTGCTGCTGATGTTCGGCTTCCTGGTCGGTGGCGGCAAGGGAGTCGAGGGCGAGTACGTCGACTATCTGGTGCCGGGCATGCTCGCGCTGACCATGGCGTTCGGGCTCGAGGCGACGATGCTGGCGGTGACGCAGGATCTGAACAAGGGGGTGATCGACCGGTTCAGGTCGATGCCGATGGTCAACGGCGCGGTGCTGGTGGGCCGTTCGGCCGCCGACATGCTCCAGTCGGCCGCCGCGCTTGTCGTGATGACCGGTGTCGGTTACGTGATCGGCTGGCGTCCGCACGGCTCGGCCGGGACCTTCCTGGGCGCGCTCGGCCTGCTGCTCCTCTTCCGGTTCGCGATGCTGTGGATCGGCATCCACCTGGCGATGGTGGCGGGGAAGCCGGAGCTGGTGCAGGCCGTGCAGATCCTCGTCTGGCCGGTCGGGTTTCTGTCGAACGCGCTCGCCGAGCCCGGCTCGATGCCCGGCTGGCTGGGCACGGTCGTCGAGTGGAACCCGATGTCGCACACGGCGACTGCCGTACGGGACCTGTTCGGCGGGCCCGGCGGGGAGCCGGGTCACCTGTGGTCGGCGGTGCTGTGGCCGCTCGCGCTGCTCGCGGTGTTCTTCCCCCTGGCGGTAAGGAAGTTCGCGGCGCTCAGCAAATAGGGCTCAGGAAGCAAGGCTCAGGGAACAGGGCCCAGGAAACAGGGCCCGGCAAAGAGGGCTCAGCGGATGAGACCCCTGAGCAGTGTCAGTGGTGGAAGGCGGTCGCCGCATCCTTGTCGCGGGTCAGGGGGTGCGCCTGCCGGCGCAGTCCGGGCAGCAGGCGCCTGAGGTCGGCGAGGAAGAGCTCCGCCAGGTCGGCGGAGAAGCCGTTGCGGCACACCAGTCGCAGCACGGCCAGGTCCTGGCGGTGCGCGGGGAAGGTGTACGCGGGTACGAGCCAGCCGAATTCGCGCAGGCGGCGCGACACGTCGAAGACGTCGTACGCCTTCACATCGGGTGCTGTCGTGAAGGCGATGACGGGCAGTTGGTCGCCGCGCGTGATGAGCTGGAAGTCGCCGAAGGTCTCGACGCGTTCGGCGAGGGCCCTGGCGACGTCCCGCGTCGACTGCTGCACGGCGCGGTAGCCCTCGCGGCCCAGGCGCAGGAACGTGTAGTACTGCGCGACGACCTGGGCGCCGGGCCGGGAGAAGTTGAGGGCGAAGGTCGGCATGTCGCCGCCCAGGTAGTTGACCCGGAAGACCAGGTCCTCCGGCAGGTCGTCCGCCGTACGCCACAGGGCCCAGCCGACGCCCGGGTAGACGAGGCCGTACTTGTGGCCCGAGGTGTTGATGGACGACACCCGGGGCAGGCGGAAGTCCCAGACCAGTTCGGGGTCGATGAAGGGCGCGATCATGCCGCCGGAGGCGCCGTCGACGTGGACGGGGATGTCGAGGCCGGTCTTCTCCTGGAGGGTGTCGAGGGCGGCGCACAGCTCCGCGATCGGCTCGTACGAGCCGTCGAACGTCGAGCCGAGGATGCCGACGACACCGATGGTGTTCTCGTCGCACAGCTCGGCGGCGGCCTGCGGGTCGAGGTGGAAACGGTCGCCCGCCATGGGGACCTGGCGTGCCTCGACCTCCCAGAAGTTGCAGAACTTCTCCCAGCAGACCTGGACGTTGATGCCCATGACGAGGTTCGGGCGCGCCTGCTTGGACGGGTAGCGGTCGGCGTTCCGCTTCATCCAGCGGCGCTTGAGGGCCATCCCGGCGAGCATGCACGCCTCGCTCGAACCGGTGGTCGAACAGCCGACGGCGCCGTCCGGGTCGGGCGCGTTCCACAGGTGGGCGAGCATCGACACGCAGCGCCGCTCCAGCTCCGCGGTGCGCGGGTACTCGTCCTTGTCGATCATGTTCTTGTCTCTGCACTCGCCCATCAGGACGCCGGCCTGCGGTTCCATCCAGGTGGTGACGAACGTGGCGAGGTTGAGCCGCGCGTTGCCGTCGAGCATCAGCTCGTCGTGGACCAGCTGGTACGCCGTGGAGGGCGGCATGGGGTCGTCGGGCAGCCGGTGCTTGGGCGGGGCTTCGGTCATGCCGCTGACCGGATTGGCCTCGCCGTAGAAGGGGTTGACGGCCAGCGGGCTCTCGTCGTGGTGGTGGGGACCGTGGTGCAGCGGCATGGTCGCGGGCTCCCTCGATACGCGGTCGTGGCCTCATCGCGAGGATACGGAGGAGTGGGGTGTACCGCCCGGCGACGGATCGGCGGACGGGCAGGGGCGGCCGCTCTCAGCGGACGGCCGTGCCGTCGTCGTGCAGCTGCATCTGGGGACGTCCGGTGACCAGGAGCCAGGCCGGCAGCGAGGCGATGCACAGCAGGACGAGGATCGGCGGGGACGCGACGAGGATGGCCGCGATGAACAGGCTGACCCAGCCCTGCCGTGTGATGGCGAGCAGGATGCCGAGGACGCCCGCCGAGACGCCGACGGCGGGGTGCACGCTCGGCACGAGCGCGTGGGCGAACAGGCCGAAGGCGGTCCCGATGAAGACCGCGGGGAAGATCCGGCCGCCGCGGAATCCGCAGGATGCGGCGATCACCAGGGCCGCCAGCTTCACCACCGTCATCAGGGCGAACTGCCCGGCCGACCAGCCCTCGGGGTCCTTGGCCAGCTCGGCGACCTCGTCGAGGCCCTTGAAGAGCGTGAGATGGCCGCCGAGCGCGCCGAGCAGACCGAGCACGAGCCCGCCGGCGGGCAGCATCAGCATGGGGTGCCTGAGGCGTCCGAACGCGGCGTGCGCGTATGGGAAGGCGTAGACGGCCGCCATGCCGAGGACCGCGGCCGCGGAGGCGATGACCAGGACGCAGAGGAGGTCGCCTCCGTCCGCCCGGGGGAAGGGGGGCAGACCGAGGTCGAAGCTGGGATGTCCGATGAGGGCCGTGGTCAGCGCGCCGGTGGCCGCCGCGGTGAGCGGCGCGAACAGGGCGTCCCACAGCGAGCCCTTGATCGGCTTGCCCGCGAGGGCTTCGGAGATGACGAGGGCGGCGGCGACCGGTGTGCCGAACAGCGCGCCGAGCGTGGCCGCCTCGGCCAGGGTGCCCCACAAGGCGGAGGGCATGGCGGGCAGGGCTTTCGAGCCGAGCCAGAACGCGAGGCCGACGTTGGCCGCGATGATCGGGTTCTCCGGGCCGAGGCTGGGCCCGCCGGCCAGCATCAGCGCGGTCGCGACGAGCAGCCCGGGCAGCACGTACGGCGGCAGCGGTTCGCCCTCGAGCCCGACGGTGGCGGGGTCCGGCCCCGCGTGACCGGGCGCCTTCCACACGACGAGGCCGACGAGGATGCCGGTCGTGGTCAGCATGACGATCATCCAGGCCGAGGAGTACCCGCCGATGCCGAGCGCGTCGGGCAGGTCCTCCCACAGCACGTGCTGGAGCTGCTCGGCGAGACCGCTCACACCGAGGAACAGCAGGCTGCACACGACGCCGACGACGAGCGCGGGGACGACCAGCGGCAGCAACGCCCGTGCCGGGGTGGTCTCCTGGGGCTCGGCCTGCGCGTCGGTGCTCACCGGCACACCATAAGCGGACGAAAGCCGCGTAACACTCGGAGAAATGCCCGCTTGCACCTCACGTGACGTGAGGCCGCACGCTGGGACCCGTACCGACAACGACAGGGAGGGGGCGGGAGCCGTGAGCTACTCCGTGGGGCAGGTCGCCGGGTTCGCCGGCGTCACCGTGCGCACACTGCACCACTACGACGCGATCGGTCTGCTCGCGCCGGTCGGCCGCAGCCATGCGGGCCACCGGCGCTACAGCGACGCCGACCTGGACCGGCTGCAGCAGATCCTGTTCTACCGGGAGCTCGGCTTCCCCCTCGACGAGGTCGCGGCCCTTCTCGACGATCCGGACGCGGACCCGCTCGCGCATCTGCGCCGCCGGCACGAACTGCTGACCGCCCGGATCGGCGAGCTCAAGAAGATGGCCGAGGCCGTGGAACACGCCATGGAGGCACGCAAGATGGGCATCAACCTCACGCCCGAGGAGAAGTTCGAGGTCTTCGGCGACCACGACCCCGAGCAGTACGCCGACGAGGTCCAGGAGCGCTGGGGCCACACCGAGGCCTACGCCGAGTCGCAGCGCAAGGCCGCCTCGTACACCAAGGAGGACTGGCGGCGGATCAAGGAGGCGCACGAAGACTGGACGCGCCGCCTTGTCGCCGTCATGGACTCGGGCCGGGAGCCCGGGTCCGAGGCCGCGATGGACCTCGCGGAGGAGCACCGGCAGCAGATCTGCCGGTTCCACTACGAGTGCAGCCACGAGATGCAGACCGCTCTCGGTGAGATGTTCGTCGCGGACGAGCGCTACCGGCGCAACCTCGACAAGGACCGGGAGGGCGTGGCCGCCTTCCTGCGGGAGGCGATCCTCGCCAACGCCGTCCGCAACGTCTGACCGGCGCTACCGGGGCGCGATCACCACGGCCGTGCCGTACGCGCACACCTCGGTGCCCACGTCCGCCGCCTCCGTGACGTCGAAGCGGAACATCAGCACCGCGTTGGCGCCGCGGGAGCGGGCCTGCTCCACGAGCCGCTCCATCGCCTGGTTACGGGTCTCCACCAGCGTCTTGGTGAGGCCCTTCAGCTCGCCGCCGATCATCGATTTGAGACCGGCGCCGATCTGGCTGCCGAGGTGCCTGGAGCGGACCGTGAGGCCGAAGACCTCGCCGATCACCTTCTCCACCCGGTAGCCGGGCACGTCGTTCGTGGTGACGACGAGCACATCCGTCTGCGGATTCTGGCCGCCGCCGTAGTCTTCGATACCCATACACACAGGTTTGCCACAGTTGACGCACGGTGCATCCTGAGAGGGCGGCTGGAACCTGGTGCCGTCATCCGGCGTTGATAACTTTGCACCGCCATTGCCCTTGCTTCACCACCCCTCAGGAGTCCGGAACCGTGACGACGCTTGCTCTCGGACCAAGCTGGCTGGACCCGGACCACCTGCTCAACACGTTCGGCATCTGGGGCCTGCTCCTGATCGTGTTCGCGGAGTCCGGCCTGCTCATCGGCTTCTTCCTGCCGGGCGACTCCCTGCTGTTCACCTGCGGACTGCTGATCACCGCCGGCACGCTGGACTTCCCCCTGTGGGGCGCCGTCGGCCTGATCTGCGTCGCCGCGATCCTCGGTGACCAGGCGGGTTACCTCTTCGGCAAGAAGGTCGGCCCCTCGCTGTTCAACCGCCCGGACTCCCGCCTCTTCAAGCAGGAGAACGTGGTCAAGGCCCACGAGTTCTTCGAGAAGTACGGCCCGAAGTCCCTGGTCCTGGCGCGCTTCGTGCCCATCGTGCGGACGTTCACGCCGATCATCGCGGGCGTCAGCGGCATGAAGTACCGCTCGTTCATCACGTTCAACATCATCGGCGGCGTGCTCTGGGGCGCGGGCGTCACGCTCCTCGGCTCCTGGCTGGGCAACATCGAGTTCGTCCACAAGAACATCGAGGCGATCCTGATCCTGATCGTCCTGGTCTCGGTGGTCCCCATCGCGATCGAGTTCCTGCGGGCGCGCAGCAAGTCGAAGAAGGCCGCGGTGGCGACGCCCCAGCCGCAGGCGCCGGCGCCGGGCCAGCGCGGCCGCCACGCGAAGCGCTAGAGCGCCACGGCCCCTTGTGCGGGGTCCTAGAAGCCTCGGGTCCGCTTCGCCGCCCGGCGCCCTTCCGCGCCGGGCGAGCGCAGGAACAGCCGCGCGATCTCGGACCCGAGGTTCACGCCGATCGCGATGGCCATGGCGAGAGCCGCCGCCTTCGTGAGTGACACCAGGCCCGCGTCCACGTCGTTCTGCGCGATGGCCAGCAGTCCGAAGTACGTCGAGGAACCGGGCAGCAGCGGCCCGATCGCCGCCGTCACGTACGGCAGCGCGGACGCGAACCGGTAACGCGAGAAGAGCTGCCCGAACAGCCCGACGAGCCCGGCCGCCGCCGCCGTCGAGGCGACCGGCGAGATCCCGCCGACGACGTGCATGGCCCCGTACACGACCCACGCCACACCGCCGTTCAGCGTCACCGCGAGCACGGTGGAGCGTTCCTGCTGGAGCAGGATGGCGAACGCGAGGGACAGCGCCATCGAGGCGGCGATCTGCCAGTAAGGGCGGTCGATGACCTGGAGGGCCGCCTCCGGGTTCAGCTGCGCGTGCAGCTGGACGCCGAGGTAGAGCACGACAAGGACGCCGACGACGATGCCGACGAAGAAGTACATGACTTCCAGCAGGCGCGCGGCCGCGGTGATGTAGTAGCCGGTCAGGCCGTCCTGCACGCCCGCCACGAGGGCCCGCCCCGGCAGCAGCGCGAACAGCCCACCGGTGATCACCGCGGAGGCGCGTACGTCCACGAGGTTGTGCGCGAGGGTCAGCAGGATCCCTATGGCGGCGGGCGGCATCGCGGCGACGGTGAACTGGTAGAACTCCGGCAGCCCGCGCCCGGCGCACAGCCAGGCCAGCCGGTCGCCGAGGATCGCGCCGAGCGCCGCCGCGACGAAGACGATCAGGTCACCGCCGACGAGGATCGAGGCGCCGCCCGCGAGGAGCCCGGTCGCCGTGGAGAGCACCCAGCCGGGGTAGGGGTGGCGGTTGCGGCGGATCTCGGCGAGGCGCCGGTAGGCCTCCTCCAGGGAGACGTCGACCTCCGCGTCGCTGATGTCGTACACCAGCTGGAACACGGCCGCGAGGCGCGTGTAGTCGGTGCCGCGCCGGCGCACGGTGCGCGAGGAGGTCACCGGGTCGTCGACCAGGGACGGCTGGTACGAGATCGACAACAGCGTGAACGTCACCGTCGGCTCGCAGCGGTCGAGGCCGTAGGAGCGGCACACGGCGAACATCGCCGCCTCCACGTCCTCGGCGCCCTCACCGCCCGCGAGGAGCAGCTCGCCGATACGCAGGGTCAGGTCGAGGACGCGCGGAACGGCCGGCCCCTCGTCGTCGTGCTTCTGCACGGGCTCGGCCGCCGGGCGCTCGGCGACCGGCATGCGCAGCATCGTGCGCATCCGGTCCTGCCAGGGCGCCTCCTTGGTCAGTTTGACCATGGGGATGCCGTGCGCGGGGGTGAACGCGGGGGGCGCTTGCCGGGCGCTGTAGGTCTGCGGGGGAGTGAAGGCCGAACCGGCGGTGTCGGCGGGTGCGGCGGCCGGGGTGCTGAACCCGTCCGGGAGCGCGAACTCGGACGTCGTCTGCGACTCGTCCTGCTCGGGTACCGGGGGCTGCGGCACCACGCCCTGCGGCGGGGTGAAGGCGCTGCGTGCCTCGTCCGACTGCGGTTTGCGGTCTTCGGCCGCCTCCGGCTCCCGCTCCGTCACCAACTCGCCCTTCGTATGCCGCTTGCGCACCTCCCGTACGCCTCAGTATGAGCACAGATACGTGAACGGGCCGCCCCACCCCCGGAGGAGTGGGACGGCCCGTGCGCGGCGGGGGAGGTCAGTGACCGCCCTCGTCCTTGAAGCGCTTGTAGGACCGCTCGATCTCGGCCTCGGCCTCGGTGCGGCCGACCCAGTCGGCGCCCTCGACGGACTTGCCGGGCTCCAGGTCCTTGTAGACCTCGAAGAAGTGCTGGATCTCCAGGCGGTCGAACTCGGACACGTGGTGGATGTCCCGCAGGTGCTCCACGCGGGGGTCCGAGGCGGGGACGCACAGCAGCTTGTCGTCGCCGCCGGCCTCGTCCGTCATACGGAACATGCCGATGGCGCGGCACTTGATGAGGCAGCCGGGGAAGGTCGGCTCCTCCAGGATGACCAGCGCGTCCAGCGGGTCCCCGTCCTCACCGAGCGTGTTCTCGACGAATCCGTAGTCGGCCGGGTAACTGGTCGAGGTGAAGAGTCGACGGTCCAGGCGGATCCGACCGGTCTCGTGGTCCACCTCGTACTTGTTCCGCGAACCCTTCGGAATCTCGATCGTGACGTCGAACTCCACCGGTGGCTCCTCCATGATCAACACATACGACTGGTGATTAAGTGTCCCTCACGCAGGTGTGTGATCGCGAAAGGGGCTGGTCCGTGGTGCCCGAGCTCAAGGCTTCGCAGGCAGTTTCACAGGCAGTGAAGGTGCTCACGAAGGTCAGGACCTGGCAGCTCACAGCGGGCGCTGCCGTCCTGGGCCTGGCGCTCTCGGCCGTGGCGGTGGCCTCGGCCGGTCCGTGGGACTCCAGCGGTCAGCGTACGGCGGAGGTGCGCCGGGCTGCCTCCCAGGAGGCCGGGGGTGGCGCAGATCACGGCCGCGACGGCCGAGACGGGGGCTCCGAGGAGCCGGACGCGGCCCCGAGCGCCCGTGCGGTGCTCGCGGCGCCGGGCGGCTCGGTCCCCGGCCCCACGAAGGGCGCGCTCGCCCACGTGCTCGACCCGCTCCTGAACGACCCGGCCCTCGGCAAGCGCCGCACCGCGGCCGTCGTCGACGCGGCCACCGGTCAGCGGCTGTACGGCAAGAGCTCCGGCGACGCGCTGACTCCCGCCTCGACCACGAAGCTCGCCACGGCCGTCGCCGCCCTGTCGATGCCGGGCTCCGACCACCGCATCGACACGAAGACCGTCATCGAGCCCGACTCGCACGAGGTCGTCCTCGTCGGCGGCGGCGACCCCACGCTCACCGCCCGCAAGGACGCCGGACCGAACGCGAGCCTGCGCGCCCTCGCCGACGCCACCGCCAAGGAGCTCAAGGGCCGGAACACGGACGAGATCACCCTCTCCTACGACACCTCGCTCTACTCGGGGCCGCTCCTGCACCCCATCGGTCCGAACGAGAACATCGCGCCGGTCAGCGCCCTCATGGCCGACGAGGCCCGCACGGACGACTCGTCGAGCGGTCCGGCCCCCCGCGAGTCCGACCCGGCGGCCGCCGCCGCGCGGAAGTTCGCGGATCTGCTGCACGACCGCGGCATCAGGACGAAGGGCGAGCCGGGCCCGCGCAAGGCGTCGGGCGACGCCGAGAAGCTGGCCAAGGTGTCGTCGCCGCCCGTATCGGCCCTGGTCGAGCGCATGCTGACGCACAGTGACAACGACATCGCGGAGGCCCTGGCCCGCCAGGTGGCCCTCGCCACGGACGGGCCCGCGAGCTTCGAGGGCGGTGGCAAGGGGATCCGCAAGGAGCTGGCAAAGCTCCGAATCCCGCTCTCCGGAAGCCACTTCGCGGACGGCAGCGGCCTGAACCGCGCCGACAAGGTCTCGGCCGATCTGCTCACCCAGGTCCTCGCGCACGCCGTCGAACGCGAGCGCCCGGGGCTGCGCCCGGTCCTCACCGGACTGCCCGTCGCCGGCTTCACGGGCACGCTGAGCAAGCGGTACACCGACGAGGCCGACGCGGCGGGCATCGGCCTCGTACGGGCCAAGACCGGCACGCTGACCGGGGTGAACACGCTGGCCGGCACGGTCGTCGACGCGGACGGGCGGCTCCTGGTCTTCGCGTTCATGACGGACGGCACGGTGAACCCGGGACAGGCCCAGGCGGCCCTGGACCGGCTCGCGTCGACGGTCGCGAACTGCGGCTGCCGCTGACCCGCCCCGGCCGCGTCCCTTAGGGGGCACAACCCGGGCGCCGTCCGGGGCCAAGCCCCTGTGCACCAGGACTCGAACACGTACGGTTGACGCATGACGAGCATCGGTGGCGCTTCTGGGATGGTCGACTGGAATCTCGCGGTGGCGACCGCGACCCGACTCGTGCGGCCCGGCCCGGAGGTGAGCCGGGACGAGGCGCGGGCGATCGTCGCGGAGCTGCGCCGCCACGCCAAGGCCTCCGAGGAGCATGTCCGCGGGTTCACGCGGATGGCCACCGAGGAGGTGCACGACACGCCCGTCCTCGTCGTCGACCGCCCCGGCTGGGTCCGGGCGAACGTGGCGGGGTTCAGGGAACTCCTCAAGCCCCTCCTGGACAAGATGGAGGAGCGGCGCGGCTCCGGCCCCGGCGGAGCGGTCCTCGGCGCCGTGGGCGGCAAGGTCACGGGCGTCGAGCTCGGGATGCTGCTGTCGTTCCTCTCCTCCCGTGTCCTCGGGCAGTACGAGACCTTCGCCCCTGCCACCCGAGACCTGCCGGCCGCGGCGGACGGCGGCGGAAGACTGCTGCTCGTCGCGCCGAACATCGTGCACGTGGAGCGCGAACTCGATGTGAACCCGCACGACTTCAGGCTCTGGGTGTGCCTGCACGAGGAGACGCACCGCACGCAGTTCACGGCCGTGCCCTGGCTGCGCGACCACCTCGAGGGCGAGATCCAGTCATTCCTCGCCGAGACCGATGTCGACCCCATGACGTTCCTGGAGCGCATCCGGGAGGCCGCCCAGTCCCTGGCGGGCGCGCGCCCCGAGGGGGAGCAGGGCGAGGGCGACGACGGGGGCCGTTCCCTGGTCGAGCTCGTGCAGTCCCCGGCCCAGCGCGAGATCCTCGCCCGGCTCACGGCCGTGATGTCACTGCTCGAAGGGCACGCGGACTTCGTGATGGACGGGGTCGGGCCCGCGGTGGTGCCCTCGGTGGGCGAGATCAGGGAGAAGTTCAAGGAGCGCCGCCAGAAGGGCGCGTCCCGCCTGGACCTGGCGCTGCGCAAGCTCCTGGGCCTCGACGCGAAGCTGCGCCAGTACCGTGACGGAGAGCGATTCGTCAGGGCCGTGGTGAACGAGGTGGGTATGGACGGATTCAATCGCGTATGGACATCGCCGAACACGCTTCCCACCAAGGCGGAGATCGCCAAACCGGCGGACTGGGTCGCACGGGTGCACAGCAAGTCCGAGGGTGCACCGTAAGGCAGGGTCGTGAAACAAATACGGCCAACGGCAGGAGAACGCCCCCGTAATCACCCATCCGAGGGACCGTGGGGCGTGGGTAGGCGTGCAATGCTCGGGGAACGGCTCGGCTCTGTCACCATCGACGCACTCTGAGTGACTGAAATCGACGAGTCGCTGTTGAGTGACTGGTCCGAGCCACACCCCCACCGAAAACTTCATGAAGGGAACCGGACATGGGTCCCCATCCTGCGGTCGCGGCGATACGCCTGGCGGTCCGCCGCGTACTCCACGACGTACTCAACGACCACAGCGCCTCCCGCCCGGCGCCAGAAGCTCCGCGCACCCCGCCCCTGGTGCTTGTCGCCTGCTCCGGCGGTGCCGACTCCATGGCGCTCGCCTCCGCCCTCGCCTTCGAGGCCCCCAAGCTCGGCATCCGCGCCGGTGGCGTGACCGTCGACCACGGTCTGCAGCCCGGCTCCGATCTCCGTGCCGCCGAAGTCGTCGCGCGGCTCACCGCCCTGCGCCTCGACCCCGTCGAGTCCGCGGCCGTGCACGTCGGCCGCGGCGGCGGACCCGAGGCCGCGGCGAGGGACGCCAGATACGCCGCGCTCGACGCCGCGGCGGACCGCCACGGCGCCGCCGCGATCCTGCTCGGCCACACCCGCGACGACCAGGCGGAGACGGTCCTGCTCGGCCTCGCCCGCGGCTCCGGCATCCGCTCCCTGTCGGGCATGGCCGCGACCTCGGGGGTCGGCGGCCGTTACCGCAGGCCCTTCCTCCGCCTCGACCGCCAGACCGCCCGCAAGGCGTGCATGGCCCAGTCGCTGCCCGTCTGGGACGACCCCCACAACACCGATCCGGCGTACACGCGCTCCCGGCTGCGCCACGAAGGGCTGCCCGCCCTGGAGAAGGCGCTCGGCAAGGGTGTCGTCGAGGCGCTCGCCCGTACGGCCCAGTTGTCCCGCGACGACGCCGACGCCCTGGACACGTGGGCCGCGCAGGCGGAAGCCATGGTGCGGGACCCCGCAGGGCTCCTGGAGTGCGCCAAGCTCTACGCGCTGCCGCCCGCCGTACGCCGCCGTGTACTGCGCCGCGCGGCCATCGAGGCGGGCGCTCCGGCGGGCGCTCTGTTCGCCCGGCACATCGAAGAGGTCGACCGTCTGATCACCGGATGGCGCGGCCAGGGGGAGATCAACCTCCCCGGCAAGGTCGTGGCTCAGCGGCAGGGTGGCAGACTGGTCATCCGGCAAGGCTGACGCGGGACGAGAGTCCTTGAGCGGCCGGTGGGACGACCGAAAGTGATGCGGGTGGACGCGAAAGACATGGGCACGGACCTCCAGTCGGTGCTCATCACCAAGGAAGAGATCGACGCGAAGCTGGCCGAGCTGGCCGCGAAGATCGATGCGGAATACGCGGGCAAGGACCTGCTGATCGTCGGTGTCCTCAAGGGCGCCGTGATGGTCATGGCGGACCTGGCGCGTGCGCTGTCCACCCCCGTCACGATGGACTGGATGGCGGTGTCCTCGTACGGCGCGGGCACCCAGTCGTCCGGCGTCGTGCGGATCCTCAAGGACCTCGACACCGACATCAAGGGCAGGCACGTCCTGATCGTCGAGGACATCATCGACTCCGGCCTGACGCTGTCGTGGCTGCTCACCAACCTCGGCACCCGCGAGCCCGCGAGCCTCGAGGTCTGCACGCTGCTGCGCAAGCCGGAGGCGGCGAAGGTGGCCATCGACGTGAAGTGGACCGGGTTCGAGATCCCGAACGAGTTCGTCGTCGGGTACGGCCTGGACTACGCGGAGAAGTACCGGAACCTGCCGTTCGTCGGCACTCTGGCTCCGCACGTCTACGGCGGCTGAACCGCCGCCGAAGCGATGTGAGACGGTCGGGAACCCCTGCGGGTTTCCCGCCGTTGGAGCATGCGTGGGCGAGATTCCCAGTCGTCCCCTGCGGCTTCGGGTGACAATGCTGGGGTACCGTCCGAAGAACAGTCTTCAAAACAGCCTTTATCAAACTCACTATGGCAGGAGGGACGGGGCGTCATCGCTCCGTATGGATGGACGTGAAGCGATACTTCCGTGGGCCGGTCATGTGGATCGTGCTGGCCGTCCTTGCCGTGGTCGTGTTGATGCAGGTCGTCGGTTCGTCCGGTGGCTACAAGACGGTGGACACCGGCCAGGTCATTCAGGCCATCAACGACAACAAGGTGCAGTCGGCCAAGCTGACCACCGGCGACGAAAACAACATCAAGGTCGAGCTCAAGAACGGCCAGAAGGTCCAGGGCAGCGGCAAGATCCAGGCGAGCTACATCGGCGACCAGGGCGTCGACGTGGCCAAGGATCTGCAGGCCAAGTTCGAGGACAAGCAGATCCCCGACGGGTACACCGTCGCCCCGACGAAGCAGAACGCCTTCGTGGGGATCCTGCTCTCCCTGCTCCCCTTCGTCCTGATCGTCGTCGTCTTCCTGTTCCTGATGAATCAGATGCAGGGCGGCGGTTCCCGAGTCATGCAGTTCGGGAAGTCCAAGGCGAAGCTCATCACCAAGGACACCCCGAAGACGACGTTCGCCGATGTGGCGGGCTCGGACGAGGCCGTCGAGGAGCTCCACGAGATCAAGGAGTTCCTCCAGGAGCCGGCGAAGTTCCAGGCCGTCGGCGCCAAGATCCCCAAGGGTGTGCTGCTCTACGGCCCGCCCGGAACCGGTAAGACGCTGCTCGCGCGCGCCGTCGCCGGTGAGGCGGGGGTCCCCTTCTACTCGATCTCCGGTTCCGACTTCGTCGAGATGTTCGTCGGTGTCGGTGCCTCCCGAGTCCGTGACCTGTTCGAGCAGGCCAAGGCGAACGCCCCGGCGATCGTCTTCGTCGACGAGATCGACGCCGTCGGCCGGCACCGCGGTGCGGGTCTCGGTGGCGGTCACGACGAGCGCGAGCAGACGCTCAACCAGCTGCTCGTCGAGATGGACGGCTTCGACGTGAAGGGCGGCGTCATCCTGATCGCGGCCACGAACCGGCCCGACATCCTCGACCCGGCGCTGCTGCGCCCGGGACGTTTCGACCGGCAGATCGCGGTCGACCGCCCGGACATGCAGGGCCGTCTGGAGATCCTCAAGGTTCACCAGAAGGGCAAGCCGGTCGCACCTGATGTCGATCTGTCCGCCGTCGCCCGGCGCACCCCGGGCTTCACCGGCGCCGACCTGGCGAACGTGCTGAACGAAGCGGCGCTCCTCACGGCGCGCAGCGACCTCAAGCTCGTCGACAACTCGATGCTGGACGAGGCGATCGACCGCGTGGTGGCGGGCCCGCAGAAGCGGACCCGGATCATGTCCGACAAGGAGAAGAAGATCACCGCGTACCACGAGGGCGGACACGCCCTGGTCGCGGCGGCTTCGCCCAACTCCGACCCGGTGCACAAGATCACGATCCTGTCCCGCGGACGGGCCCTCGGTTACACGATGGTCCTGCCCGACGAGGACAAGTACTCCACCACGCGGAACGAGATGCTCGACCAGCTCGCGTACATGCTGGGCGGGCGCGCGGCCGAGGAACTGGTCTTCCACGACCCGACCACGGGCGCGGCGAACGACATCGAGAAGGCGACCGCGACCGCGCGGGCCATGGTCACGCAGTACGGCATGACCGAGCGGCTCGGCGCGATCAAGTTCGGCGGGGACAACACCGAGCCGTTCCTCGGCCGGGAGATGGCGCACCAGCGCGACTACTCGGAAGAGGTCGCCGCGCTCGTCGACGAAGAGGTCAAGAAGCTCATCGAGACCGCGCACAACGAGGCCTGGGAGATCCTCGTCGAGAACCGAGACGTTCTCGACAACCTGGTCCTCGCGCTCCTGGAGAAGGAAACGCTGAACAAGGAGCAGATCGCCGAGATCTTCGCTCCGATCGTGAAGCGCCCGGCCCGCCCCGCGTGGACCGGCTCCTCCCGCCGCACTCCGTCGACCCGCCCGCCGGTGCTCTCCCCCAGGGAGCTGTCACTGACGAACGGTTCGAACGGCGCGGCCACGGGCATCGAGTCCGGGCTGGACATCGCTCCTACGGACAGCCCCGAGCCCTGATCACCCCGGAATGGATAACCGCGTCCCCCACGCCTTACGGTGTGGGGGACGCGGTTCTTTGTTCAAGGAAGAGGCAACAGATGACCGACCCGGTGACGCTGGACGGCGAGGGACCGATCGGCGAGTTCGACGAGAAGCGGGCCGAGAACGCCGTGCGTGAGCTGCTCATCGCTGTCGGGGAGGACCCGGACCGCGAGGGCCTCAAGCAGACGCCGGCGCGGGTGGCACGGGCGTACAAGGAGATATTCGGGGGCCTGTGGCAGAAGCCCGAGGACGTTCTGACGACGACGTTCGACCTCGGTCACGACGAGATGGTCCTGGTGAAGGACATCGAGGTCCAGAGCAGCTGTGAGCACCATCTGGTGCCGTTCGTCGGCGTCGCCCACGTCGGCTACATCCCGTCGACCGACGGCAAGATCACCGGCCTGTCGAAGCTGGCCCGCCTCGTGGACGTCTACGCCCGGCGCCCGCAGGTGCAGGAGCGCCTGACCACGCAGATCGCCGACTCCCTGATGGAGATCCTGGAGCCGCGCGGCGTGATCGTGGTCGTCGAGTGCGAGCACATGTGCATGACGATGCGCGGGGTGCGCAAGCAGGGCGCGAAGACCATCACGTCCGCGGTGCGCGGCCAGCTGCGCGACCCGGCGACGCGCAACGAGGCGATGAGCCTCATCATCGCGCGCTGAGCCCCGGCAGGCGCCCGACCGGCTCCCCGGCTGGTCAGGCCGCCGGTGCGGCCCCGCCGTGGTGGTCCTCGTCGTCGTCCTCCGGGAGCTTGCAGACGCGCTCCAGGAAGAGGGCGGCCGCTATCACGGCGATGCCGGTGAGGACCGAGAAGCCGGCGTAGATGGCCTGGTCCCGGCGGGCCGGGACATCAAGGTGTTCGAGCAGGTACGCGCCCGTGCCGCCGTACATCCCCGCGACCAGCGCGGCCACCAGCGCGCTGGCCTGGCCGAAGACGAGGGCGCGGGCCGCCATCAGCGGGTCGACTCCCTTGGCGCCGGGGCTCCGCTCGCGCTGGGCTCGCAGCCGGGCCCGGATGGAGAGCGCGGTCGCCAGCAGGATCACGGCGATCACGGCGAGGACGATCGGCGCCGCCAGCGGGACCCGCGGCAGCGTGCCGATCGAGTCCCACAGGCGGGCGCCCGCCCAGCTCAGTACACCGGCGACCAGGAAGAGGCCGGCCAGCGTCCTGATGCGCAGTTGCTTCATTCCGGTGGTCGCCCCTCAGTCCCCGCGCTGTCTTGGTGTGCCCGCATGACCCTAACGACTATTCGGGCAGCTGGAGTTCCAGGTCGGCGCGCGGCGCGACGCCTTCGCGGGTGACCGCGGCGAGCAGCTCGGCCACGGGGCCGTGGCCCGGCAGCTGCGCCTCGGGCTCCACGTCGAACCAGGGGGCGAGGACGAAGGCCCGCTGGTGGGCGCGGGGGTGGGGGAGCGTGAGGACCGGGTCGTCGGAGACGACGTCGGCGTACGTGACGATGTCGACGTCGATCGTGCGGGCACCCCAGCGCTCGTCACGGACGCGGTGGAAGGCCTCCTCGACGGCGTGCGCCCGCTCCAGGAGGGAGGACGGGGGCAGGGTCGTGCGGAGCACGATCACCGCGTTGAAATACGCGGGCTGGCTGCCCGGCTCGACGCCCCACGGCTCGGTCTCGTAGACGGGCGAGACAGCCTTGACGCGGACGCCGGGGGTGTCCTCCAGGGCGTCGATGGCGCCCTGGATCGTCTCGAGGCGGTTCCCCAGATTCGAGCCGAGAGCGATCACGGCGTTCTTGGGGTTGGAGAGTGTGGTGTCGGCCGCGTCCACCTGTTCCACCACGGAGGCGGGCACCGGCTGTACGGTCGGGTCGCTGGGGCCCTCGGTGAAAGATGCAGTCATACTCGGCTCCGGGTGATGGTGACGGTCACATCGTCGAAGGGGACGGTGATCGGGGCGTCCGGCTTGTGGACGCAGACCTCGACCTCCAGGACTCCTTCGTGCTTCAGGCACGTCCCGGCGATGCGCTCGGCGAGCGTCTCGATGAGATCGACCGGATCGCCTTCCACGACGGCCACGACCTCCTCCGCCACGATGCCGTAGTGCACGGTCTTCGCCAGGTCGTCGTCGGCCGCGGCCGCGCGTGTGTCCAGTCCGAGCACCAGGTCCACGATGAAGGTCTGGCCTTCCTCGCGCTCCTTGGGGAAGACGCCATGGTGCCCGCGGGCCTTGAGGCCGCGCAGCGCGACACGATCCACGCGAATCACTCCTGCAATCGTCGGTAGCGGCGGGTTCGTACCGAGTGCGGTCGGCACACCAGCCTCGATCGAATCTACCTGCGGGCACCGACAACCCTCGCCCGCGGGGGCTATGGACAGGGTGGCCCACCGCTGGTAGCCGCCCCTACCCACCAGCGCGCTCCGGCAATCCCGTGGGGCCCTCGTGGACCCGCCTACCCCGTCAGGAGCCACTCAGGAGGGTGTCTCGTCGCTTTCTTCGCCGTCGTCGCCCTCGGTCTCGGACTCGGCGAGTACGGGCGACGCGTGGTGCGACCACAGTTTCCAGCCGTCACGTGTGCGACGGAACACATTCGTGGCGACGACGCGCTGGCCGACGAGCGGGCCGAGTTCGTCGCCGTCCGCGGGGGCCGGGCCGCCGCTGAGGATGTTCTCGGTGCAGGTGATCAGAGCGGTGTCGGCGACGATGCTGATGTGCACATCCGTGAGGAAGAACTGGATGTACTCGGTGTTCGCCATGATCAGCGCGTACGAGCGCAGCACCTCGCCGCGGCCGGTGAGCACGGGCCAGCCGGGGTGCACGCAGGTGATGGACGTGTCCTCGGCCTCGTCGGACTCCTCGCTGTACGAGACGTCCTCGGGGGCGAGCCAGAGCGTCGTCAGCAGTTCGAAGTCGGCGCGCTCCAGAGCCTCGTAGAAGGCGCGGTTGGCGCTGTCCACGGCCTCCGCGTCGGTGCGCCGGGCTGCCGCGCCGCGCGGCTCGTCGGGCTCCCTCGGTGGGGTCACTGGGCTCCCTCGACGGCGCGGGCGACACGGACCGCGTCGGCCGTCGCGCGGACCTCGTGGACGCGGACGGCCCAGGCGCCCTGGTGGGCCGCGATGGCGGAGACGGCGGCCGTGGCGGCGTCGCGCTCACGCGCCGGGGGCGGGGCGCCCTGCCCGCCGGCCAGGACATGGCCGAGGAACCGCTTGCGGGACGCGGCGACCAGCAGGGGGTGGCCGAGCGCGCGCAGCTTCTCCAGGTGGGCCAGGAGCTTCAGGTCGTGGGAGGCCTCCTTGGAGAAGCCGAGGCCCGGGTCGACGACGATGCGCTCGGGCGAGATGCCGCCCTCGATGACGGCCTCCACGCGCGCGTGGAGCTCGGCGACGACTTCGGAGACCACGTCCTCGTACGTGCCCTTGACGTTGCCCCCCTCCAGGAAGCCGCGCCAGTGCATGACGACGAAGGGGGCGCCCGCCGCGGCGACGGCGGGGATCATCGCCGGGTCGGCGAGGCCGCCGCTGACGTCGTTGACGAGAGAGGCGCCGGCCGCCAGGGAGCGCTCGGCCACCGAGGCGCGCATCGTGTCCACGGACACGGCGACGCCCTCGGAGGACAGGCCCCGCACGACGGGGATGACGCGCTTGAGCTCCTCGTCCTCGTCGACGCGGGTGGCGCCGGGGCGGGTCGACTCGCCGCCGACGTCGATCAGGTCGGCGCCTTGTGCGACCAGGTCGAGACCGTGTTTCACGGCGGCCGTCGTGTCGAACCAGCGGCCGCCGTCGGAGAAGGAATCGGGCGTCACATTGACGACTCCCATGACCGCGCAGCGGTCCCATTCGGGAAGGCCAGTGACGTGGCCGCGACGGCCCTGCGACGTGCTCATGCCTTCAAGCCTAGGCCCGGCGGCCCGGTGGCCGTGCCACGGCCGGACCGCGGACGGGCCTCAGGCGGCCCGCACCCCGCGCCCGCCTCCGTCGTGCGGGCTGTCGTGCCCGGTGTCGTGTGCGCAGGGCCGGGGCCCGGCCGTGTGCCGTCGCAGGAGGCGCGGCACGGCCAGGTTCACGAAGCCCTCCGCCCGCATGGCGGCGAAGCCGATCCGGGGCAGGTCGCGCGGGGAGCGGTAGACCACGAAGCGGGGTTCCCAGCGCGGCCGGAACTTCGCGTTGAACCGGTACAGCGACTCGATCTGGAACCAGCGGGACAGGAAGACGAGCAGTCCGCGCCAGGCCCGCAGGACCGGGCCCGCGCCGATCTTGTCGCCGCGGGCGAGGGCCGCGCGGAACATCGCGAAGTTCAGCGAGATCCGCACGATGCCGAGCTTCGGTGCGGCCTGGAGGGCGGCCACGATGAGGAGTTCGTTCATGCCGGGGTCGGCGGCGCGGTCGCGGCGCATCAGGTCGAGGGAGACGCCGTCGGTGCCCCAGGGAACGAAGTGGAGTACGGCCTTCAGGTCGCCGTGCGGGTCGGCGGAGTCGTCGGCCTTGTGGGCTGTGGCGACCAGGCAGTCGCCGTCCGCCGCGTCGCCGATGCGGCCGAGCGCCATGGAGAAGCCGCGTTCGGTGTCGGTGCCGCGCCAGTCGTCGGCGGCGCGGCGGATCCGCTCCAGTTCCTGGTCGCCGACGTCACGGATGCGCCGCACCCGGGTCTCGTAGCCATTGCGCCCGATCCTCTTGACCATCTGGCGTACGTTGCGCATCGCACGCCCGGCCAGGGAGAAATCCGCGGTGTCCACCACCGCCTCGTCGCCCAGTTCGAGTGCGTCGAGGCCGGTCTCGCGGGTCCAGACCTCGCCGCCCGTCTCGGAGCAGCCCATGACGGCGGGGGTCCATGAGTGGGTCTTGGCCTCGTCCATGAACCGTTCGATGGCTCCGGGCCACGCCTCCACGTCCCCGACGGGGTCGCCGCTCGCGAGCATCACGCCGGACACGACGCGGTAGCAGACGGCCGCCTTGCCGCTGGGTGAGAAGACGACTCCCTTGTCGCGGCGGAGCGCGAAATGGCCGAGGGAGTCGCGGGCTCCGTGCTTGTCCAGGAGGGTCCGCAGCCGAGCCTCGTCGTCCTCGGTGAGGCGTGCGGCCGGGTGTTCGGGGCGGAACGCCAGATAGATGGTCGTCAGCGCGGTGAGCAGGCCGAGCGCGCCGAGCGAGCACGCCACGGTCGAGGAGGTGCGGCCCGCGTAGTCGACGGGTCCGTCCATGCCGAACAGGCCGTACAGGACGTGTTCCAGACGGTCGGACAGGCTCGGGTCGCCCAGCAGCCTCCTCGGGTGGGCGCTGACGATGGCGAGGCCGATGACGAGGGAACCGGCGCCCATGAGCACGAAGTTCGCGAGCGCCCGCCAGCGGCTGCGCGGGTCGGGCAGCGCCGCGAACTCACTCCGGTGGCGCAGCAGCAGCGTGAGGAGCACGAGCGGGATCAGCACGCCGAACAGGGAGTGCCGGTACGCGAACTGCGCGAGCGCGCCCAGCGGCAGGAGCACCACGGCCGCGCGCCAGGCCCGCCGCTTGTGGCGGCGCAGCCCGTGCGCGAGGAGGAGCAGCAGGACACCCGTACTGATGGCGAGCGCGGCCGCGAACGGGCCGAGGGCGCCGGGCAGGACCTCGGCCAGCGCGTGCATGCGGCTGTGCCGGAACCGTGGGAAGACGCCCGCCGCGATGTCGAGGAGCCCGACGAGGATGCAGGCGCGGGCGATCAGGACGGGGACGGCCTCGGGCCGGGGGCCGCGCAGTATCCGGCGAAAGTGCCGCGTCCTGCCCGGAACTCCGCCTGACATATCGGCATCTATCCTGACAGACATCGCATCCCGTGGTTCCGCGAGAGGGCTCGAAGCCGGCGTCAATTCCGGCATCCGGTCACATTGCGCCCTCTAGGACGGGACTTGTGGGAGGCGGGTTCACTCGGCCAGGTAAACCGGCGGAAAAGGTTCAGTAAGCCAGAAAGTGCAGGGGGGTACAGCACGATGGGTCTCACGAGCAGCAAGGTCCTTGCGCTTGCGGTCTTTCTGGCCGTGCTCCTCTTCGCCGGGACGGTCTGGCTGTGGCCACGCCTGGCGCGCCGCACCTGGGGATCGGTCGCCGGGCGGGTGGGCCTGCTCGTCGCGACGCAGCTCACGCTGATCTTCTCGGCCGGACTGTCCGTCAACCAGGCGTTCGGGTTCTACGCCTCGTGGGACGACCTTCTCGGGCGGGAGCAGGGCCAGGGTGTGGTGGCCGACCTCGGAGCGGTCGGCACCCGGGGGCCACTGCAGGTGCTCGGCACGCGGGCCGTGAGCGTGCCGGGCGGCTCACGGCCCGAGGTCGGCGGCCAGATCCAGAAGGTCGACATCGTCGGGAAGCGCTCGCACATCGCCACCTCCGCGTACGTCTATCTGCCGCCCGAATACTTCAAGGGCCGCCACAGGACCCGTACTTTCCCGGCCTCGGTCGTCCTGACCGGCTACCCCGGCACCGCCGAGGCGCTCATCAAGGGACTGCACTACCCGGCCACCGCCCACGAGCAGGCCGGTGCGGGCGCCATGCGGCCGATGATCCTGGTGATGATGCGCCCGACCGTGGCACCGCCGCGGGACACCGAGTGCGTGGACGTGCCGAACGGCCCCCAGGCGGAGACGTTCTTCGCCCATGACCTGCCCCGGATCATCTCGGCGCACTACAGAGTCAACAGGAGGCCGGGCGGCTGGGGCATCGTGGGCGACTCCACGGGCGGCTACTGCGCCCTGAAGCTCGCCGTGCACCACCCCCGTGTCTACGGCGCGGGGGCGGGCCTGTCCGCGTACTACAAGTCGCCGACCGACCCCACCACGGGCGACCTGTTCCACGGCGACGAGGCGCTGGAGCGGCGCGCCGACCTGATGTGGACCCTGGAACACGGGAAGCCGCCCGCCACGTCGCTGCTGGTCACCACGAGCAAGCAGGGCGAGAGCAACTACCGGAACACGATGAGGTTCATCCGCGAGGTGAAGCCGCCCACCAAGATCTCGTCGATCGTCCTGGACAGCGGCGGCCACAACTTCAACACCTGGCGCCGCGAGATCCCCGCCACGCTGGTGTGGCTGAGCGCGCGCATCACGGAGTAGGGGCGCCGAGGGCATCGGGGCCGCACGCTTCGGGGCTCACGCGCCCTCAGGCCCCCGTCACCGTCTCCAGCTCGACCTCCGCGCGCTGGATGTCCCGGGCGTCCGCCGCCGTGGAGCGGCGCAGCGCCTCGTGCAGCCGCGCCGGGGTGAGGACGCCGAGGAAGCGCCCCTCGCCGTGCTCGTCGATGACGGCGATCCAGCCCGCGTCGTGCTGGAGCATCGTGGCGAACGCCTGCTTGAGGGAGGCACCGACGGGCAGCCACGCCTCCATGCGGCGGGCGTGCTCGCGGACCGTGCCGCTCTGCACGCGCGCGTGCTCCGCGGAGATCCAGCCGTGCAGGTTGTTGCCGCCGTCGAGGACCACCGCCCAGGGGGCGTCGAGCTTCGCCGGCAGCGGGTCGTCGAGATGCACGACCGGCGGCTGCTCCAGGTCGCTCTCCTCGATGGGCGTGACGGACAGGCGCTTGAGGCCGCGGTCCGCGCCGACGAAGTCGGCCACGTACTCGTTCGCGGGCGCGCCCAGGACGGTCGACGGGGTGTCGAACTGCTCGATGCGGCCCTGCCCGTACACGGCGATCCGGTCGCCGAGCCGGACGGCCTCCTCGATGTCGTGCGTGACGAACAGGACCGTCTTGCGCACGGCCTGCTGGAGGCGCAGGAACTCGTTCTGCAGGTGTTCGCGCACGACGGGGTCGACCGCGCCGAACGGCTCGTCCATCAGAAGTACGGGCGGATCCGCCGCCAACGCCCTTGCCACACCGACACGTTGGCGCTGGCCGCCGGAGAGCTGGTCGGGGTAGCGGTCACCGAAGGTGCGCGGGTCGAGGCCGACGAGGTCGAGGAGTTCGGCGGCGCGCTCGCGGGCCTTGGCGCGCTTGATGCCGAGGAGGTGCGGGACGGTCGCCGTGTTGTCGAGGACCGTCTTGTGCGGGAAGAGGCCGACCTGCTGGATCACATAGCCGATACGGCGCCGGAGTTGGACGGGGTCGATACCGGATATGTCGTCACCGTCGAGAAGTATCCGACCCTCGCTCGGTTCGATGAGCCGGTTGACCATCTTCATCGTGGTGGTCTTGCCGCAGCCCGACGGGCCGACGAGCGTGACGAGTTCCCCCTCGTTCACCTCGAAGGACAGGTCGTCGACGGCCGTTGTCCCGTCGGCATAGCGCTTGGTGACGTGCTCGAACCGGATCATGGGTCCCCATTGTGCCGGGCAGTCGCCGCCTGTGGGCGGCCGCTGTGTGAAGGCCATGTTGCCCCGTGACGAGGGGTCTCGGCGATTGTCAGTGGTGGGGGCTAGGGTCGTCGGCAGTCGGAATCACGCGCTCGCGCGAGCGGTTTCAAGACATATGCACGGGGATTCGGGGGAGGCGGGGCGGGTGAGCAGTCCCAATTGCATGGTGGCCAATGAGTGGGTGTGCGGGGAATATCTGCGCACCCGCAGGCAGGAGTTGGTCGACGCGGTCGTCCAGCACATCGGCATCACGGTCGCTTCCGTCGTGATCGGCGTGCTGATCGCCTTCCCGCTGGCCCTCCTCGCCCGGCACCGGCGCGCCTTCGCCGGCCCGGTGCTCGGACTGACGACGGTGCTCTACACGATCCCGTCGCTGGCCATGTTCTCGCTGCTGCTCCCGCTGTTCGGGCTCTCCGCCTCGCTCGTGATCACCGGGCTCGTCCTCTACACGCTGACGATCCTGGTGCGGAATTTCCTGGCGGGTCTCCAGGCCGTGCCGGACGAGGCGAGAGAAGCGGCCCGCGGCATGGGGTACGGGCCGGTCCGGCTGCTGTGGGAGGTCGAACTGCCGCTGGCGCTGCCCGCGATACTCGCGGGCGTGCGCATCGCCACGGTCTCCACCGTCGCGCTGACGACGGTCGGCGCGATCGTCGACTACGGCGGCCTGGGCACGCTGATCATGGACGGTCTCGACAGCGACTTCAAGGCCCAGGTACTCACGGCGTCCGTGCTGTGCGTGCTGCTCGCCGTGGGCGCCGATCTGCTGCTGCTGGGCCTCCAGCGGTGGCTGACCCCCTGGACCCGCGTCGTGTCCGGGACGTCCCGAACACGCAGACGCACGGCCTCCCCCGGCAGTGCGGACCGCCCGGGTGGCGGCTCCGGCGATCCGGAGCGACGTACGAAGAAGGCGGCGCAGGCGGCATGAGTGCGATATCGGGGGCCTATGACTGGCTGACGACGGGGTCCAACTGGCAGGGCGACAAGGGGGTGTGGCACCGCCTGGCCGAGCATCTGTACTTCAGCGGCGTCACCCTGGCCGTGTCCTGCCTGATCGCCCTGCCGCTCGCGCTGTGGCTCGGGCACATCGGCAAGGGTGGCGGCCTCGCGGTCAACATCTCGAACGCGGGCCGTGCGGTGCCCACGCTCGCGGTGCTCGTCCTGCTCACGCTGACGCCGCTCGGCCGGCACGGGGACCTGCCGACGTTCATCGCGCTCGTGCTGTTCGCGGTGCCGCCACTGCTGACCAACGCCTACATCGGGATGCGTGAGGTCGACCGGGCCGTCGTGGAGGTGGCGCGGGGCATGGGGATGAGCGGGGGGCAGGTGTTCCGGCGCGTCGAGCTCCCGCTGGCGTATCCGATGGTCATGACCGGGATCCGGCTGGCGGCGGTGCAGGTGATCGCCACGGCGACGCTCGCCGCGATGGCGGGCAAAGGCGGGCTCGGGCGGATCATCACGGCCGGGTTCAACCTCCAGGACACCCCTCAGGTGGTCGCCGGTGCGGTCCTGGTGGCGCTGCTCGCACTGTTCGTGGAGGGCGTCCTGGCCGGTGCGGGGCGGGTGCTGAATCCGATGAAGGGCCGCTCCGGCGCGGCGCGCTGAACCCCGGCGGCTGCGGCGCGGCGGGCCGAACCCCGACGGGCGCCCGGCGGGCGGGACGCCAACTTGATATCTCGTTACGGCTTTTCGATCATTCCGGCTTTCGATTGGGTGGACAACGATGAACAGCAGAACGCGACGGATCGCCGTGGCGGCGGTCGCCGTCGGTGCGCTCACCACCGGGCTCACCGCATGCGGCGGGGACAGCCTGGAGGGCGGCAAGAGCGACAAGGCCGGCTCGGGCTCGGCCGGCGGCGGCAAGAAGGGCGCGGTCGTCGTCGGCGCCGCCGGGTTCACCGAGTCGAAGGTGATGGCGGAGCTCTACAAGCAGGTTCTCGCCGACGCCGGATACTCCGCCTCGGTCAAGACCGTCGAGAACCGCGAGATCTACGAGCCCCAGATCGCCAAGGGCGCCATCGACGTCGTTCCCGAATACGCGGCGACGCTCGCGGAATTCCTCAATCTCAAGAAGAACGGCGCGGACGCCAAGCCCGTGGCGTCAAGTGATCTTGATGCGACGGTCAGCGCGCTGCGCGGACTCGCCGGGCCCGAGGGACTGACCGTGCTCGACGCCGGAGAGGCCGTCGACCAGAACGCCTTCGCGGTGAGCGCGGATTACGCGAAGCAGCACAGCCTCAAGACCCTTTCGGACCTCGGCAAGTCCGGCCAGAAGATCAAGATCGCGGCCGGTGACGAATGCGAGAAGCGGCCCTTCTGCGCCCCGGGTCTCGAGAAGACGTACGGCATCAAGGTCAGCGGGATCGACCCCAAGGGCGTCGGCACCACGCAGGCCAAGCAGGCCGTCAAGAACGGTGAGGACCAGCTGGTCCTGACGACCACCACGGACGCGACGCTGAAGAACTTCGGTCTGGTGCTCCTGGAGGACGACAAGAAGCTCCAGAACGCGGACAACATCGTTCCGGTCGTGAACACCAAGGACGCGGGCGACAAGGAGATAGCCGCCGTACTCGGGAAGCTGACCAAGACGCTGACGACCGACGATCTCGTCGAGCTCAACCGGAAGGTCGACGCGGAACGCCAGAAGGAGGCCGATGTGGCCAAGGAGTATCTCCAGTCGAAGGGCCTCCTGAAGAACTGAACAGCTCGCGGAGGAACTGATCGGCAAAGGGTCGAGTTCAGGGGTGAATGGAAGTGGCAGGGCAGAAGACCACGGGATTTTGGCTGCCGGGGCACCACGATTCGCCTACGCGCGGTAAGTTTCTGGCCATGCCACGTGGACGTCACCGCCATTCCCCACCCCTGCACAGGCTGCTTCCCCCCTCGGCGATCGCAGGCGTCCCGCTCGTCTGCGCGGCCGGCGCCTGGCTGACCGCGGAGCCCTTCGTGCTGCGCGGTCTGGCCGGTGCCGCCGCCTGCGCCGCCGTGGTGGGCGCGGTCGTCATGCGCCGCTGGGACCGGCTCGCGGGCAAGCGCGTCGCCGAGCTGAACCGGTCGCGGGCGAGCGACGAGTGGCGCCACGACGAGCGGGTCGCCGAACTCGAGACCGACCTCGAGGAGTCGCGCGAGCTGCGCTTCAAGATGGAGGCGAAGCTGCGTGCCAAGCGCACGGAGCTGGCGGCCCTGCGCAACGAGCACGCGGCCCTGCTGCGGCGCTACGCGACCGCGGAGACGGAGCGGGCCACCGCCCTGGAGGGCCGCAGGCAGCTCGCGATAGAGGCCTCGGCCCCGGCTCGTGCGCTGCCCGCGGCCGCCTCCCCGGCGCCCGGCGCCGAGCTGGTCCCGGCGCAGCGCGCCACGTCGGCCGGCGCACCGGGGACGTCCCCGGTGCTCTATCTGCGGGCCAACGCCGCGCTCGACCGCATGGCGCGCGCGGCGAACCCCCCGCGGGGCGAGGGCCCGAAGGCCGAGGTTCCCGAGGGCGGTGAGCCGCAGGGGAAGCCCGAGGCGGCCCGCGCACAGGAGCACCAGCACGTGGCCGCCCTGCCGTCCGGCGTCCCCGGTCACTTCACCGTCCCGGCCGCGGCGGCGGTCGTGCCGCCCGCGGCGGTGCGGCGGCCCCTGGTCGAGGGCGGATTCGACTTCTTCGGTACGAAGGGCGTGGCGCCCGCGGCCCTGGAGGCCGTGCAGAACACCGACCTCGCGGACGTCGTCGGCGAGGAGGCGCTCGCGCTCCACAAGGCGGACACGGAGGCCGAGTTCAAGCAGGCCGACGCCACGACCACGGGCGAGGGCGTCAGCCAGGTCATCGACCTGACCGCGCACGACGAGACGGAACAGATCGACGTGGCCGAGCTGCGATCGGCGATCCGGGCGTAAGTTCCGGCGGCGGGGACGTGGTTCCCGCGGCGGAGACGTCAGCGCGTACGACGTGAAGGGGGCGGGCCCCGGTGTGTCACACACCGGGGCCCGCCTCCTCGTCGTGCTGTCGCCCTCACGAAGCCATCCAGCGGTCCGGCCGTGCCACCTTCCGTCCCGTGCGTGAGCGGTCGGCCTGGGAGCGCAGGAGTTCCGCCGCCTCCCCGGCGTCCCGCAGCCGGGCCGTCACCGTCTTGTCGGCGCCCGTGTCCACGTGGACGTCGGCCACGCCCCGGAACCGTTCCCAGGGCCCTTGTGTGAGCCGGACACTCTGCACCTTCGCGTGCGGGACCAGCGCGAGCCGCCGCCGCACCAGCCCGTGCCGGGACGCGAACACGGCGTCGGTCGTCGCGAGCCCGTTGCCCCGCCACCACACGGGCATGCACCACGCCGAGCGCTTCGGCGGCCGGGTGAACGCCTCCGCACCGGGCACCGTCACCCCCGGAAGCACCCGCCGCACCACGCCCTCGGCGACCTCGCGCGGCGCGACCGGCACGAGGACGGAGTTCGACGAGCCGGCCACGGCCAGTTCCACGCGCACCCAGCCGCGCCGCCGCCACAGCAGCGGCTCCACGATCCGAACGGTCTGCACCCGTCCCGGCGGCACCGTCTCGTGGTCGCGGTCGAGGAGACCGTGGTCGATGCGCAGGCCGTCCGGCGACTCTCCCACCGTCCAGTCGTACTCCTTGATGAAGCGGCCCACGCTGTTCGTGCCGGCGCCGCCCGCGAGCGGGACGGCCACCGCGAGCACCGTCCACAGGTTGTGGGTGGCGAACCACAGCAGCGCCGGCACGACGAACGCGGCGAGCAGCATCGCCCAGGGTCCGCCGGTGAGCAGCAGCGAGACGGCGAGCATGCGGGGCGGCACGTGCAGGATCTGCTCGGCCGGAGCCTCGCCGACGTCCCGCACGCTCTCGGGCGCGAACCCGGCCGCGCGGGCGAGCAGTTCGGCGCGCAGCTCGCGAGCCTCCCGCTCGCCGAGATAGGCGAGTTCGTCCTTCTTGTCCGCGCCTATGACGTCCAGTTTGAGCTTGGCGACGCCCACGAAGCGGGCGAGCAGCGGCTGGGTGACGTCCACGGCCTGGATCCGGTCGAGCCGGATGTGGGCGGTGCGGCGGAACAACAGGCCCGTACGGATGCGCAGTTCGGTGTCCGTGACGGAGAAATGCGTGAACCACCAGGTCAGGAACCCGTAGAGAGCGGCGGCCGGGATCAGTACGGCGATGCCGATGAGGAGGGTGGTCGCGGTGAGCTGGGCGAGCCGGCGCTGCGCCTCGTTCAGGTCGTGGACCGCCCAGCCGAGGACGATCGCGACGGGCGCCCAGGCGCGGCGCAGCGGGGTGACCGGGTGCAGACGCCGCTCCGGCGCCTCGGCGGCCGCGTCCTGGTCCCATACGTCCTCGTGGACGTCCGGGGCCGTCACAGGCCCGCCGATCGGGCCTCGCCGAGTTCGGTGAGCCGGTCGCGCAGGCGCTCGGCCTCGGCGGGCGTCAGGCCGGGGATCGTGGCGTCGGTCGCCGCGGCCGCCGTGTGCAGCTGAAGGCTCGCGAGCCCGAACTTCCGCTCGAGCGGCCCGGACGTGACCTCGACGAGCTGCATGCGCCCGTACGGCACGATCGTTTCCTCACGCCACAGGACGCCCCGGCTGATCAGCAGGTCGTCGGCGCGCTCGGCGTAGCGCCACGAGCGCCAGTTGCGCCCGAGCATCGGCCAGCCCCACAGCAGCCCGGCGAGCGGCAGCAGCGCGAAGGCCGCCCACACGCCGCCGGCGAACACCCCGAGCAGCACCCCCACCACCACCGTCAGCGGCACCAGCCACAGCACGAGCAGCAGCCTGCGCACTGTCAGCAGCCCCCTGGGAAGCCCGGTCCACACCGGCTCGGGCCCGGCTCCCGCCTTCGGAGCCGCCGTCCCCTCAGTCCCCGTTTCCATGCACCCACCCTACGTACGAGACACTGTTCCCATGACGCCCACGACGGAGACGACGGTCGGCATCGGCGGCGCCGCCGAGACCACCGACATGGTGCTCAACATCGGCCCGCAGCACCCGTCCACGCACGGGGTGCTGCGCCTGCGCCTCGTCCTCGACGGCGAGCGCATCCAGCAGGCCGAGCCGGTCATCGGCTATATGCACCGCGGCGCGGAGAAGCTCTTCGAGGCCCGCGACTACCGGCAGATCGTGATGCTCGCCAACCGCCACGACTGGCTCTCCGCCTTCTCGAGCGAGCTCGGGGTCGTCCTCGCCGTCGAGCGGATGCTCGGCATGGAGGTCCCTGAGCGCGCGGTGTGGCTGCGCACCCTGCTCGCGGAGCTGAACCGGGTCCTCAACCACCTGATGTTCCTTGGTTCGTACCCGCTCGAACTGGGCGGAATCACCCCGGTGTTCTATGCCTTCCGGGAGCGCGAGGAACTCCAGAACGTCATGGAGGAGATGTCCGGCGGCCGCATGCACTACATGTTCAACCGCGTCGGCGGCCTCAAGGAGGACGTCCCGGCCGGCTGGACCACCCGCGCGCGTGAGGCGGTCGCCTCGGTCCGCTCGCGCATGGGTGTGTACGACGACCTGGTCCTCGGCAACGAGATCTTCCGTGGCCGCACGCGCGACGTGGGCGTGCTGTCCCCGGAGGCGGTGCACTCCTACGGAGTGAGCGGTCCGATCGCCCGTGCCTCCGGAGTCGACTTCGACCTGCGCCGCGACGAGCCGTACCTCGCCTACGGGGAGCTCCAGGACACCCTGAAGGTCGTCACCCGCGGCGAGGGCGACTGCCTGGCCCGCTTCGAGGTCCTCCTGGAGCAGACCCACAACGCCCTGGACCTCGCCGACGCCTGCCTGGACCGGCTCGCCGAGCTGCCGCCCGGCCCCGTCAACCAGCGCCTCCCGAAGGTGCTCAAGGCGCCCGAGGGCCACACGTACGCGTGGACCGAGAACCCGCTGGGGATCAACGGCTACTACCTGGTCAGCAAGGGCGAGAAGACGCCGTACCGGCTCAAGCTGCGGTCCGCCTCCTACAACAACATCCAGGCGCTCACCGAACTGCTGCCCGGCACGCTCGTCTCGGACATGGTGGCCATCCTCGGGTCACTGTTCTTCGTCGTCGGCGACATCGACAAGTAGCAGGTCCCGCGCCCGTAGGCCCACCGGCTGCACCAGCCACCCGAAGTCGCCGAGCCCGCCCGCGGCGGTCAGCTCGGCGGCCTCGCCGGCTCCGGACAGGGCCCGTACGTAGGCCGCCGGATCGCTGGAGGCGAGCGACAGCGGCGGACGGCCGCCGCTCACCCCGAGGGCGTGCAGGGCCGCGCGCTGCGTGAGGAGCAGGGCGCCCGGGAGCGCGCACGCGTCGAGCGCCACGTGGGCCGTGATGTCGCACGAGCCGTCCGGCACCGGCGGGGTCTCACGGCCCTCACGGAAGCCCGTCAGCGTCCCGAAGGGCGGCCGGGCGTCCCGGGAGTGCGCGTAGTCGACGGCGATCGCCACACCGCGCTCCAGCGTCCCCGCGGCCGTGGCCCAGGCGGTGTCCCTGGGGAGGCCGATCTCCGCACGGAGACCCGGTTCACCGGCGAACGGCCACCACCGGGCGAGCCACTCCGCCTCCGGCCCGTCCACCACGGGCTCCCCGAGCTCCTCGGTCCCGTCCTGCTGTACGAGGACATGGCGCGGTGCTCCAGAGGCGTCGGCCTCGACGACCTCCAGGGGGACGTTGTCGAGCCACTCGTTCGCGAAGAGGAGTCCGGTGACCCCCTTCGGGGGGTGTGCGCACCACTCGATGCGGTGGTCGAGGCCGGCGGGACGCTCCGCCCGCTCCACCGCGTACGCGCGCGTGCGGGCCGCCACCTCGGCGGGCAGCGCCTCCAGGACGCCCGTCACCAGCTCGCCGCGGCCCGCGCCCATGTCGACGAAGGCGAGCTCCGGCGGGGCCCCGAGCGCCTCGTCCACCCGGGACAGAAGCCGCGCGACGGCCCCGGCGAACAACGGCGACGCATGCACCGAAGTGCGGAAATGCCTCGCGGGTCCCTCGGCCCTGCGATAGAAGCCGCAGGGCCCGTACAGCGCCTCCTCCGTCGCCTCGCGCCACCCACGCCCCGCACTCCACAGCTCGTTCCTCACGCCGAAAGGCTAGGGCCTTTCGTTCGGATCACGCCGGGCTCGCGGGGCCGTGGAGGGTCTGTGCAGGCGTAATGGTCCGTGCAGGCGTGCCGGACCCCGCGCTCCCGGCAAGATCCGCCGGGCAGGCCCTCGGCGGAGGGGAGGGGGCGGCCTCCACCTTGGGGAGTACGCCGGTGGCACTCGGATCGAACCTCCGGTTGACCCCTGCACGCTGCACGCTTCTTTACGCTGGGTTACGTGCAGCGCCTCTACGACTTCTTCCGCCGACACCCGACGTGGGTCGACAGCTTCTGGGCCGTCGTCCTCCTCGGGGTCTCCGGCATGAGTCTGGTCTCGGGGCAGCAGGACATGCAGGGCGACGCCCGCCTCCGAGGCATCCCCGTCGTCCTGGCGCTGAGCCTGGCCGTCGCCCTGCGCAGGCGTGTTCCCGAGCGGATGCTGGTCCTCATCGCCGTCGTGGGCGTCTTCCAGCTCGTCGCGGACGTCCGCGTCCAGCCGGCCGACTTCGCCATGCTGGTGGTCATCTACACCGTGGCGGCGGACAGCCCGCGCTGGGCGTCCAGATTCGCGCTCGTCGCAGGTCTGTGCGCGGCGCCGCTCGCGCAGCTGCGCTGGCCGATGCACGACACGAGCAGCGCGGGCAACGTGCTGATCACGGTCTTCCAGACGGTGCCGTTCGCCCTCGCCTGGGTGCTCGGTGACTCCGTCCGCACGCGCCGCGCCTACCTGGCGCAGCTGGAGGAGCGCGCCGCCCGTCTGGAGACGGAGCGCGAGGCCCAGTCGAAGGTCGCGGTCGCCGCCGAGCGGGCCCGGATCGCACGCGAACTGCACGACGTCGTCGCGCACAACGTGTCGGTGATGGTCGTGCAGGCGGACGGCGCCGCGTACGTCATGGACGCCGCTCCCGAGCAGGCCAGGAAGGCCCTGGAGACGATCTCCGGGACCGGCCGGCAGGCGCTTGCCGAGATGCGGCGCCTCCTCGGAGTGCTGCGCACCGGTGAGCACCAGGAGAGCGGCGAATACGTGCCGCAGCCCGACGTCGAGCAGCTCGACGAGCTGATAGAGCAGGTGCGCACCGCGGGCCTGCCCGTCGACTTCAAGGTCGAGGGCACCCCGCGCCCGCTGCCCAGCGGTGTGGAGCTGACCGCGTACCGCATCGTGCAGGAGGCGCTCACCAACACCCGTAAGCACGGCGGCGCGAACGCGGGCGCGAGCGTGCGGCTCGTCTACTTCGACGACGGCCTCGGCCTGCTCGTCGAGGACGACGGCAAGGGCGCCCCGCACGAGCTGTACGAGGACGGGGGCGCCGACGGCCGCGGGCACGGGCTCATCGGCATGCGGGAGCGCGTCGGTATGGTCGGCGGGACGCTCGACGCGGGACCGCGCCCCGGCGGCGGATTCCGGATCAGCGCGCTGCTGCCGCTCAAGCCCGCCCACTGACGCCGCACACGTACCGAACCCGACCCCGTAGACGTACCGAAAGGGACCCCCTTCATGGCGATCCGCGTGATGCTCGTCGACGACCAGGTGCTGCTGCGCACCGGTTTCCGGATGGTGCTCGCCGCCCAGCCGGACATGGAGGTCGTCGCCGAGGCGGGCGACGGGGTCGAGGCCCTTGAGGTGCTGCGTGGCACGGCGGTCGACGTGGTCCTGATGGACGTCCGCATGCCGAAGCTGGACGGCGTGGAGACGACCCGGCGGATCTGCATGGAGGACAACCCGCCGAAGGTGCTCATCCTGACGACGTTCGACCTCGACGAGTACGCCTTCTCGGGGCTGAAGGCCGGGGCGTCGGGGTTCATGCTCAAGGACGTGCCGCCCGGCGAGCTGCTCGGCGCGATCCGGGCCGTGCACAGCGGCGACGCGGTGGTCGCGCCGTCGACGACGCGGCGGCTGCTCGACCGCTTCGCGCCGATGCTGCCCAGCTCCGGGAAGGAGCCGCAGCTCGCCGAGCTCGGCCGGCTGACCGAGCGCGAGCGCGAGGTCATGATCCTCGTCGCGCAGGGCCTGTCGAACGGCGAGATCGCCGCCCGGCTCGTCCTGTCGGAGGCGACGGTGAAGACGCACGTGGGCCGCATCCTCACCAAGCTGAACCTGCGCGACCGCGTCCAGGTCGTCGTACTCGCCTACGAGACGGGGCTCGTACGGGCCGGCGGCGGGGCAGCCTGAGGGCCCCTGTGGGTCGGGCCCGATCCGAACGAAAGGCCCTTGAGACGCTGGGGCCTCTCGTCCGGATCGCGCCGGGCTCGCGGGGCCCGGCACCGCGCCTCGCGGCGTTGTCGTCGATCGCCGGCTCTCCCGAGCTCTCGGCTTCGCTCGAAGAGGGGCCCATGACCCCGCTCCCTGGTCCGGCCTGATCCAGAGGAAAGGCCCTAGCGCAGTACGCCCTCGATGAAGTCGCTGCCCAGGCGGGCGACGGCCGTCAGATCCAGCTGGTGCTGGACGTAGCGGCCCCGGCGGCGCGTGGTGATCAGGCCGGCCTTCTTGAGCACGGTCAGGTGCCGGGATATCTCCGGCGCCGTCATCCCGTGCGCGTCGGAGAGCTCGCTCGTCGTGTACGCGCCGCGGGCGAGGTGGCGGCACAGGCGCATGCGCACGGGATGCGCGAGGGCCGTCATCCGGAGCGTGAGCTGCTCGACGGTGGCCGGTGTGGTGAGGCCGGGTGAGCCGACGGGATACGTGATCGCGGGCTGCCATCCGAAGCGGTGCAGCACCATGAGGTGCGGCCAGCCGAGACTGGTCGGCACGAGAACGAGGCCGCCGTCCTCCGTGGTCGTACGGCCCACGGTGATCTTGTCGACCGTGATCAGGTTCGCCGGCTCGTCGAGCGTGACGACGGACGACACTGCCTTCAGCGCCTCGGCCAGGCCCTTGCGCCTCAGGAGTTCGGTCTTGTGCCGCGCGTCGGCGGCCAGCTCGTGGTGGATGCGGGCCCAGATGTCCGCGAAGAACGCCTCCTCGCAGTCCTCCACGAGCCTTCGGAACCAGGCGCGCACCGCGGGCGGGTCGTCCAGGAGCCGCTGGGTGAACTGGACCTGGGGCAGGCCGCGGGTGGCGGCGAGATCCAGGGCGCGGCGGCGCATGTCCGGGTCGGCCAGCGGGTCGGCCTCGCGCAGCGCGTAGCTGTTCTGGCAGGTGAACTCCAGCGCCGCGTCCACGAACTGGCGGTCGGTCAGCTTGTCGAGGAGGTCGAGCTCCTCGGCGAGGGTGGCGCCGGGCAGGGCGGCCCGGCCCGGGATCCCGGCGAACGGCGCGAACACGTCCGAGAACGTCGTCCGCCACAGGAAGTCCGCCTCGCACAGCCGGTCCGCGAGGCCGGGGTCGAGGCGCGCGGACACCGCCGTCGTCCAGCCCTGGAGCCCCGGGTGGTGCGCGGGCTCGGCCAGCGCGTGCAGCGCCATGCCCAGCTCGGACAGGGGTGAGGGCACGACGCTGATCCGCTCCGGGGTCAGCCGGCTGATGTCGATGCTCACGCTCATGACCCCATGGTGCACGCAGGCTCTGACAACCGAGTTCTCGATTGACGTCTCCCGTCAATCGACGTGACCGGGCGGGGCCGCCGGGCGGAGTCTTCTTTACGTCGGACCGAAGCGGCAAAGAGCAATGAATGTCGAACAGAGCCAATAAAGCCCTGCAAAACAAATAAAACTCTCTGGACAGCCGCATTTCCGGTCATGACGTGACAATGAGAAGACCAGTGAGGGGTACGTCATGAGCGTCAATCAGCAGTACGCACTGGATGTCTACCGCGCCTCCCTGCACGGGGAGCCCGCGCCGCCGGCGCCGGGCCTCCACGACTGGAGCGCCGTCCGCGAGCTGCGCGACCACCGCCGTTTCCGCGCGGTCGTCGCCGGCCGCCCGGCGCACGGCCGGATCCGGGCGGCCCTGGCCCGCCTGATCCACCCGCAGCGCCGCGCGGCGGGCTGCTGACCCGCCGGCCTCTGACGGACGCGGGCAGGGCGGCGCCGCTCAGGCGTCCCCGTCGGCGGCCTCCGGGGGGATCCGTGCCACGAAGTCCGCGACGGCCGCGCGGACGTCGTCGGCGGTCCATTCCAGCCCGCGCGCGGAGACGGTGACCTCGGTGACCGAAAGGCCCGGAGGACCCTGCTTCCACCAGCGCCGGAACAGCGACGTCCGGGTCTCTTCGGCCTGCGTGACCGACGCCTCGTCGAGCCGTTCCGAGGCGTACGGCAGCCAGACCTGGAACTCGTGCGTGTGCGGTACCTCGGGGTGCACCCGCACCCACGGCACCCCGGCCTCGGCGAACCCTTCGCGCAGCGCCTGGGCGACCACGCGCGCGTGGGCCACGTAGTCGGGCACGCGCGGCAGCTCCCGGTCCAGGCCGACCAGGGCCGAGAGCGCCGCGGGGAACTGCTGGAAGAGCTGGCCGCCGTAGCGGTGCCGCCAGGTCTTCGCCTCTTCGACGAACGACCGGGGCCCGGCGAGCGCCGCTCCGCTGAGGCCGCCGAGGGTCTTGTAGAACGACACGTACACGCTGTCGGCGAGATCGGCGATCTCGGCCAGGGAGCGCCCGAAGTGGGTGGTGCACTCCCACAGGCGCGCTCCGTCGAAGTGCACGACGGCGTCCCGTTCCCTGGCCGCCTCGGTGACGGCGACCAGCTCGTCCCAGGTGGGCAGGACGTAACCGGCGTCCCGGAGCGGCAGTTCGAGCATCAGCGCGCCGAAGGGCTCGGCGAAGTCGCGCACCTCGTCGGCGTTCGGCAGCCGCGGCTCGCTCGTCGGGTGGACGGTGCGCAGGCCGCTCAGGGCGCCGAAGGCACCGCGCTCGTGCCGCTCCGGGTGTGCCATCGGGTGCAGGGCGACCGTCGGGTTGCCCGTACGGCCCGCCCAGCAGCGCAGCGCGACCTGCTGCGCCATCGTGCCGGTGGGGAAGTAGGCCGCCGCCTCCGTGCCGAGGAGCCCCGCGACGCGCTCCTCCAGGTCGGCGACGATGCCGTCGCCGTACAGGTCGCTGCTCTGGTCCGGGTCGGCGACGGACCAGGCGGCCTCCGAGAGGGCCGTCAGACGCTCACCGATGGTGGCGTCGGTGCCGTGCACGCCCAGGATCCGCTCGGCGCCCCGCAGAGCCGCGGCGCGGCGGGCCCGCGCCTTCGTCGCGTCGTCCTCTGCGGTGTTCTCCCGCTCTTCGCTCTCCGTCATGCCCCGATGATGTCGTACGCACGTGCGGTTGCCCACAGCCTGTGGACGGGCCGGAGCCCGCGGAGCAGATCGCGTTAACATGACGAGAAATCGTCCGGTACCCCGAGCGGACTGGAACGGAAGGCCGTCGTCCTGTGAACGCACCTCCTCGACCCGAACCCACCGACCCCAGGGACCGCCCCGCCCGGCTGACCGTCGGAGTGGTCGGCGCGGGCCGTGTCGGCCCCGCCCTCGCGGCCGCTCTGGCCCTCGCGGGACACCGCCCCGTCGCTGTCTCCGCAGTCTCCGAGGCGTCCGTGCGCCGGGCTGCCGGCCTGCTGCCCGACGTCCCCGTCGTGACGCCCTCCGAGGTCCTCGCGCGCGCCGAGCTCGTGCTTCTCACGGTGCCCGACGACGCGCTGCCCGGCCTCGTGGAAGGGCTCGTCGAGACCGGTTCCGTACGCCCGGGACAGCTGATCGTGCACACCTCGGGGCGCTACGGCACCAAGGTGCTCGACCCCGCACTGCGGGCCGGTGCCCTGCCGCTCGCGCTGCACCCCGCGATGACGTTCACCGGCACCCCCGTGGACGTACAGCGGCTGGCCGGCTGCTCCTTCGGCGTGACCGCGCCCGAGGAGCTTCGGCTCGCAGCGGAGGCGCTCGTCATCGAGATGGGCGGAGAGCCCGAGTGGATCCGTGAGGAGTCGCGCCCGCTCTACCACGCGGGGCTCGCCCTCGGCGCGAACCACCTGGTCACGCTGGTCGCCGAGTCCATGGAACTGCTGCGGGCCGCGGGCGTCGAGGCCCCGAATCGGATGCTCGGCCCGCTGCTCGGCGCGGCTCTCGACAACGCCCTCAGGTCCGGTGACGCCGCGCTCACCGGGCCCGTCGCGCGCGGGGACGCGGGCACGGTCGCCGCCCATGTCGCCGAGCTGCGCAAGCACGCGCCCCAGACCGTCGCCGGGTATCTGGCGATGGCCCGCGCCACCGCCGACCGTGCCCTCGCGCACGGCCTGCTCAAGCCCGAACTCGCCGAGGACCTCCTGGGGGTTCTGGCCGACGGCGCCGAGGGAGACCAGCGATGACCGCTGTGCTGCACACCGCCGATGAGCTCCGCACGCGCGCGCGTGCGGGCCGCCGCGCCGTCGTCATGACCATGGGGGCCCTGCACGACGGCCACGCCGAACTGATCCGCACGGCCCGCACGATCGCCGGCGCCGACGGCGAAGTCGTGACGACGGTCTTCGTGAACCCGCTCCAGTTCGGCGCGGGCGAGGACCTCGACCGCTATCCGCGCACCCTCGACTCCGACGTCAAGATCGCCGAACAGGCGGGCGCCGACGTCGTGTTCGCGCCCTCCGCGGACGAGGTCTACCCCGGCGGCGAGCCTCAGGTCCGCGTCACCGCGGGCCCCATGGGGCAGCGCCTCGAAGGCGCCTCGCGGCCCGGCCACTTCGACGGCATGCTCACCGTCGTCGCCAAGCTGCTCCACCTGACCGCGGCCGACGTCGCGCTGTTCGGGCAGAAGGACGCCCAGCAGCTCGCTCTGATCCGCCGCATGGTGCGGGACCTGAACTTCGCCGTGGAGATCGTCGGCGTGCCCACCGTGCGCGAGCCCGACGGTCTGGCCCTCTCCAGCCGCAACCGCTACCTCTCCGCCGACGAGCGGCGCACCGCGCTCGTCCTCTCCCAGGCGCTCTTCGCCGGCCGCGACCGGCACGCCGCCCAGGAGGCCCTGCGCGCGCGGGCCCACGAAGCGCCCTCCACGCACGCGCGTGCCGACGCCCTGAACGCGATAGGCGAGGCCCGTGCCGCCGCCGACGCGCACGCCGTCGCGAAGGCCTCGCCCGGCGGTCCCGAAGCCGTCCGCGCCGCGGCCCGCCAGGTCCTCGACGAGGCCGCCCGCGTCCGGCCGCCGCTCAGGCTGGACTACCTCGCTCTCGTCGACCCGGCCGACTTCACGGACGTGAAGCGCGGCCACATCGGAGAGGCCGTGCTCGCCGTCGCCGCCAGGGTCGGCTCGACGCGGCTGATCGACAACATCCCCCTGACCTTCGGAGCTCCCGTATGAGTGCCACAGGGACCACAGTCACCGGCACGGCGACCGGCATACGCCTGCACGCGCCCGCGCCCGGCTGGTCCGTCTCCGCCGACGTCGTGGTCGTCGGCTCCGGTGTCGCCGGTCTCACCGCGGCCCTGCGCTGCCAGGCGGCCGGACTGCGGACCGTCGTCGTCACCAAGGCCCGCCTCGACGACGGCTCCACGCGCTGGGCGCAGGGCGGCGTCGCCGCGGCGCTCGGCGAGGGCGACACCCCCGAGCAGCATCTCGACGACACGCTCGTCGCGGGAGCGGGCCTGTGCGACGAGGAGGCGGTCCGCACCCTCGTCACGGAGGGCCCCGACGCCGTGCGCCGCCTCATCGAGACCGGCGCGCACTTCGACGAGTCGGCCGACGGCGACCTCGCGCTCACCCGCGAGGGCGGCCACCACCGCCGCCGCATCGCGCACGCGGGCGGCGACGCCACCGGCGCCGAGATCTCCCGCGCCCTCGTCGAGGCGGTACGCGCGCGGGGCATCAGGACCGTCGAGAACGCCCTGGTCCTCGACCTCCTCACGGACGCCGACGGCCGCACGGCGGGCGTCTCCCTGCATGTCATGGGGGAGGGCCAGCACGACGGCGTCGGTGCGGCGCTCGCCCCCGCCGTGGTCCTCGCGACCGGCGGCATGGGCCAGGTCTTCTCGGCCACCACCAACCCGCACGTCTCCACCGGCGACGGGGTCGCGCTCGCCCTGCGCGCGGGCGCAGAGGTGTCCGACCTCGAATTCGTGCAGTTCCACCCGACGGTGCTCTTCCTCGGCGCGGACGCGGAGGGCCAGCAGCCCCTGGTCTCCGAGGCCGTACGCGGCGAGGGCGCCCACCTCGTCGACGCCGACGGGGTGCGCTTCATGCTCGGCCGGCACGAACTGGCCGAGCTCGCGCCCCGCGACATCGTCGCCAAGGGCATCATGCGCCGCATGCAGGAGCGGGGCACCGAGCACATGTACCTGGACGCCCGGCACTTCGGCGCCGAGATGTGGGAGAACCGGTTCCCCACGATCCTCGCCGCCTGCCGCGCCCACGGCATCGACCCGGTCACCGAGCCCATCCCCGTGGCACCCGCCGCCCACTACGCCTCCGGAGGCGTCCGCACGGACCGCCAGGGCCGCACGACGGTCCCCGGCCTGTACGCGTGCGGAGAGGTCGCCTGCACCGGCGTCCACGGCGCGAACCGGCTCGCCTCCAACTCCCTCCTGGAGGGCCTGGTCTACGCCGAGCGCATCGCGGACGACATCGCCGCGAGCCACCGGGAGAACGGCCTCCACGCGCGCGTGCCGGCCCCCGTACCGCACCCGGAGATCCCGACCCACCCCCTGATGCCGGCCGAGGCACGGTTCGCCATCCAGCGCGTGATGACGCGGGGCGCGGGCGTACTGCGCTCCGCCGACTCCCTCGCCGAGGCCGCCGCGGGACTCGGCCGCATCCACGCCGAGGCGGCGGGCGCCCTCGCGGAGAACGGCAAGACCGCGGAGCCCGGCGTCGACACCTGGGAGGCCACCAACCTCCTGTGCGTCGCCCGCGTCCTCGTCGCCGCGGCCCGCCGCCGCGAGGAGACCCGCGGCTGCCACTGGCGCGAGGACCACGCCGACCGTGACGACGCGCAATGGCGCCGCCACATCGTCGTACGGCTGAATCCCGACCGGACGCTGGCCGCGCACACCACGCCCACCGCAGAATTCCCCCCGACCCGCCCCGAGCGCCGTACACACCAGCAGGAGCAGTGAGAGACGTGAGCACCCCCGACCTCCCCCTCGCCGAGAGCGGCGGCTGCGGCGACGGCTGCGGCTGCGGCGGAGCCGACGCCGACATGATGGAGTGCGGCCTCGACCCCGCCCTCGCCCAGCTCCTGGCCGACGCGGGGCTCGACCCCGTGGAGGTCGAGGACATCGCGCACATGGCCATCGCCGAGGACCTGGACGGCGGCGTGGACGTCACCACGGTCGCCACCATCCCCGAGGACGCCGTCGCCACCGCCGACTTCACCGCCCGTGAGGACGGCGTCGTGGCGGGCCTGCGCGTCGCCGAGGCCGTGCTCTCCGTGGTCTGCACCGACGAGTTCGAGGTCGAGCGGCACGTGGAGGACGGCGACCGGATCACCGCCGGGCAGAAGCTCCTCAGCGTCACCACCCGCACCCGCGACCTGCTGACCGCCGAGCGCAGCGCCCTCAACATCCTGTGCCGCCTGTCCGGCATCGCGACCGCCACGCGCGCGTGGGCGGACGCGCTGGAGGGGACTGCGGCGAAGGTCCGCGACACCCGCAAGACGACGCCCGGCCTGCGCTCCCTGGAGAAGTTCGCCGTCCGCATGGGTAGCGGCGTCAACCACCGCATGTCGCTCTCGGACGCGGCCCTGGTCAAGGACAACCACGTGGTCGCCGCCGGCGGCGTCGCACAAGCCTTCAAGGCCGTACGGGAGTCCTTCCCGGGCCTCGCCGTGGAGGTCGAGGTCGACACCCTGGACCAGCTGCGCGAGGTCGTGGAGGCGGGCGCCGACCTGATCCTCCTGGACAACTTCACGCCGGCCGAGACCCAGGAGGCCGTCGAGGCCGTCGCCGGCCGCGCCCTCCTGGAGTCCTCGGGCCGGCTGACCCTGGCGAACGCGCGCGAGTACGCCGCGACGGGCGTCGACTTCCTCGCGGTGGGCGCGCTGACCCACTCGTCGCCGATCCTGGACATCGGCCTCGACCTGCGCGCGGCGGAGTAGTCGCCATGCTGCTCACCATCGACGTAGGCAACACGCACACCGTCCTCGGACTGTTCGACGGGGAGGAGATCGTCGAGCACTGGCGCATCTCCACCGACGCCCGCCGCACCGCCGACGAACTCGCCGTGCTCCTCCAGGGCCTGATGGGCATGCACCCGCTGCTCGGCGACGAGCTCGGCGACGGCATCGACGGCATCGCCATCTGCTCGACCGTCCCCTCGGTCCTGCACGAACTGCGCGAGGTCACCCGCCGCTACTACGGCGACGTCCCCGCCGTCCTGGTCGAACCCGGCATCAAGACCGGCGTCCCGATCCTCATGGACAACCCCAAGGAGGTCGGCGCCGACCGCATCATCAACGCGGTGGCGGCGGTCGAGCTCTACGGGGGGCCCGCCATCGTCGTCGACTTCGGCACGGCGACCACGTTCGACGCGGTCTCCGCGCGCGGGGAGTACGCCGGCGGCGTCATCGCCCCCGGTATCGAGATCTCCGTGGAGGCGCTGGGCGTCAGGGGCGCCCAGCTCCGCAAGATCGAGATCGCCCGTCCGCGCAGCGTCATCGGCAAGAACACGGTCGAGGCCATGCAGTCCGGCATCCTGTACGGCTTCGCGGGCCAGGTCGACGGCGTCGTGACCCGCATGGCGCGCGAACTGGCCGACGACCCGGACGACGTGACCGTCATCGCCACCGGGGGCCTTGCGCCCATGGTGCTCGGTGAGGCCGCGGTGATCGACGAGCACGAGCCGTGGCTCACCCTGATCGGCCTGCGCCTGGTCTACGAGCGGAACGTCTCCCGCTCCTGACGCCGTTTTCGGTGACGCGCCCTTTCGGCTGCGCCCCAACTGCCCCTTCGCGCACGGACTTTCGACAAGGCGTGCGCGAAGGGCGCAACCGTTCGTACGCTTCGCTCGTCTCCGCAGAGACGGGGCGCGAGTCGGCATGCGATGGACGTGGGGCGAAATGTGGCGTAAGGGCAGACAGCTGGCGGCTGCTACGGCGGCGATCGCGCTGACCGGGGTCGGTCTCACCGGTGCCACGGCCTGGGCCGCGGACCCCACGCCTCCCACGCAGTCCTACGCCGTCATCACGGCGCCGGAACAGATAGCCGTCCCGGCGTCGGGTACGTCCGTCGCCCCCGGGGTGGTCTACGGCTTCGCCGACGACGGCGTGGACGGACTCCCGCTGCCGGAGAACGCCAAGCTGGTGATCGACGCGAGCGGCCTCGCGGGCATCGCCACGATCAAGGCCAAGAACAGCCAGTGCACGGCGGCCGGCGCCGTCGTCACGTGCCTGGACAACGGCAATCTGCACGGCCCGTTCGAGCCCTTCACGCTCAGCGCGGTCGCCGGCACGAAGCCCGGCGACACCGGAACGCTGCGCTACGAGGTCACCGCGGACAAGGCCACACCCGACACCGAGACCTCCGAGGTCGTCATCGGCTCCCCGGAGATCCAGGTCGCCGCACTGCCCGCCAGGTCCGGCCTGAAGCCCGGCCAGTCCGTCGGCTACCCCGTGGTCCTGCGCAACACCGGCGACCTGCCCACCGAACAGATCACCGTCCGCCTCACCGGCAGCCCGGGCGTCACGTTCGCGGGGAAGCACACCAACTGTCTCTACCTGCCGGGCGACTTCGGCAGGGACGGCGCCGACGTGACCTGCGTGTTCAAGACGGCGATCGCCCCGGGTGACACGGTTGGATTCTCCGACCCGCTCGAAGGGGCCCTCGGCAAGGACGCCTTCCACACCTGGACCGACATCACCGCCGAGGCCCTCCCGGCCTCCTCCGACACGGACACCGGCGGCACCCCCGGCAAGGGCGCAGCGCTCACCCTGACCCCCGCCACGGGCAAGGACTTCGCCGACAGCCAGCGGGTGACGTACGCCGCCGACAACGCCGCGGACTTCCTCGCGGTCGGCGCCGTCCTCGTCCCCGGCAAGAAGGGCTCCACCCACCCGCTCGCCTTCGGCCTGCGCAACGCGGGCCCCGCCGTGGTCGCCCACCCCGACAGCAAGCCCGTGGCGTACGCCGAGGTGACGCTCCCCAAGGGCGTCGTCGCCAAGAGCGTGCGCGTCGACGAGGAGCCCGACGACCAGGCGAGCGGCGACTGCTACACGTACACCGACGGCAAGACCTCGCCCTTCGAGCCGGGCCACCGCCGCTACCTCTGCCCGGACACCGTCTCCGAGGAGAGCGGCGACGGCCAGATGTACCGCTTCCAGGTCGTTTACGAGAAGGACCTCGTCGCCGGCGCGGCCCGCGGCACGGTCACCGTGCGCCCCGGCGACGGGATCGTCCTGAACGACCCGGACCAGTCCAACGACGAGGCGGCGATCACCGTCGGTGAGGAGTCTCCCTCCCCGTCTCCGTCCCCGTCGGCCTCGGGCGGCACCGCGACCCCCTCGCCCTCCGCTTCCGCCACGGTCTCCGTGACGTCGGGCGGCTCGGGGACCTCGGGCACGTCCGGGTCCATGGCGGCGACGGGTGCCGGGTTCCTGCCGTGGCTGGCGGCGGCCGCCGCCGCGGCGCTCGGCGTGGGCGCGATCGTGTTCGCCATGTCACGGCGCCGGGCCGAGTGACCTGGGTGCCCAGGGGCGACTGAACGCGCCCGAAGCCACGCCGCAAATTGGCCGTTAAGCGGATTTTGTCCGTTGTGCCGCGTATCGTCGGCCCATGCCCACGCCCTACGGAAACCGCGGCGGCATGGCGTTCGGCGCTGAAGAGCTGCGTGTGCTCCGACGCGCCCTCGCCCTTGCCCTTCACCCGAGTCCCGCCTCCGCCGAGGACATCCAGGACTGCCTCCGGCTCGCCGAGTCGGTCGACGAGGCGGCCGACGAAGGCGCCCGTGTCCGCGCCTTCCTGCTGGCCGACCTCGCCCGCTACCGGGCCGCCCTGCCCGGCGCCACCACCGGCTACCTGGAGCTGCTCGACGAGTCGCTCGCGGCGGGCTACCAGCCCGGCGCCGACGACCTCGCCGCCCTGCGCGCCCTGCGCGGCAACCCCTCCGCCGCCACTCTCCTCGAACGCTGCCGCACGCTCGCCGAGCGCGACGTGCGGGCCAGGCTCGAGGGCCGGGCGCCCGTGCGCGGGGAGGTGCGCGTCGTGCAGTCCCGCGTACCGGCCTCCCGCACCCGGCTGCTCGCCCTGCCCGGGGGTCTCGCCGCCGCCGGGAAGCCGGCGTCCGCCCCCAGGCCCCCGGCGAACCCCCCGGCCCCGCCGCGTCCCATGCCCACTCCGGCCGAGGTCTTCCCGCCCAAGCGCCGCCCCGCGCCTCCCGCTGCCCCGCCGCAGGAGCTCGCCGTCGGATAGCTACTCTGGGGGCATGGACTACGTCTCCGCGCTCGTGCCCCCCGTAGTGATGGCCGTCTTCTTCATCGGTCTCATCGTGACGATCGTGAAGTCCCAGGGCGGCGACAGGAAGGCCAAGGAGGACGCGGCCGTCGACGCGGCGATCGCCCGCGCCGAGGCGGCCCGCCAGGCCGGCCCGCAGCCGAGCGACATCTGAGAAGGGCGCCCCACCGGGCGCCCTTTTTGCCGTTATTAGGCGCCGTTTGCCACGTCCGGTGCCCTATTGCCGACTTCTGCCACTAGTGTGCTGCTCGTGCCGCGCCCATTGGGAGAACTCGAAGACGCAGTCATGACGCGTGTGTGGAAGTGGAACCGCCCCGTGACGGTTCGCGAAGTCCTGGAAGACCTCCAGCAGGACCGGTCCATCGCCTACACCACGGTCATGACCGTTTTGGACAATCTCCACCAGAAGGGCTGGGTGCGCCGCGAAGCGGAAGGCCGGGCCTATCGATATGAGGCCGTCTCCACTCGCGCCGCCTACTCCGCCGCGCTGATGAACGACGCATGGTCCCAGAGTGACAACCCGGCGGCGGCTCTCGTCGCCTTCTTCGGCATGATGTCGCCGGAACAACGCCAGGCACTGAGCGATGCCGTGCGCATGGTGCAGGGACCTCAGGCGCAGACCCTCACGACTCAAGAGCCCGAAGCATCTCAAGGCCCCGAAGACACCGAAGGGCCCGAAGCATCTGAAGGGCCGGAGGGGCCTCAAGGACCCGAAGGCACTGAAGGCGCTGAAGGACCCGAGGAACCGGACCCGGACGCCGGGCGATAGCGTCCGCTCATGCCAGCACAGCTCCCCGAAGTCACCGCAAAAGCAGTCACCGTGCGCAGGGCGAGGACGGCCGATGTGCCGTCCGTGCGCCGACTCCTCGACGCGTACAGCCGCGAGGGGATCCTGCTCGACAAAGCCACCGTGACGCTTTACGAGGACATCCAGGAGTTCTGGGTCGCGGAACGGGACGACAACGCGGAGGTCGTCGGCTGCGGCGCCCTGCATGTCATGTGGGAAGACCTCGCGGAAGTCCGCACCCTCGCCGTGAATCCGGTGGTCAGGGGCGCGGGCGTCGGTCATCAGCTGCTCCAGAAGTTGCTTCAGACCGCGCGCTGGATCGGTGTTCGCCGGGTTTTCTGTCTCACCTTCGAAGTGGAGTTCTTCGCGAACCATGGCTTCGTGGAGATCGGAGAGGCACCCGTCGATACCATCGACACCGATGTCTACAGCGAGCTCTTGCGTTCCTATGACGAGGGTGTCGCGGAGTTCCTCGGTCTCGAACGAGTGAAACCGAACACCTTGGGCAACAGTCGGATGCTTCTGCATCTGTGATCGCCCCCCTCGGTATTACTGAGCAGCTGCCTGCCCAGGTGCCCTATGTCCGAAACGCGCATCTTTCCGGGCTTCTCGGGGCGCTTGATCTCTCCTGGATCTCTCCCAGGGGTTTGTGTTTTTCCAGCAAAAGCGGTTTGCTTTCCGACGTACTGCGTACTGCATATAACAAGGGGACGGCGAATCAACGGCCGAGGTCGTGGAGTCCTGGCCCTTCGGATATCGATGAAAGGAAATCCGGTGGCACAGAAGGTTCAGGTCCTTCTTGTCGACGACCTCGACGGTGGCGAGGCGGACGAGACCGTGACGTTCGCGTTGGACGGCAAGACTTACGAGATCGACCTCACCACCGCCAACGCGGACAAGCTCCGCGGACTTCTTGAGCCGTATCTCAAGGGTGGCCGTCGCACCGGAGGCCGTTCCGCCGGCGGACGCGGCAAGGCGCGCGCCGCGGTGGCCGGCGGCAGCCAGGACACGGCGCAGATCCGTGCCTGGGCCAAGGAGAACGGTTACGAGGTCAACGACCGCGGTCGTGTCCCCGCGTCCATCCGTGAGGCCTACGAGAAGGCCAACGGCTGAGCGCAGGCACGTCGCAGCCGGATCCGGTGGCACTGAGTCGCCGCCGTTTCCACCAGTCGTACGAGACCGGGGGCGCCCCCACCGCCCCCTACGGCCGAAAGCGCCGTCAGGGCCGGAAGCGTCGGCTCGACGTCGCATCCGGGCTCGGGGGGCCGCACCCAGACCGCGGCCTCCTGCGGGTCCGGCAGTCCTGGGGGTGCGGGCGCGTCGATCCGCCCGCCCGCACCGGCCACGGTGAGATCGAGGGGCAGTGCCCCCCACTCCAGCCAGTCGAGCAGCCCCGGCAGCTCCTCCGCGCTGCCCGCGGCGACCAGCAGGCGCATCGTCTCCCCTTGCAGGGCCACCGGCCCCCCGGGATCCAGTCGCCGCAGCACGGCGCGTCCCGCCTCCGCGGGCAACTCCAGTACGTCGAAGCGCAGCCCCGTCACCAGCTGAAGGCCCTCGGGGCCCGGCGCGGTGGCCCAGCCGAGCGCGTTCTCGTACCACTCCCGCACCGGGTCGCCCGCGTCGAGCGGTCGACGGGGCAGGGGCACGGTGGGCACGATGGAGACCATGACCGGAGCAACCGCCGGGAACGCCCGCGAGTTACGCAGCGTTGTCAGATGGGTGCGGAGAGTTCCTCTGACGGGGGCGTGCGGTGGCGTTCGGCGGCGCAAGGGTGTTCGCCCGTAGCGGAGGGAGCCGGGGCGCGCCGCATGGACTGTCACTGCTAGCGGGTAAGACATCCCTAGTGAGGAGGGGCGACACGTGGGTTCAGGTCGCCTTGCGTTCGCCATCGGCGTACTGATGGTGGGGGTAACTGCCTGGCCTGCGGGAACATCGTCTCGCACCATCGGTGTTGGACCAGTTGTCGGCGTTCGGGTCAGGAGGCCATCGACGGGTGTCGGCAGTTGGAATGAGCGGTCCCCGCTTGCGGGACTAAGCTGCGGAAGGACAGGGAGGGGAGCGTCCCCTTACTGCCTGACCGCTCTGAGGAGCGATTAACGATGTTCGAGAGGTTCACCGACCGCGCGCGGCGGGTTGTCGTCCTGGCTCAGGAAGAAGCCCGGATGCTCAACCACAACTACATCGGCACCGAGCACATCCTCCTGGGCCTGATCCACGAGGGTGAGGGTGTCGCCGCTAAGGCCCTGGAGAGCCTCGGGATTTCGCTCGAGGCGGTCCGCCAGCAGGTGGAGGAGATCATCGGCCAGGGCCAGCAGGCCCCGTCCGGGCACATCCCCTTCACCCCCCGTGCCAAGAAGGTCCTGGAGCTGTCGCTCCGCGAGGCCCTTCAGCTGGGCCACAACTACATCGGCACGGAGCACATCCTGCTCGGCCTGATCCGCGAGGGCGAGGGCGTCGCCGCCCAGGTCCTGGTCAAGCTGGGCGCCGATCTCAACCGGGTGCGGCAGCAGGTCATCCAGCTGCTCTCCGGCTACCAGGGCAAGGAGACCGCCGCCGCCGGCGGTCCTGCCGAGGGCACGCCCTCCACGTCCCTGGTCCTCGACCAGTTCGGCCGGAACCTCACGCAGGCCGCCCGCGAATCCAAGCTCGACCCGGTCATCGGGCGCGAGAAGGAGATCGAGCGGGTCATGCAGGTGCTGTCCCGCCGCACGAAGAACAACCCGGTCCTCATCGGCGAGCCCGGCGTCGGCAAGACCGCCGTCGTCGAGGGCCTCGCGCAGGCCATCGTCAAGGGCGAGGTGCCCGAGACCCTCAAGGACAAGCACCTCTACACCCTCGACCTGGGCGCGCTGGTCGCCGGTTCCCGCTACCGCGGTGACTTCGAGGAGCGCCTGAAGAAGGTCCTCAAGGAGATCCGCACCCGCGGCGACATCATCCTGTTCATCGACGAGCTGCACACGCTGGTCGGTGCGGGTGCCGCCGAGGGCGCCATCGACGCCGCTTCGATCCTGAAGCCGATGCTGGCCCGCGGTGAGCTGCAGACCATCGGTGCGACCACGCTTGACGAGTACCGCAAGCACCTGGAGAAGGACGCCGCTCTCGAGCGCCGCTTCCAGCCCATCCAGGTCGCGGAGCCGTCGCTGCCGCACACGATCGAGATCCTCAAGGGTCTGCGTGACCGCTACGAGGCCCACCACCGCGTCTCCATCACGGACGAGGCCCTCGTCCAGGCGGCGACGCTGGCCGACCGGTACATCTCGGACCGCTTCCTGCCGGACAAGGCGATCGACCTGATCGACGAGGCCGGTTCCCGGATGCGCATCCGCCGGATGACCGCGCCGCCGGACCTCCGCGAGTTCGACGAGAAGATCGCGGGCGTGCGCCGCGACAAGGAGTCGGCCATCGACTCCCAGGACTTCGAGAAGGCAGCTTCGCTCCGCGACAAGGAGAAGCAGCTGCTCGCCGGGAAGGCCAAGCGCGAGAAGGAGTGGAAGGCCGGCGACATGGACGTCGTCGCCGAGGTCGACGGCGATCTGATCGCCGAGGTCCTCGCGACCGCGACCGGCATTCCCGTCTTCAAGCTGACCGAGGAGGAGTCCTCGCGTCTGCTGCGCATGGAGGACGAGCTCCACAAGCGTGTCATCGGCCAGAAGGACGCCGTCAAGGCGCTCTCGAAGGCGATCCGCCGTACGCGTGCCGGTCTGAAGGACCCGAAGCGCCCCGGTGGCTCGTTCATCTTCGCGGGCCCGTCCGGTGTCGGTAAGACCGAGCTGTCCAAGGCGCTCGCCGAGTTCCTCTTCGGTGACGAGGACGCGCTGATCTCCCTCGACATGTCGGAGTTCAGCGAGAAGCACACGGTCTCGCGTCTCTTCGGTTCGCCCCCCGGTTACGTGGGCTACGAAGAGGGCGGCCAGCTGACGGAGAAGGTGCGGCGCAAGCCGTTCTCGGTGGTTCTCTTCGACGAGGTCGAGAAGGCCCACCCGGACATCTTCAACTCGCTGCTTCAGATCCTGGAGGACGGTCGCCTGACCGACTCCCAGGGCCGGGTCGTGGACTTCAAGAACACGGTCATCATCATGACGACCAACCTCGGCACGCGGGACATCTCGAAGGGCTTCAACCTCGGCTTCGCGGCCCAGGGCGACACGAAGTCCAACTACGAGCGCATGAAGAACAAGGTCTCGGACGAGCTCAAGCAGCACTTCCGCCCCGAGTTCCTCAACCGTGTGGACGACGTCGTCGTCTTCCCGCAGCTGACCCAGGACGACATCCTCCAGATCGTCGACCTGATGATCGGCAAGGTCGACGAGCGCCTCAAGGACCGGGACATGGGCATCGAGCTCAGCCAGTCCGCGAAGGAGCTCCTGGCCAAGAAGGGTTACGACCCCGTGCTCGGCGCGCGTCCGCTGCGTCGCACGATCCAGCGCGAGGTCGAGGACTCGCTCTCCGAGAAGATCCTCTTCGGCGAGCTGCGTCCGGGCCACATCGTGGTCGTCGACACGGAGGGCGAGGGTGACGCCAAGACGTTCACCTTCCGCGGCGAGGAGAAGTCCACGCTGCCGGACGTCCCGCCGATCGAGCAGGCGGCCGGCGGAGCCGGACCGAATCTGAGCAAGGAGGCGTAACCCTTCGGGGACGCGCTGAGACAAAGGGGCTCCTCCAGGACTTCGGTCCTGGGGGAGCCCCTTTGCCGTGAGCTCGCGGGTCAGCCACCCGGTCGGTGGACGGTGACCTCGGCCTGCGGGAAGAGACCGGCGTACACCTCGTCGGCGGCCGGTGCTGCGTCCTCGGCAAAGTGGAGGTGCACGTCCTGCGCGTACGGGACGGCGGGGGCGAGGCGGGAGACGTGCTCCTCGGTTCCCGCCTCCAGGTGGAGGGTGAGGACGCGGATTCCTGGCAGCTCGCTGGACGGGCCGTGCGCGGGCAGGAACCTGCCGCCCAGGAAGAGGTGGGCGAGCGCGGGGTGCCGGGCGAGCTGTTCCCAGTCGCGTGGGCCTAGCGCGGCCGCATCGCTGGTCAGGTTCAGCCAGGTCAGCTCGGGGAAGGCGTCCAGGCCCGTGAGTCCGGTGGTCTCCGTGGCGCCTCGGCCGAGGATGAGCTGGTCGAGCGGTGCGCCGACCGGCAGATACGCGGCGAGCGAGTCGCCGGGTACCGGCTGGATGACGCTGAGCGAGGTAAGGCCGGTCACCCGGGACAGGCCGGTGAGGGTCGGCAGTGCCGACAGGCCGATCACCGACAGATGCCGTAGCCGCATCTCGGCGAGCGGCGCGAGATCGCGGACCTCGGGGCAGTGCATCAGCGACAGGAACTCCAGATCCGGCAGGGCGTGCAGCTCCCGCAGATCGGTTATGTGCGGGTTGCTGCGCAACGTCAGGTTCCGTGTGTTCTCGGGATCCAGGACGTCCATGAACGTGTCGAGTGGATACGCCCCGTCGAGGTCGACCCGCGACCACAGCGGCATCATCCGCATGGCCCGTACCTGCTCCGCGCTCGTGACGGTCAGGTCGAGCCTTTCCCCCCCCCAGGTGCGCGAGCACCTCGTCCGCGTACTCCTGGGCGTCGAACCTCCGCCAGGTGCCGACGAGTTGGCGTCGTACGTCGAGTGAGGTGTGTGAGCGGAAGCGCTTCAGGACCGGTAGGGAACCCTCGTGGCCCAGGCGGGAGGCCACGGTCACCACCGCGTGGGCCTCATCGTCCGTCAGGCCCTTCGGGCCGGGCAGGAGTTCGAGCACGAACGGGCCCGCTTGCGCGAGCTGCTCGGCCTCCTGACGTGTCCCGGGCGGGATGAGGGCGGCGGCCCGTTCCCGTACCTCTTCGAGGACTTCCTGTTCGACCGCTGAGGCGTCCTGAAGGCTCGCCAGCGCGAGGAGGGTCAAGCGAGGACTGTCCACCGCGAGCAGGCCCCTCAGGAGCGTCGTCCGCTCGCGGGTGCGGGCGTGGGCCACCGCCATGCGCACGACGTCCTCCCACTGGGTGTCGCCGGCGTGGCCGAGCAGGACGTCGAGGTGGCCCTCCTCGACCGCGTAACGCGCGCCGAGGTGGTCGAGGAACGTCCGGTGCGCGAAGTCGACCACCTGCGGGGCGGGGCTGCGCAGGACGCCGCTGCGCAGCAGGAGGTGGCGCAGGATCGTGGGGGCGTCGCCCTGGCGCGCGGCGTCGGGGACTGAGGGCAGCGCGCGTTCGAGCAGCGCGAGGGCGGTGGTCTCGTCCATCTCGGTGCGGCCCGCGAGCACGAGTGCGTAGGCGAGGCGCTGGAGGAGTTCGGTCTGGTCCTCGGTGTCGAGTTCGATGCCGTCGAGGCCGCCCATGCCGCGCTGGCGGTCGCGGTCGGTGAGGATCATCTGGAGCGCGGCGTCGTACAGGGCCTTGCGGCGCGGCGGCAGATAACCGCGGCGCGCGCGGTGGAGGGCGCAGATCATGCCGCACATGAGCGGGTTGGTCGCCAGGAGCGACAGGTCCGGCTTGGCGCGCAGGGCGTCCAGGAGCGGTTCCTCGTGCTCGGCCGCGTCGGCGGCCGCGTGCCAGCGGCGTACGAACGTGCCGACCGTCCGGCGGCCCATGGGGGCGAGGGACAGCTCGGCGAACCCGTCCCCGGCCAGCCAGGCGGATCGTACGGCGGTGGGGCGGGCGGTGAGCAGCCACCGGTTGCCGGGGAAGGCGCGGACGAGGCCGAGCAGCCAGTCGCGCACGCGGGGCCGCTCGGCCGAGGGGACCTCGTCCAGGCCGTCGACCATGACGAGGCCGCGCCCCGCCGTCAGCACGCGCTCGGCCCAGCCGTCTGGCGGGGTGTGCGGGCAGTCGGCCGAGGCGAGGAACGCGGCGGGAGCGGGGAGCCCCGAGGCGCGGATCAGGGTGCGCAGCGGCAGCACGTAGGGGATACGGCCCGTGGTGGTGATCGCCAGCCACTGGATGAGGGTCGTCTTGCCGGAGCCCGCCTCACCACGCAGCAGGACCCGGTCATGGCCTTCGAACGCGTCCTCGGCCCTGACCTGGACCGTCGTCGCTCCCTGAGGTTCGCCGTGCGCGTCCTCGGGGCCGGCCTCGCGGGTGGCTTCGAGGCTCAGGTACGCGACGTCGAGGGGCCAGACCTCGGGGGAGTCGCGCAGGTCGAGGCCGAAGATGGTGACGCGGTTGTGGCGCTCCGCGAGGTGGGAGCGGTAGCGGGCCTCGAAGGCGGTGTCCTGCGCGTCCCGTGGTGGGGTGCGCGTGATCAGCGCGTCCACCTTGGCGATCAGCTCGGACTGGGCGCGGCTCTGTTCGACCAGCGTGCGGGCCACGAACGTGGAGCGCTGGGTGAAGAAATGCAGGATGTGCAGGCAGGCCCACTTGGTGACCGAGTCGAGGAAGTAGGCGGCGTCGGTGGTGAGGCCGGGCGCGGGGGCCGACGCGCGCAGGGTGCGGGCCAGCTGCCGGTGGCCGAGGCGGACCGCCTGGAGGTCGTCCATGTCCAGGTCGCCGAGGGCGAGGAGCCTGCGGGCGAGGGCGGCCGTGACCGCCTCCTGCTCGTCCGCGGGGAACGGGGGCTCGCCCGGGCACTGCACGGCCTCCCGCACCAGACGGGCGGCCAGGTGCCCGACCTCCTTCTCCCCGAGGGTCCGCTTCTCGCCGCGGAAGGCGACGAGGCCCGAGAGGCGTACGGGCTTGTCCACCAGACCCGCGCCGGGGCCGTCCCGGGTGAGGAGCTGCTTCACCAGAGGCGAGAGCACGCTCGACGCCAGGCGCGCGCCGAGGACTGCGGGATCCATCTTCGCTCCCCCCGAAGGCCGTGAAAACAGGCGCTTCAGCGTAGCCCGCGTCACATTCGCGGGTCTCTGGATCTTGCCGTCCGGTGACATGGGGCACAGGCGGTTTGTCCGGTACTAGCCGCAATAGTGGATGCATTGCAGGGATGGGGGGTTGTTACGGCATCGATGGGTTATACCGAAATGTCCGTTTCTTGGATCGGCGGGGCGTGCGGCCCGTGGGGCGCCGGAACGCAGGGGTGCGAAGTGGCCCTAAACCTGGGATCGGGGCACAAAGCCGACAGATCGCAGGGGGTTCACGCGGACTGTCAAGGGATGAAAGTCCTGACCTTTTAGTACGGCTTTAGGTAGTAGATGGGCCCTTTGAGTCGAGATGGGTTCCCGGGTTACCAATGAACAGCCAGCCCGGCACGTCACCAACGAGTGCCGGTCTGTTCCTGTCATCAACGCGGAGGTAATTCCCGAATGTCGAAGCGCACCATGACTCTTTCTTCCGGCTCGTCCCTGCTCCGTACTCGGGCGGCCGTCGTGACCGCCGCCCTGGGAGCTACGGCGCTGCTGGGGGCCGGGGCCGCGGTCGCCGCCGAAAGCACTCAGGGAAGCGTCGCGCTGCCCGGCGTCGCCGCGGCTTCCGTCAAGGCGCAGGCCGAGGCGCAGGCCAAGGCCGCCGACCAGGCGAAGCAGCACGCCGCGACGGTCAAGAAGGCCGCCGCGCAGAAGGCCGCCAGCTGGATAGACCCGGTCAAGAACTACAAGCTGTCCGCGGGCTTCGGCCTCGGCGGCAACATGTGGTCGCACAAGCACTCCGGCCAGGACTTCGCCGTGCCGATCGGCACGAACGTCATGGCCGCCCACGGTGGCACCGTCGTCAAGGCCGGCCCCTACGGTGGCGGCGACGGCCCGGCGTACGGCAACGCCGTCGTGATCAAGCACAGCAACGGCACGTACTCGCAGTACGCGCACCTGTCCCGCATCGACGTGCACATCGGCCAGACGGTGTCCACCGGTCAGCACATCGCGCTCTCCGGCAACACCGGTAACTCCAGCGGCCCGCACCTGCACTTCGAGATCCGCACGACCCCGAACTACGGTTCCGCGGTCAACCCGGTCAACTTCCTGAAGTCCGTGGGCGTCAGCGTCTGACCTGCACAAGCGAGCTCATCGGCGTGAACGAGCTCACCTGCACGAAGAGCACAACTGCATGACAGAGCTCAGGCGCCCCGCTGCGCCCGGGTGACGAGATCGGTGGCGACCTCGAGGATGGCCTTGCGCTTTTCCTCGGGGTCGCCTTCGACGTCCTTGAGGACGAACAGGCCCGCGTGCATCGAGAAGATCGCGCTGAAGCAGCGGACCCGCTCGGTCATGGTGGCGTCCTTCGGCAGGAGCTGGTCGAGGAGCGCCTTCATGCGGTCCTTGAAGAGCTCGCCGATGCTCAGCTCGCGCATGGTCGCCTGGTTCTCCTGCATGAAGCGGAACAGCGGCCCCGCCCCGTGCAGCGCCAGGCTGTAGCGCTCCATGAGCTCCTGCTTGGTCTCCAGGGTGTCGGGCTGCTCCCGGCCCCACTCGATCAGCTCGTCGATGGGCCGCGTCAGGTCCTCGAAGAGGCTGACGACGATGTCTTCCTTGGTCTTGAAGTGGTAGTAGAGCGCCGCCTTGGTGACGTCGAGGTGCTCGGCGATCTCGCGCAGCGAGGTCTTCTCGTAGCCCTGCTCGGCGAACAGTTCCAGCGCCACGTCCTGGATGCGCTGCCGCGTGTTCCCGCGGCGCTGCTTGCTGCTGCCCATCTGTGGCTGCTCCTTCGTGCTGGTGGCGGGCCTTGGGCCAAAACTTACTTGACGCCCGGCTAGTTAGCGCTCTATCTTCCCTCAGTGTAGTCAACTTGCCGGGCGGCAAGTAAGTGTCGGCAGGCAAGTAAGTGAGTGGGGAGTGGGGATCATGGCGGAGACCGGAACAGTGGTGGTGGACACCGGCGGGGGCGGCGCGGCGGCCACCAAGGAGCGGCAGCCGCGCAGCGTGCGCGTAGTCCTGATGGCGTTGATGATCGCGATGCTGCTCGCGATGCTCGACAACATGATCGTCGGCACCGCGATGCCCACGATCGTCGGCGACCTGGGCGGCCTCGAACACCTCTCGTGGGTCGTGACCGCGTACACGCTCGCCACCGCCGCATCGACCCCCATCTGGGGCAAGGTCGGCGACATGTACGGCAGGAAGGGCGCCTTCCTGACCTCGATCGTGATCTTCCTGATCGGCTCCGGGCTCAGCGGCATGGCCCAGGACATGAACCAGCTCATCGCCTTCCGCGCGATCCAGGGCCTCGGCGCCGGTGGCCTGATGGTCGGCGTCATGGCCATCATCGGTGACCTGATTCCGCCGCGGGAGCGCGGCAAGTACCAGGGCATGATGGCCGGCGTCATGGCGCTCGCCATGATCGGCGGACCGCTCGTCGGCGGCGCCATCACCGACAACTGGGGCTGGCGCTGGTCCTTCTACATCAACCTGCCGCTCGGCCTCGTCGCCCTCGCCATGGTCACCGCGGTCCTGCACCTGCCGAAGAAGCGGTCGAAGGGGAAGATCGACTACCTCGGCGCCGCGCTGCTCACCGTCGGCATCACGTCGATCGTGCTCGTGACGACCTGGGGCGGCTCGCAGTACGCCTGGGACTCCGCCGTGATCATGGAGCTCGCCGCGATCGGTGTCGCCGCGCTCGTCGGCTTCCTCTTCGTCCAGACGAAGGCGGCCGAGCCGATCCTGCCGCTGCACATCTTCCGCAGCCGCAACTTCACGGTGATGTCCCTCATCGGCTTCATCACCGGCTTCGTGATGTTCGGCGCCGTGCTCTTCCTGCCGCTTTACCAGCAGACGGTGCAGGGAGCGAACGCGACCAACTCCGGTCTGCTGCTCCTGCCGATGCTTCTCTCGATGATGGTCGTCTCGCTGGTCGCGGGCCGCGTCACCACCAACACCGGCAAGTACAAGGTGTTCCCGCTGGTCGGCAGCGTCCTGATGGTGGCCGGACTCTTCCTGCTCGCGCAGATGGACACGGAGACGACGCGCCTCACCTCCGGCCTGTACATGGCCGTGCTCGGCGCGGGCATGGGCTGCCTGATGCAGATCACGATGCTGGTCGCGCAGAACAGCGTCGACATGAAGGACATGGGCGTCGCCTCGTCCTCCACGACCCTGTTCCGTACGCTCGGCTCCTCCTTCGGCGTCGCGATCATGGGCGCGCTCTTCAACAACCGCGTCCAGGACGTGATGGCCGAGCGGGCCGGGGCGATGGGCGGCAAGGTCGCGGAGCATTCCACGCAGCTGACGGCCGACGGCCTGGCCAAGCTGCCGGACGTGGTGCGCGACGCCTACCTGCACGCGGTGTCGGCCGGTACGCACTCGGCGTTCCTGCTGGGTTCGGTCATCGCGGTTCTGGCGCTGATCGCGGCGGTCTTCGTGAAGGAGGTGCCGCTGCGGGGCGCGGGCCCCGCCAAGGAGGCGTCGGCCTCTGCCGAGGACGCGGGTCCGGCGGACGCGCAGCCGGTCGACATGGCCAAGGCCGGTACGGCCACGGCCGACACGAAGCCGGCCGAGGGGGTCGCGGCCGGGGACGCCGCGGCGGACGGCAGGACGGTCTCCGAGACCGTCTGAGCGGGTCGTCCCGATCCTCCTCGGCTTGATGAAGGCCCCCGGTGCGCCGATGTGCACCGGAGGCCTTCGCCGTGCCGGGGCCGTCGCCGGCCGGAGCGGGGCCGTTGTCAGTGGGGCGTGCCAGCATCGATGACGTGGAGAAATTGCGGCAGCTGCGGCGCGCCAAGGACGCGATGGACCGCGACTGGGCCGAGGCGGACCTCGACCTGGACGCGGTGGCGGCGCATGCCGGCTATTCGCGCTACCACTTCGTGCGCTGCTTCAAGGAGGCGTACGGGGAGACGCCCGGGCAGTATCTGACGCGCCGCCGGATCGAGCGGGCGGAGGAGATGCTGAGAACGGCGGACCTGTCGGTCACGGAGATCTGCGGCCTGGTGGGGTTCAGCAGCCTCGGCACGTTCTCGTCCCGGTTCAAGAGACAGACGGGCCTGACGCCGAGCGAGTACCGGGCGAAGCACGTGGGGCGCGGGGCGGCGCTCATCCCCGGGTGTTACGCGATGTTGTGGGCCGGCGGCTTCCCCGGCAGGGGGCCTTCCGGCGGTACGGGTCAGGGGGCCGGCGAGGAGCGCAATTCTGGAGAAGCGGGGGCGGGGGATGACTGCCTACGGTGACAGGGCACGGCCGGACTCCCCGGCGCGTGGCCCGAACAACGCGGAGCGCATCATGATCAAGGGACTCGCCATTTCCACCGTCTGGGTTCTCGACCAGGACCGGGCCAAGGAGTTCTACACCGAGAAGCTGGGGCTCGAGGTGCGTACGGACATGACCATGGGCGAGGGCGGTATGCGCTGGCTGACCGTGGGCGCCAAGGACCAGCCGGACGTCGAGCTGACGCTGATGGTGCCCGGGGCACCCGCGATGGACCCCGAGTCGGCCGAGGCCGTGAAGAAGCTGGTCTCCAAGGGCATCCTCGGGGCCGGTGTCCTGGTCACGGACGACATCCACGGGGACTACGCGAAGCTCAAGGAGCGCGGGGTCCAGTTCCTCCAGGAGCCGCAGGAGCGCCCGTACGGGACCGAGGCGATCTTCCGCGACGACTCCGGCAACTGGTTCTCGTTCACGCAGCGGAACGAAGGGCTCGACCTCGACAAGGAGTGGGCCACCAGCTAGGGCCTGTCGTCCGGATCGTGGCCCCGCTCCCTGGTCCGGCCTGATCCGAACGAAAGGCCCCGGGGCTCCCGTTCGGAGCCGTCCTCAGTCCGGCAGCCGCAGCATCGGGAAGCTTCCCGTGTTTGTCGGCGCGTGTTCCGGCAGCCACAGCACGGCGACCGCGCCCTCGGCCGGAGTCTTCGACGGAGCGCCCGGCGGGCGCACGTTGCGGAACGTGAGGCGGGCGCCGAGCACACGCGCCTGGCCCGCCGCGATCGTCAGGCCGAGGCCGTGCCCCTGGCCCGCGCGGTCCGCCGCGCCCGTACGGAAGCGGCTCGGCCCCTCGTCGAGCAGCTCCTCCGGGAACCCGGGTCCGTGATCGCGTACGCGCACCACCCGGCCCTCGACGCTGACCTCGACCGGCGGCCTGCCGTGCTTCGCGGCGTTGGCAAGGAGGTTGAAGAGGATGCGTTCGAGGCGGCGCGGGTCGGTGGTCACCTCCGACTCGTGCACCACGCTCACCTGTACGTCCGCGTGGCGCGCGCCGACCCGCCGCGTCACGAACTCGCCCAGCATCAGGTCCTGGAGTTCGGCCCGCTCGGCCGCGCTGTCCAGACGCGCCACTTCGAGCACGTCCTCGACGAGCGTGCGCATCGCCTGGGCCCGGTCCTTGACCAGCTCGCTCGGGCGTCCGGGCGGCAGCAGCTCGGCCGCGGTGAGCAGCCCGGTCACCGGAGTGCGCAGCTCGTGCGCGATGTCCGCGGTGACCCGGCGCTCGGCCTCAAGACGCTGCTTCAGGGCGTCGGCCATCGCGTCCACGGCCTGGGCGAGATCGTCGGTCTCGTCGCGTACGACACCGCCGATGGCGTCCCCGACCCGTACGTCGGTGCGCCCCTGCGCGACCTCCCGGGCCGCGAGCGCCGCCTTGCGCAGGCGCCGTGACACCTGTCCGCCGATCAGTACGCCGAGGGCGCAGCCGCCGAAGACCACCGAGATCGAGCCGATGATCAGGGCCTGGTCGAGGTCCTTCATGACGGTGGCGCTGCGGTCGGTGAAGCGGGTGTGCACGGACAGCAGGCGCCCGTCGCCGAGCGGGACCGCGGCCCAGATGTCGGGGACGCCGCCGGCCTGTTCGGAGACGAAGGTGGCGCGCCGGCCGGCCATCGCCCTCTTCCGCAGGTCAGAGGGTATGCCCGGGTCGTCGACCTTGAAGCCGACGGGGAGGCCGCGCCCGGTGGCCTCGTACTGGCGCGCCACGAACTGGATGCGTTCGTCCTGCACGTCGCGCGCGTTGTCCAGCATCGAGACGCGCGCCGCGTTGTGCACGACCAGGCTCAGGGCGAGGGCGACGAGCGCTCCCACCAGGGCGATGGCGACGCTGATCTTCCAGCGCACCCCGGTGTGCAGCGCCGGGCGCAGCCGTCTCAGCGGCAGCCGCAGCGGTCGCCCGAGCCGGGCGCGCACGGTCACGGCGGCCCCCCTCATATCCCGATCCCGTTCCTCGTCGGACAGTGAACGACCCGGCCGGCCCACGGACCGGCCGAGTCGACGGCTCTCCCGACATCCCGCCCCGGCACGGCCCGTCAGGCCTTGAGCTTGTAGCCGAAGCCGCGGACCGTCTCGATCCGGTCCTGGCCGATCTTCGTGCGCAGCCGCTGCACATGGACGTCGACGACGCGGGTGTCCCCGCCCCAGCCGTAGTCCCACACGCGCTCCAGGAGCTTGTCGCGGGAGAGGACCGTGCCGGGTGCGGACGAGAACTCCAGGAGCAGCCGCATCTCCGTCGGCGTCAGCGCGACCGTGGCCCCGTCCTTGCGGACCTCCATGCCCTCGGTGTCGATCTCCAGATCGCCGAACTGCAGGACACCGCCGTTCGCGGTGGAGGCGTCGGGGGCGGCCGGCGCGGCACCGGACGCCGACCCGCTCGCATGCCCGAAGCGCCGCAGGACGGCCCGGATCCGCGCCACGAGGACGGCCCCGTCGAACGGCTTGGTCACGTAGTCGTCCGCGCCCGCCTCCAGGCCGAGCACCACGTCGATCGAGTCGGCCCGCGCCGACAGCATGATCACGGGGACGGTGGACTCGTCACGGATGCGGCGGCACAGGCTCACTCCGTCCAGGCCCGGCACCATCACGTCGAGCAGCGCGATGTCGGGCCGGTCGGCGCGGAACGCCTCGAGGCCCGCGAGGCCGTCGGGCATGGCCGTGACCACGAAGCCGTCCCGCTCCAGGGCGAGCTGGGTGGCCTCGCGGATGACGTCGTCGTCCTCGACGAAGAGGACGTGAGTGTGCTCTGCCATCCGAATCCGCTGCTCCTGTTACGTCGTCCGAATTGTGAAAGTGTCCGTCATCCGCATGGTCGGGGCTGCCCGGCCCCGCCGCTCAGTTGTCGGACGGCTCGGGCGTGTCCCCGTTCACCGCGTTGCTGTAGTCGTTGTGCGTCCTGGCCTGCTCGACGAACCGGCCCGTGGTCCAGCGGTACGTCAGGACGTCCTCGCCCGAGGGATACGCCACCGAGTCGCCCTTCTCGTACACCTGCTTGGTGACGACGAGGTCGCCCCGGTCTATCTCCGCGTACACCGGAGGCTCCTCGGCCTTGAAGACGTTCTCGTACCTCCCGCCGGTGTCGCGGTACACGTAGCTGCCGATGCTGACGGCGTCTCCGCAGGTCATGACGTTGACCACGACGTCGTTCGAGGTGTTCCCCGTCAGGTTCCCGTAGGACACGTCGACCGGGTACTCGTGCCCCACGCAGGGCTTGAGGTCGCGCTTGACCTCCGTGCTCACCGACGGGTCGTCCTTGACGAGCCGGACCGCGTTCACCGTCTTGGGTGCGGGGGAGGCGGGGGAGGACGACACGGCCTTCGGGGCGGTCGAGGGCCCGGGGTCGGAGCGGGCGGGCCCCTCGTCGCGGGCGCCGGTGCCGCCGGCCGAGCAGGCCGTGAGGGCGCCGAGGAGAAGGCCGACGGCGGCGAGCGCGGCCACTGCCGTACTCCCCGCCTTCAGGACCCGAGCGGCACGTATGCCTAGGCCGCGCAACGCTCCGTCTCCTCCCGTTCGAGCGCGCGGTGGCCGGACTCGTGGCGGTCCCGGCTCTCCAGCTCCTCGCGGAGCCGGGCCAGCGCCCGGTGCAGCGTGCTCTTCACGGTTCCGGCCGACATACCGAGTGCGGCGGCCGTCTCCTCTGTGGACATCTGCTCCCAGTGTCGCAGCACCACCACACTGCGCTGCTTGGGAGCCAGCACCTTCATGATGTCCATGAGGAGCGCGCGGTCGGCGTGCTGCTCGGTCGAGTCGTCGATGCTCGCGTCGGGCAGCTGCTCGGTGGGCACCTCTTCGAGCTTGCGGGCACGCCACCACTCCGTACGCGTATTGATCATGACGCGGCGCAGATAGGCGTCGGCGAGACGCTTGTCGGCTATGCCGTCCCAGCGGCCGTACGTCCGCACCAGCGCGGTCTGCAGCAGGTCCTGGGCGTCGACGGGGTCCGGCACGAGGCGCCGGGCGCTGCGCAGCAGGGCGTCCTGCCGAGTGCGGACGTACTCCTCGAACTCGAGCACCTCGCCGTGCGCCATGCCAACCGCCTCCCCTTCGCGAACCGTTCGCGCTTTCCCTGTCCGTCACCTGTAGGTGATCGGTACACGGCAGAAGCTACGGAGGCGTTGTCACGGGGTTGTCCGCTTCAGCATGCGGCGGGCGCACGGCTGTCCGTCGGTTGTGTAACAGACGTAAGACGTGGGTAAACCCCTACGCCCGTCAGCTCAGCGGCAGCCGGTAGAAGCCGTCCGGCATCGGCTCCACGAGCCCGTCCGCCACGAGCCCGTCGAGGGCGCGAGCCCGCTGCACCGGCTCGTCCCACACGCGGTCCAACGCCGCCTGGGCAACGGGCGAGACGGCCTCCCGCAGGACGGCGAGCAGCTTCCCGCGCACCTGCCGGTCCGTGCCCGCGTACGTCTGCCCGCGCCGGGGCGGACCGGCGTGGTCGGGCTTGCCGGCGAGCCGCCAGGCGCACTGGGCGGCGATGGGGCAGCGGTGGCAACTCTCGTTCTTCGCCGTGCAGATGAGGGCGCCGAGTTCCATGGAGGCCGCGGCCCAGCGCGAGGCCGTCGACTCCTCCTCGGGCAACAGTGCGCGGGCGAGCTTGCGTTCGGCCGCGGTCGTGGCGTTCGGCGGGTACTGCACACCGCTCACGGCGCGCGCGAACACGCGCCGCACGTTCGTGTCGAGGACGGCGTGCCGCTGCCCGTACGCGAAGGAAGCCACGGCGGCGGCCGTGTACTCACCGATGCCGGGCAGCGCGAGGAGCTGGGCGTGAGCGGTGGGTACGTCGCCGTTGTGCCGCTCCGTTATGGCGACGGCCGCGCCGTGCAGCCGCAGGGCGCGGCGGGGATAGCCGAGCCTGCCCCAGGCGCGCACGGCCTCGCCGGGCGCCTCCTTGGCCAGATCGGCGGGGCGCGGCCACCGCGCGAGCCACTGCTCGTACACGGGAAGGACGCGGCTCACCGGCGTCTGCTGGAGCATGAACTCGCTGACCATCACACCCCAGGGGCCCGCGTCGGGGCGGCGCCACGGCAGGTCGCGGGCATTCTCCGCGAACCAGTCGATGACGGGGGTGTGCAGGGACTCGGTGCTGGTGTTCGTGGGCGCAGTCATGGCAGGACGATCCTGCCACGGGGAGCGGGGACGGCGCGGACACCCTGCGACGCAAACGGGTTGGCTCGGCCTCGCGCGCTTGACGCGCCCCCCTGACAACCGGCAGGAACGGCGGCCCGACCGCCGCTTTTGCCTTCGGAAGATGTGAGACCCCCGCCCCGCGGTACGGGCCCCTGCTCTGCGCGGCCCCGCCGCCCCCGTGTCGCCGCGCAGCGCCCAGGCCTGAACGAGCGGACCCCGCTGTGGACCAGCTCACCGCCCCCACGATCCCGGCCGCGGCGGCGCCGGGCCCCGCCACGTCCGCCTCCCTCTTCACCACATCGCCCGGCGGCGGGCGCGGCCGAGATCGCGGTACGCCAGGTCGACCCGGCGGGCGGAGACCACGACGGGGTGCCGTGGGCGAAGCCGGTGATCTCGCGACAGAGGCCGGAGCCGAAGGGATTCCCATGTCACGGACGGTACGTATGGCGCGTACACGGTCACATCCGGCGATGGTCTCGTCCCGTACCTGACGAGAGACGGGGGGTTGTCCCCGCGCCGGAACGGCCGCCCGGGACTATGATCCGCAAAACTCGCGGACCGTAGCGGCGGGTGGGGGCGGGAGAACGGACGGATCTCTCGTACAGTTTGCGCCGTGGGATCTCTGCGCAATCCGATCGGGCCGCTTCCCTCCACCATTTACTGGCGCCGGAGGGCCGTTCTGCTGTCCATGGTGGCGCTGCTCGCGCTGCTGATCGTATGGGCCGTCAACTCCGGTGGCGGAAGCGGCAGGAACAGCGCCGGTGGTTCGAACGGCAAGGGCACCGCGCCCTCTTCCATCACGCCCGGCCCCTCCGGGTCCGGACCCGCGATCAGCGAACACCCGGGCGGCCGCGACGAGTCGGGCGGTGGCGGTGGTGGTGACGGCGGTTCCTCGGACGGCGACAACGGTGACGGCTCGGGCTCGGGCTCGGACACGGCCGGCTCGGGGGCGGGGTCCGATGACGACGCGAAGGGCGGCGCAGGCGCAGGCGACCGACTCCCCGCGGGCTCGAGCCTCCCCGACTGCACGACGGGCGGCGTGACCCTGACGCTGCGCAGCGTCCACAACTCGTACTCGCCCGGAGAGAAGCCGAAGTTCGAGCTGACGGCCAAGAACACGACGGCGAAGGACTGCAAGGTCGATCTCGGCCCGAAGAACGCGGTCCTGACGATCACTCAGGCATCCAGCGACGATGAGCTCTGGTCCTCCGGCGACTGCCCCAAGGACTCCGGCAGCCTCCTGCTGCGCGTACCGGCAGGCGCCCACATCACGCACACGATCGAATGGGACCGCAAGGCAAGCGCCCCCCAGTGCGCAACCCCGACGGCAGGCCCGGCAACGCCAGGAACCTACCTGGTAGAGGTCAAGGCAGCCCAACTCCCCAAGGCCCAGGCATCTTTCGTACTGGCCAAGGACTGACAGACGCGCCCCACCGGCGATCAGTCGCGTACGAGGCAGAAGCGCCGACGATCGGCCCACCGGCCGGCGGTCGCGTACGAAACGGGAGGGGCCGTGGCGGGATGTGCGCGCTGAGCCACCAGCACCGCGCGCAGTTGATCGGCTGGGTGACGGGGCCCTGTAGAACAGCGAGCACGTACATCCCGGCGCGGCCCCGCAGCTGAAGACGGCGCTGCGTCCCGCACCTGACGGCGATCAGTCGCGTACGAGGCAGAAGCGCCGACATACCGGCGCGTCCCCGCACCTGAAGACGGAGATGGGCCCCACTCGAAGGCGCCGATGCGCCGCGTCGTCGCCGAGAAGCGCCCCGATGCGCCCCCAGCGAAAGATCGGCGATGCGCCCCCGCTCCCGCCCCCGAAGACGGTGCTGCGCCCCGCCCCCCAAGACGGCGACGGGCCCCACCCGAAGAAACGGCGAAGACCCCCGCACCCCAGCCCGGCGGCAGCCTAGACGTACCGCTCCAGGATCGAGGACTCGGCCAGCCGCGAGAGCCCTTCCCGCACGCTCCGGGCGCGAGCCTCCCCGACGCCGTCCACGGTCTGCAGATCATCGACGCTGGCGGCGAGCAGCTTCTGCAACCCGCCGAAGTGCTCGACAAGCCGGTCAATGATCGCCCCGGGCAGCCGGGGCACCTTCGCCAGCAGCCGGAACCCACGAGGCGAAATGGCCGAGTCGAGGGTCTCCGGAGACCCGGTGTACCCCAACGCGCGTGCCACAGTGGACAGTTCGAGAAGCTCGGCGTGCGTCAGCGCATCGAGCTCGGACAGCGCCTCATCAACGGTCCGGGACCGCTTGGCAGTGGGCTCGGGCACATAGTCCCGAATGACGAGCTCCCGCTCGGGCTCGACGCCGGCGATCAGCTCGTCGAGCTGAAGGGCGAGCAGTCGCCCGTCCGTCCCGAGCTCCACCACATACTCGGCGATCTCGGTGGCGATGCGCCGCACCATCTCCAGCCGCTGCGCAACGGCCGTCACATCGCGCACGGTCACGAGATCCTCGATCTCGAGCGCGGAGAGCGTCCCGGCCACCTCGTCCAAGCGGAGCTTGTACCGCTCGAGGGTCGCCAGCGCCTGATTCGCCCGGGAGAGAATCGCGGCCGAGTCCTCGAGAACGCGCCGCTGCCCGTCCACGTAGAGGGCGATGAGCCGCATCGACTGCGACACGGAGACCACGGGGAAGCTGACCTGCTTGCTCACGCGGTCCGCCGTGCGGTGCCGCGTGCCCGTCTCCTCCGTGGGGATCGTGGGATCGGGCACCAGCTGGACGCCCGCCCGGAGGATCTTGGTGATGTCCTTGTCGATGACGATGCCGCCGTCGAGCTTGCACAGCTCGCGCAGGCGCGTCGCGGTGAACTCGACGTCCAGGATGAATCCGCCGGTGCACATCGACTCGACGGTCTTGTCCCAGCCGAGAACGATGAGTCCGCCGGTGTTGCCGCGGAGGATTCGTTCGAGGCCGTCACGCAGCGCCGTACCGGGCGCGACGGCGCTCAGTGAGGCGCGCATCAGCCCATCGGCGCCGGAGCTCCCGCCGGACTTGCCGGGCGCTGCTGCCCGGTCGTTGGCTGCCACTGCACTCCTCCGGTCGCAGATGTCACAGATATTGCAGACATCGCAGATGTCACAGATGTCGCAGATCCTGCGGAACTTGCAGATCTTGAATGCCCAGGGTTCGTACGCACGGGCGAGACCAGGGCAAAGTCTACCGGCGCTCCTCCGTCTCCCGTGGGGCCTCTCGGCGACGGCTCCTGGGCAGCACGCGCAGAGCGTCCCCCATGTCGGCGACTTCGGTGACCTTCATACCGGCAGGCACCTTGCCGGGATCGCCCGGCACGAGGGCGTGGGTGAAGCCGAGCCGGTGCGCCTCGGCGAGCCGGCGCTGCACGCCGGTCACCCGTCTGACCTCGCCCGCGAGGCCCACTTCACCGATCGCGACGAGGTTCTTGGGGAGCGGGGTGTCGCTGGCGGCGCTGGCGAGCGCGAGCGCGATGGCGAGGTCCGCGGCGGGCTCGGAGAGCTTCACGCCGCCGACGGTCGCGGAGTAGATGTCCCGCTTTCCCAGGGCGCTGATCCGCCCGCGCTGCTCGAGCACGGCGAGCATCATCGAGACGCGAGAGGTCTCCAGACCGGACGTCGTACGCCGGGGGGACGGGATCTGGGAGTCGACGGTGAGGGCCTGGACCTCGGCGACAAGAGGCCGCCGCCCTTCCAGGGTGACGGTGAGGCACGTCCCGGGAACGGGCTCGTCGCGGCGGGTGAGGAACAGCCCGCTGGGGTCGGCGAGTCCGGTGATGCCCTCGTCGTGGAGCTCGAAGCAGCCGACCTCGTCGGTCGTCCCGTACCGGTTCTTCACGCCGCGGACGAGGCGCAGGCGCGCGTGCCGGTCGCCTTCGAAGGAGAGGACGACGTCCACGAGGTGCTCGAGGAGGCGGGGTCCGGCGATGGCGCCGTCCTTGGTGACGTGGCCCACGAGGAGGGTGGCCATGCCGCGGTCCTTGGAGGCGCGGATCAGCGCGCCGGCGACCTCGCGGACCTGGGCCATTCCGCCGGGGGCGCCGTCGATCTCGGGGGAGGCGACGGTCTGTACGGAGTCCATGATCAGGAGGCTGGGCTTGACGGCGTCCAAGTGGCCGAGGACCGCGGACAGATCGGTCTCGGCGGCGAGATACAGATGGTCGTCGATCGCCTTGATGCGGTCGGCGCGCAGGCGGACCTGGCCGGCCGACTCCTCGCCGGTGACGTACAGCGTGCGGTGCTCGTCGCTGGCGGCCTTGGCGGCGACGTCGAGAAGGAGGGTGGACTTGCCGACGCCGGGCTCGCCGGCGAGCAGCACGACGGCGCCGGGGACGAGGCCTCCGCCGAGGACCCGGTCGAGCTCGGGCACGCCGGTGGAGCGGGCGGTGGCCTGCCGCCCGTCGACCTGGCCGATCGGGACGGCGGACGTCGTGACCCGGCCGGGCGCGGTCGTCCGTACGGCGGGCGCGCCGTACTCCTCGACCGTCCCCCACGCCTGGCACTCGCCGCAGCGACCCAGCCATTTCGCCGTCTGCCAGCCGCACTCGGTGCAGCGGTAGGACGGCCGGTCCTTGCCGGATTTCGTACGGGCAGCCATGCACCGAACCGTAACCGAGACCACTGACACCCCGGCGCCGACCACCGCAGACGAGCACTCGCCGCCCTCGGGGGAGGCCCCGCGCCGGGTGTGCGCCCGTGCGCCCTGGCGCACAAAAATGCGTCGAGCGCATGTTCCCACGTACGGAATTTGGTATTCCCGTCCCCTTTTGAGGGATCGTTTCACCCGTACGGATTAAATGTCCCCAAGGGGGAGGAAGGGTGCGGCACCATCCGCCTACGGTCGCACGGGTGATGACCAGCAGGCCGGAAACTCCCACGCAGACCACCGGCGCACACCGGGCGCACCGCGACGGGCGCGGGCGACCTGCGCCGCGGACCGTACCCCAGCGCCCGACATCGCGCTACGAGCCTTATCTGGACGGCCTGTTCACGTACTGCCTGTCCGTCCTGTGCGATCACGACGACGCCCTCGCGGTGCTGGGCGACGCCCTCGCGCTCGCCGAACGCCGCGGCTCCCGCGGCCCCGAATCCGAGAGCGACCGCAAGGCGTGGCTGTACGCGCTCGCGCGCTGGTCCTGCCTGCGGGCGCTCGCGGAGGCGAAGCGCCGCAGACAGGGGTCGCACGCATCGGGCAGACCTCACCCCGAAACCCCGCCCGCCGAAGAGACCCCCTCCGAAGAGATCCAGGCGCAGCGCCGCCGAGAGCTGGCCCTCCTGGCCTGGCCGGAGGCGGCCGGTACGACGCCCGAGCAGCGCGAGGCGCTGGAGCTGGCCGTACGCCACCAGCTGTCGCCCCGAGAGGTCGCCGCCGCGCTGGGCACGGACCCGGCGCTCACCCGCGAGCTGCTCGCCTCCGCCGCCTGCGAGGTGGAACGCACCCGCGCCGCGCTGGCCGTGGTGGAGACCGGCACCTGCCCGAGTGTCGCCCGCCTCACCGGGGACAACCAGCTGCTGCTGAGCTCCGCCCTGCGCCGCGAGCTGGTCCGGCACGTCGACGACTGCCCCCGCTGCCGCCGCACCGCCGAGCGCGCCACCCCCGGCGCCTGGCCCGGCACCACGGTCACCCCGGCCGCCCTGCCCCTCGCGACGGCCCCGCGCGCGGACCTGCACCGGGCGATGGCCCATGGCAACGGCCCCCAGCGCGGTGCGGCACCCCGCTTCGACCGGCGCGGCTTCCCGATGGACCCCAAGGACCGCGCCGCCCGCCGCGACCGGCTACGCGCGCGTGCCGTCACGACGACGGTCGTCGCCACCGTCGTGGCCGCTCCGGTGCTGGCGCTGTGGGCGGCGTACCGGGGAGCGCCGCAGACGGGCGAGGGCCAGGACGGGCGCTCGATCAGCGCGAGCGAGGCCGGCGACCCGGGCGGGCTCGACGGCAACCGCGCGGACGGCGCGTACGAGAACGCGGGCAACGCGCGCACGACCCCCGACCCCCGTTTCACCGCGGGCAGCCGCTCCCCGGACGTCTCCGTGGAGGTCATCAGCCCCGGCGGACCCTCGCGCTCGGGTCCGGGCCGGCTCACCGTGGAGGCGCAGCCGAGCGGCTCCGCGACCCTCATCACGCTGACGGCGTCCGGGAGTTCACCGGTCCACTGGTCCGCGCACACCGGAGCGAGCTGGCTGTATCTGACGAGCACGTCGGGAACGCTGCGGCCCGGCGAGTCGTTCACGATCCGGGTGTACGTCGATCACGACCGGGAGCCCGCCGGTCACTGGTCGGCGCGCATCGGCATCGACCCCTCCGGGGCCGTCATCTCCATAGAGGGACACGGGAGATCGGGCCCCTCGCAGCCCGGCACCTCGGCCCCGGGCCCCGGCCCGTCGCACACGGGGAACCCGGGCCCCGGCCCGTCGGACCCCACGCCGTCCGACCCCACACCGTCGGACCCCGGCCCGTCCGACCCGGACCCCACGCCGTCCGACCAGAGCCCCACGCCGTCCGAGCCGTCACCGAGCGCGTCGGCCCCCACGGACTCGTCACCGGCGCCGAGCGACGGCGGCGGCGCGAGCCCGAGCGGCGGCTAGCCTCCGGCCGGAGGGGGCAGGGGGCTAGGAGGCGGTGGGGGGATCCGCCGGGTGCGGCGCGAGCAGCGGCAGCTGGGAGGCCAGGCGCTCCTCGCACAGCTCGGCGAGGCGGTCGTAGCCCTCCTTGCCCATGAGCTCGGTCAGCTCGGGCCGGTAGGAGACGTACACCGGGTCGCCCGCGCCGTGGGCCGACGTCGCCGAGGTGCACCACCAGTGCAGGTCGTGGCCGCCCGGGCCCCAGCCACGGCGGTCGTACTCACCGATGGACACCTGGAGCACGCGGGTGTCGTCGGGCCGGTCGATCCACTCGTAGGTCCGGCGTACCGGGAGCTGCCAGCACACGTCCGGCTTGGTCTCCAGGGGCTCGCGGCCTTCCTTGATCGCCAGGATGTGCAGCGAGCAGCCCGCGCCGCCCTTGAAGCCGGGACGGTTCTGGAAGATGCACGAGCCGTTGTACGGGCGGGTCTGGCGCTCGCCGTCCTCGTCCGTGGAGACCCAGCCCGTCTGCGTACCGACCTCGTGGTGCTGCCAGATGTCGGGCGTGAGCCGCGCCACGAAGCCGGCCACGCGCTTCTCGTCGTCCTCGTCGGAGAAGTGGGCGCCGAGCGTGCAGCAGCCGTCGTCCGCGCGGCCCGCCTGGATGCCCTGGCAGCCGCTCCCGAAGATGCAGCTCCAGCGCGAGGTCAGCCACGTCAGATCGCAGCGGAAGATCTGCTCGTCGTCCGCGGGGTCGGGGAACTCGACCCAGGCGCGGGCGAAGTCCAGACCCTTCTCGTCCGGGACGGAACCTTTCGCCGAGCCCTTTGCGGGCGAGCCCTTCGCGGACGACCGCTTCGAGCCCTTCGGAGATGCCGTCTTCGCCGATGACTCGTTCAGCGGTGACCCCTTGGTTCCTGATTCCTTTGACTTCGGCGCCTTCGACGGCTTAGTGGCCGACTTGGCTTCCTTGTCGCTCTTACCGCGCTTGTCGGCATTGGCCTTGTTCGTCTTTGGCACGGTTCCAGGGTAAGCGCGCTGCGGTGCCCTCGGGGACTGACGCCCGCCCCAGGCGCAGTAGCGTTCCGTATATGAGACTCGGTGTCCTCGACGTGGGTTCGAACACGGTGCACTTGCTTGTGGTGGACGCACACCCGGGCGCGCGACCGCTGCCCGCGCACTCGCACAAGGCGGAGCTGCGGCTCGCGCAGCTCCTCGACGACCGCGGCGCCATCGGCCCCGACGGTGTGGCCCGGCTGACCGCCACCGTGCGGGACGCCCTGGAGGCGGCCGAGGACAAGGGCGTCGAGGACCTCGTCCCCTTCGCCACCTCCGCCGTGCGCGAGGCGAGCAACGCCGACGAGGTCCTCGCCCGGGTCAAGGAGGACACCGGCGTCGAGCTGCGCGTCCTCACGGGCGAGGAGGAGGCCCGGCTCACCTTCCTCGCGGCCCGCCGCTGGTTCGGCTGGTCGGCCGGGAAGCTGCTGGTCCTGGACATCGGCGGCGGCTCCCTCGAGATCGCGTTCGGTATCGACGAGGAGCCCGACGCCGCGGTGTCGCTGCCGCTCGGGGCGGGGCGCCTGACGGCGGGCTGGCTGCCGGGCGACCCGCCGGACGCCGCGGACATCAAGGCGCTGCGCCGGCACGTGCGGGCGCAGATCGCTCGCACGGTCGGGGAGTTCGCGCGCTTCGGCAAACCCGATCACGTCGTCGCCACGTCCAAGACGTTCAAGCAGCTCGCGCGCCTGGCCGGAGCGGCCCGCTCCACCGAGGGGCTATACGTCCAGCGGGACCTGAAGCGCAAGTCCCTGGAGGACTGGGTGCCGCGCCTCGCCGCGATGACGGAGGCGGAGCTCGCCGAGCTCCCCGGGGTCTCGGACGGCCGAGCGGGGCAGCTGCTCGCGGGCGCGCTGGTGGCCGAGGGCGCCATGGACCTGTTCGCGGTGGAAACCCTGGAGGTCTGCCCCTGGGCGCTCCGGGAGGGCGTGATCCTCAGGCGGCTCGACCACATGCCGGTGGTCTGACGGGACGTACCGGGGGCAGCGGCCGGGGTACTCGTTCGCGGGCGTCCGGGCCGCGATGGCTCTCTCCCGGCGCTGCCGGGGGCTGCCTGCCGGGGCCGCCCGGATTGAGGCGCACCCCACAGTGCCCGCCCGCCGACCGCCTCCCCGGGGCTCAGCCGGGGCCCGTACTCTGTCTCCGTGGCAGAACCAGTGGTGCGCATCCCGGATGCGAAGGTCGCCCTGTCGACGGCCTCGGTCTATCCGGAGTCGACGGCGACGGCCTTCGAGATCGCGGCACGCCTGGGCTACGACGGCGTCGAGATCATGGTCTGGACCGACCCCGTCAGCCAGGACATCGAGGCCCTGCGCCGGCTCTCCGACTACCACCAGGTCCCGATCCTCGCCGTGCACGCGCCCTGTCTGCTGATCACGCAGCGCGTCTGGTCCACCGACCCGTGGACGAAGCTCCAGCGCGCGAAGTCGGCGGCCGAGAAGCTCGGCGCGTCCACGGTGGTCGTCCACCCGCCCTTCCGCTGGCAGCGCCAGTACGCACGCGACTTCGTCGACGGCATCTGGCGCATGGCCGACGAGACGGAAGTCCGCTTCGCTGTCGAGAACATGTACCCCTGGCGCTACCGTGACCGCGAGATGCTCGCGTACGCCCCCGACTGGGACGTCACCAAGGACGACTACCGGCACTTCACGATCGACCTCAGCCACACCGCGACGGCCCGCACCGACGCGATGTCGATGATCGGCCGCATGGGCGACCGCCTCGGCCACGTCCATCTCGCCGACGGCGGCGGCTCCAGCAAGGACGAGCACCTGGTCCCCGGCCGCGGCACGCAGCCCTGCGCCGAGCTCCTGGAGCGCCTCGCACTGACCGGCTTCGACGGGCACGTCGTCATCGAGGTCAACACCCGCCGCGCCATGTCCAGCGCCGAACGTGAGGCCGACCTCGCCGAGGCACTCGCCTTCACCCGGCTCCACCTCGCGTCGGCGGTCCAGGTCCCCCGCTCATGACCGACCCGGACGTTCCTCCCGTACGCCGCAGGGGGCGGCCCTCCCGTACACAGACGGAGGCGGCGGGCCCCGCGACCCGCGACCGCATCCTGGCGGCGGCCCGCGCGGAGTTCTCCGAGCGCGGCTACGAGAAGACGTCGGTACGCGGCATCGCCAAGGCGGCGGGCGTGGACGCGGCGCTGGTGCACCACTACTTCGGCACGAAGGAGCAGGTTTTCGAGGCGTCCATCGAGGTCGCCTTCGCTCCCGCCCTGAACGCGCCGGCCGCCATCGCGGACGGCCCGGTGGACGGCGTCGGCGAGCGTCTGACCCGCTTCATCTTCTCCGTGTGGGAGAACCCGGCGACCCGCGCCCCGCTCCTCGCGATCGTCCGCTCGGCCGTGAACAACGAGACCGCGGCGGCCGTCTTCCGGCGCCTGATCGCCGTACAGCTGCTGCGGAAGATCGCCGGGCAGCTCGACCTGCCGTCCGAGGAGGCCGAGCTCAGGGCGGAGCTGGCGGCGGCGCAGCTCGTGGGGGTCGCGATGCTGCGGTACGTGATCAAGGTGGAACCGCTGGTGTCGGCCGACATGGAGCGGATCGTCGAGCGGGTGGCGCCGGTCGTGCAGGGGCATCTGACCGGGGAGTGACGAGGCCTTCGGCCGGCTGAACGGGACATACAGCGAGACGCTTGTCCCGCATTCCGGACGCCCTGTCCGGATCCTGGATCGGCGGCGTAGGCTCGATAGCAGCCCTATCTGCCGCACGGGCCCGTATGCGGGCCCTTGAAGGAGCGAGCGACGATGCCCGAGCTGAGGTCCCGCACAGTCACCCATGGACGCAACATGGCGGGCGCGCGCGCCCTTATGCGCGCCTCCGGGGTACCCGGTGCGGACATCGGCCGGAAGCCGATCATCGCCGTGGCCAACTCGTTCACCGAGTTCGTTCCGGGCCACACCCACCTGCAGCCGGTCGGCCGCATCGTCTCCGAAGCGATCACGGCGGCGGGCGGCATCGCCCGCGAGTTCAACACGATCGCCGTCGACGACGGCATCGCGATGGGCCACGGCGGCATGCTCTACTCGCTCCCCTCCCGCGACCTGATCGCGGACAGTGTCGAGTACATGGTCGAGGCGCACTGCGCCGACGCCCTGATCTGCATCTCGAACTGCGACAAGATCACGCCCGGCATGCTGATGGCGGCCCTGCGCCTGAACATCCCGACGGTCTTCGTCTCCGGCGGCCCGATGGAGTCCGGCCGCGCCACCCTGGTCGACGGCACCGTCCGCACGCTCGACCTGGTCGACGCGATCTCCGACGCCGTGAACGACAAGATCTCGGACGAGGACATCCTCCGTATCGAGGAGAACGCCTGTCCGACCTGCGGTTCCTGTTCCGGCATGTTCACGGCCAACTCCATGAACTGCCTGACGGAAGCCATCGGCCTCTCCCTCCCCGGCAACGGCTCGGTCCTCGCGACGCACACGGCCCGCAAGGCGCTGTACGAGAACGCGGCCCGCACCGTCATGGACATCACGCGCCGCCACTACGAGGAGGACGACGAGTCGGTCCTGCCGCGTAACGTCGCCACCTTCGACGCCTTCCAGAACGCCATGGCCCTCGACATCGCCATGGGCGGCTCCACCAACACGATCCTGCACCTGCTGGCCGCCGCGCAGGAGGCGGGCGTCGCCTTCGGCCTGGACGAGATCAACGAGGTCTCCCGCCGCGTGCCGTGCCTCGCCAAGGTCGCGCCGAACGTGGCGAAGGACCGCACGTACTACATGGAGGACGTGCACCGCGCCGGCGGCATCCCCGCCCTCCTCGGCGAGCTGTACCGGGCCGGCCTCCTGAACGAGGACGTCCACTCCGTCCACAGTCCGTCGCTGTCCGACTGGCTGAAGACGTGGGACGTGCGCGGGGGCTCCCCGTCCGCGGAGGCCGTCGAGATGTGGCACGCGGCCCCCGGCTGCGTCCGCTCGGCGGAGGCGTTCTCCCAGTCGGAGCGCTGGGAGGCGCTCGACGTGGACGCCGAGAACGGCTGCATCCGGTCCGCCGAGCACGCGTACTCGCAGGACGGCGGCCTGGCGGTCCTCAAGGGCAACCTGGCGGTCGACGGCTGCGTCGTGAAGACGGCGGGCGTCGACGAGTCGATCTGGACCTTCGAAGGTCCGGCGGTCGTCTGCGAATCGCAGGAGGAGGCCGTCGACAAGATCCTCAAGAAGGAGATCACGCACGGCGACGTCGTGGTCATCCGCTACGAGGGCCCCAAGGGCGGCCCCGGCATGCAGGAGATGCTCTATCCGACGTCGTTCCTGAAGGGCCGCGGCCTCGGCAAGACCTGCGCCCTGATCACGGACGGCCGCTTCTCCGGAGGCACGTCGGGCCTGTCCATCGGCCACGCCTCGCCCGAGGCGGCGTCCGGCGGCACGATCGCCCTCGTCCAGGACGGCGACCGCATCCGCATCGACATCCCGAACCGCTCGATCGAACTCCTCGTCCCCGACGCGGAGCTGGCCACCCGCCGCGAGGCCCTGAACGGCGTCTACGCCCCGGCCGCCCGGGAACGCAAGGTCTCGGCGGCGCTGCGCGCATACGCCGCGATGGCCACGAGCGCGGACAAGGGCGCGGTGCGGGACGTCTCGAAGCTGGGCTGAGGACCGGCCGCCGCCGGATTGAGGCGGTGGCGTGACTCTGTCTGAGCCGGCAGCCCGGTGGCCGTACCGGTACCGACTCCGATGCTGATGTGAGCCCGCCCGGCGGCGATTTCGCTGCCGGGCGGGCTCATGTCCGTAAGGCGGCTGTCCTCAGGTCCGCACGGCGACTGTGCCTGACCTGAGTGTCGCCCCGGCCCACGTCACCAGCGCCCGGGCGCCCGCCCGTCCACCCCGAACACACTCCCGTCCGGCGCACTCCCGTAGACGCGTCCGCCCTCACCCACGACGGGCGCGGGCAGTTCCCCGACCACCCGCCCGGGTTCACTCCCGAGCCGGGGCCGCGTCTGGCCCAGGGGCTTGCCGGTGCGGGCGTCGGTGGCGAGGAGGCGGCCGTCGGGGGCGGTGAGGTAGAGCGACCGGTCCGACACGACGGGCCGCGAGGGGCGGCTGACCGAGGTCTCCAGACGCCAACTGACCGCGTCCTGCGGCCTCGTCGCCGTGGTGTCGACGGCGACGAGTGAGCCGCCGGCCCCGTAGACGTAGGCGATGCCGCCGCTCTCCGTGGCCTCGGCCTGGTCCGCGGGCGTCGTCAGGGGGATGCGGTGTGCGGTCCGGTCGCCGGTGTCGAGCCGTACGACGGCGTCCACCAGGAGGTCCGTGTCGGTGGACAGCAGGTACACGGCTCCGTCCGATGCGCCGAAGGGGCTGAGGCTGCCCGCTGTCCGGACGGTCCACCGCACGGCGCCGCCGTGGGCGTCGATCGCGCTGACCGACGTGGTGCCTCCGTCGGCGGACGCCGTGACGGCGAAGAAGCCGCCGTCGCCGCCCGGTCCGGCGATCCACTGGGTGCCGAGGCCTCCGACGCGCTTCGTCCACCGCGGCTGGCCGGTCGCGCTGTCCAGGGCGCGCACGGTACCGCCCGATCCGATCAGCAGCGTCGTGTCCGCGCCGTGCTCCACGGCCTCGTACGCGGACGCGTCGACGCCCCAACGCTTCTCGCCCGTACGGGGATCCAGTGCCCTGATCCGGCCGTCGTCGACCAGGTGCAGCAGTCCTCCGGACAGCGTGGGCGCAGCCGGGGCGGACCGCTGCGCGGTCGTGCCGGAGGGGTGTCGCTCGCGGGGCGCGGCCGAGGCCCACACGACGTGGCCGTTCAGCGGGTCGAGCCGCGTTGTTCTGCCGTCGCCGCTGACGCAGTAGAGGGCGCCTGGCCCGGAGGCGCACGCCGGGGCGGTGCCGCTCGCTCCACCGAGGTTCTTGTGCCAGGGCTCGAAGGATCCGGCTTGCCGCGCGGCCGTTCCGCCGGAGCCGGTCCCGCCGCCGTCCGCCGTGTTCAGCGCGATGCCTGCGCCGACCGCTGCCAGCGCGAGTACGGCTCCCGCAGTCAGTGCCCAGCGGCGGCGGTGCCGCGGTGACTTCGGTGTGGCTCGTTCGCTCGGCCGCGGGTGGGTGGGCTGGTCCGCCCGGGACGCGGGGGAGTCCTGGCCGGTCGGTGTGGAGGTGGGCGCGGGCCGGTCCTGGCGGCGGATCCGACGGGTCCACTGGGTGCCCTGCTCACGTCCGCCGTCCGGGTCCGGCTGCCAGTCCGCGTCCCGCTGCCCGCTCGGGCGCCGCTGGGCGGGTATGAACGCGCCGGCGCCGGAACCCGCTGCCCCGGCACCGGTCCCGCTTCCCGTCCCGGCCGGGAAAGGCTGCCGCAGCGCCTCCATGATCTCGGCGGGCAGAGGCCGCTGCCCGGGTTCCTTCGCGAGGCAACGCCTGATCAACGGCGCGAGGTCCTCGGGCACCCCCGCCAGGTCCGGCTCGTTGTGGACGACCTGGTAGGCGACGATGTACGGGCTGTTCGAGTCGAAGGGCCCGCGCCCCGTCGCCGCGTGGGCCAGCACGGCGCCCATGGCGAACACATCCGCGGCGGGCCCCACTTCACGCGGCCGCTGGAACTGCTCGGGCGCCATGAACGGCGGCGAGCCGATCAACTTCCCCGTCTCGGTGCGCAGATCACTGTCCGCCGGGCGGGAGATGCCGAAGTCGATGACTTTCGGGCCGTCGGCGGCGAGGAGGACGTTGCTCGGCTTGAGGTCGCGGTGCACGACGCCGACGCGGTGGATGTCGCGCAGCGCCTCGGCGAGCCCCGCGCCCAGCCTGCGTACCTCGTCGGACGCCAGCGCGCCGTTCCGCTTCACCCGCTCGGCGAGTGTGTCGCCGGGGATGAACAGCGTGGCCATCCAGGGCAGTCCGGCATTCGGATCGGCGTCGACCACCGGCGCGGTGAAGGCGCCGCTGACCCTTCGCGCGGCATTGACCTCTTGCCGGAAACGGGCCCTGAACTCGGGATCCGCCGCGTACTCGGCATGGACGACCTTGATGGCGAGACGCAGTCCCGAAGCGGACGTCGCCAGGTGCACCACACCCATGCCGCCCGCGCCGAGGCATGACTCAAGACGGTACTGCCCGGCGTACTCAGGATGTTCCGCTTCCCGGCCCGGCCCGGTGCTGCGCAGCGGCGGCATCGCCCACCCCCGTGTCTGTGTCCGCAAGCGCGACGCACGGAGCCTAGTCGATGATGCGTGCGATGTCGGAGGGGCTTGCTAGCCTGCGCGGGTCGCGCGGCACGTACGCGTGTTCAGAGACGTCGGAGACGTCAGAGTGATCAACGGGGGAGAACGACATGGCTGTTGAGGACGGCGCGGGAACGGTCGAGGGCATCGCGGCGGATGAGGCCGGGGGCACCGCGGAGGAGTTGAGCGCCGACGCGCTCGCCATCCGCTACCCGGTCGCCCCCGGAGTCCGCCTGAAGGTACGCAGCGGCCCCGGCACCCACTACCAGCTGGTCAAGGTCCTGCCGCTCGGCGCCCGGGTGCCGATCAACTGCCAGAAGCCGGGCGAGAGCATCAGCGGCACATACGGCACGACGAACCTCTGGGACAACATCGCCAATGGTCAGTACGTGTCGGACGCGTATGTGAAGACGGGCAACGACGGTTACGTGGCTCCGCGCTGCGCGTAGCGGATGGCGGGCGGGGGCCTCCGGCTCCCGCCCCCCGGCCGGCCTGGCTACCGCTGCGTGTCCCCGGCCTCCTCAAGAAGAATCCGCGCCAGCTCCCGCGGCCGGGAGAACATCGGCCAGTGCCCCGTGTCCATCTCCCGCAGCCGCCAGCCCTCGCCGCGCAGAAGCCCGGCCACGTCATCACTGGGCTCGGGTCCGTCGAGCAGGCACTTGATGTACGTCGCCGGCAGCTCGCCCAGCGGGCGGGACAGCGCGGCCGGCTCCGACAGGGACGCCCCCGGGTGCGGCGTGGCCCCGCTCACGATCCGCGCGATCTGCGCACCGTCGAGCCCCTGCCCCTCGAACTCGGGCGCGGTCAGCGGCGGCCAGTGACCGTCGTTCGCGGCGAGTACGGCCTCCAGCGCCGCCGGCCCCTGCCACCACGAGGACACGAAGGACTCCCCGTCCGCCGGAACATTCGAGTCGACGAACACCACGCGCCTCAGCCGGTCACCGATCCGCTCGGCGGCCTGACCGGCCGGGATGCCCGAGTAGCTGTGCCCGACCAGCACGACATCGCGCAGTCCGAGGCGTGCCACCTCGTCGACGATGTCCTGGACATGGGTCTTCTGCCCCGCCGGAACGCCCTGCTTGTCGCCGACCCCGGTGAGCGTCACGGCGTGCGCGCCATGCCCCGCCGCGCACAGGTCCGGCACCACGTCGTCCCACGCCCACGCCCCGAGCCACGCCCCCGCGATCAGTACGTAATCCGTCATACGGGCAATGTAGGGGAGGGGGCTGACAGTCCACCGGACCCGCGGACCCGCCTTGGCGCCGCCCGAGCCCCACCCGAGCCCGGCCTCCGAACCCGAAGCCGCCGCCGGAGCCCGCCATAATCGACCTGTGAGCGACGAATCCGGCACCCCCAGCCCCGCCCCCGAGACCCAGGGAGCAGCCGGCGGCATCCCCGCAGGCCCCCAGCCCGAGGAGATCCGTTTCTTCGGCAGGACCTGGGTCGAGCACGACGGCGGCTACACCTGGCGCAGGGCCGCGGTCGCCGCGGGCGCGCTCGTCGGCGCGGCAGCCGGCTGTTTCGTGCTGCGCTTCGCGTACGAGGGCCTGGCCATCGCCGACGTCGGCTCCTTCGTGAACGTACTCGTCGTCCTGATGTTCGCGATCTGCAGCGCTCTCGCCTTCCGCCGCACGTGGGACGGCTTCTCCAAGCGCCCGGACCCCGAGGCGCAGGCGTCCCTGCGCGGCTTCATGTCGATCGGCTTCGTCGGCGTGCTGCTCGCCTACTGCCTGCGCTGCTTCTCCGAGGCCCCGGGCGAGAAACTGCGCAGGCAGGAGTACGCGACCGCCCGCGAACAGTACGAACGCCGCGGCACCCGCCGCACCGGCAACCCGTCGAAGAAGAAGCGCAAGGGCTGACACCCCCAGGCGCAAGCACAGCCCCCACGCACGGACGGGCGACGAGGCGCCGTCCGGGCCGCGCACCACGTACTGACGAGAGTCCCCCGCGCAGGACAGGATGTCGGCATGACCACCGCCTCGCGCGCCCACTCGTTCAACATCGCCGCCGCCCAGTACGCCGCGAACCGCCCGTCCTACCCGCCCGCCCTCCTCGACGCCGTCGAGGAAGCCGCCGGACGGCCCCTCGCCGGCGCCCGCGTGGCCGACGTGGGCGCGGGCACCGGCATCTCGACCGCCCTCCTGCACGCGCGCGGCGCCCGCGTGGTCGCCGTCGAACCGGGCGAGGGCATGGCGGTCGAGTTCCGTCGGGCGCTGCCGGGTGTGCCGATCGTGCGGGGCGACGGCAACGCCCTCCCGCTCGCCGACGCCTCCCTCGATTTCCTCACCTACGCCCAGTCGTGGCACTGGACCGAGCCGGCCCGCTCGGCCCCCGAGGCGATGCGGGTCCTGCGCCCGGGCGGCGCGCTCGCGCTGTGGTGGAACACCGTTGCTCTCGACGTCCCGTGGATCGCCGCGCAGCACGAGCGCATCGCGCGCCACGTGGGCGTGGAGACGGGCGCCAGGCAGCGCCCCGACGAGGCCCGCGCCATCGAACTGTCGGGCCTCGCGGGCCTGCCGGGCCGGGGCGAGGTCACGCTGCGCCATGTGCGGTGGAGCCGGCACGTCCCGCTGGACACGCACCTCGCCAACATCGGCAGCCACTCGGCGTTCCTCGTCCTCGAAGAGGGCGACGCGCAGGCATTCCTCACCGAGGAGCGCACCCGCCTGCGCGAGCTCTTCCCGGACGGCACGGTGGAGGAGACCTACGTGGTCGAACTCCTGGTGGCCGTCCGCACCTGATCCACCCCTCTCGCGACACCGGCCGCCGCCGCACCTACGGACCTCACGACACCGTCGTCCGCGCCCGCCCCGCCACCCACCCCACCGACGCCGTGGCGCACGCGTGACCGAGATGCCTCGGCCCGTCCAGCTCCAGCCGCACGTCCCGGTCGGCAGGCAACGCCTCCAGCGCGGCGAGCAGTTTCGGCAGCCGCAGAGACGTGGCGTTGCCGGCCACCCGTAGACCAGCCCGGCCGCCCCCGGTCCTCGGTCCGGACCTGTACGTGGCTGATGTCCCACGCCGTCTTCGCCGACTCCCGTACCGGCACCGACTCCCGTACCGGCACCGACTCCCGTACCGGCACCAACTCCCGTACCGGCACCGGCGTGCAGCCCGCGTGCACCAGGAGCCCCGCGAGCGCCGGCGCCGCCAATGCGCCCCCAAGACGCTTGACGGCCCGGCCTCATCGGGTGAATATTCATCGCATGATGAATAACCCCGAGGGGTCATCCCCTCCGGAGCCCTCTCCCCTTCCCTCTCCCGCAGCTTCGCCGGAACCCCCGGCGGCCGCCGTGCACGCCGCCGGCCTCACCGTCGTCCGAGGCCCCCGCCCCGTCCTGCACGCCCTGGACTTCACCGTCCCCCGAGGTCAGATCACCGGTCTCCTCGGCCCCTCGGGCTGCGGCAAGTCCACGCTCATGCGCGCGATCGTCGGAACCCAGGCCAAGGTCACCGGCACGCTCACCGTCCTCGGTCACCCGGCGGGCTCGGCGGAACTCCGCTCCCGCATCGGATACGTCACCCAAGCCCCCTCGGTGTACGCCGACCTGACGGTCCGCCAGAACCTGGACTACTTCTCGGCGGTACTCCAGCCCGGCCGCGCCGCCGCCTCCCACCGCCGCGACGACGTCGCCCGTGTCATCGCCGAAGTGGACCTGACCTCCCACGCCGACGCCCTGGCGGGCAACCTCTCGGGCGGCCAGCTCAGCCGCGTCTCCCTCGCCGTCGCCCTCCTCGGCACCCCCGAACTCCTCGTCCTCGACGAACCGACCGTCGGCCTGGACCCCGTCCTGCGCCGCGATCTGTGGAACCTCTTCCACTCCATCGCCGCCGAGCGTGGCGCCACGCTCCTCGTCTCCTCCCACGTGATGGACGAGGCCGAACGCTGCCACCGCCTCCTCCTCATGCGTGAAGGCGAGATCCTCGCCGACGACAGCCCCGACGCCCTGCGGGCCGCCACCGGCGCCGTCACCGTCGAAGACGCCTTCCTCCACCTCGTCGACCAGGCCGACACCCTCCAGCGGAGCCCCCGATGAACGCAGCCCGCACCTTCGCCACCGCAGCCCGAGTCCTGCGCCAGCTCCGCCACGACCCGCGCTCCATCGCCCTGATGCTGCTCGTCCCGTGCGTGATGCTCTTCCTGCTCCGCTACGTCTTCGACGGCATCCCCGGCACCTTCGACTCCATCGGTGCCTCCCTCCTCGGCATCTTCCCGCTCATCACGATGTTCCTGGTCACGTCCATCGCCACCCTGCGTGAACGCACCTCGGGCACCCTCGAACGCCTCCTCGCGATGCCTCTCGGCAAGGGTGACCTCATCGCCGGTTACGCCCTCGCCTTCGGCGCCCTCGCGGTCGTCCAGTCCGTCCTGGCGACGGCCCTCGCCCTGTGGGGCCTCGGCCTCGACGTCACCGGCTCCGCCTGGCTCCTGCTCCTGGTCGCCCTCCTCGACGCCCTGCTCGGCACCGCCCTCGGCCTCTTCGTCTCCGCCTTCGCGGCCTCCGAGTTCCAGGCCGTCCAGTTCATGCCGGCGGTGATCTTCCCCCAGCTGCTCCTGTGCGGCCTGTTCATCACGCGCGACAAGATGCAGCCCGTCCTCGAAGGGATCTCCGACGTCCTCCCCATGTCGTACGCCGTCGACGGTATGAACGAAGTTCTCCGGCACACCGACCTCACCGCCGACTTCATCCGCGACGCGGCCGTCGTCGCCGGCTGTGCCGTCCTCGTCCTGGCCCTCGGCGCCGCAACTCTCCGCCGCCGTACGGCCTGACCGCCGCCGATGCGAGGATGACCCCGACGGACGCAACCGCACCGAACCCCGCGCCCCGAAGGGTGGCCTCCATGCCCCAGCAGCACGTCGCAGTCCTCGGCACCGGAAAGATCGGCGAGGCCCTGCTCAGCGGAATGATCCGAGCGGGCTGGGCCCCGGCCAACCTCCTGGTCACGGCCCGCCGCCCGGAGCGCGCCGAAGAGCTCCGCACCCGCTACGGCGTCACCCCCGTCACCAATGCGGAAGCCGCCAAGCAGGCCGACACCCTGATCCTCACGGTCAAGCCCCAGGACATGGGCACGCTCCTGACGGAACTGGCCCCGCACCTGCCCGCCGACCGCCTGATCATCAGTGGCGCGGCGGGCATCCCCACCACCTTCTTCGAGGAGCGCCTGCCCGAAGGCACCCCCGTCGTGCGCGTCATGACGAACACGCCGGCCCTCGTCGACGAGGCCATGTCCGTCATCTCCGCCGGCTCCCACGCCACGGCCGCCCACCTCGCCCACGCCGAGGAGATCTTCGGCGCCGTCGGCAAGACGCTCCGCGTGCCCGAGTCCCAGCAGGACGCCTGTACCGCCTTGTCAGGCTCGGGCCCGGCGTACTTCTTCTACCTGGTCGAGGCCATGACCGACGCGGGAATCCTGCTCGGCCTCCCCCGCGACAAGGCCCACGACCTGATCGTCCAGTCCGCGATCGGCGCCGCCACGATGCTCCGCGACAGCGGCGAACACCCCGTCAAGCTCCGAGAGAACGTCACCTCCCCCGCCGGCACCACCATCAACGCCATCCGCGAACTCGAGAACCACGGAGTCCGGGCAGCCCTGATCGCCGCCCTGGAAGCCGCCCGGGACCGCAGCCGAGAACTGGCCTCCGGCAACAGCTGACCCACGGCCCCGCGCCCTCCACCGCCGCCCGCGCCCGAGTACGGCGCGGGCGGCGGTGGAGGGAGAAGGACAGGCGATGCGAGAGCAGCCCTCACATGGCGCTGCGGTCCATCAGTGAGAAGAACGTGTCACCGCGGACGACCTCGAAGGGGTCCTCCAGCAGTGCGGCGAGGTCCGCGATGTCGCTCGGGGTCCAGTCCCAGGCGTTGATCGCGGCGGCGATGAACATCGGCTTCGACGTGTCCCGCCCCTCGATGTGCCTGAGAAGCGCGTCGCGGAACTCCTTGCCCTTCCCCTGCGGGTAGAAGTTGCCGATCACCGGGATCCCGGCCGGCCGCACCTGCAGGTCGCCGGTCTCCCAGGACTGGATGACGCCGCGCACCGGCGTGTTCTTGCGGTAGGACGCCATGACCCGCTCGTCGAACGGGATCCAGCCGTCGCCCGCGGTGTTGCGGGGGTTGTAGGCGTAGGCCAGGTCCATGCCGGTGCGGCGCAGGAAGCGGCCGCTGAGTGCCGTGTACGCGTCCAGAGCCTCCTCGGGCCAGGACCCGGGGTAGGTGTAACCCGCCCCGGACGGGCCGGAGATGAGCAGGTCGTTGGCGGTCGCGGTCCGCTGGTAGTACGCCAGGAGCGCCGGTCCGATGTCGGCGAGCAGCGGGCTCACCGTCCAGTTCACGGGGACGGTGCCGCGCTTCGGGTCGTCCCAGATGTCCCGCATCCTGCGCTGGCAGTACTGGACGTTGTCGCCCTCGCCGACCGTCAGCGTCACGTACACGCGGTTCTCGAGCTCGGCCTTCGGGCGGGGCCGCACCCGGTCGGAGACCTTCGCCCCGGTGCCCGCGTGCACCGTCCCGTTCATGTAGAAGTCGGCGGGCACGACCTGGAGGCCGTGCTGCGAGGCGCGGTCGACGCCGCCCCACTCACCGGCCACGTCGTTGGAGAACCAGCCGGTGTACGGGGTGGTCGGTTCGAGCCGGGAGAACGTCTCGTCCAGCAGCTTGCCGGTGTCGCCCGACGGCGGCAGCCACAGCACCATGGCCTTGCTCGCCACCACGTAGTCCCGGAAGTACGGGAAGGGCTCGACGCGGGTGGGCGCGGTGGTGGCGGCGGTGACCAGGTACTGGTTCCACATGTCGACGTCGACCGTGAGTTCCTTGGCGCCGGCCGGCGCGGTGAAGTGGTAGACGAAGTAGCCGCCGCCGTCGCTGAACCGGTTCGACTTGTCCCCGATGGAGGAGTTGAGACCGTCGAACAGGTACGGCTTCTCGGCGTCGGTGCCCGGCGTGAACGAGGCGATGTCCTTGCCGTCCGCCTTCACGGTGACGGAGGCGACCGACGCGCCCCAGCCGTCGTCCCCGAAGGAGTCCTGGAACCGGAGGTAGACATCGTTGTCGCCGCCGAGTTCCGGGCTGAGGTCGAGCGTGCGCACCTTGCGGTTGGAGATGTCGCGGATCCGCTCGGTCTCCCGGGCGACCTCGCGCCACTTGATGCCGGCCACGTTGACGGTCCGGCTCGGGGGCAGGCCGGCCAGCAGGGCGTGGCTGCAGTGCGGGAAGAGGTGGTCGAGCTGCCAGCGGTAGGTGGCCAGGACGTCGTCGGCGTCGAAGCGGCCGCGCAGGTCGGTGACGGTCTTCAGGCCGTGGGTCTTCGCCTGTTCGGCGGTGGCGGCGACGGCGCCGTGGAGCCCGGCGAGCGTGGTGGCGACGTTCACCGAGTCCGGCACGTCGGGGTCGATGAGGACGGCGCCGCGCACCTCGTCGCGGTAGCGGCCGACCAGGTCCAGGGCGTCGGCGTGGTGGGTGGCCTTCGCGCCGGTGCCGTCGAGCCAGCGCAGATCGACCTCGCCGCTGTCGAAGTTGAAGTAGAGGCGTGGGCTGCGCCGGTTGACGATGCCCTGCAGGGTCGTCAGCAGCAGTTGGTCGTTGCCGGTCAGCTTGCTGACGTCGGCGACGTCGAGCCGGGTGGCCCGGCCGAAGGACGGCAGGAGACGGGCCGCGGCGCCGCGCTCGGCAGCCCCTGCCTGTTGCGGCAGACAGATCCCGATACTTCCGGCTGCCAGGACCGCGCCGCCCGCCTGCAGGAGATTTCTTCGTGACACCATCGACGATCACTGCTCCTCGAAAGCCTGACATCGTTGTAAACAGTCGGCGAAAGTAAGCCGGTCGAGGCCTGTTGTCCATGGGGTGCGCGCAGATTTCTGCCGCGGTGGACCAACTTCCTTGCTACTGACCGGCAATGACGTCCCAAGTGTTGACGGCCTTGCTCCACCTGATCTACGTTGCGCCGCACTTGGCTTTCCATCGTTGTAACTCGGTCACCGGGAGCATGAGTTGAACAGACGCACCCTCCTTGCCGCCTCCTTCGCCGCCGCGGCCACCGCCGCCGTCTCGGGCTGCGGCAGCGGGTCCGGCCGCAAGCCGGGTGAGCTCGAGGTCCTCTACCGCGTGGAGAAGACCTGGCCGCACCTGGAGAAGATGCTGAAGGAGGCCAAGAAGGAGTACGAGGCCGCGCACAAGGGCGTCACCGTCAAGCTGACACCGGTCCAGGGCAGCAGCGAGGACTACTACACCAAGCTCGCCCTCCTGAACCGCTCGCCCGGCTCCGCCCCCGACGTCTACTTCCACGACACCTTCCAGGTCAACGCCGACGTCGCGGCCAAGAAGCTGGCCCCGCTGGACTCCTACCTCGCCAAGTGGCCCGACTGGCAGGAGCAGTTCCCCGCGTCGCTGCGCCAGGCGGCCCGTGGCCTGGACGGCAAGACGTACGGCGTCCCGATCTCCACCGACAACCGCGGCCTCTGGTACAACAAGGACGTCTTCAAGTCAGCGGGACTGCCCGAGAACTGGGCCCCCAAGACCTGGGACGACATCCTCGACGCGGCCCGCACCATCAAGCGCAAGGTGCGCGGCGTCACCCCGTTCTGCATGTACTCCGCGAAGATCCACGGCGAGGGCGCCACCATGCAGGGCTTCGAGATGCTTCTGTACGGCACTCCCGGCGGCACCCTCTTCGACCACGGCAAGTGGGTGGCGCGGAGCAAGGGAATCACCGACTCCCTGAAGTTCATCGACGCGGTCTACCGCGAGGACCTCGGGCCCAAGAAGGCCGACGCCCTCAACGCCAAGCTCGCCGACAAGGCGCTGTTCGAGTGGTTCCCCGCGGGCAAGCTCGGCATCAGCCTGGACGGCGGCTGGATCTCCGGCTCCTGGAAGCCGGCCGGACCGCACCCGTGGCCGGAGTGGACCGACAAGATGGGCTGGGTCCCGATGCCCACGCAGGGCGGCGAGGCACCGGGGGCCGTCAGCATGTCGGGCGGCTGGGTCATGGCGGTCAGCTCGTACAGCAAGCTCAAGCAGAAGGGCTTCGACTTCATCACGGTGGCGCTGAACAAGAAGAACGCGGCCATGTACTCCGAGGGCTCCGGCGACCTCGCCGTCCGCAAGGACGTGGCGTCCGACCCGGCGTACCTCAAGAGCGACCCCTCGATCGAGTTCTGGACGGACCTCGCGAAGTACACCCACTACCGGCCCGCCTACGAGCAGTACCCGAAGGTCTCCGCGCAGATCCAGGAGGCGATGGAGGCGGTCACCACCGGAAGCAGCTCCCCGGCGGACGCGGCGAAGCGCTACGCCCAGGAAGTGAGCCGGATCGTCGGTGCGGACAACGTTGTCTCGACCTCATGACGATGACCGCCTCCGCCCCGGCGACGCGCACCCCGGCGAAGACGCCGCAGCCGTCGCCGGGCCGCCGCTCGCTGCGGTGGCTCCTGCCGCTCGCGCCGGCCCTGGTCCTGATCGCGGTCTTCATGGTGGGGCCGGTCCTGTGGAGCGTCTGGATCGCCTTCACCAACGAGACCCTCACCGGGTCGGCCTCCGTGAACTCGCACTTCATCGGCCTGGACAACTTCACCAGGCTCTTCGGTGACGAGGCGTTCACCGGCTCGCTGGTGCGCACCCTGGTCTTCGTCCTGTTCTCGGCCGTCCTCGGCCAGAACGTGCTCGGCCTGCTGATCGCCCTGGTGCTCCGCGGCAAGAACCGGGTCGTCCGGGGCGTGGTGAACGGTGTCGTCATCGCGGCCTGGGTCGTCCCCGAAGTCGTCGCCGCCGCCTGCTGGTTCTCGTTCCTCGACGAGAAGGGCACGCTCAACTCGGTGCTCGGCGTGCACCAGGAGTGGCTGGTCTCCGCGCCGATGCTCGCCGTGATCCTCGCCAACACCTGGCGCGGCACCGCGTTCTCCATGCTCGTCTACTCGGCGGCCCTGTCGGAGGTGCCCCGTGACGTGCTGGAAGCCGCGAAGGTCGACGGCGCCTCCACCGGCCGCACCTTCTTCAGCGTCACCCTGCCGCTGATCCAGCGCTCCGTGCTCTCCAACCTGATGCTGACCACGCTGCAGACCCTCGCGAGCTTCGGCCTGATCTACGCCCTGACCGGCGGCGGCCCGGGCGAGGAGAGCCAGACCACGCCGCTGTACATGTACGAGCAGGCGTTCAAGTACTTCGAGGTCGGCTACGGCAGCGCCATCGCCCTGGTGATGCTCCTGTTCGGCGCGCTGCTCTCGCTGGTGTACCTGCGGCTGATCAAGGTGGAGGACTGATGACCCGCTGGGGCGCGCGCACCGCGTCGCACGCCGTGATCGTGCTGATCACGCTCTGCTTCCTCGGCCCGTTCGTGTGGGTGCTGCTCTCCTCCGTGCAGCCCGGCTCCTCCCCGGCGGCCGAGCCGTCCTTCTCCTTCTCGCTCACCAACTTCCGGGCCGTCCTGAACTGGGACACGGTGTACGGGCCGCTGCTCAACTCCGTGATCATCTCCGGCTCCACGGCCCTGCTCACGGTCGTCGTCTCCGGCCTCGCCGCCTACCCGCTCTCGCGCTACCGGCTGCGCTACAAACGGCACTTCATGCTCACGCTGCTGTTCTCCACGGGCCTGCCGCTCACCGCGATCATGGTGCCGGTCTACGCGATGTTCTTCCGCTTCCAGCTGTACGGCTCCGTCCCGGCGATGGTGCTGTTCCTGACGGCCAGCGCGCTGCCGTTCGCCATCTGGATGATGAAGAACTTCATGGACGGCGTGCCGGTCAGTCTGGAGGAGGCCGCCTGGGTGGACGGCGCGGGCTGGGTCCAGTCACTGCGCCGCGTGGTGGCACCCCTGATGGCGCCGGGCGTCGCGGTCGTCGCGATCTTCGTGTTCGTCGGCCAGTGGGGCAACTTCTTCGTCCCGTTCGTGCTGCTCGACACCCCCGAGAAGCAGCCTGCCGCGGTCACCATCTACTCGTTCTTCTCTCAGTACGGCCAGGTGGCGTACGGGCAGCTGGCGGCGTTCTCCGTCATCTACACCACGCCGGCCGTCCTGCTCTACGTCCTCGTCAACAAGTACCTCTCCGGCTCGTTCAACATGGCCGGATCGGTGAAGGGATAGCACGGTGCGCATCATCGGTGTCGAGCCGACCGACCTGTTCGTCGGTCCCGCTGACCACCCCCTGCAGGTCGTCCGGGTCGAGCTCAGCGAGCCCGCCCCGGTCGTCGTCAGCGGCCCCGGTGCCCACGGCGAGGGCGCGGCGGGGGAGCCGGGCAGGCCCGTGGAGATCGGGGTGCGCTGCGACGCCGCGCCCGGCACCGTCGTCCCCCTCACGGTGACCGCCGGCGACCAGGTGGCACACGCCGAACTGACCGTGGCGGAGCCGGGCTGGACGGTGTGGATGGTGCCGCACTTCCACTACGACCCGGTGTGGTGGAACACGCAGGCCGCGTACACCACGACCTGGGACGACGCCGGCGACACGGCGCAGCAGTTCCGTATCGACTGGCAGTACACCGGCTTCGAGCTGATGCGGCTGCACCTGCAGACCGCGCGCCGCGACCCCGACTACCGGTTCGTGCTGGCCGAGGTCGACTACCTCAAGCCGTACTGGGACGCGCACCCCGGCGACCGCGCCCATCTGCGCCGCCTGCTGCGCGAGGGCCGCGTCGAGCTGATGGGCGGCACCTACAACGAGCCCAACACGAACCTCACCTCCGCCGAGTCGACCGTCCGCAACCTCGTGTACGGCATCGGTTTCCAGCGCGGCGTCATGGGCGGCGACCCGCAGACGGCCTGGCAGCTGGACGTGTTCGGGCACGACCCGCAGTTCCCCGGGCTCGCCGCCGACGCCGGGCTCACCTCGTCGTCGTGGGCACGCGGCCCGCATCACCAGTGGGGCCCGATGCTCACCGACCGCGACCGGGAGCAGGACGGCTGGGGCGACCCGTCGACGATGCAGTTCCCCGCCGAGTTCGAGTGGCTCTCGCCCAGCGGCCGCGGCGTCCTCACCCACTACATGCCGGCGCACTACAGCGCCGGCTGGTGGATGGACTCCGCCACCAGCCTCGCCGAGGCGGAGGACGCGGTCCTGGAGCTGTACCGGCTGATGAAGAACGTCGCCGCGACCCGCAACCTGCTCCTCCCCGTCGGCACCGACTACACCCCGCCCAACCGCTGGGTCACCGAGATCCACCGGGACTTCGCCGCCCGCTACACCTGGCCGCGCCTGAAGTGCGCCCTGCCGAGCGAGTTCTTCGCGGCGGTACGCGGCGAGCTGACCGAACCCTCGCCGCAGACCCGGGACATGAACCCGGTCTACACCGGCAAGGACGTGTCGTTCATCGACACCAAGCAGGCGCAGCGCGCGGCCGAGTCGCTGCTCACGGAGGCCGAGACGTTCGCCGCCCTCGCCTCCGTCGAGACGGGCGCGGACTACCCGCACGCCCGCATCGACAAGGCGTGGCGGCAGCTCGCGTACGGCGCGCACCACGACGCGATCACCGGCTCCGAGTCCGACCAGGTCTACCTCGACCTGCTCACCAGCTGGCGGGAGGCGTACGACACCGGGCGCGAGGTCCTCGACGTCTCGCTGCGCCGGCTCGGCCCCGCCGCCGAGGACACGGTGACCGTCTTCAACCCGTCGGTGTGGCCGCGCACCGACCTCGTCCGCATCCGCCTCGCCCACCCCGGACCCGGCTTCGACGGCTGGGAGCTGGCGGACGGCACGCCGCTCGTCCTGGAGCACGCGCGCCACCACGAGGACGGCTCGCTCGCCGAGGCCGACGTGGTCTTCCTCGCCGCCGACGTCCCGCCGCTCGGCTACCGCACCTTCCGTCCCCGCCCCTCCCGCACGGCATCGCACTGGACGCCGTCGCCCGAGGGCACGACCCGCATCACGAACTCCACACACGTCCTCGAAGTGGACCCGCGACGCGGCGGCTGCGTCTCCCGGCTGACCGTCGAGGGCCGCGAACTGCTCCAGGCCGGCCGCGTAGGCAACGAACTCCTGGTCTACGAGGAGTACCCGGCGCACCCCCGCTACCACGAGGGCCCCTGGCACCTCGTGCCGAACGGCGCCGTGACGGGCTCGGCGTCCGCGCCCGCCACAACCGTGCGGACCGAGACGAGCGCCCTCGGCGAGCGGATCACGGTGACCGGCACGGTCGGCCCCGTGCGGTACACGCAGACCCTCACGCTCTGGCACGGCGTCGACCGTCTCGACGGCGTCACGCACATCGACGCGTTCGACGGGGCCGACCGGCTGTTGCGGCTGCGGTGGCCGGTGCGGGTGCCCGGCGCACTGCCGGTCAGCGAGGTCGCGAACGCCGTCATCGGGCGCGGTTTCGGTCTGATCGACGTCGACTCGGCGGAGCATCCCTGGACCCTCGACAACCCGGCGAACAACTGGTTCGCCCTGTCGTCCACCGCACGCGTCCGGCTCCCCGACGGGGACCGTGCCCTCGGCATCGCCGAGATCGTCACGCCCGACGGCGCCGGCGCCAAGGACCTCGCCGTCGCCCTGGTGAAGGCGGGCGTGACCAGCACCTGCTCGGCCGCGCCCGGCGCCCGCTACGGCGACCTCGCCGTGGACTCCAACCTCCCCGACGTGCGCATCGCGATCGGTGGCCCGGACGAGAACCCGTTCACCGCCGAGGTGCTGACGGGGGAGTACGCCGACGCGTTCGCCGCGCAGCTCGCGGCGACCGGCCGGGCCCGCCTGTGGGTCCCGGCCGACAGTTCGCTGGAGAAGGTGTGGGTGCCGGGCGCCGATCTGCGCGCCGCGCACGCGCTGCCGGTGCTCGTCGTGGCCGGTGAGGGCGCGGTGGACGACCTGGTCGCCGACCTGGACGACGCGACGATCGAGGTCGCGCACGGCGGCCCGCTCACCGAACCGCCGCTCGACGACTACACCGTCGCCCTCGTCAACCAGGGCGTTCCCGGCTTCGCGGTGGACTCCGGCGGCGCCCTGCACCTGTCGCTGATGCGCTCCTGCACCGGCTGGCCGTCCGGCGTGTGGATCGACCCGCCGCGGCGCACGCACCCGGACGGCTCCACGTTCCAGCAGCAGCACTGGACCCACTCCTTCGACTACACGCTGATGGCCGGGCCGGGCGACTGGCGCGCGCAGAACGTGGTCCCGCGTGCCCACGACGTCAACCACCCGCTGCGCGCGGTACGTGGCGAGGGCGAGGGCCGGCCGGAGGAGCGGTCGTTCCTCGCGGTGGAACCGGCGGGCCAGGTCGTCCTCAGCGCGCTCAAGCCGACGGGGAACCCCCTGGCCGAGGGTGAACTGCCGGGGCCCGTGACGGGATTGACGATGCGTCTCTACGAGGCGACCGGCCGGCCGGTCCAGGCCGCTGTGGCCACGGACCTCCCCCTCACCGAGGCCCACCGCGCCACCCTGCTGGAGCAGCCGCAGACCCCGCTCGCCGGGCTCACCGTCGACCTCGGCGGCATGGACATCGCCACGGTCGTGGCCCGGCTCCCACGGGCGCGCGGCGGGGTGGAGCCCGGCCACGAGCCGGACCAGCCGGTGTTCACCCGCTACTGGCTGCACAACACCGGCCCGGCCCCGACCGGGAACCTGCCCGTGGCCGTCCACCTGCACCCGCCGGTGCTGCACGGCGCGGGCGACGTCACGCTCACCGTGGCCTCCGGCCTCACGGACGCGTCCACTGCCGGAGAGGTCCGGCTCCTGCTCCCGGAGGGCTGGTCGGCGGACACGACAGCGGTGCCGTACGACCTCGAACCGGGCGGCCACCTCGCCCGCGAGATGCGCGTCACGCCACCCCCGTCGGCGGAAGAGGGAACGTACTGGCTGCGGGCGCGCACGACGTACGACGGGCAGACCTTCGAGGACGTGACCCGCGTCCTGATCGGCGAGGCGCCGGCTGCCGAGCCCGCGGTGACGCTCCGGACGACGGCGCTGCGGCTGGCCGCGGGCGAGGCGGGAACGCTCGACGTGCAGGTCACGTCGGACGCCCGTACTCCCGTCCACGTGCAGGCCCAGCTCATCAGCCCCTGGCAGACCTTCGAGCTGTTCCCGCACTGGAACACGGGCGCGGAGGTCCCGGCGCGGGGTGAGCACACGCTGAGCTTCCCGGTGTCCGTCCCCGCCGGCACCCGGCCCGGCCGCTGGTGGGCGGTCGTCAAACTGGCCGCCGCGGGCTGTCTGCACTACACCGAGGCGGTCGAGATCGAGGTCGTCCCGTGACGCACACCCACATCGCCGCCCGGGCCGGTGACCGGACCTTCACCGAGGCCGAGGTGGAGGCCCGGGTGGCGACACTCCGGCGCGGTCCCCTGGCGCCCCGCCTGCCCCGCCCGGGAACGGCGGACGCACGCAACCTGCGCCGCTGGGTGGTCCAGGTCATGACGTACGAGGCGGTCGTCGAAGCGGAGGCGGCGGCGCTGGACCTGCCGCCTCGACCGCCCGCCGAGGGCGGGTTGAGCCTGGTCGACGCCCTGCGGATGGGCGGCGTGGCGGCGGCGGTCCTGACGTCGCTGCCGGTGGCCCCCGCGGTACGCGAGCGGGTCACCGCCGGCGTCGCCGTACCGGAGCCCGCCGTCCGCGACTACTACGCCCGCAACCGTGACCTGCACCCCGGCCCCTACGAAGCGGAGCGTCCCGCCATCGAGCAAGAACTCCACCAGGCGGCCGCCGACCGCCACTTCGTGCTGTGGCTGGAACGCCGCCACGCCGCATCGGTGACCCTCATGCCCGGCTACGAACACCCGGCGGACCCCCGGCACGCGGACGCCACGCACCGTCACTAGAGCCCGATGAGCACGAGACCCCGATGAGCAGGAGGTGTCTGTGGCCGAGCTCGACGAGCTGCTGCAGCGGGCACGACGGATCCACGACCTGTACGACCGGCTGAACCTGCACGAACGCGGACGGGTGTGGACCCGGGAGGAGTTCATGCTCGGTTTCATGGGCGACGTCGGAGACCTCGCCAAACTGGTGATGGCCGAGGAGGGCGCCCGGGAGATGCCCGGCGGGCGGCAGGCGCTCGAGCACGAACTGGCCGACTGCCTGTGGTCCGTGCTGATCCTGGCGCACCGTTACGACGTCGACCTGCGGGCCGCCTTCGGCCGCACGATGACGGAGCTGGAGCAGGCCATCACGGCGCGGCTTCCCGAGGAAGGGTGAGCCCGATGGAACGCGAGGCCATGGACCTCGACGCATACGTCGCCCGGACGCGCACCGGGCCCTGCTACATCTGCGCCTACCTCGCGGGTGACCCGGACTACCGGCACGAGACGGTCTACGAGGACGACGCGCACGTGGCCTATCTGGACAGGTACCCGACCCTGCCGGGCAAGGTGCTGGTCGCGCCGAAGGCGCACATCGAGCACGTCGTCCGGGACCTGGACGAGGCGGCGTACGGCAGGCTGATGCTCGTGGTGCGCAGGGTGGCGCTGGCGGTGGAGGCGGTCTTCGCGCCGGAGCGGACGTACCTGCTGTCACTGGGCAGCGGGCAGGGCAACAGCCATCTGCACTGGCACATCGCCGGGCTGCCGCCGGGCGTGCCCTACGAGCAGCAGCAGTACCACGCCCTGATGACGGAGAACGGGGTGCTCGCACCCACCGCGGAGGAGAACGCGGACATCGCGAACAGGCTGCGCCGGGCGATCCGCTGAGGGGCAGGCGACATGGAACCGCCCGGCCTGACCGGCAGTGCTGCCGGTCAGGCCGGGCGGTTCGCGTCGCGGCACCTACTGACCTCCGAGCCCCGTCGTGGCCACGGACTTCACCATCTGGCGCTGGAAAATCATGAAGACCAGGATGAGCGGCACGGAAGCGAGCAGCCCGGAGGCGGCCAGCTGCGCGTACTGCAGCCCGTAGGAGTCCTTGACCGTCGCCAGGCCCACGGGCAGCGTCATCAGGGACTTGTCGCTCGTGCTGATGAACGGCCACAGGAAGTTGTTCCAGGCGCCGATGAACACGAAGATCGCCACGGCGGACAGGATCGGCCGGGACAGCGGCAGGACGACGCTGAGGAACACCCGGGCGTTGCTCGCCCCGTCGAGCCGGGCCGCCTCCTCCAGCTCACGCGGGATGGCGTCGAAGAACCTCTTCAGGATGTAGACCATCGGCGGCGCCACGACCTGCGGCAGGATCATGCCGGCGTAGGTGTCCACGAGGTTCAGCGAGAGCATCTCGCGGAACAGCGGCACGATCAGGATCTGCGGCGGCACCATGATCGACGCGATGGTCGCGGCGAACAGCAGCCGCCGGCCCCTGAAGAGCGTGCGCGAGAACCCGTACGCCGCGAGCGCGGACACCGCGACGGTCAGCACCGTGACCATCGCCGCCACGAAGAAGCTGTTCAGCGCCCACGTGGGGATATTGCCCTGGCTGAATATCTTGCCGTAGGCGGCGGCCGTGAAGCCGTGCTCCGGTATCCAGCCGTCCCCGACGGAGGTCGCGTCGGGTTCCGTCTTGAGCGAGGTCACCAGCGCCCAGGCGATGGGCGCCAGCCACATCAGGGCCATCAGCCCGAGCGCGGCCCAGGCGCCCACCTTGGCGCCGATCCCCGAGCCCAGTACCTGCTGCGGCCGGGTGCTGCGGCGGATCCGCGCGCGGCTCTCGGTCCCGCGCGCCGGCCGGGCCTTCGGGCGGATCAGAGTGTCGGCAGTCATCGTCACGCCTCCTTGCGCGAGAAGAACTTGAGCTGCCCGATGGAGAGGATCAGCAGCAGGGCGAAGAAGATGTACGACATGGCGGCTGCGTAGCCGAGCCGGTAGCCGGTGAACCCGGTGTCGAAGATGTACTCGAGGACCGGCCGGGTGGAGCCGTCCGGGCCGCCCTTGGTGAGCAGGAAGATCTGGTCGAACACCTTGAGCGAGGCCAGCACCTGCAGCACCGTGATCAGCGCGGTCGTGCGGTGGAGCTGGGGGATGGTGATGGACCACAGGCGCCGCCAGGCACCGGCGCCGTCGATCGCGGCGGCTTCGTAGAGCTGGTCGGGCACGGACTGCAGCGCGGCCAGGTACAGCAGGAAGTTGAAGCCGACGGTCCACCAGACGGTGATCAGGACCACCGACCACATCGCGTAGCGCTCCTCCACCAGCCAGCCGACGCCGTCCAGGCCGATCGCCTTGAGGAAGGTGTTGAGCATGCCGGAGTCCGTCTGGAACAGCAGGAGCCCGACCTGCCAGACCACGGCGCTGGTAAGGAGATACGGCGCGAAGAAGGAGAGCCGCCACAGCCACTGGCCGGGCAGTCCCGCGTGTACGAGGAGCGCCATGACCAGGGCGAAGACGACGAGCGGGACGGTGGACATGACCGTGAAGAGCACGGTGTGGCCGATCGTCTCCCACATCTTCGGGTCGGTGAGGGCCTCGGCGTAGTTGCCGAAGCCGACGAACGTGGAGTCCCCGTGCCCGGTGAGGCTGGAGTTGGTGAAGCTCATCCACAGGCCGTAGACGAGCGGGATCACCAGGAAGAGCGCGAAGGCCACCAGGAACGGGGCGACGAACAGCGGCCCCGATGCGCGGCCGCCGAGCGAGCGGCGGGCGGTGCGGCCGCCGCGAGCCTGCCATGTACTCATGACAATGATTCCTCTCGTGCGGCTCAGGCCGGGTTGGGCTTGCCGAGGTAGAAGTCGAGCGCCTTGACCATCTTGTCGACGGCGGCGGACGCGGAGTCGGCGCCCACAAGGGCGGTCTGCATCGCCTGGCACATCTGGACCTGCGAGTCCGCGCCGGCCCCCATGAACCAGGCGGGCGGGTCGAGCGCGGGGGTCTTCGCGGCGGCCGCGTACTCGATCTGCGGCTCCAGGTGCCGGTACTTCTGCGACTCGACGACCGGCAGGTAGCCGGGGATGTGTCCTGCCTGGGCCCAGGTGAAGCTGGCCTTGAACAGTTCGGCGACCAGACGGTGCGTGGTGCGCCGCCGCTCCTTGTCGGGGTTGTCCTGGTGCGGCAGCACGAACATGTGGGCGTCGGCCCAGCCCGCGGGGCTGTCGTAGATCTGGGGGAACGGGGCGGCGCCCAGCTCGATGCCCTTGATCTGGCGGAACGCGGCGGAGTCCCACTCGCCGGTGAAGATCAGCGGAGCCTTGCGGGAGGCGAATGAACCCACCGACGTGGCCGGGTCCATGGTCCGGCACTGGGGTGCGACCAGCTTCTGCATGAAGGTGACGGCCTCGACGGCCGTGTCCTTGTCGAGGCGGGTCTTCTTGCCGGACAGGTCGAACTCGGCGCCCGTCTGCTTGTACAGGGACCAGAACATCCGCCAGTTCTGCGCGGCGTCGTTGACGTGGCCGTACACCGGCCCGAGACCGCCCTTGTTGACGGAGCGGAGCTTCTTCGCGGCCTCCAGATAGCCTTCCGGGCCGCCGAAGGGGAGGAGCTTGCCGTCGCTGTCGACCAGGCCCGCCTTGTCCATCACCTCCTTGTCGTAGAAGACGACGAAGGGGTGGGTGTCGAGCGGCAGCGCGTACTGGCCGCCGTCGTACCGGCCACGCTTGGCCGTGACCGGGTTGACCTGGTCCAGGGTCACCCCGAACTCCCGGAACAGATCCATGTCCCAGGGGTCGAGCAGCCCGCCCGGCGCGTACCCGGCGAACCGCGACACGTGCATGATCGCGACGTCGGGCGCGCGGCCGCCGGCCGAGGCCATCGCCAGCTTGGTGTAGTACGACTGGCCCCAGTCCAGGACCGTCGTGGTCACCTTCAGGTCGGGAACCCTGCCCTCGACGGCGCTGACCATCTGCTTCATCAGGCCGCCGTCACCGCCGGTGAAGGGGTTCCAGTACTCGATGGCGTTCGTGCTCGCGGTGGCGATCGAGCCGCACGCGCTCAGCGCCGGGGCCGTCGCGGCCGCGGCGGATCCGAACAGGGCGCCACGCAGCAGGTTCCTGCGGGAGACGGCCATCACGCCGCCCCCTCGGTGTCCGACTCGATGGCGGCCGGGCGCAGTTGGGCGGCACGGACCCGCTCGACGTCGAGCTTGACGGAGCGGTCGAAGCGGTAGACGCCGTTCTGCTCCTGGAACACGTCGGTGAGCTGGGTGTAGCAGTAGCCGAACATGTCCGGGTCGTCGAGGAGCACCCCGGTCAGACCGGCGAAGCGCTGCTGGAACTCCTCCTCGTCCCGGGGCCGCTGCCCGTATCCCCACGAGGCGTCCCGGTCCTCACCGCCCGCCGCCGCGGCCTCCTCCGGGTTCCACCAGATCCCGCCGAACTCGCTGCAGAAATAAGGCTGTCCGCGGTACGGCACCGACCATTCGATCTCGCCCGGCTCGTCCTGCGGATTGATGAACGGCGCGTTCTTGTCGAGCCCCGCCATCAGCTCCCGGAAGGCTTCGGGGTCCTGCTCGTAGCAGTGCGAGTCATAGACGTCCGTCTCGTCCACGCGGTGGGAGTAGCCGGAGGCGTCGAGCACCGGGCGCGAGGTGTCGGCGGCCTTGGTGGCGAGGAACATCGCACGGGTCGCGTCGTCGAGCGTGGTGTGCCGGTCGTGGAGCTGCTGACGGGTCTCGTTGAGCGGGCACCAGCCGATGATCGAGGGGTGCGAGTAGTCCCGCTCGACGGCCTCCAGCCACTGGGCGGCGAAGCCGACGGTCTGCTGCTGGTTGTCGCCGCTCAGCGGGCCGCTGCTCGCGCCCCAGTCGCCGAACTCGCCCCACACCAGATAGCCCAGGCGGTCCGCGTGGTGGAGGAAGCGCTCCTCGAAGACCTTCTGGTGCAGGCGGGCCCCGTTGAACCCGGCGGCGAGCGACAGCTCGATGTCGCGGACCAGCGCGGCGTCGTCGGGCGCCGTCATCAGACCGTCCGGGTACCAGCCCTGGTCGAGGACGAGGCGCTGGAAGACCGGCTTGCCGTTGAGCAGGATCCGCTTGCCCTCGATGGTGACCGAGCGCAGCCCCGCGGTGCAGCGGGCACTGTCGACCACGGTGCCGGAGCCGTTCACCACGTCGAGGTGGATCTCGTACAGGTGCGGGTCCTCGGGCGACCAGGTCCTGCGGCGCTCCTCCGGGACGGGCAGCACGAGGCGCGGCGCGAGATCGAGGTGGGCCGCGACCGAGGCCTCGACCACGGTGCCCTGCTCGTCGGTGAGCCGGGCCCGGATGCGATGGCCCGCGCGGCTGCCGGACAGGGGAAGTTCGAGGTGGAAGCAGCCGGCGGCGAGGTCCGGCGTGATGCGGGGCCGCCCCAGATGAGTGTCGGCCACCGGCTCCAGCCACACGGACTGCCAGATTCCGGTCGTGCGGGTGTAGTGGCAGCTGTAGTTGGCGTACTGGTCGGACTGCTTGCCGCGGGCCTGCGGGCCCTGCCGGGAGTCCCTGGCGCGTACGACGACGACGGCCTCGTCGCCCGCGCTCACCACACCGCCGAGGTCGGCGCTGAAAGAGGTGAACCCGCCGCTGTGGCGGGCCACTTCACGTCCGTTCACCCACACGGTGGCGTCGTGGTCGACGGCCCCGAAGTGCAGAACGGGACGCCGGCCCCGCCAGTCCTCGGGGATCCGGACCGTGCGGCGGTACCAGACGGCCTGGTGGAAGTCGGTGTCCCCGATGCCCGACAGCTCCGACTCCGGGCAGAAGGGGACCGTGATCCGCTCGGACAGCTCGGCGTGCACCAGGCCGCGTTCGAGCCCGCTGTCTCCCGGGTCGAAGGCGAACTGCCAGGTGCCGTTGAGAGTGAGCCACTCGTCCCGGACGAAGCCGGGGCGGGGGTACTCGGGGCGGGGGACGTCGGTGTTCCCGTGATCGGGACGGGGGCGCTCTTCAGACAGAGTTGACATCGTTGTCTCCTGGGACGGCCTCAGCGATGGCGCTCATCACAGCACAGGACTTACATCGTTAAAAAGACTTGTGGGCCAGGTAGTTGAACGAACTCGCCGCGCGGCCCCACCCGCGTGGCTCACTGCCGTACGCTCCGCGGCCGTCGGGTCGGCAACGATGCGGCGCAGAAGGTAACAACCGCACTCATCAACCCCCGCGCCACGAGACGTCCGGCCGTGGCACCCAGCACAACGGCGGACCGCGAGACAGCCGGCCGCAGAAACTGGTCCCATCCCAGACACCCGACGATCGGCCCGTGGACCGGGAGCGAGCGCAAGCCGACGGGGTGTCTCAAAAGACGCCATTCGCCCGGCCACTCCACAGGCAATCGCCGACCGTTCTCGCAGCGGTGCAACCCCAGTGGAGAGACCCGCAGCACCACCCCGGCTGCCCCTCGCTCCCGCGAACCACTGGCTCGACAGTGGAGAGACCCGCAGCACCAGCCCTGCCGCCCCTCGCTCCCGCGAACCACTGACGCGAAGAATCACACGGGCACGGCGACGGCCGCACCGTTACTGCAGTGACCTGCACCGGCGCGACGGCGCCCCCGGCCGGTACCGGCACTGTTACGGCACTGACCTGTACCGGTGCGACGGCGCCCCGGCCGGTACCGGCACTGTCATGGCACTGACCTGTACCGGTGCGACGGGGGCCCGGCCGGCACCGGCACTGTTACGGCACTGACCCGCACCGGCGCGACGGCCCCCGCCGGCACCACGCCACCCGGCACGGATCCTCACCGGCACCGATCCTCACCGGCACGGATCCTCACCGGCACGGATCCTCACCGGCACCGATCCTCACCGGCACGGATCCTCACCGGCACGGATCCTCACCGGCACCGATCCTCACCGGCACGGATCCCGCACCCGCGCCTGAACTGTCACAGGCGAGGCGTTGCGCCTGACCCGTCACAGGCGAGGCGCCGCGCCTGACCCGTCACGTACGAGGTGCTGCGCCCGACCCCTCACGCCCGAGGCGCCCACGCCCGACCGTCACACGCAAAGCGCACCCGCCCAAGCCACGACCTCCGTCGTCGAGACCACCCGGGCGAAGCCGCCCCCGTGGAGTGTGACCGCCGAGGCCTGTGCCAGCTCCTCCGCTGTGCGGTGCCAGCCGAACGGGCCTTCCAGGTCGAAGGTGTACGTCGCGTCCAGAGCGAACAGCACCTCGTACCCCAGATTGCCGCCCATCCGCGCCGTTGTCTCCGCGCACATGTTGGTCTGGATCCCGGCCACCACGAACTGCCCGATGCCGGCCGCCCTGAGCCACGCGTCCAGGTCCGGCGTCCCGTAGAACGCCGAGTTCACGGACTTCGTCACCAGGAGCTCCGCTCCGTCCCCCTTCCCACGCCGCTCCTCCACGTACTCCTTGAAGCCGTTCCCGGCATACCCCGGCCGCAACGGCGACTCCGGCTTCGGCGAGTCGTGCCGCACGAAGACGACCGGCCGCCCCGTCGACTGCCACGCGTCGATCAGTGACGCGATGTTCTCGTCAGCCTCAGGGTTGTTCCGCGGTCCCCAGGTCCCCTCCTCCTCGAACCCCTTCTGCACGTCCACCACGATCAGCGCTGCGTTCTCTGCGATCTCCATGGCCACGATGCTCCCGCCCGGACCGCGCTCGCCCCAGAGGTACAGAAGACAGCGATCGATGATTTACTGCCACCGTGCCGCACGCAGACCCGCACTCACCCCCGCACCCCACCCAGCGCATCGCCCTCCTCACCTTCCCCGGCATCCGGGCCTTCGACGTCTCCGTCATCACCGAGGTCTGGGGCACCGACCGCACCGACCGCGGCGTCCCTGCCTTCGATCTGCGCCGCGTCGCCGAGGACCGCACGCCCGTCCCCATGCGAGGCGGACTCACGCTCACCCCCGATCGCACCCTCACCTGGCTGACACGCCTCGCGCCCGCCAACGATCTCCTCGTCGTCCCCGGCCTCGACGACCACCTCACCCCCGCGCCCGAACCGGTCCTCGAGTCCCTGCGCCGGGCCCACGCCCGCGGCGTCACCATCGCTGCTCTCTGCGGTGGTGCCTTCACACTCGCCCAGGCCGGCCTACTCGACGGCCGCCGCGCGATCACCCACTGGAACCTCGTCGACCTGCTCCGCGCCCATCACCCCCTGGTCACCGTCGAACCCGACGCCCTCTTCATCGAGGACGACAACATCTGGACCGCCGCAGGCACAGCCGCCGGCATCGATCTCTGCCTGCACCTCGTCCGCAGGACCCATGGCGCGGAGACCGCCGCCACCATCGCCCGATCGATGGTCACGGCCCCCTTCCGCACCGGAACGCAGGCCCAGTTCATCGAGCACCCCACGCCACGAGACGACCGCGACGCCGATGCGCTCACCTCCGTACGCGCATACGCACTCCAGCACCTCCACGAATCGCTCACCGTCGCCGGCCTCGCCGCTCGCGCCGGCATGTCCCCGCGCTCCTTCGCCCGTCACTTCACCGCAGCGACCGGCACCACCCCGCTGCGCTGGCTCCTGGACCAGCGCATGGCGGCAGCGCAGAAACTGCTCGAACGCACCGACCTCCCCATGCCCGAAGTCGCACGCCGCGCGGGCTTCGGCAGCGAGGTCACGATGCGCCAGCACTTCGCATCGCGCCTCGCCACCAGCCCACGCTCCTACCGGGCCTCATTCGCCCAGCGGCCCGTCACCCACTCCTAAGAACACCCGCCCTGAGGAGGGCCCTCCTCAGGGCGCCCCTATATAGGGACGCTTAGGAAGCGGGAAGCAGCCCGACCGCCCGGTAGGCGGCGTCCACGGTTGGCTTCGCCATCTCCCTCGCACGCTCAGCACCCCGCCGCAACACCTCCTCTACATACGCGGTATCCGCAACCAGCTCCTTGTGCCTTTTCTGCAGGGGCGCCAGAAGCTCCACCACGGCCTCCGCGGTCGCCTTCTTCAGCGCGCCATACGACTCATATACACCGCTCAGGCCCTCCGGGTTCCCACCCTCACAAGCGGCCAGAATCTCCAGCAGATTCGACACCCCGGGCTTGGCCTCGCGGTCGTACTCGACCTCCGTGCCGCTGTCCGTCACCGCCCGCAGGATCTTCTTGCGCACGACGTCCGGCTCGTCGAGGAGATAGACGATCCCGGCGCCGTTGTCGTGCGACTTCCCCATCTTGGAAGTCGGGTCCTGGAGGTCCATGACCCGCGCCGCCACCGCGGGCGGCGTCGCCCGCGGCACCACGAAGGTGTGCCCGTACCGCTGGTTGAACCGCACCGCGAGATCCCGGGTGAGCTCGACGTGCTGCGTCTGGTCATCACCCACCGGAACCTCGTCCGCCCCATAGGCGAGGATGTCCGCCGCCATCAGCACGGGGTACGTGAGCAGCGACAGCCGGACGCTCCCGCCCCGCTCCCGCTCGCGCGCGGACTTCTCCTTGTACTGGATCATCCGTCGCATCTCGCCGTCCGTGGCGACGCACTCGAGGAGATAGGACAGCCGGGCGTGCTCGTCCACATGACTCTGTACGAACACGGTGCACACCTCGGGATCGAGCCCCGAGGCAAGAAGCAGCGTCGCCGCCTGCTTACTGAGCCGGTGCACCCGCCCGGGATCGTGGTCCACGGTCAGCGCGTGCAGATCGACAACGCTGAACAGCGCGTCAGCTCTGTGTTGATCGACTTCTGCCCACTGACGTACGGCGCCCAGATAGTTCCCCAGCGTCAGATGCCCGGTCGGCTTGACCCCGCTGAAGATTCGCGTCATCACTCCACCTCCTGGTCAGGACCGCCGCTGCCCGGCTGCCGGGTCCGTGGTCTCCAGGAGGGAGAAACAAGAACGGCCGCCGAAGCGGCGGCCGTTGGGTGCATGCTTGTGCCGGCCGCCGTCAGGCGGCCCACCACTGCTGGGTGTGCGCATGCGTAGTCACGAGCCCAAGAGTAGCCGTCACAGGCGTGAAGTTGACACTCCTGGGCCCGATACGTAGTGTTCTCCGAGTTGCCCGACGTGAGCTCCGGTTCCTGACCGGTCCCCGGGTGGCCATTCCGCTAGAACCATTCAACGATCGATGTCGTGTCTCTCCGAGATGCGCCACGGCACGTTTTCATGTGTTTTTGCGAAATGAGGAATCCGCGTTCGAAAGAACACCCCCGATTAGCTCGGGAGGCAGGACTCCGCTAAAGTCTCACTCGTCGGAACGGCCCAACGGCCGCAAAGACAAACTCCCGCTGACTGGGAGTCAGGCCCGAAAGGATCTGATAGAGTCGGAACCGCCGGAAAGGGAAACGCGAAAAGCCGAAAGGCCGGAGCGGAAACCTG